>JAZDPP010000019.1:0-26296 GCA_043797445.1 Pseudomonadota bacterium
ATCCGTCCAACCGTATTACAAACGATCTCGACTTCTGATACCTTACTATTATCGATCTAACCTACCTGGGGATTTTCGCGGGGGGTTAAATAACGTGACATTTTTGGGTTAATATTGGGGATATTAAACAAACACTCTACAGATACTATCGGTATTAATACTATCAAACCACCAACTTGAGGAGAATATAATGAGTGAATATTATCGCGGCATGTGGCAAAATTTAGGCCTCGACCTGAATGCCCATGACACGCTGCTCGGTGTTTTGGGAAATGCCTATCGGGACATTTTTTTATCACAGAAAGAACGTCCGGAGGGGATGGCCTATTTTGACTTTGTCATGAGCGAGGTCCATGGATTGCGGATACGGGAGCTTCTTGATGAAAAGGAAGCCGGCCGAAAGATCATCGGTGCTTATTGTGTATTTGTACCCGAAGAAATTGTTTTGGCAGCCAACGCCACCCTCGTCGGGCTGTGTTCCGGGGCGGATTTTGCAACAGAGGCGGTTGAAAAGCTCCTGCCGCGCAACACTTGCGCGCTCATAAAATCCCTGTTTGGTTTCAAGCTCGGCAAGGTCTGCCCCTATCTGGAAAGCGCGGATATGGTTGTCGGGGAAAACACCTGTGACGGCAAAAAAAAGGCCTATGAATCCTTAAGCCCTTTATTAAAGAATCTATTTGTGATGGATCTTCCCCAGGTGAAATCGGGGAGGGGAAAGGCACTTCTGCGGGCGGAATATGATCGCTTCAGGGCGGCGGTTGAAACGCTGACCGGCGTTTCCATCACTGCGGAATCATTCAAAACGGCCATCCGCACGGTAAATGCCAAACGCGCCGCCATTCATCGGCTTAACGCGCTTCGCAAGGCCGTCCCGAGCCCCATATCCGGCCTGGATGCCCTGTTGGCCAATCAGGTTTTTTTTTACGACAATCCGGGCCGTTTTACCGGGTCCGTGAATAAAATCTGTGACGAGTTGGAGAAACGAATTGGGGAGAAAAAAGGGGTTTTCCCCGAAAAAACGCCCCGTATCCTTGTATCCGGCTGTCCCCAGGCCGTGCCCAACTGGAAGCTGCCCTTTATTGTGGAATCTTCGGGCGCGGTGGTCGTGGGCGAGGAGTCGTGCGTGGGCGAACGCGGCACCCGTAACCTGACGGAGGATTCCGGCGAAACAGTCGAGGAGATGATGGAAGCCATTGTTGATCGATATTTTCAGGTGGACTGCGCCATATTCACGCCCAACCGGGAGCGGCTCGACCATATTCAGGAAATGGCAACCACTTACAAAGCCGACGGGGTGATCCACTACGGGTTACAGTTTTGCCAGCCTTATCTCATGGAATCCATTCCGGTGGAAACCGCGCTGGAGGAAAAGGGGATTTCCTGCCTTCGCATTGAAACCGATTACGGCATGGAGGATACCGGCCAATTAAAAACCCGGATTGAAGCCTTCATCGAACAACTTCAATAAGTTACGTGAGAGATAGGAAACAATGCTGTTTGCCGGAATCGACATAGGTTCTCGAACCATTGAGCTGGTCTTGGTAAACGAGGCCCGGGAAATCATCCTCAGCCTTCAAACGGACACCGGCTTTGACCCGATGACGGAGGCGAAAAAGCTGATTAAGGGGATGAACTTCGATCGCATCATGGCGACCGGCTATGGACGGAACCTGATGGAAATCTCCTTTGAGGCACCGACGGTCACGGAAATCAAAGCCCACGCCAGGGGAGCACATTTCTTTTTCCCCGACGCGCGGACCGTGCTGGATATCGGCGGCCAGGACAGCAAGGCTATTTCACTTTTCGAAAACGGCAGGGTGAAAAAATTCGAAATGAACGATCGCTGCGCCGCCGGGACCGGAAAATTTCTGGAGATCATGGCCAGGAGCTTGGGGTTTGACATTGAGGACTTCGGCCGGCAAGCACTTGCCGCGGAAAAGGACCTCACCATTTCCAGCATGTGCACGGTGTTTGCCGAATCCGAGGTGACCGCCCTAATCGCCAAGGGACAAAACCGCCGGGAAATCGCCCGGGGAATACACACGAGTGTTATTCGCCGGGCCGCCGGCATGATCAATCGCGTATCCTCCGAGGGGGATATCGTTTTCACCGGTGGCGTGGCTAAAAATCACTGCATCCGCGCCCTGCTTCAGGAAAAACTGGGGCGTAACCTTCTTTTTCCGGAAGATCCGCAATGCGTCGGCGCCTTTGGTGCGGCGCTGTTGGCGGCAGAAATCCGGCCGTATTCCGGGCATTGACAATTTTGTCATCGGTATTTTTCTCTCTTTTGCCATAGATTAATTCGATTCATTCCAACATATCCATTAAAACGGATCTTCCCCCGTTGTTGAGACGGGCCATGCCACATAACCTAATGTTAAAATTATTTTTTTCTTTCAGTTGGCAATTTTTTCTTTGTGTGCACACTCGCCTTTCTCAATGGAAGCATCGCAGGCAAAGTCACCCCAATTTTTTCCAGAAGCTGTTTTCCAATTTTGTTTGGGATGGGGATACTCTGAATTCGAGTGTTTCCCACACAAACCTCTTGCATATGAATTGCGGCCAGTTCGTCTATGCCCTCCTCAACCGTTCCAGGAGTGACGGGCGGTAAGCCTGTTTCCGCAACCCCTCAAACCGTTTCACCAGTTGCAGACCTTCCAGACTGATTTGTCGTGTCATACGTTTCCTCCTATCGGGCTTGATGAGCAGCGACCCGAGGATAAAAAAAAGATGTCGAACTGTCTCAGGCCGCTTATCCCAACGTGGCATTCAGTGTGCAACATTCGCACTGACCGGACGGCCGGAGAGATCGACATATTCACAACCGACGTCCCTGGCTCCGCGGTCTTTTATCCCACGAGGTCTTTTATATCCTTGATCAGCAGAAACAGGTGCAACCTGTTGGTCGGGCTCGGTTCGAATTCCCACTGCATATACCAATCGCGTATAATATCGTCCTTCGCATGTACGATTAAGGCTCGAATGCCTATAATGTCCGAGACTTGTAACGTTCGGAGCAACGCGTCCTTGATCAAGGCGATTCCCAACCCCATTCCTTGATAACTCTTGTCCACCGCGAGGCGAGCCAGAACCATCACCGGCACGGGATGACGAGACAAGCCCTTCACCACTCTCAGGGGTGCGGTTTTAGGCTCCACGCTTCCCGCCGCCAAGCTATAGAAACCAACAACCTCCTGACCCACGCAGCAGACATAACTATTTGCGCCTCCGGCTCTTTGGTTTACCAATGCATACCGTTTGAGAAATTGATTCAAAGCCGGTTGACCGCAATCGAAGGATTCCACGCATTCCGCCGCAGTGAGCTTATGTATGGGGCCATATCCCAAGGCGATCAATCCAGGACACCCGGTTGAGTAAGCAACTTTTTGAGTTTAGGTTTGGCGCTAACGGGCCGGTCTAACGCCTTTTGGAAGATTTCCCACTGGGTTTCATTCAGTTCGAAACGGAGACGATCCGCCAGGGCCTGGTTGGCCGCCGTAATACCTGCATCCAATAAAAATTCGCTTACGTTTTTGTGGCAGGCACGGGCCGCTTCTTGTAATAATTGTTTGACCGGAGCGCTTGCTCGTACATCGATACGGACGGATTTTGATGATATTGAACTGGCCATGAGTCCCCCTTAATTTTTATATCCGCATTATAACGTCCGGATAATGTCATGACAAGAGAGATTTTTACTCATTGGTGCATATTTCTCTGACGGACATGTTATTGAAGGCACTCGTCAAGATCTGTATTCGCAAACGCGCTATCGCTATTTCAACTTTTGAATGCGAACCGCACAGGCCTTAAATTCGGCAGTCATCGTATCCGGATCAAATGCCGAATTGGTGAGCCAGTTGGCGTTGTTTTCCTGAAAATGAAACGCCATCCAGACCAGACCCTTCGGGACTTCCGGTGTCACATTCGCTTTGACGATCACTTCTCCGCGCCGGGAGGCCACCCGGATCATTTCCGTATCGGAGATGCCGAGATCTCTGGCATCCTCAGCGGAGATGTCAGCCGTCTCCTCCCCCAAAAGGCCATTCAACCCGGCGCATCGGCCCGTTTGGGTTCGGGAATGATAGTGATACAATCGCCTCCCCGTGCTGAGCACGAACGGATATTCCGGGTCCGGAACCTCCGCCGGCGGCGTCCAGTCAACGGGGCTCAATCTGCCAAGCCCACAGGTAAACTGCCCATCCTTATGCAGAAAACAGGTACCGGGATGTTCCGCCGTGGTACACGGCCATTGCAGACCATCCTTTTCAATGCGGCCATAGTTGATTCCGGTAAGAATCGGCGATAACACCGACACCTCGTTGTCCCAGATCTCTCGGGCGCTTCCGGACGCCCAGTGCTGACCGAATCGTTTGGCAATCTCTTTGAAAATAAACCAGTTGGGTCTTGCAATGCCGGGCGGAGGCGATACCGCTCGCACTCGACTCACCCGCCGCTCGCAGTTGGCGAAAGTCCCGTCATCCTCACTCCATGCGGCGGCCGGCAACACCACATGGGCAAACCGGGTGGTCTCTGTTTGGAAAATATCCTGACAGACCAGAAACTCGGCGGAAGCCAGTTCACGCTCCACCTTATGAAGATCTGCTTCCGTGCTCGCCAGGTTTTCACCGAAAATATAGAAGCCCTTGATCCGGCCGCTCACGAGGCCATCCATCATTTGGGGGATCATCAGACCAACCTTATCGGGCAGATGGGTAACGCCCCATGCCGCTTCAAATTTCCGGCGCACCGGCTCCTCCACAACCTTCTGATACCCGGGGAACACATTGGGCAAGGCCCCCATATCGCAGGCGCCCTGAACATTGTTCTGACCACGAAGCGGATTGACGCCGCCACACTCCATGCCGAGGTTTCCCAGCAGCATTTGCAGGTTGGCAACGGACATCACGTTGTTTTTCCCGCAGGTGTGTTCCGTTATCCCCAGAGTGTAGCAAATCATCATGGGCTTTACCGCGGCGATGCGCCGGGCGAGTTTCCGGATAACCTCCGGAGCGATGCCGCAGATTTCACTGCTTCGCTCCGGCGGATACGCCATCACTTTTTCCTTGAGTTCTTCAAATCCGGTACAGCAGGAGGCGACGAATTTCCGGTCGTACAAGTCCTCCGTGATCAGAACCTGCATCAGCGCATTGAGAAAGGCGATATCGCTTCCCACCTTCAACTGAATATGGGTGGTCGCATAATCCACGAGCCCGTGGCGCCTGGGATCCACGACAATTAATTCCGCACCCCGGGTAACAGCGTTTTTAATAAAGGTGGCCGCCACCGGATGCGCTTCCAACATGTTGGAGCCGATGACCATAAACATCTTTGCTTTAGAAAACTCGCTGATAGAGTTGGTCATGGCGCCTTCGCCGAAAGAGGCCGCCAGTCCGGCGACGGTGGGCGCATGGCAGACTCGGGCGCAGTGATCGATATTGTTCGTTTTAAACACCGCGCGGAAGAGTTTTTGCATGTTGTAGGAATCTTCATTGATGCTTCGGGCGCAACTGACGCCTCCCAGCGCATCCGGACCGTGTTCGCTGATGATCTTTTTAAATTTGTCCGCGACGAGATCCAGCGCTTCACCCCAGGATGCCTCCCGGAACGCTCCATTTTCACGGATCAGCGGCGTTTTGAGCCGCTCCTCGGAATAGATAAAATCATAGCCGAAGCGTCCCTTGACACACAGCCGTCCCATATTGGGAGCCCCGTCTTCAACGCCGGTGACACTGACAATGCGATCGTTTTTGACATGCAGCAACTGCTGACAACCCACTCCGCAGTAGGGACAGGTCGTGCGAACCTTCTTCATATCCGTATCCCAGGGCCGCCACCGGGCATTATGTTTGACCTCAACGAGCGCTCCGACCGGGCAAACCTGTGCACACTGGCCGCAGGAAACGCACTTATTCGGAACGACCGAAATCATCGGACCGCTCTCCCCTTTAGTCAGCTGGATGGCGTGGGCGCCGGTGAGTTCCCGGCAAGCCGATACGCACCGCAAGCAGAAGATGCAGCGGGAATGCCAGTATTGAAGCATCGGCGTCGCATAAGGCGAAATCGGCTGCTTCACGGGAGGCAGTTTATAGTCAACCTGGGTGACGCCTAGCTCATAAACGAGATCCTGCAACTTGCACTCGCCGGCCTTCTCGCAGATCGGACAATCCAGTGGATGAGTGGCCAGCAGAAGTTTCAGGGTTTCCTGGCGCATCTTGTGCAAACGATCGGATTGAGTCGTTACGCTGATCCCCTCAATGACCTGGGTGTCGCAGGCGGTCATCGGTTCCAGATACCCCTCCACCTCCACCACACACATCCGGCAAGAGCCGATCGGATTCATCTTTTCATGAAAACAAAGCGTCGGAATTCGAATTCCAGCGCTTCGGGCCGCTTCAAGGATGGTGCTTTTTTCTGCCGCCAGAACCTCTTTACCGTCGATTGTCAATCGGATCATTTCACTTCCTCCCGGGAAAGCAGATTGATGGTGTTAATTTTCTGACCTGAATTTTGGCCTGATCTGTAGCGTTCGCGCTTCCGGATGCCTGACCTCCGGCCTCGAAGACAGGAATCCGTTTCTCGATCGTTCACCTTAGGCGAGCGAATAGCAGTTCCTCTCCACATCATACCGGACAAATCCATGCCGGGAGGAACTGCTGATGTGCTTTGATACCTCGGACGGGTTCAGCCCCAGTATCTCCCCGATTTCTCCGGTTGAAAGCGGTTTTTCCCGCAACAGCAGCAAAATCCGACTGATGGCGAGTTTGTCCGCGATCGTTTCATTGAACAATCTATCAAAATCACCTCCGGCAAGATACTTATCGTATTCTGCTTCCGTTCGGACAGGAACCCGCAGCCTCTCCCTTTCCACCAATTTAATATAGGGAACCAGTCTTGCGACCGCTTCAAGATTGAAGTTCAGTGTCTTTTTATCCAATCCCTCGCTGACACCAAGCGGCCCCAACTGCTTCACCTTCTTTCCGAAGTCATTCATGATTTCGGCGAAACGGATCCCTTCACCGGCCGACACCCATTCAAGTCTCAATCTATCCGGATTGATCCCGATCCGCTCCAGCAGTTTCTTACCGACCTTCGACATAAGGAGCGCGTCATAATTGCCCTCGGGATTGTAGTGACAGTCGTTTAAGTGGCAGCCGCCGACAAATACCGCGTCCGCTCCATTTGAAAAGGCGCGGAGAATAAATTTCAGATCGACCCTGCCGGAGCACATCACCCGGATCACCCTTAAATACGGGGGGTATTGAAACCGGGAAACGCCGCAAAGATCCGCCCCTCCGTAACAGCACCAATTGCATAAAAAGCCGATTATCCTCGGTTTGAACTCACCTTCCGTACTCATTTTAGCTTCTCCTTTAACTCTCCAAGTCGTTAAGTCGTCAATCCCTGAGTTGTCCTTCAGCAGGCCGTTTCGAGCTCCGGAAACGCCGCGTCCAGTTGATGCATAATCTCATCATCGGTATAATGCTTCAGTTGAATGGCCTCCGTCGGGCACTTGGCGTTGCATAAACCGTCTCCCTTGCAGAGAACGGGAATGACCCCGGCCTTTCTGCCCTGCGGTGTTTCATAAAACTCTATGGCCCCATAGGAACAGGCGGTGATACAGGCTCCGCACGAAATGCATTTACTCTCATCCACTTCGCAGACAGAACCGGAGGCGGTAACGGTATCATTTGAGAGAAGAACCGCGGCCCGCCCAGCGGCACCATAGGCCTGGTTGATCGCTTCCGGAATATGTTTGGGATAATGCGCCGTCCCGCACAGAAAAACGCCTTCCGCCGCGAAATCAACCGGTCTTAGCTTTACATGGGCCTCCTGAAAGAACCCTTCGGGACTCAAAGCGACTTTAAATAATTTGGAGATTTCCTGAATTCCCGCAGCAGGAACAGCGGCGGCGGACAGGACCAGCAGATCGGCATCCAATTCAAGCCGCTGCCCCAAAATCGGATCGGGAACCGTTACCCTCAGCACCGGCCGGCCTTCCGCATCGAGCGCTTCCACCCGGGGATTCTCACTGGGTTCATAGCGAATGAACGTGACGCCTTTTTCAGACGCTTCCCGGTAATAATCCTCGTTAAACCCATAGGTTCTCATATCCCGAAATAGAACGTGGATCTCCATTCCGGGGTTTACCTCTTTCAATTTCAGGGCATTTTTAATCGCATGGGTACAGCATATCCGGGCGCAATAATTTCTTTCCTCGTTTCTGCAGCCGACACATTGAATCATGACCAGACGTTCGGCCGTTATCAGCCGTTCGTCTCCTTTAAAAATTTGCTCCTCCAGTTCCAATTGGGTCAAGACCCTGTCATCTTGCCCATAAAGGTATTCGGTCGGCCTATATTCGGCGGCGCCCGTGGCGAGAATGGCCGCGCCGTGTTTTATCGTCTTAATTCTTCCCTCGGTTTTCACCGTGGTGTTAAAATTCCCCACATAACCGGAAACATCCATGATGGTGGCATCCAGGGCCACATGCACCAAGGGATGCTGATACACCTCGCGGGTAATATCACGCAAACATGCCTGCACATCCATCCCATCCAGGGTGGTGTGAAGTCTTCTCGCCATTCCGCCCAGATCTTTTTCCTTTTCAAGCAGGTGAACCTCAAAACCCTGTTTGGCCAGACTCAACGCACTGGTCATGCCGGAAAGGCCCCCGCCGACCACTATCGCCGTCTTGTTAACGGGAAGATCAAACTCCTGCAACGGTTCCAGATTTTTAGTCCGGGCGACCGACATTCGAATTAAATCCTTTGCCTTTCGGGTCGCCTCTTCCTTTTCTTTAGAGTGGACCCAGGAGCAATGTTCCCGGATATTCGCCATGTCGTAGAAATACTGATTGATGCCGCCTTCCCGAAGCGTGTCCCGGAATACCGGCTCATGGGACCGGGGGGTGCAGGCGGCCACAATCACGCGGTTGAGCCCCTTTTCCTTGATCATGTCCGTTATTTCCTTGGCGGAATTCGTCGCACAGGAAAAGAGTTGTTCCTGCGCGTGGACCACATTGGGTAAGCTGAGAGCATATTCAACGGTGGAAGGCACGTTCACGATTCTGCCGATATTGGCGCCACAGTGACAGACAAACACACCGATCCGGGGCTCCTCTCCCGAAACATCCCTTTCCGGCGGATATACCCTTTCCCTGGACAGCTTTCCGCGCCGGTAGGAGAGAAGTTCGCCACACTGGGAACCGGCGCCGCTGGCGGTAAAAACCGATTCGGGGATATCCATGGGCCCCTGAAAGGCGCCGCTTACAAAAATGCCCGGCCGGGAGGTTTCGATCGGATTGACCGGGTTGGTTTTGCAGAATCCGTGAGAATTAAGCTCGATGCCGAATGTTTTCTCCATGGTTTTCACGTCGGCGGGGGGAGTCAACCCAACGGATAACACCACCATATCAAATTCTTCTTCCTTAACCCCATCCGCCGTCGCGTATCTCAGCGTTACATTTTTGGTTTCCGGAATCTCTCTTCCGATGCTGACATAGCTTCGAATAAACCGTATCCCGGGAAGATTCTCCGCTCTCTGGTAGAATCGCTCGAACCCCTTGCTGTAAGATCGAATATCATTATGAAATATCGTACACTCCGCCCCGGCGTCGTGATCTTTCGTTAAAATCACCTGTTTCTGAGTATAAGTGCAGCAGACGGCGGAACAATAGCTATTATCGCCCGGGGTCACCCGCCGGGAACCGACGCAGTGAATCCAGGCTATCTTATGGGGATGCTTCTTGTCGGAAGCCCGCAGAATCTCCCCTTCGTAAGGCCCGGTGGCGCATAACAGCCGCTCAAAATCGAGACTCGTCACCACGTTCTCAAACTTGCCGTAGCCGTAGTCATTCTTCACCATCGGGTCAAAGGGTTCGATGCCCGGCGCCAAAACAATCGCCCCGACATTTACCTGTATTTTCTTCGCGGTTTGGTTGAAATTCAAAGCGTTGCTCTTGCAGATTCCCTGACAGATGGAACATTTTTTCTCTTCAAGATAAATGCATTTCCCATCGATATAAGGTGTCAGGGGAATGGCTTGCGCAAAGTAAATGTGAACCGCTTTATTTTTCGATAGGTTCTGATTGAACGGGTCGAGAACCGTTACCGGACAGTATTCCACGCAACTGGTACACCCCGTGCATCTACTCTCATCAACGTATCTCGGCTTTTTATTCAACGTTACGTTGAAGTCTCCCGCTTTCCCTTCCACGCTATCGATTTCAGTCAAGGTCATAATCTCGATATTGGGATGTCTTTTGCATTCCAAAAACTTGGGAGATTCAATGCACATGGAACAGTCATTGGTGGGAAAGGTTTTATCCAGCTGGGCCATCTTGCCGCCAATGGTCGGTGATTTCTCAATCAGATACACCCGATACCCAGCGGTAGCGAGATCGAGAGCGGCCTGAATACCGCTGATCCCGCCACCGACTACCATGACATCTCCAAAATTTTTCTCGGCGGATATAGTTTCCACTTCTCTATCATCCTTATATAGGGGTTGGTGAAAGAAGCTTTAGCCGGCTTTGCCGGAAGCTGTTGGCTGTTTGCTGTTAGCTGTTAGCTGATAGCTGATAGCCGTTACATGATTCTGAAATAAACGGGGAACCGGTTGTCTGCCGGGAAAATCAGGTGGCGGGTTCCGCTTCCCCGAACGTGTTGCGCATCTGCCGGTCACGGGCAGTGCAGTCAACAACTCCTCATTGTCGTACGGGAAAGTGGTGCATTCTTTTCTCCAAAAAGGTACCAGTCAAATATGCTGATGGCTCTTCGATATACATAGATATGTTCTATGTTACCCTTTATAAAAAAAAACAGACTTTGGCAAATTGATAATATGAATCTATTTTAAGATCTTGATAGGAAATTATAATGGTCCATTCTCTTCTATTGGAATTGGCCAACGTCAAACATAACGCCCGGACTTATAGTCGGTTTTGGCCTTTCGGACAAAGGCACCGGGCATTGTTCCGGCCTCGAAAACCCCGCGTAAACAAACGGTTAACCGGGTGGCGCCGGATCGATGATATCGCCCTGTACGCGAATAACGAGTTGCTTTTTCTCAGCGTGATCGGTGTCGACAAGAATACGATCAAAATACTTCCCGCTCTTTTCCATTGTATTTTCGATCCGTAACAGATACTTGTCCGGCAGCGTTTCTATTTTTACGGTACAATGGCTTTCTGTTTCGGAATGCGTTCCCACGATATGAAACGGGTATTTTATTGAAGGAACGATTTCAACCGAGGCGCTTATTTTTGTACCACTTTCCCCTCTGAGCTTTATTTGTTCCGGAATAATCTGAGCGAAAAAATCCACATGACCTTTCATCGTAACAGAGGAACGGCCATTTGCCGGATCATTGGTGACAAGGGTTGCCGCTTTGGAAATCGTTCGCCCCCCGTACCCGTCTGTCTTTACCCGAATGGAAACCGTCCCCTCCGCGCCGGGATCGATTTGCCGGGTAAAAAAAGCGGTCGTGCAACCGCAGGTGGTTTCCACCTCCTTGATCAACAGTGGCGAACCGCCGGTGTTGCGCACCACAAAATCGTGAACTACGTCCTTGCCCTCGAAAATCGTTGGAAATTCATAAATCGGATCGGGTATCTTAATTTCAGGCGAAAGAGATTTATTGGGATCGGGTTTTCCATCTTCCCGGGCCAGGGCGGCAGTCGTCAGCAGGGCGAAGCATATAAGGAAAACTGCGCCGAACCGTTTCATTTTCATTGGCAAAACTCCTTTTATTAAATTTTGATGAGTATTTTCCGGTTCTATCATATAATCGGAATTCGTTATGTCAGGTTATGGCATCGGACACCAAAACTCTCACATCGCCTTCGCGTCGGGTAAAGTCCATCTCATCCAGATGTTCAAAAATGAAAATCGCCATGTTTCTTCCAAAGCCCATGATCTCCTGGCAGTCTGAGAGTTTGACGCTCCCGTGGAGAAGAACATGGTTTTTCACCCTTTGTTTAATTTCATCCATGGCACTGCAGGCAATAAAACGCTTGTTGGTCAGCCGGATCAGTTTTTTCTGACTGTGGAGAAAGTGGAGCATTTTTTTAGTTTTATCCAGGTTCCATGTTTTCCCTTTTTCATCGCAGAACCTGCTGGCACTGAAAGGGACCAAGCCCGAGGTTTCCGCATAATCAAGCAGGCATTGAGCAAGTTGGTCCTCACCTTTCGAAAGCTGAATCTCATGATCTGGAATTTTGAAACCGCCTGAAATCCTAACCAATTTTTGTTCCGAACAGAGTTCATTTAAAATATTCTGAAGCAGATCCACGGAAAGAGGAAGGGTTACCCCATCCAGAACTTCACCGGCGCTGATCTGACCTTTCATCGTTTCCGAGCTGAGAAGTTGTTTTGCTGCAAAAAGCGTTTTATCTTTCAAATCCGCATAATGTTTTTTAAGAAAAACTCCCTGTTCTCCGAAATCCAGAATCGTACCGGCTTTCATTCTGGCTGTGATCTCCAAATGAAGAAGATTCGGGGGAAGACCGGAGCGTTGATGAAGGCTTAAAGCGCTCAGCGGTCGATGCCCGGCCATATCAAGTGCTAAATCCACAAAGGCGGGCACATCATTTTCCCTTAACGCACAGAGAATGGGGACCATTTTCCCGGATCTGGCTTTGGTGAATTTTTCCGTGGGAATTTCAAGGATAAGACCACCACCGATGATGCCGTTGACGTTCAGCAACGAAACGGCAAAGCAGTCTTTGGGCTGAACCGAAACAGGTTTTGAAAGGCGGAACTGGGCCAACCCACTCCGACCCGGTTCAATTCTGTTCTCTTCCATCATCACCACAATGGCGTTGACGACGAGAGTTCCAATGAACAACTTGACACGGATCCGGTCATTCAAGGCTTTTCGGGTTTTTTGAAGAACCTTTAACTCCGCATTGATCAGATAGGTGCTTGTTCCGGAGTCGGGCGCCAAAAGGACCGTGCCCCGTTTGGCGTCTTCCATGGAAACTTTATGCAGATTGATTCCCACCCGCTGACCGGCGACAGCTCTTTCGATTCGCTGACCGTGGGACTCCAGAAACCGAGCGCGGGTTTTGAGTCCCGAAGGCATCAGTTGAACCGGTGCATCCTTCGAGATATGCCCCGATATAACAGTACCACTCACCACCGTTCCGAACCCGTTTACATGTTTGGTTTGGTCGATCCACAATCGAAATGGGGACATTAGGTTTTTCGACTCGGTCAAGACGGCTTCCATCTTTGCGGTCTGACGAATCAGATCGATTCCGTGAAGCGTTGTGGCGGAAAAAGGAATTACCGGTTTACCATCAAGAAAGGTCCCCTTAATCAGCTCCCTTATTTCCAGTTCCGCGAGGTTCAGGATTTCTTCATCCACCAGGTCCGCTTTGCTCAACACCACAAAGCCGCCCCTTGCGCCGAAAAAATCCAGAATCTCAAGGTGGTCAACGGTTTGAGGCATCACCCCATCATCGGCAGCCACCACCAGCATGGCTAAATCCACACAGCTGAGCCCTCGAACGGTGTTTTTTAAAAAATCCGAATGGCCCGGAACATCCACCAGGGCGATGGATAGTTCCGGATCAAGCACTAAAGGGGCGACGCCGGATTCAATAGATAACCCCCGAAGTTTTTCCTCTTTCATTCGATCCGTGTCTATACCGGTGAGACACCGCACCAAAGACGTTTTCCCATGATCAACGTGACCGGCCACGCCGATAGTGATGAATTTTTCCATAAGGGTGACATTCAACGGTTTGATGGAAGGGGCAAGGGGAATCGAACCTCCTCTTTGTTGTTCAGACAAAGCCGACGGTTTTGAAGACCGTGGGGCGCCCAGCACCTTTGCCCCTCAAAAAAAGGGATTAAAACGGATGTCAGCAGAAAAAAGTGGGGAGGACCCGGAGAAAACAGCCCATCATTTTCCCGCCTGATTCGTATCTGCCAGTCCTAGCAGAGAGCTTGGCAAAAGCTCAGTAGAATCCGAAAAAATGATACATGCCTGTTTTCCTGTCGTTAAGTAATATATAAAAAATAAATACTCTATTTTTGATCGATACGGCTATAAGCCAATCACCTTTTACTTGTCAAGCAGAATATCCCGCGGCCTTCCTCGGAAAGCGTAATGAAGGTTTCGTAGGTTTCGTCCGAACCGGGCGCTTCCGGTTCGGGTGGTACCACATGGATATCAATTGATGCGGGCAGCTGGTAAATCGTCGCTCTGCCTTTGCCGATAGCAGCAATATGCCCTTTTGCCGCCAGCTCGGCAAGCCGGCGCTGAACCGTACGCAGGTGCGGTGGGTTGCTCAGGTCATTGCGAATGCTCTCGCTGTTAAGTCCATCAGGGTGACGGGCCAGGAGGGCAAGGAGCTCTTCTTGTTGGGGAGACAGCAATGTAATGGTCATGTCAAGGTCTCGTTTTTGGTATTGATGACGAATCGCGACACATATGATGTCGTTAATTGTCGCGAATTACAAGCTGATTTGTCGCTAACCGCTATGAACCCTGTTGCGAGAGCTGTCACGATTTATCTTTTACATTGTTTTTCTTTGGAAACCGTGATGACTTCGGCTTTTCTCAATGCCGTTCCCGTTTCATATTATGCGCTCTTCCGATTCAGCCAAAGCCCAATGGGACTCGGGCCGAGTTGCCGAATACCTTCGGTCATCCCGGTGGCGATTTCCGCAAAGCGGGGACCCATGGCGGAAGACAAATTGTACATTTCAACACTTGGCTTTGGTCATCGTTTCGGCCGAGTTCCCAAGGCCGAAAGGCCGGGCCTATCTATTCATATATCGACAATGGGTTGATGAAATGTCAACAACCCATACCATCATTCTCCTCCAAAATAAATATGCAATATATTTCCAGATGGTTAACAAATCGATGCCGATGGCACAGACTTTGCTTATCTTCAGAATGGATTTTGCTTTCGCATCCCAGCGTTGAAAATTGCCCGGCGTGGTGATCAGACGTCTATCCGTCTTTGCCACCAACTGCATATCAGACACTTCCCGGAGTATAGGCGCAAACGAGATAGGATCACTCAACGGGCGCTCAGGACAGGAGTCGGAATAAATATTTCAAACGACACTTACCCCGTCACGAAATTGGGTTTTAAATAAAAACGTCTACAAAAAAAAGGATGCTCCAATGATCAGTTACGATTACATGAAACCGGCGAGCCTGGATGAAGCGATTTCACTTCTTTCCATTCACGGCCCAGGTGCCACCTTGATTGCCGGTGGAACAGATGTGTTGGTCAACATGCGCAACCGGAAGATCACTCCAAAAGTGCTCGTATCCATCCGCGGAATCAAGGAATTGCAATATATCCGAAAAGACAACGATTACCACATCGGCGCCATGACCCCCCATGCCATGTTGGATCATTCCCCCCTGGTCCGAAGTGAATTGGCGGCATTGCAACAGGGCGCTTCCCAGGTCGGCAGCGTTCAGCTTCGCAATGTGGCGACCATCGGCGGCAATATCTGCAACGCCGCCCCATCGGCCGATACCGCCGCCCCTCTGCTGGTATTCGATGCCGTTGCTGTATTGAAAAGCGCGGAAGGGAACCGAGAAATCGCGGTCCGTAATCTATTTAAGGGACCTTCCGTCTGCGACCTTCACCCCGGAGAAATTTTAGTGGAGCTGAAAATACCCGGCAAAATGGCCGGTTACGGCAGTTATTATCATAAGCATGTTCGGCGAAAGGCGCTCAATCTGCCGATCATCGGTGTTGCGGTTGCAATTAAACTAACCGCCGAAAATATCATCGAGGACGCCAAAATCGGTCTGACAGTCGTCGCGCCCACACCGATCAGAGCCGATATCGCTGAAAACTATCTAAAAGGGA
This sequence comes from Pseudomonadota bacterium, assembly GCA_043797445.1. Lineage (GTDB taxonomy): Bacteria > Desulfobacterota > Desulfobacteria > Desulfobacterales > JAFDDL01 > JAZDPP01. Next base: position 15,851 of record JAZDPP010000019.1, read on the forward strand.
AACCCTTTACGGATGATGTGCTGGCAGAAGCCGGTCGGTTGGCCTCATCGCCCGAATGCTGTTCCCCCAGGGACAGCCTTCGCTGTGAAGGGTGGTATCGGGAAGACATGGTGCGCGTACTTATTCCGCGCGCGGCGAAAAAGGCCGCCGATCAAATCAGAAAACGGGGGGAGAAAAATACATGAAGACAGTCAGTGTTTCCTTTACTTTAAATGGAAAAACCGTTTCCGCCGAGGTGCCGCCGACCTGGAACCTGCTTAAGACCCTAAGGGAGTATTTTGAACTCACCGGTGTGAAAGAGGGGTGCGGAGAAGGCGAATGTGGCGCCTGCACCGTCATTGTTGACGGAGATGCCGTCAACTCATGCCTGTATCCGATACCGGAAATCGATGGGAAGTGTGTCGAAACCGTTGAAGGAATTGCATCACCGGATGGAACGTTACATCCGTTGCAACAAGCCTTTATTGAAAATAACGGCGTTCAGTGCGGATATTGCACCAGCGGCATGCTCATGTCCGCCAAGGCATTGCTCGACAAGAACCCTTCTCCTACGGAAGAAGAAATTCGGCTGGCTATTTCGGGCAATCTATGTCGGTGCACCGGTTATGTTCAAATTGTGGAATCGGTGCAGCGCGCTTCCGAGGCAATAAAATAAGCGTCTTGTCTACTATATTGCCAGTGATGAAACAACGTCAAACCCGGCGGAATCACATTTCGCTCCGTCGTTTACACGCGGCTGTCCGGCAGTGACGGCTCAGGAGGAGTCATGACCGATTTTTTACATGTAGGGAAAAGCATACCCAGAACCGCCGAAGTCGATAAGGTAACCGGTAAAGCGATCTATATCGACGAATTGAAACGGCCGGGAATGCTTTACGGCAAAATTCTATACAGCGAACATGCGCATGCTCGCATCAAATCCATTGATACCCGAAAGGCTGAAAGCTTACCGGGAGTCCACGCGGTGATTACCGGCCGGGATATTCCGGATGTACGGGTGGGATTTCTCGGAGATCAAACGGTACTGAAGCGGGATATCGTTCGCCAATACAGAGACGAAGTGGCGGCTGTAGCTGCCATCACGCCCGAAATCGCAGAGGAAGCCCTTAGCTTGATCGATGTGACGTATGAACCCCTGCCGGCTATCTTTGATCCGCTGGAAGCAATGCGGCCCGATGCGCCTCTCATTCACGAAAGGGACGCCCGGGGACGACCCCTTCGCAGCAATATTCTGCCGCTGCCATGGGAGTTTTTGGCCGGAGATGTGGAAAAAGGGCGTCAGGAATCCGCGCATATCGTTTCCAGCGACGTGACCACGCCTTGGATCAATCAGTGTTGCATGGGCACCAGCGGTTGTCTCGCCGAAGTCGACAATTACAACAACCTGACCTTCTACAGTCAGACCAACGTTATTTTCAACGCCCAACAGCGGTTGAACGACTATTTTGTGAAAATCGGCCTCAACGGCAAAAAAATTCGCGTCCTCAACCCCATTGTGGGCGGAAGCTTCGGAACCAAACTGGATACGGACATCTACGAGTTCATCTGTATTCAATTAGCTCTTAAAACCCGCAGCCCGGTCAAAATTCAATTCACCAGGGAAGAGGAATTCCGTGTACTGCCGCCGCGCCAACCCACCCGATTCACCATTGAACAGGGGTGCGACAAAAACGGACGACTGACCTTTCGCAAAGCCGAGGCCATCCTGGACAACGGCGCCTATACGTCATGGGGAGCGACCACGCCGTCGGTGATGATGATTCCGATTTCCTCCCTGTACCGGGTACCCAATGTCTCTTTCAAAGCCACCTGTGTCTATACCAATAACATTTACGCTCAGGCCATGCGCGGTTATGGAAATCCGCAGGCCGCCTTTGCCGTTGAGACATCGATGGATCAATTGGCCGAGGCGGCAGGCATCGACGCGGCGGACTTTCGGATGATCAACCGCAATCTGCCGGGTGAAAAAACTCCCATGGAACTGCAAATCACCACCTGCCCGCTGGATAGGTGCATTTCAAGTGTTCGCGAAAAAATCGGCTGGAATGAAAAACGCGGTCATCGAAACGGCCGCGGTGTCGGAATGGCCTCCCTGATTCATGTGGCCGGTGGAGCAAGAGTCTACCTGTCCGACGGCACCGGTGTGCGCATCAAGGTGAATGAACGCGGGGCAGTCGACGTGCTCCACGGGGGAACCGATCAGGGCCAGGGGTCCCCGACCGCTCTATCGCAGATTGTAGCGGAGGCCATCGGGTTCAAGCCGGAAGACATCCATATGGTGTTCGGCGATACCGCCTTGGGATTGTGGGATGCGGGCACGCATGCCAGCCGGCATACCTTCATTGCCGGCAACGCCGCCATTCGGGCCGGAGAAATGGTCAAACGCCAGATTCTCGAACTCGCGGTTGAATACATGCCAAAAATGATTCAAGACACCCTCAAACGCCAGAAAAAGAAAAATCCGGATTTTGTCCCCCCTTCACTGGATTTCTCAATGATCGCCAGTCCGGAAAAGATGGAAATTCAGAACCGCTTTGTCTTCCCTAAGCAAGAGCCGAATCATGCCTATTTTAGAATGCCGGTGGAAAAAGTGCTGACCGCCGGTTTACGTTCCGGAAACCAAATCAGCAAAGCCGTCGTTGCGGAGGTATTCTGGGATCCTCCCACGCAAATGCTGAACCGCGAAATGAAGGGCAACAATTCATGCTCTTATGCTTACGGAACCACGGGCGTGGAGGTAGAGGTCGATAAGCAAACCGGCGAAGTCAAAATTCTAAAGCTGGTATCGGCCCACGATGTCGGCCGCGCCGTAAACCCCACGCTCGTCAAAGGACAAATATATGGGGCGATCTACACGGGGGTGGGATTCGGCCTGACCGAGGAATTGCAAGTCGTGGCGGGAAAAGTTGCCAATCCCAGTTTCCGCGATTACAAAATATTGACGGCCAACGATGTGGTGCCGATAGAGGCGGTGATCATTGAGGATCCGGAACCCTCGGGTCCTTACGGCGTCAAGGGCACCGGCGAGCCGGGATTGGTGCCCACGGCGGCGGCTATCGCCAATGCCGTTTACGATGCGGTGGGGGTACGAATTAACAGCCTGCCCATCACCCCTGAAAAAGTGCTGGCTGCTATCAAAGATAAGGAGGGGATCATTTGCTGACGGCAAGATTCCGCATTTGATCAAGGGGAGCCCCATGGAGAAAAAGGAATTCATCTACCTGGACAATGCCGCAACGTCCTTTCCCAAACCGCCCCAGGTGGTGGATGCGATGGTTCATTTCATGCGCCATGTGGGGGCCAATCCCGGCAGATCCGGACATGCGCTCGCCGTGGAAGCCCAGCGTATCGTGGAAACTGCGAGGGAGAACCTGGCCCGGCTTTTTAACATCAAAAATGCCGAGAGAATCAGTTTCGCCCTCAACATCACAGAAGCGCTCAACACGGTGATTCATGGATTTTTATCTCCCGGCGACCACGTGGTAACCACTGCAATGGAACATAACTCGGTAATGCGGCCCTTAACCTTATTGCAGGAAAGGGGTGATTTATCCCTGGATATCGCCCCGTGCGACCACAAAGGCATCCTGGACATCGATCTGCTGGCCGGCCTTGTACGAAAAAATACGCGTTTAGTCGTGCTTAACCATGCCTCCAACGTCTGTGGCACGCTGCAAGACGTAACAGCCGTTAAAAACGCGATCGGTGACATCCCCCTGTTGCTTGATACGGCCCAAACCGCAGGGGTGGTTCCGATCGACGTTCAGGCGTCGGCCGTCGACTTTTTGGCTTTCACCGGGCATAAGGGGCTGATGGGACCGCAGGGAACCGGCGGTCTTTTTGTCCGGGAAGGCTTGACGTTACGACCGCTCAAACAGGGCGGCACCGGCACCCGGTCCGAGGACCTGCGCCAACCTGAAGCCATGCCAACCTTGCTGGAGAGCGGCACTCAAAATAATGTTGGCATCGCCGGATTGGGAGCCGCCGTCGAGTTTATCCTGAGAGAGGGAGTTGAAGCCATTGAGCGTCATGAACGGCAGCTAACGAAGGCATTGCTGGATGGCATCTACGATCTTCAAAAAGTCAGCATCTACGGCCCGCTGGTCCCCGAAAAACAGGTAGCGGTGGTGTCGATCCGATTAGATAATACCCTGTCCAATGATTCCGAAGGCGTCGGTGGATGCGGCAGCATAAACCTGGAATGGTATGACGACGGCGTACCGCTTTCCGAAGCCGGTGACCAATTCAGCCGATTGGGCGGCATTTTGGTACGCACGGGGCTTCACTGCGCTCCGCTGGCGCATCAAACCCTCGGCACCTTTCCGGATGGCACCATTCGGCTGAGTATGGGATATTTTAACACACTCGCCGATATCGAAGCGGCGGTTCAAGTCATTCGACGGCTCACCGAATAAGCACGGATTCCCCGTTGCCCGCGAACTTGCCTTCCTCCTGCATTTGCCTTCCACCTAACCCGTTAATTGTCGCGAATTGCAAGTTGACTTGTCTTAAACCGTCAGGCACCCTTTTGCGAGAGCTGTCTCGATCTATACATGATGTAGATTCCTTTCATTTGTTTTATTAGCCGGCGAAGGGATCTGTCGCTGGGCTGGGCCTGTTTTCATATTATGCGCTTTTTCGATTCAGCCAAAGCCCAATGGGACTCGGGCCGAGTTGCCGAATACGTTCGGTCATCTCTGTGGCGATTTCCGCAAACCGGGGGCCCATGGCGGAAGACAAATTGTACATTTCAACACGCTCCGGTTCGAGACCGATGGCCGACAGCAGTTGCTTTACATGATTGACCCGCCGCCTTGCCTTGAGGTTTCCATTGATGAAATGGCACTCCCCTTCCATGCAGCCGGCCACATAAATGCCGTCCGCGCCCTCTTCCATGGCTTTCATGAGGTGAAGCACATCCACCCGGCCGGTGCAGGGCACTTGAATGATTTTAATGTTGCCGGGATAGCTGAGCCGCATGGAGCCGGCAAGATCCGCCGCCGCATAGGCGCAGTATTTACAACAATACGCGAGAATTCTCGGTTCAAAAACCGGCATGGACATGGGAGTTCCTCCACATTTTGGGTTTTGTAAACAAAGCAAAGGCCTTAGGGAGTTGGATATTTCCAACATACCGTTTGTGCTTTCCCGAAAGACCGACTCGGTTTCAAAAACCGAGTCGGTCTGCCGCCGGTAAGCGGTAAATTAGAAAATGCAATGCCCCTTTGACCTTGTAAACAACCGGATCAGGATGCGGCACTACAAGCCGAGTCTTCAAAAAGATAGGCGCTCGATTTTGACAAAAGCTGCTCATCCGTAAAATGCTGCAACGTGATGACTTTTGCCGGGCACTCCGCCGCACAGATGCCGCAACCATGACATTGGGACGGCTCGATGACGGCATGGCCATCCCTAACAACCGGAACACCATAAGGGCAGGATCGAACGCAAACGAGGCAGCAGGCGCATTGGCTCGGCTCGCGCACATGGGCGACCACGCCGCCGACCTGAATGCTTTCCTTTGACAGAATCGTCAATGCCCGGGAGACGGCCGCCTTTGCCTGTGCGATGGTTTCATCGATTGATTTCGGGCCATGGGCAAGACCGGCCATAAAGATCCCCTCGGAGGCAAAATCGACGGGTCTTAGCTTGGCATGGGCCTCAACCAGAAATCCGTCGCTATTGACCGGTACCTTGAACAGTTCAAAAAGCGCCCTGTTTTCATTCGGCAAAATGGCGGTGGTCAGCACCAGCAGGTCAGGGTGAATCGTGATGGGCCGATTGAGAATCGGATCTGTTATCCGCACGGTCAAATCGCTGTTCTCAACCGTCACTTCGGGTGGCTGCGCCATATCGTACCGAATGAAAAAAATCCCCTTGCTTCGCGCCTCCGTATACAGGGTTTCACGGAAACCGTATGACCGGATATCCCGGTAAAGAATGAACACGTTGACGTTGGGGTTCTCATCTTTAAATGCAATGGCGCTTTTCAGGCTGTGCGTGCAGCACACCCGGCTGCAATAGGGGCGCTCCGGCGTTCTGGAACCGACGCATTGGATAAACACGATATTTTTTGGATGCTGAATGCGATCCGCTTTGCTTTTAACCGCCGCGTCCAATTCCAGCTGCGTCATCACGGCGGGATGTCGCCCATACTGGTATTCCGTGGGGATATATTCTTTTCCCCCGGTCGCGATGATGGTGGCCCCGTGGGAAACGGTGGTGGCGGTGATGGTGCCTTTTCCCGTAATCAAATCCGTTTTGAGGTTGCCCAATACGCCCGTGGTTTCAACCGGCTCGGTGTGCAGAAAGAGTCGAATGCGCTCCTGATCATACACTTTTTGAACCAGCATCTTAAGGTAGGGTTGAATGGATTCTCCCTGCCAGGTCGATTGAAGCTGTTTTGCGACGCCGCCCAAGTCACCGCTTTGCTCCACGAGATAAACCTGGTAGCCTTGTTCCGCCACTCCCAAAGCGGCCTCCATGCCGGCAACGCCCCCGCCGACCACGAGAATGGATTGCACGATGCCGAGACTGACCTGATGGAGCGCTTCAATGCGGGCGGCCTTTGCCACGGCCATCCGCACGAGATCCTTGGCCTTTTGCGTTGCAATTTCCGGCTGATTCATATGAACCCAGGTATTTTGGTCCCGAATATTCGCCATTTCAAAAAGATACGGATTCAAGCCCGCTTCACGGATGGTCTCCTGGAAAAGCGGTTCATGGGTTCGGGGGGAGCAAGAGGCCACCACCACGCGGTTGATGTTCTTTTCTATCAGAATTTGTTTCATCCGGTCCTGGCTGTCCTGGGAGCAGGTAAACAGGTTATCTTCGACATGCACTACATGGGGCAGCCGCGCGGCATAATCCCGGATCGAAGGAACATTGGCGATGCCGCCAATATTGATACCGCAATGACAGACAAAAACGCCGATCCGGGGCGGTTCGCCAAACACATCTCTTTCCGGCGGCAATTGCCGGGTGCGGACCTGGGTTCCCCGGGCGCCCGACAGACGGCTGGATGCCTCAGCCGCAGCGGCCGAGGCATCGATGACCGATTGAGGAATATCCTTGGGGCCCTGGAAAGCGCCGCAGACATAAACCCCCTCGCGGGTTGTGGCAACAGGCGATAAATCCGTGGTATCCGCAAATCCGTGCGCGTTTAACGCAATGCCCAATCTCCCGGCCAACCGGGCCGCCTCCTGTACCGGAGAGAGCCCTACGGACAAGACCACCATGTCGAAGTTCTCTTCCATCAGCGCACCGGAGTCCGTCATATAGCGCAATCGCAGTGAATCATCCGGCATCGGCTCTATCGTGTGAATTCTGAACCGGATAAAGCGAACCCCGCTTTCGGATTCGGCTCTCATGTAATACTTGTCGAAATCCTTGCCATGGGTCCGCATGTCCATGTAAAATACGGCCGTATCCAAGGGTAGCGAACTATGCTCCTTGGCGATGACGGTTTGCTTGACCGCGTACATGCAGCAAACCGAAGAGCAGTAGCCGTGATCGCACAAATTCCGATCTCTTGAGCCGACACATTGCAGCCAGGCAATTTTTTCCGGTATTTTATGATCCGAAGGCCGGACCAGATGCCCCTCAAAGGGACCTGAAGCGGAGAGCAGGCGCTCAAAATCCAAACTGGTCACCACATTCGGGTGCTGGTAATTGTAAGGGGAGTACGGCCCCGGATCAAAGGCGGAAAATCCCGGCGCCAGAATGATCGCCCCGACATCAAGGGTTTTGGTTTGCGGCAACATGTCATGGCAAACCGCATTGGCGAGACAGGCCTCCACACATTGATAACATTCGCAGCAGTATCCGCAATTCAAACACCTTTCCGCTTCGGTTTTGCCGGTTTCTTCCGAATAGCCGAGTTCCACCTCTCTGAAATTGCCCGTCCGTTGCACCGGCGGTAATTCCGGCATGAGGGCTCTGGGGGATCTATGTTCATTTTTGGGGATGGGGCGATACTCCGGATTTTCAATTGAAATCGCCTCGCGTCCCTCCGCCATGTCTTTGCCTTCGATGTAACGGAAAATGGATTCCGCGGCATCCTTGCCGACCGCGATCGCGCCGATGGCAATCCACGGCCCCGACTGCGCGTCGCCGCCCGCAAACACCCCGGGACGGGCTGTGGCGTAGGTAAGGGGGTCAACGTCGATCGTCCCCCAGCGGGTCGATTTCACATCCGGCGCATCCTCGATCGAAGACAGATCCGGCCGCTGGCCGATGGCCGGAATCAGCTGGTCGATTTCCATATCGTATTCGCTGCCCGGAACCGGCACGGGGCGCCGGCGGCCCGAAGAATCCGGTTCGGTCAGTTCCATTCGAATGCAGCGCAATCCCAGAACCTTGCCGTCGACGGTAAGAACTTTCTGAGGAGCAGTCAGATAAGTAATTTCGACGCCCTCCGTCTCGGCCGCGCTGACCTCTTCTTCCCAGGCGGGCATTTCCACTCTTGTCCGGCGATAGAGGATATGGACCTCTTTCGCACCGAGCCTGACCGCGCATCTCGATACGTCAATCGCCACATTGCCCCCGCCGATAATAGCCACCTTTTTACCGATGACCGCTCTCCCTGCAAGATTGACTTCCCGCAGGAAATCCACGCCCTGTAACACGCCAACCGCTTCTTCGCCCGGGATTCCGAGTTCGATGCCCTTGTGCGCGCCGACGGCAAGAAAAACCGCCTTGTAACCCTGCATAAACAGGTCGTCAATCGTGAGATCCGGCCCCAAGGGGGTGTTCAGCCTAATTTCCACGCCGAGCCGGGTGATGACTTCAATCTCCCTATCCAGCACCTCCTTGGGCAGTCGGTGATCGGGAATACCGACTTTAAGCATTCCACCCGGCTTGGGCAACGCTTCAAATATGGTGGATTTTATCCCTTTTTTTGCCAACTGATACGCGGCGGAAAGCCCCGCGGGACCAGAGCCGATAATCGCGACTTTTTCCGCTCTTGGCTGCGCACAGCTGATTTCGATATCCTGGGGATCGAAGTGGTCTGCGGCCACCCGCTTCAGGTTTCGAATGGCAACCGGTGCATCCACTTCGCTTCTGCGGCACGCATCCTCGCATCCATGAGGACAGATTCTGCCCAAAACCCCCGGAAGCGGCAGATCCTTCATGATGAGTTGCAGGGCTTCCTTATGTTTGCCTTTTTTGACCATCTGCACATACCCCTGAACATTCAGGCCCGCGGGACAAGCCAGGCGGCAGGGGGCCTTGTCCTTCTTTTCAATGGCAAATGCGCCCGGCATTCCCTGCGGATAGAGCTTGTAGGCGGCTTTGCGGTCTCTTAACCCCTGATCAAAGGGATTGGGAAGATCGACGGGGCAGACCTTGGCGCATTCCCCGCAAGCCGTGCATTTTTCAATATCGATATACCGGGGATGCGCGGTCGCTTTGACCTTGAAATTCCCCGCCTCTCCGCTGACCGACTCAATTTCGGTCAGCGTCATCAGCTCGATATTCAGATGTCTTCCGGCTTCGACCAGTTTCGGGGAGATGATGCACATGGAACAGTCGTTGGTGGGAAACGTCTTGTCCAATTGGGACATCACACCGCCGATGGCGGATTTATTTTCGGCCAGATAGACCAGAAAACCCGAATTCGCCAAATCGAGAGATGCCTGAATACCGGCGATTCCCGCCCCGACGACCAATACGGCGCCCACGGTCTCTTTGCTATCAGGTACCATCGTCTTCCTCCTTACGTCCCCTTGCCCAAATCCGGCGGCAGTGTAAGTAATATGCGGTTAACATCAAAGGCCTATGAAATTAGCACCCTAAAACGTGTCCGTTTTTGACGTGAACAACTCATTCTTTCTGACATATAGGGTTCAGCGAAAGCAGATTAAGGGGTATTCGACTGTAATTATTTACTTTCAGCAAACAGATCAACCGGTGAGACCGGAATTTTTCGGGGATATCCGTTCAAAAGACCTGTGACCGGACAGCCCTTCAAGCGGATGCCGCGGGCAAGGCGAGCGTTTGACTTCCGGCTGGGAATCATTTCGCCGGCGTTTTGACTGACCCGGCTAAGGGCTCCATCGGTTTGCGGCATAGCTGACATAACGGTATCCCCCTCCATGGGCTGAAATGGTTCAAATTCAACCTCATGATTCTGAAACAAACGGGGAACCGGTTGTCTGCCGGGAAAATCAGGTGGCGGGTTCCGCTTCCCCGAACGTGTTGCGCATCTGCCGGTCACGGGCAGTGCAGTCAACAACTCCTCATTGTCGTGCGGGAAAGTGGTGCATTCTTTTCTCCAAAAAGTATCCGTCAAATATGCTGATTCGGCCTTGATCATCGTTTCGGCCAATTTCCCACGGCAGGGAGGCCGCGCCAGGGTGTTTTTGGAAGAGCGGCAGGCTGTCTGAGCGATAGCGAGTTCCTGCCGGTCTGGAAAAAATATCCTGGCGTGGCCGGTACGATGAT
>JAZDPP010000020.1:0-6347 GCA_043797445.1 Pseudomonadota bacterium
TAAACCCCACGAGCGCCATGGCAAAGCCCAGCTCAATTCCGGTTGAAAACAAAAGCAGCAGCACCACAATCGCCAAAAGACCTACCATAATCTCATTCATATTGCCCCCTGCAGACCTTGATGATGTCTAAGATGAATATAAAGCAGGAAACAAAGCAGCAGATTCCCACGCCATAGGCGATAGGGAAAAAGGGGAGCTGAAGGGTCGCCGAAACTTCACCGGAAGCGTGGAATTCATTACCCACACTGAAAAGGTTATATCCGATCAGGATAAAGAGAATGATACACAAAAGCCGGGTAAACACATGAAGAATGGCTTTGTTTTGCGGCGTAAGTTTTTCAATCAGGAATTCCATGTAAACATGACCTTTGTCTATCAAGACTGTAGGAATTCCAAAACCGATTACCACCGCCAATAAGAGGGCGACTATTTCGTAGGTGCCGATAATAGGATGACCGACGGCCCTCAGCAGCACGTCGGCAACGGTTAAAAGCATCATCATCGTCAGGGCCGTGCCGGCAATAATATTTAGAACCTTACTCGCCTTGACGATAATCCCGGATAGACCTTCCATTAGGGTTCCTTATCTGTAAGAGGGTTGATGTAAAAGGGTGGCAGAAATATAATTTGTTTTTCTTCTCTCTCATTATCATAACACAATAAGTAGTTATTCCTGATAGTGTTCGCTGCTTCGATCATATTGAGCCATATTTATTCAAGTCCTCATAATCCCTCCTCTCATAAGGGTTGATACGGTACTAACAAAAGCGAAGTCCTATAAAAAAAATGGTATTTTATCGATAGAATGAACTCTATACAGCTTGGAAGGCGGGCAGACCATCTTGAACCGATCAGAATGGGAAACAACTTTATGCCAAGGATTATGGCTGCCTTATTCATCAATTTCATACGTAACCTTCAGCTCGGCGCCTTGGCTTCCAAGCTGCTACCACATATTTTTTGTGTTTTCCGGAAGGGATAAAAAAACAGCAACTATGGAGTCGGCCATAGTCTATTGGACCGGATTCCAGACTCACATAGTGCGCTAAGCGAATATGATGTTCTGGGAGTGATTAATCAACAAAAAATGAATGAATGTCAAGTATTAAATTCATGGTTATAGGGTTATGGTGGCTTTTTCTTAAGCGGCCTCCCCGCCGTTGGAAATTGTCCGAAATGATGATCACGGCCCGATTCAATGGTTCCGCCTGCCGCCGATATGTTCATAACAAATCATTATTATTACGGAAAACCGAAACGTAATATTAGGTTCAATTATAAAAATCGCATTTATATGGGCGTATGATTTTATTCCTTGACTTTGGATTCTCTTCATGCATAATTTAAATCCGAATATAATGTGCTCTCAGAGAACATTCAATACCAATGAGGGTGAATTTCTGTTACACATCATGCAGGTGATACTGCATTCCTGAACGCGATTTTGTTTAACAAATTTACGTTTCAAATGTCTGAGCTTTTTACTTTTTGAATTCATAATAAAAATTGCAGATAGTATTTAAGAATAAAATTTAAGAATAAAGAGATCTGAAGTATCGACCTGTTTTTAGAAATTTAACTTATAATTTTTTCAATATGTTATGTTAAATAAAAGGAGGGAAATCGAATTCATATGGAGCCAATTGAAATACCGGATCATTTTAATATCGCTTCTTATATGTTGGATCGCCACATAGAAGAAGGTCGCGGCAGCCGAGTGGCTATTTACTATCAGGACAGAGCGGTTACCTGGGCGCAAGTTGCAGAACTGGCCAATCGGGTTGGTAACGCCATGCTCGGATTGGGCGTTGAACAGGAAAACAGAGTCCTCATGTGTCTGCCCGACTGCCCGGAATTTATCAGTTCCTATTATGGCATCATAAAAATAGGAGCAATCCCGGTGCCGGTAAATACAATGGCACTGCCGGCTGATTACCTTTATTACCTGAACGACAGCAGGGCGAAGATATTGATCACCAGCCCTGAATTGGCCCCAGTTTTTAGCCAGCTCGGAAATGAACTTAGATATTTAAAGCATTTTATAGTGGTCGGAAATGCCCAATCCGGACAACTTGCCTTTGAGGAGCTTATCGGCAAGGCATCCCCGGAGCTGGCAACGGTAGCCACATCGAAGGACGACATGGCCTTCTGGTTATACAGTTCCGGAACCACTGGAACCCCCAAAGGAGTTGTGCATCTCCACCATGATATTTTGTTTAATATGCCTCCGCATTGCAATGAAGTGGTAGGTATCACATCGGAGGATATATCCTATTCAACCTCCAAACTCTATTTTTCCTACGGCCGTAATAATTCATTGGATGCTCCGTCAATACGGGGATCCGCTGTGGTTCTGCATCCAGGAAAACCTGATCCGGAAAGCGTTTTTGACGTTATCGAAAGATACCATCCGACCCTTTTCTACAGCGTGCCGAGTTCTTATTCGGCGCTTTTGAACTATATGGATAAAACCGGACGGAAATTGGATCTCTCTTCAGTGCGGCTCTGTATTTCGGCCGGAGAGGCGTTGCCAAAAGTCATTTATGACAGATGGCGAGAGATGTTTAATGTTGAGATTTTGGATGGCGTCGGCTCAACCGATGTCGGAATGATATATCTTTCCAATCGGCCTGGAAATGTAAGGCATGGCAGTTGCGGTAAATTATTGACCGGGTTCGAAGGAAAATTGCTGGATGCGGATGAATGCGAAGTGAATCAAGGGGATATCGGCACGATGTGGGTAAAAAATGATGGAACGACCCCTTGCTATTGGAATAAGCACGAAAAAACAAAGCAAAGTATTCGCGGAGAGTGGTTTTGCACCGGAGATCAGTTTTATCAGGACAACGACGGCTATTACTGGTATGCCGGTCGCGCCGATGATATGCTCAAGCCCGGCGGACTGTGGCTGTCCCCCATAGAAATAGAAGACATTTTATTGACCCATCCGATTGTTCATGAGGTCGCGGTGGTCGCGGAAGGAAATGAATCCGGCCTGGACAAACCGATTGCATTTGTGGTTATTCGGGAGGGCCATTTACCGTCTGAAGAAAAGGAAAAGGAATTAACGGAATTTGTGCGCGGCAAGGCCGCTCATTACAAGTGCCCCCGAAAAATTTGTTTCGTTAATGAATTACCCCGTACAACCACCGGTAAAATTCAGCGTTTTAAATTGCGGGTTTTGCTCGACGGAAAACAGTAACTGCAATAACTTGCATTCCGTCATCACCATACACTCTTCAGTGCATTAGAAATAATTTTCTGCGCAATTCTGGCAGAAAATTATTTCAAAAGTGACGTTATCGGCTCTATCGCTCCCCCGAACAAACGATCTGAACCATACCGCATTTTAGGCCTTGATCATCGTACCGGCCACGCCAGGATATTTTTTCCAGACCGGCAGGAACTCGCTATCGCTTAAACAGCCTGCCGCTCTTCCAAAAACACCCTGGCGCGGCCTGCCTGCCGTTGGAAATTGGCCGAAACGACGATCAAGGCCGAATTTTATCTTGATTTATATTGTCGATCCGAGATAAGAAACGGGCGCATTAAACTGGATACCGCCTGATGAAAAAGGCGTTTGAAAAAGGAGAGGAAGGCGCAATGGAAAATCACGCGGACATTGAAGTGGTAATGTCTGAAGAGACGGCATACCTGCTGGAAGAGCGCAGGATTACGCTTGATGACATAAAAAAGACCATTTACCACGCAGAGAATACCAACGAAAAATTCGTGCATTCAACCACCGGCCATTTTCTGGCAGGGGTGAGGCCCTATTTTGTGACCTTTTGGGTTAAGTATGCAAAAATAGAAAATCGGTTTGAAGTATTCACCGGTTACAGCCATCGGGTAAAGGTTACCAGGAGTGAAACGATATGAGTCACAACTATATCAAAGCAGAGGATATGGAGTGGAGATGTTTCAAATGCAATCAGCCCCTGGCTGTCGGACCGGCGCTGGTGGATTATTTGGGCAACGAATTGACCACCGATCTTCCCATGTGCCCCACCTGCTCGATGGTTCTGATTTCCGAGCAATTGGCGGTGGGTAAAGTGGCCGAGGTCGAGAAAATTCTGGAAGATAAGTAAATGGAAGATTATCTGATTCGAGTATTGCAGCTATCAAAGGAAGGCCTCTCCTGCAGTCAGATCCTCATGCAGCTGGCTTTGGAGGCCCGGGGGGAATCAAACCCCGCGCTGGTGCGATCCATGGCGGGGCTGGCCTATGGGTATGGGCAGGGCCATGGGGACTGTGGTGTTCTCACCGGCGCCTGCTGTGTTCTGGCGCTTTACTCCGGCACCGCATCAAGTCCGAAACCGCAATCAGAAAAGATGCCATTGATGTTACAAGAGCTCACCGATTGGTTCGATGCGCGCGTGGCGGCCCGGCATGGCGGCAAGACCTGTGAAATCATCGTCGGCGAGGCGGGCCCAACGGCATCCCGCCAAAAGTGCGGCACCATTTTGATGGAAACCTACGCCAAAGTTCTGAACATTCTCGAAGCCCATGGTTTTTCAGAATGAGAAATTTGACCTTGGTCATGGTTTCGCTGCTCTTCACTCTGGGCTGGCCGAATTGATGATCAAGTTCAGGATTTTTTTTGAATCGATTAAGCGACAGCGGTCATTTGCTCATCTTGGGTGTAAAACTTTTGTTACCAGCCCCGGGTCAGCATGGGCATCGTGCAAGCCGCATGTTCGGTACCGGAAAGCCCTCCTCCCGTCAAAGGAATTAAATTATGAGAACTTGTCATATCGGTCTTATCGAGTTTTATTCAATAACATTGTTTTAAATCTGTCGACACAATTTTGCCTTTCGGGATTGATCCCAAATCAATCAAATTAATAATAGTAATAATATTTCAACTTGTTATAAAGTTATTTAGCAAACGATGAATTTTGATGCCCCCTTAAAGGATTTCCGATATCTAAATTCGTCATCATAAAATAATGTTAATTTTACTCTAATTGGTGGACATCTCGATGATTTTTATCCACATCCCTTACCGGCGCATATGCCCATGGTTCGGGGTTGGCGAATCGATGATTAATACCCAAATATTTTTTTTAATGGAGGAGGTTTAAATTCACTGATAACAAACGCTGGCTATGCCCGCAACCCCGTAGGGGCGAACCTATGTGTTCGCCCTGATTACGACGGGCGAACACATAGGTTCGCCCCTACAGGCCGTTCTCCGAGATCAGGGGGACGGGATTAAAATTTTCTTGTTTTTTTCGACAGGAATGAATCTGTAAGGCACTAATTTGTTGAGCTGAAAATATCTCAGGCATAGATCGGCTGCCCGTCGACAGCGCGCATCCCCTCCATGACAAGCTCAGAAATTGTCGGATGCGCGTGGATCATTTGTGCCACCTGTGCCGGCAAAATTTTTGCTGTTTTGGCAAGCAGGATCTCGTGAATAATCTCGGTTGCGTCATGACCCACGATATGCGCGCCCAAAATCTCCCGCGAATCCGGGGCATAGAGGATTTTCACCATGCCGTCCGGCTTTCCGATGGAAACCGCCTTACCGATTCCGCGATAGGGAAAATTCGCTTTTTTATAAGGAAGTTGCCCCTCGATCGCCTGGCTTTCCCGCAAACCGAAGCTGGCTATCTGGGGCTCACAATAGATGGTGGACGGCACTTCGTTGATATCAATACGGGCGGTAGTTGGATGGCCGGCCATATGCTCGACCGCCATTTCTCCCTCCTTGGATGCCACATGAGCCAGAAGCGGCGTTTTCACCACATCCCCAATGGCATAAACACCCGGAACTTCTGTCTGGCAATAATCTCCGGTGGGAATATATCCCAGATCCGTTAGAATGCCAATCGCTTCCAAGCCGATGTTTTCCGTGTTGGGAGTTCTGCCGAAGACACACAGCACCTTTTCGGCCGGAAGGATTTTCCGGCCGCCGTCTTTTTCTTCAACTGTTATTTCCACCGAGTCGTCCATCCGGGTCAGGGATATGGCACGGGTGGAAGTCAATATGTTTATTCCTTTTTTCTTGAAAGACTGGGTCAGCACGCTCACGGTTTCTTCATCTTCAAACGGCAGGATATGGCCCGCCATCTCCACCAGCGTCACCTTAACGCCAAAGGAGGTCATCACATGGGCGAACTCGCAACCAATGGGGCCGGCGCCGAGGATTATGAGGGTTTTGGGGAGAGTGGTCATGGACAGGATGCCATTTGAAGAAAGAATCCGGGTTTCATCGACTTCAAACCCCGGCACCCGCAATGGGCGCGATCCCGTTGCAATAATGATGTTTTTTGCGGCAATTTCGGTTCCATCTTCCAAAACCGCTTTATGTTTATCCGCAATCCGCGCGATTCCACTGATG
>JAZDPP010000021.1:0-20937 GCA_043797445.1 Pseudomonadota bacterium
CAAAATGCAAATAACCAAAACTTGTTGTGGTTCTGAGCGTGAATGCGATGTTTTGGATTTCGATCATTTCAATATTTGGTATTGTTTCGGATTTCGATATTCGGATTTCGAATTTTGGTTCCGGCTTGTCCGGGTTAGGGACATCGAATTTACAAATATACCGGCAACGGCGTACTTCCGAAATAATTTGACGCACGTTTTTAGCGGAAAATTATTTCGTAAAGATACCTAATTTTTCGGGTATGTAATAAATGTGTTATTACTTGTGAAAAAAAGCATCCATTATTGTGAACTTTTTTTCACAATAATGGATGCTCTCAATCCCGTTTCTTTTTGAAATCATTCTGATAACAATCTAATATAACTATCATATTGATTTTTTCTAATTGCCACAACGTTTTCGGCACAAATATTGCTTCCGTTCAACTCCAAACGCATTGACTGAAGCTTCCGAGGGTCTCTATCCCAACATTCTGAGACCAATGCGAAGACTGCCCCATGCAAGTTGCCGGAACATAAAAGCTGTTGTTGAAGCAGTGACTCTATTTGGATGGTTACAGGAAGATAGCGCTGAATTCCATTGCTGTTGAATTGCAGTCTCCCCTTGGCTCTTTTTACTCGCCAAAGACAACAGCAACCCGAACGATCTTCCAACCCGATCGACCACTATCTTTGAAGATAGTCTGGTCGCATGACAGACGTTACGTGCCATGTGATGGCAATGGCATTGCTGCCTACCGGTTGTCAAGTCAGGTCAAGTCATGGAATATGCGAATGAAAGAGAATTCGCATGAAATCCATATGGTTCTGCTTGGAGTGATCGCTCAAGCCGGGAACGACATTGTGAAAGGAGTAAATGATGACGGATGGGAAGAAAATTTGCGCGATATCGGTTTTGCTTATGGCCCTTCTTTCGCAAGCTCCCTCTGTGTTTGCCGTCACGCTTTGGGATTGGGGCTTTAATATCAATGGAAGTGCTTTTAATCCCGGAGATACCGTGCCCGCTTTGGATGCCGGCGGTTTTGACTGGTCCAAAGGGTTAGGGGCGCTGACTTTTTCATTTAAACCCGGTACCGCCGGCCATTTTTATTTGTTGTCGTTTTTTGATCATGAAACAGGCTTTTGGGATGATGAATTCGCAACCGCGGCGGGTGCTCCAGGGGCGGGGCAATCCTGGGAAATCGATGAGCCGGGCTATGTTTTCGGGGATATTTACGGTCACTTTCGCGATGGAATTCTGGAAAACACAAACGCGGTTGATGTGAACAGCCCGGATGACGTTTCCATGGCAATGGGGTGGGACTTTGGTCTTCTTCAAGGACAATGGGCTGTTATTACCCTTCTCCTCGGAGAAGAGAGACCGGCAGGTTTTTATCTCTCGCAAACAGATCCGGACAGTGATTATACCTTCTATTTTTCCGGCGCCATCGACATAAGAGGCGAAGTCGGCCCGGCAGCCGTGCCGGAACCCGGCACCATTTTTTATACCATGGCGGGCGTGATTGCTTTTTCAGGATTCAGAGATAGGCGATTCATGATCAGGCGATATTGGAATACTTGAAATCTGAAAGCCCAAGATCCGCGAAAATGCATGAGCAAGCGGTGTTGTGTGGATTCTCAGGAGTTGTAACACCATAAATCCGTATCTGGAGCTGGCGAGGTGGAACATGGCACAACGGGTGGGCGACGGTCGTCTGTTTGGAGCAGTTGGGTACGCTTTTGGAATCACGCTGGCGGTTTTTGCCTGGTGTCTATTTCCGCCAATGAATCATGCCTACGGGTTTACAGCGGAGCAAATTGAAATATTCGGCAATATCGCGGTGCTGGAGGTTGAAGGCAACTACGATTCAGTTCTCCCGGACAAAACGACCAATGAAGCACCGAGAAGGATGATTGCCAAAAAGTTTTATGAAACTCATCCGGATGTCTATGATTTTCTGATAATTTTTTCCCAATTCGATTTCCAGATGCCGCCGGATGCCCTTGCATTTTACAACGGCGTGAAAAATGACGTGAAAGGCATCGGAAAAGAGATCTTTGACAACTCTATTTTTTATGGCAGTGACGGTAAGCTTCAAGGCACCATCGATATGGGAAATTTAAGTAACATGGTATCGGATCCGTTAGATCCCGGATTCAGTTCAACAATGGGAACAATGAGTCATGAGCTGATGCACCGATGGGCCGCTTTTGTGAAATTCAGGGGCATCGATGGTAATGCCAGCCCGGGTCTGCTTGGAAAAGAGGGTGACCATTGGAGTTTTTTGCTCGATACGGATGGCTCCTTGATGTATGGCAACCGGTGGCGGGATAACGGCGATGGTACTTACACAACGCTTCCCGGAAAGAACCATTACAGTCCCCTGGATTTATATCTGGCGGGTTTTATCGGAAAAACCGAAGTCCCACCGATGCTGCTGATTGACAGCATGGATGTTGACCCCCAGGAACTGCCAAAACCAGATGTAACGATTGAGGGGCTTAGCCGATACATCACCATCGATGATATCGTTGCCGCGGAAGGGGAGCGTATTCCACATGCCGGTGTGTCACAAAAATCATTTAAAATCGCCGTAATTTATATCGCCCGCCCCGGCACCTGTAAGCGCGAAGACCTATACAAAATCAAAAACCTGGTCCAAAAATGGGAGCTTTGGTTTTCCGCACTGACCGATGGCCGTGCCGCCGTCAGTTCCGTTGGCCCCCTGCTTGAGGATTTCCCTGAAAATCCCGGAGGGGGCACTCCCGTGGCGGATCCCCGGGATGCGCCACCGGAGATTCAGGATGGGATAACCTGGTTGATGACGCATCAGGTGGAAGATGGGAAATGGATGGATGTCCCGTTGACAACCGTACGGGATACGGCTGAAGCAGTGTCGGCATTGGGGCAGTTTCCCGTCGCCGGCCAAAATGTATCGCACGGATTGCAATGGCTGGCGTCCGACCTTGTATCAAGCACCGACGCTATAGCGAGAAAGCTCCGCACGATGTCAAAAGCGGGGGCGGAAATGGCCCCTTTGCTCTCGGGGCTTATCGATCGGCGGAATGCGGACGGCGGGTGGGGCAGTGACCGGTACTATGTCAGCAATCCGATAGATACGGCATTGGTTCTGAGCGCGTTGGCCGTTTGCGAATACAGCGATAACACCGTGACAGGTTCGGCGATTGAATACCTCCAGGAGAACCAAAACGGAGACGGAGGGTGGGGCTATTCGGAGGGAGAAAGCGATATCCAGACATCGGCAACCGTGCTTTCAGCTTTCAGCCGGTATAAAGAAAAATATGTCATCAACGAGCACATTCAAAAGGGATTTTCGTGGTTATTGGGCAAACAGAATATGGATGGCGGATTTGGGAATAGCCCCAGCACCGTCTACGATACGGCCCTTGCATTACAGGCGCTGAAGAATTTTTCCGCCGCTTTCGAGGTCTCGGCCGGCCTGAACTATCTCCTTAACCTCCAATCCAGGAACGGCAGCTGGTATGAAAGCCCTTATCAGACCGCGATGGCGATAAGCACACTTTGGGCTTCCCTGGGCGAAGCGGATCTGGTTGTTTCAACCAGTGACATTGGCCTCAGCCCTGAAACCATAGAGATGATTCCTTCCAACGTGGCCGTGACGGCCAGGATTTCCAATTTGGGTCTGACGGATGTGGCGGCGGTTGCCGTTGTGCTATATGACGGTGCGATCACTGAAAACGGGAAGATCGGCGAGCAGGTGGTGGCGGTCAACGGCGCGTCATTTACGAATGTGCTTTTCGATGTCACTGTCTCCGATGGTAATTCCCATCAGTTCTATGTGGTGGTGGACCCGAAGGGTGAAGTGAGCGAAGCCGGCACATCCAATAATACGGCTCTGCGAATCATTTATCCGGAAAGCAGCCGGGATTTTGTGATAACCCCGTCGGACTTCATCGTTTCAACCCAACACGCGGTGATGCTTGAGACGATCACTACCGGCGTGTCCGTAAGAAACCGGGGCACTAGTGCCGCTCAAGGTGTCGCGGTCAAATTCAGTGTGGAATCGTCCGGAAAGGAATATCCCATCTCATTTGCGTCTCTTGACATTCCGGCCGGCGGCGTGGTGGCGCATGAGTTCGTTTGGAAAGCCGACAGGTCGGGAGAAGATCTTCGTTTGAAAGTTCAGGTGGATCCCGAGGACACCATTTTCGAATTGTCCGAAACCAATAATTGGGCCGTTTTGCCGATTATTGTCGATCCGGCTACGCAAGAGGCGGATTTGGCGGTTACAACGAGCGACATCATCTTTACGCCTGCTAAGATAACCGGCTTACCGACGCCCCTGTCCGTAGAGGCATCCGTTTCAAATCTTGGATTAACCGGCGTGCCGCAGGTAACGGTGGCATTATACCATGGGGAAATTACCGATGCCGGCAAGGTTGGCGAACAGATTGTTTCGGTGGCGGCTCAATCCATTACCCCCGTGATTTTCAATGTAACCGTTTCAGAGGGCGGTGCGCACAGGTTTTATCTGAGCATCGACCCCCAAAACCTCGTGGCCGAAGCGTCTGAATCGAACAACACGGCATTGAGAATGATTTATCCGGAAGATACCCTGGATTTCGAGATCATATCTTCCGGATTTACGGCTACGCCCCAAACCGCGAATGTGCTTGAAACCGTCGTTGTCAGCGTGCCTGTGGGGAACAATGGGACCGATGACGCCTATAATGTGCCGGTCCGGCTCCGTATCGATACGCTCGAAGGATCGTTTCCGATTGCCACATCCAAACTGGACATTCCGGCCGGGACAACGGCGGTTGCCGAATTCCATTGGGAAGCGAACAAGACCGGCCAAAGTCTCTTCCTGACGGCGCAGGTGGATCCGGATGATGATTTTCCCGAATTATCGGAAACCAACAACACGGCATCTTTGCCCATTGCCGTAAATGCCTTTGGAAAGCCGAACCTGAGCTTGTCCCACCAAAATATTTCCTTTTCCGGAGAACCGGCAAATCAAGGCGACAGCGTTGATATTTCCGCGGTTGTTTTTAATAACGGCTATTCCGATGTCGGGAATGCCAAGGTGGTGTTTTATGACGGGCCGCCGGAAAATGGGGGCGCCCTGATCGGCACCCGGGTGATAGCGTTGTTGAAGGCGGGGGAAAGCGTCCCCATAACTTGCACATGGAATGGGATCAGTGTCTTCGGTGAACGAATCGTTTTTATCCGGATCGATCCCGATGCGGAAATTTCAGAAATAGATGAGGAAGACAACAGCGCCTTTCGAACCCTGAAAATTCTCAGCCTGCCGGATTTGGCAGTGGCGACGGCTTCCATTGCCTTTGCGCCGGTTGCCCCAAGGGTGGGCGATCCGGTGATGATCCGGGTAGCGGTGCAAAACAACGGTGACCAGGCGGCCGCAACCGTTCCCGTACAGGTACGCGAAGGCGGAACCATTATCGATTCAGGGGTAATTGAGACCATTTCTCCCAAATCCTATGCGGATATTTCATTCCGCTTTGATCCCGCCGGAAGAAGCGGCAGTTTTAATATCACGGTAGTCGTGGATCCGGAGAACATCATCGGTGAAACCGATAAGTCCAACAACATCGCTACCCGGAGTCTGGGGGTTCAGAACAGCAATTTGTGGCTGAGCGAGCGCTTTGTCTCCCCCAATGGCGACGGCGTTCAGGATGAAACCCGGTTTTTCTTCACGTTGGCGACACAACAGACGGTGAAGGTGGTGGTGACCGACGCATCGGAAACAGTTGTTCGCTCTTTTCGCGGCAGTGATCTGGAGAATATCACCACCGGGTCGGTTGCCTGGAACGGACTGAATGATAACGGCATGGTTGTACCGGATGGGGCCTATCAGCTCAGCGTAATGGATTCAGCGGGAAATGTCCTTGCCGCCCTGGTGGTAACGGTCGACAATAACAAGTCACCGCTTGCGGAAGCCATCGGCACCCAATATTGGATGATCACGGGGGAAATCCCCATTTTAAAGCTTAGGGTCGAGTACTACTTCTGGTTTCTTAAACACTGGCAATGGTTTCCGGATGACAGTGGCATGATCGGTTATCTGGCGGAACCGGACCCGGAATTACCGCAGTTTCCCACCGGTATTTACACCGTGACGCCTTCAGGGGATCAAGTCACGAGAATTGTTCCCTGGGAGTGGAGCGAAAACAACGATCCCGTTTACTACTACTACTACGAATACTGGGGGGGCTACGCAGGAACGAAGCAATACGGGTTTTCCCTTTCCCCAAATGGCCGGCAAGTGGCATTCCTTTTGGCTAAATACAACAAACTTACTAAAAAAGTAGAGCAGCGTCAGTTGTGGGTCACGGACCGGTATGGGGAATCCAGAACCCTGATCGGCGGCTCTGGCATCGAGGGAGATGAGAATTTTGATATTACAGATGTATTCTGGGCGCCGGACAGCACTTCAATTGCATATAAGCGATACAATCGGGACAATGGTCAATGCCAGTTTGTCATGCAACGAATTGGTGTCCCCGGAAAGGTTGTAATTCCCACTGGATCAGTGTCGAATATGTATTTGCAGATTCCAACCTGGTCGCCGGACAGCAGCCGGTTGATCTATATTTCAGATTCCCATGTATCCTCCGTGGATTGGAATGGGAATACGGAAACACTTCTGCCAGTGGGATCACCCTATGTGTTCATCGACTGGCTGACCGACAAAAAGGTTTTGGCGCGGGTTTGCCATCCGGGGCTATCACCGGTTTACGATATTTGGATAATCGACATTACCGACAAATTGAAAAACTTGAATGTGGATAATAATATACCCGTCATAAGTTACCAGTATAATTTACCGAAATACCAGTATTGGGAAACGGAATTTTTATATGGTGATATCGTTCTTCCTATTGTTGAACCCATATATATGACGGACATCAGTCCGAAAGGTCATCATTTTACTTACAGGAAAAAGGCCGAAGACGAAATTCCAGGCCCAAACGGTGATAGCTGGGACTTTGTGACGCTGGTCTGTGATGAAAATGGAACGTGCCGGCCCGCGCATCAAATCGGATCCCCGGATCAATTTCTGTGGAACCCGGACGGAACCAAACTGCTCATACCGGATGAATATCATGGTGTTGTTTCCATTCATGATGTGGTCTCCAAAAAGACGGACGTTTTTCAGATCGGAAAGCCGGCATGTTGGGAAACATTGCTTTATCCCCCGATGGCATATGACTACCCGGATTATTACACGATTCACCCAATGCCGGAAAATTTGTGTGATGGGAACGTCCGGTTGAGTTTTTGGTCTCAAGGATTAGAGCTTGAAGGGGGCGGAAAACAATGGCTGGATACGAATAGAATCATCGGCCAGGAGGTCGATTCCCATGACTGGGTGGCATTCGATGTGAGGGATGCCACCTGGAAACGACTTCCCATGGAATTTGACATGCCGATTCTCTCCCCCTTGAAAAAGTACATCGCCAACCAGGAAACCCGCTATTATTCCTATATGGATCCTTACCAGAGTGTAAAGGGGGTTCTTGGCTCATTACTAAATCTTTCGGTATCTCTCCAATTGATACAGGATGAGTCCGCGATAAAGATAGCGGGAACGGCGGCGGACCTGAATTTTTCCCATTATGTATTGGAATATGCGGATTCGGAAGCACCGGATGGATGGCATCCGATTATGCCGCCTTCGGAGCTCCAGGTGTTTGACGATACTTTTTCATTCTGGGTTCCGCCCCATGAGGGAACTTTCCATGTCCGTTTAACGGTTTGGGACAGGGCGGGGAACAGCACCTGGACGCGAAAGCGGATCGCATGGGGAAAAAGCGCACAGGCCTTGGTCAATCTATATAAGGAGGGCGACTTTTTATCGCCGAACGAAGACGGGGTTGCCGATAATGTCAAGCTGCATTTTACGGTAACCGAGCCCGTTCACCTGGAAATGAAGGTGCTCGATGACTCGGGAACGGTGATACGAAAAATTGAGAGGGATTATGCGATTCCGGGCGACTTCGCCATTAGTTGGGAGGGTGCGGATGAAAATGGGTTCGCTGTTTCGGATGGCTCCTACACTCTGAAAATTCAGGATTTCGAGTTTACGGTTATCGTTGACAACACCCCGCCTGTTACAAGTCTGACGATGGGGGGGATTGTCGCCAACGGTAATCTTTGTGCGGACCTTTCCGGTCTTGCCGTTGATGATAACCTGAAATACTGGCGCATCGAGTATGGTGAAGGAAACAATCCCGGCGAATGGCATGAGTATCAATCGGGAGAAAATCCGCTCAGAAAGGTGAGCGAAGCAAACGTCCCGGTACCGGACAGCGATGGAAATCCGCTTCCAACCCGGGTTGCTTCTTTCAAGAATGAGCATCTGACGTTTGCAGCCAATAAAAGATTCCGCATTGTCGCGGAAGATGATGGCGGTAACACCAGTGTGTCAACGGCGGATTTTCTTGAGGAAATTTTTGTAGTAAACAAGATTGATAATCTCCAGGTGGGTCTTGAGCCTGGTGAAGAGGGAGCATTCAAATCAACGGGTGCTCTTGCCGCGTTCAAAATTTCGGAAAATCACGCGATAAGCGTTCTTGAAACCCTGCGGGTTCCCATCCAAAAGCTCGTTTTTCAATATCGCATGAATATGCAATGGTATGATTCCGAGGCTATTCCGGGAGAGGATGAAGGCGCAGTTGTTCTTGACTGGGACGGCTCAACGGTGGACCCGGCCGCCTATGCAATAAGAGTCAAAGCCGTCGATTTCGCAGGAGAAACGCACTACTCGAATATTGTCGGCAATAAAGAAGCAAAAATACGTTTATCGCTTTGCCCTGATTCTGAAAATGGGATTCCCGAGGGCAAGGGACTGGCAACGTTAGAAATTCAAGAAGATCTGGCGTCGATTAAGATCCAGGTGATGTCATCATCGGACGGAAATTACCGGGATTGGACGGACTACGAAATATTTACTTTCCCGGCGGCGTCTTTCCTGTTTTCCCAGCCGACGTTCCTGACAAAAGGCATGATACGGCTTGTTGGGATTGGAATGAGGGGGAAGGAATATATCAGCGAGAGCGCTTTTTATCCACCGAGGGGATGTGAGGGAGCTGCTGGTGAGACAGAGTGGCCGGATGGTAACTGTGCTGGTCCCGTGGCCGAAATCAAATCGCCGCAAAACGGTGAAATAAGTTGCCCTCGGATAATCGCCGACCCCGAAGGTGACTGGTATGGGGTTGTAATTGGTGGGGAGATTTCCGATACCTGCCGAGTAAAACGATTTGAGCTTCTGTACGGAGTGGGTGAAGCCCCTTCTGATTGGGAATATGCTAAAACCCGGGTCGATTGTGCTCCGGGTCAATTGCCATACAATATGGGTGGGCGAGGCGGGCGCTCCGGAATGATCGGTATTTGGGATGTGACGGAACTCGGTGACGGAAAGTATACGGTGAAACTGAATGTGGAGGATGATGCCGGAAACATCAGTGAGTTTACTTCCATCGTTATTCTGGAGCCGGAAGGGCCTCCTCTTGCGGCAAGCATGGATACGGATGTTATTTCGCCGAACAACGACGGATATTCAGATAACGTCGAGATCCGCCTTACCGCCGGAACGAGGTGGGGCGGCCGGATCGATTCCGAAGCAGTATTTCAGGTTCTCAAATATGAAGAAAACGCATGGCCGGACCCATTTGTGCCGGTGATAACCTACCAAGCGGGGACCGTATATGCCGGCGTTGAAAAGCCCATTATATGGGACGGGAAGGATGAGCACGGGCAAGTGGTTCCCGATGGAAAATACAAGATCGTCGTTAGCGCCGGAGAATATTGTAAAACGAATATGCCGCTGTGGGTTAACGTTGACAATACTCCCCCGGAAATCGCTATCACCTATCCGCAACAGGGGATTCCGGTCGGAATGATTTTTGGTATTAACGGCCGCGCTACCGACCTGAATTTTGAGAGCTACCGGCTTACGGCAAAAGAGGAAAATCAGACGAGCGGGTCCGAAATTCTCATCGCGGAAAGTGACCACCCCTTAGAAGAAGTAAACCAGATTGCAACGTGGAACACTTACGGGCTTGACGGAAGGTGGAAAATTACGCTTACCGCCACCGACAAGCCCGGAAACAAGTCGGATACGAGTGTCGTGGTTGATCTTGCGCAACAGGAGGCGCTGGTTGTCCTCCTCAAGGCCACGCCGGAGCTGTTCTCGCCAAACAACGATGGGAAGCTTGAACGGACGGAAATCAGTTACGAATTGGTGGATAATGCCGCCGAAATCCTAACCATTTCCGATCATAATGGAAACATCGTCAAAACGTTCGGGCCCACGGGGACACTCTCGGGTATCAAAACCGTTTATTGGGACGGTTTAAATGATGATGGCCGGCTGGTTCCGGACGGCAGGTATGAGGTAAGTCTTACCGCCGACAGGGGCACTATCCGGAAGGAATCCGTTTGGATTGTCGTCGACACGACCCCCCCTTCGGTTCAGGTGATAACCCCCGCGGATCAGTCATTTGTAAAAGAGAAAGATCTGACGGTTAAGGGGACGGTTTATGACGGATATCCGGATAGCTATACCCTGTCCGTGGTGGGTGATACGGGTCTTATCGGCGATAAATCCGAGACCCGGAATCGGGATGCATATGATCTTTGGACCTTATCCGGATTGAAGGACGGTATCTATACCCTCGGCATCATGGCAAAGGACCGGGGCGAAAACGTGACTGAATTCCACGCAATGTTTACCCTTGACACCACACCGCCGGAGGTTTCCATGGTGTCGCCCGGCATCGGTGAGATTTATGGCGGGAGTCAGCCATCGGTCCCCGTAAAGGCGGAAATCCTGGAGACGAATTTGTCGTCCTGGGCTCTCAGATATGGCAAGGGGAACCAGCCGGAGGCCTGGACGGAGATCGAATCGGACATTATTTTGCCCCCGGACCATGTGTTTGGTGTTCTGGGCGTGGGGGCTTCCTCCGGCATCGCGGATGGTGAATATACCCTATCGCTTGCGGCGGTGGACAAGGCCGGCTGGGTAACGGACGCCCGGATGCCGCTAACCGTGGATAATACACCTCCGGTGATCGAGGTGACATCGCTTCCCCAGGGCGACGGGTATATCCGGGAACCGGTGGACCTTCTGGGAAAAGCCACGGATGCGCACCTGAAATACTACCGGGTGGAACTGGCGCAAGGCGGATGCGGGCAGGAGATGAACTGGTCCGTCGTCCGGTTCTCACCGGAGCCGTCACCGGATGGGGTGCTGGCACCGCTGAGGAATCTGGTTACGGACGGCCGGTATTGCGTCCGGGTATCCGCCGGGGACGCCGCGGGAAATGTTTCATCGTCGATTTTCGGATTTACGCTGGACACCCGGCCGCCCGCATCGCCGGCCTTAAACGGGGAAAAAACCGGAGAAGAGGCTTTCCGTCTGTTTTGGGAACGCAACGATGAACCGGATTTGGCAGGCTACCATCTTTACAGAGATGGGCGGAAACTCAATGCCAACCCGATTCCGGGCGCCGAATATGCGGATACCGGTATTATTGAAGAGGGCGTTTATACCTACACCTTAACGGCCGTGGATTTTGCCGGCGGGGAAAGCGCGCCTTCCAACCCGGTACGTTTCATTAAGGACCGGAGCGGCCCCGAAGCGCGGATTGTCTTCCCCCGTGACGGAGCGCTGATCGGCGATTTCACGGACATTGTCGGGACGGCTTACAGTGCGGATGATTTTAAGGAATATCGTCTTTACGTGGGGCGGCGTCAGGGAGTTTTGGAACCGGAAAACTGGGCATTGCTTCGAACTTCTCCCGTAACGGTCAGAAATGAGACGATGATCCGCTGGGATCTCTTGGGTATTGCCGAGGGGGACTGGATCATCAAACTCGAAGCGCTGGATCTCAACGGTAACCGAAACACGGACCGGGTATCCGTCAGAATCGACAATACGCCGCCGGCAGCGCCGGTACTGTTGTCGGCCACGGTTGACGGCGACAGCGTTACCCTGGTTTGGAGGGCCAACAGCGAACCCGATCTGTCCGGATATCTCCTATATCGCAACCACCGGCTGGCCAACGCGGCGGTTTCACTCGTTACCAACCTCAAGCCCTTTCTGATCACGGCGACAACCCACCAGGATATCGGGGTACCGGACGGAATTTCGAGCTATTATGTGGAGGCAATGGATACGGCCGGGAATATCAGTGACCCGTCAAACAGCCTTGACATCACGATCGACACCCATGCCCCCAGCGTTTCGATCGTGGTTCCCGAAAACAATAAACGGTTTGATGGAAGTTTGCTTATCAAGGGAGAGTCGCCGGACGAGGACATTGCCGGCGTTCAGTTCCAATATAAAGCGGCCGGGAATTCAGAATGGAAAGACCTCGGAACGCCGGTCACCCAAAAGCCCTATATGGTATATCTCGATCCAACGAGTGAGAGATTGAATTTCGGGGACTACCGGTTGCGCGCGGTCGCCACGGACAGGAGCCTGAAAACGGATCCCGCGCCGCCCGAGATAACCGTGGTTTATCGGGATGCAACCGCGCCGCCGGCCCCCAAGGACCTTTGCGCCCATGTTAATGGCGGGGATATCACGCTGATATGGACCGCCGGTTCGGAAACGGATTTGGCGGGATATAATATTTACCGGGTTTCGGACGGCCTTCGGGACAGGCGAAACGCGGCCCCGGTTACGGACCCGTCGTTTGCCATCCAGCCGGCGACCGATGGGGAATATACGTTTGATGTGACGGCGGTGGATCTGGATGGCAATGAAAGCCTGCCGTCAAGTCGTGCGACTGCTTTGGTTTACACGCCGGAAATTGCCCCGCGCTACAATCTCACCACGGACACGGATGTGATGATAACCGGGAATGCGGCGGCCGGGGCCGAGGTGGAAGTATTCAATGAAACAGGTTCCGCCCGGGTAAGTCTGGGAACCAGTATCGCCGATGCAATGGGAGATTTTGCTTTTGAGGCGGCTCTCCCCTCACTGGAAAACCATTTTTCCGTCATCGCCACCGATACCGCCGGTAATGTCAGTAAACAGTCGGAAACGATTTTAGTCATTTCAAACACGCCGCCGGCGGCTCCCACCGGATTCACTTCAAGCGGTGCGACCACGTTGGTATGGGATCCCAATACCGAAGAAGATCTTTTTGGGTACAACCTGTACCGGGATGGGGAAAAGGTGAATGCGGCGGTCGATCTCACAACGGGCATCTGTACGGGGTTGCCTAATAATTATCATGCAGGGGAAGCTTTTGACGGAAATACCCTGACATTTGACTATATGGTGATTTCCGGAAATGAGCCGCAATGGTGGCAGGTGGAGTTCCCGGAATACGCATTGATCCGCCGTGTGGAGATCGACTGGTACCGGGAAAACCCATCGCCCGCGGCTGATTTCGAAATTCAGGCATGGACGGGATATACCTGGCATACGCTCCTGAAAGTGGAAGGAAATGAGTCCCTGAGGAATGTGGTTGAGCTGGATGTGCCGTATGGCACCCAAAAAATCAGAGTGTATATGACCTCGGCCTATTCCGGCTACGGGGATATCCGATTGGCCGAGGTTTTGATCAAGAAGGAAAATGTCATTCCGTCCGCCTCTCATGAAACGTTCCAGGCGCTCGATGGCGAGGCGTTTTACCAGGTTTCCGCGGTGGACCGCTATGGTCTTGAAAGCCCCCTTGCCGGTGAGCCGCCACCGGACAGACCGGTTGGACTAACCGCCATGGCAAATGGAGAGAATGCGGTTCTGACCTGGGCGCCGGAGACGGATTCCACCATAGCCGGGTATCGCGTCTTTAAAGAGACGGTACAGAGCTGGATACGTATCAATCCGACCCACATAATCGACCAAACGTATACGGACGCAAGTGTGGTGAGCGGGGACTATCGATACCGGATTACGGTAGTGCGAAGGACCGGCAGTCAAAGCGCGCCCTCGGAAGAAGCCCCGGTGGAAATCGTTTTGCAGCCTTCCACGGAACCAATTGAACTTGCGATAACAAAAGTACCGGAAGGAGGGGCGCTGACAATTTGTTGGGAATCCTGGGCCAACGATACGGTGGGCTACAACCTGTATCGGTCCGCATCGAAAGAGGGACGCTATGAAAAAATAAATACGGGGCCAATCACGGGCAACTGTTTTAGTGACCGGGGATTGGGTAATGGTGTGAGTTACGATTACCTCTTAGGCGCCATAAATTCGATAGGGGTGCAAAGCATCTGTTCGAATCCGGCAAGCGCCTATCCTGATGACACGATCGCACCGGCGCCGCCGGTGCTGGTGTTTCCGGCAAAAAGCGCCGTTCCCGTTCATCTGAATACCTCACTCACGGATATCACGGGATTTTCGGAAGAAGGTGCTTCCGTGACGCTTCATCATGGGGATGAGGAAATGGAAACGACCATCGCCTCCGGGGATACGGTCACCGCGTTGCCTAATCTGGTGGTGGAAATGGGAGCCGAGGATTTTGCTATCTCACCGGATGGAAAGACGCTTGTCTACAGTTTGTATAATCCTTACGGAAAAGAAGCTGCCTTTTGGACCCGGGATGTGAATACCGGCGCCTGCGAGCGTATTTTTACGGGAGATACCGGGGCGTTCCGGTGGTCACCGGATGGCGGAAAGATCGTTTACCCGGACCATTCGGACAGCGGCCGGCGCCTCAAAATCCACGACATGGAAACGAAATCGACGTTACAAATCACGGGTGAAGACGGATTTGATGACGAGTATCCGAACTGGTCTTCCGACGGGAAACAAATCGTATTTACCCGAAAATCGATGTACTCGACTTCCGGATACAGTCTATGGCGCTATGATGCGGAAGCGAAGACGGCGCAAAAGCTCCTTGAAGAGGAATACCTGGCATCCCCGGATGTTTCACCGGATGGCCGTAAGATCGCCTATCATGATCGACACCTGGCGCGGTACGTCGACCTGGATACCGGTGAGATCGTTACCGTGGATGAAAATTTCCACGACGCCGATTCGCTGAAAACCCTTCAATGGTCACCCGCGGGAAACGAGATAGCGTTCGTTTCGGAGCGAAGCGGTACCCCGCAACTTTTCGTGATGGACACGAATACCGGCCGGGTCGTTCAGCTGACCGGTTATTTTGGGACAATCGAAGAAATCCAATGGTCTCCCGACGGATCGGAAATTGCCTGCATCGGTTCCGTTGCCGATCGCCACGAGGTTTTCGTGATTCCTTCAAACGGCTCGGCTCCCGGGCGAGTATTTCCACAAGTTGGGGGAACTCATCCGGTTTGTTTCGACTGGACGGCAACCGGGGAACTATTTGTTATAAGTATCGAAGACTCCTTTGTGATAACCCTGCGCGGCTTTTTCAAATTTGCCGATGTGCCCTTGAATATCGGCGAGAACCGTTTTGATGCCACGGCGGTGGATACGGCGGGTAATGCCGGCGGGCCATCGGAACCCATTAGCGTTATTCTGAACCGGAGTGAGCTGGCGGACCTTGAGGTGCGCAGCCGTGATATCTTTGTATTTCCATCAACCCCCCTGGAGGGAGAAGAGACTAAAATCACCGCGTTTTTCAGGAACAAGGGGGCTGGTGCGGCAAAAAATGTCCACCTGAACATCTATGTTCAGGATTCGAGCGGGAAACGGGAACTGATCCACAAAGAGCGCTTTGAAACAGTGGCGCCGTATTCGGAAGCATCCGTGCCCGTTGAATGGTTAAGCCGGGGGCGCGCGGGAGAAAATATCGTCATGGTGGAAATTTATGCCGAAGACGATGTTCTGGAGGTTTCCGGCGAAAACAATTCCGCGGCCAAGGCTTTTTTTGTCAGCCGGGATCAGGGAATCGATCTGATTGCGGGTATTGATAAAGACAACTTCGACGCCGATGAGAATGTCGAAGTCAATATCCGGCTCTATAACAGTGGACTTGAAAAGCTGGTGTCCTTCAAGGCCTGGATCGAGGATGAGCAGGGCGCGATAGTGGCGGTCCTTCAAGACATTCACGAATTGGTTCCGTACGGGGTAACGAGAGATTATTCAAAGACATGGAATACCGGGACCACTTACGCCGGGAATTATTTACTGAAGGTCAGGGCGACCGACCCTACCGGCGGTATTCAGGAAAAGGTGATCCCGTTTGCCGTTAAACCCGATATTCGCGTATCGGCCTCGGTGATAACCGACCGGGTCCGTTTCGATCCGAACGAGAGGGTAACCGTCGATGTCAATCTGGCTTCAAACGGCAAAAATTTCATTCTCCCCTATTTGGATCTTAAAATCAGCATAGTTGATGAACACGATACCGCATGGCTCGCAGAAGAAAGACGGGTGGATCAACTGATTCCGGGCGCACGAATCACCTTGAGTACCGGATGGAATACGGGGCTGAGCACTCCCGGGAACTATCGGGCCACGGTTGAGGCGTATTGGAATGGTGAAAAGACCGCCGGGGCGGAAGCGGCCTTTGTCATCAACGCCGCTTCCGTCATCTCCGGAACGTTAGCGCTTCCCGTGACATCGGTGATCGCCGGGGAACCGGTTGTTGTCGATTACACTATCGGCAACTCCGGCAATACCGACGTTGCCGACCTGCCGATCGAGGTGCTGGTTGTAGATCCCGAAACCCTGACAACCGTTTCGGCGAAAGAGATTATCCTGTCCCTCGGGATGAATGAAACATCAGGGGGGCAGGTCGTTTTTAACACCCTCGATTATGCCCCCAAACGGTATACGGTGCTCTTGAAGCGAACCGGTGATGGGGAGGCGACCGTTATTGACCGGGCGGAAATGGTCGTTGAAGAAGACAGTGATCCGGTTGTGATACCGGACGGATCCTTGCGCGGCACGTTGTCCGCCGTGCCCGGCATTGTGCAATCCGGTGAGCCGGTAACGTTTCATTACACCCTTTCAAACGAAAGCGGGGTGGATATTTTCGATCTGTTTCTGGAAGTGGCGGCCGTGGGTCCGGCATGGTTTGATATGCAAGCAACAACGGATCTGCCCGCGGGCGGCATGATTGCCGGTGAGTTCGAGGTTTCGACCACTGTGATGAGCCCGAGTCGTTATGATGCGGTTTTAAACGTAAAACTGGCTGGAATGACCGCCATGAAAACACTGGCCGGCGCCAGTTTCGTTGTCGGCATGCCCCTTCATCCGCCGACCGCCGATGCCGGTGGACCCTATATTGCCGCCGTGGGTGAGGCGATTGAAGTGGACGGCTCCGGCTCTTTTGATGTCGATGCCGGTGAAAGTGAGTCCGGTCTGCCTCCTTTCGATATGATCAAGGCTTTTGGATGGGAAAAACGGATGGTGGCGCCCCTGGACTTTGATGATGCGGCCGGAGAAAAAGTTGCCCTTCCCGGTTACGACCAGCCGGGGGGGTACGACATTGCCCTTCGGGTTACCGATAACACGGCGGCGGCATTTCCGGGTAGCGGTTTGCCGGACCAAACGGATGTTTCCGAAAGCCGGATCGAGGTTTTTCAAAAAGGTTTCGGTGATCTGGCGGCACGGGCCAAATCGACCAAGGTACAGATAACCTGGAGCGCTCTTGGCGGCGCGGCATCCTATGAGGTGCTTCGCTCCGAAGACGGTCCAAACACCGGCTTTACGGTGATAGGGGTTACCACCTCGACTTACTCCGGCTATATAGACACGCCCATAGTGTTGAAAAAGAAGTACTGGTACCGGATTCAAACCAAGATTGACGGTCTGACGGTTATCTCAAAAGCGATTTATGTTTGCAGTGAGGAACGGACACAGAGATAAGGGGTGCTTTTCGGCCTTGAAGAAATACTTCCGCCCCGGCTCGAGTTGAAATCGACAGCGCCTGAATGGACACCAATGAGGAGAGACTGAATAATGCGCCGATACGGTAACTGCTTCATTCTGATGGTTGGATTGCTGATTGTGTTGACTTTTGGATTTGCCGATGCCGGCGGCGGTAACGGCATGGAAAAGAAGATGCAGCGCAGTCTTTCCGAGTGTCGCTCCCTGGTGGTGAAAATGAAAGCCGATCTGGAAAACGGACGCCCGATCGGGTCGGATTTGAATCGCTTGAAAGTATTGGCGCAAGATATTTCCGATATTCACATTCTTCTTCAAAAGGAGTTTGTCGAAACAGAAAAGAAAGTAAACGGTCTGGGTGCCCATGCCGCCGACCGGCACCAGCAAATGAAGATTAAGTATACGGAAACCATTCAGGGCTTTCTGGACGCCGTATTACAGATAGGGGATGAAAGTGATGCGGACCGGATCGTATTGGACGCCCTGTTGAATCTGCTGAACGAAAAGTCCCCCCGGAAAAAACGCCCCATTTTTGGAAGCCTTCCCTACCGGCACATGAACCTGCCGGCCCGACAGCCGGTAAAAACCCCGGCGATGATTCCCGCGTATAAGGGCGGGGACGGGACGGCAGGAGAGGCGGACCTCCTTTCGATACCCGAGGCGCCGGTTACCCGCGAGATTGCGCTTCTGGCCGAATCGTTGCACTGGAATCCGGTCGAGATATACGCCTGGGTCAAAAACAACGTTGAGACCCAATGGTATTGGGGGTGCATGAAGGGCGCCGAGGAGACCCTGCGTCAGAAAAGCGGCAACGACTGTGACCAGGCCTGCTTGCTAATCGCCCTGCTGCGCTCCGCCGGATATCCGTGCCGCTTTGTTCAGGGAGTGATCCGGTTTTTCCCGGATATGGAACGGGCGAAGCATCTGACCGGTGTCGCCGACGAGGCCGGGGTGGCCACTTTTTTTCAAAAGGCGGGGATTGCGTATTCGCCGGTGATTGCCGGCGGGCGGATCGCCAATTTTGAAATAGAACACATTTGGGTGGAAACCCTGGTGCCCTGGTCCAATTACCGGGGGAGCGTTGTGGATGAACATGGCAAGATCTGGGTCGCGCTCGATACGGCCGTCAAGGTGCCGGGGTTTTCGGTGACGCCGGCCGCGGACATTCTGGATGAGCTTCCGCTGACCGGGATACGGGAGCGCTATCTGGAGGCGGCGCGGCCGGAGACCCCCCTCGCGTTTTTCAAGTCGAACATCCAGCAGTATCTGGACGTAAAGCGCCCCCCGAGCACCTACGAAAGCCTCGTGCCTGTGCGGACCCGGATTTCAGAGACGCTGATGCTGTTGCCGGCAAGTCTTCAGTTCGAGCAGGTCGTTATCACCGGCGAGTATCCGAAATTACCGGACGCGCTGTTTCACAAGGTCCGGTTTCAGGCGATTTCTTCATCTGAAATGACGTTTTTTGACAAGACCATCGAAGTCTTCCATCTTTCCGGCCAAAAAATTGTGATCACCTATGAACCGGAGACGATTGCGGATCAGCAAATCGTGAATTCCTTCGGGGGGCTCGGCAACACGCCGTGCTATCTGATCCGGTTGCGCCCGGTGCTGGTGGTGGCGGATGAGCGCCTCGCCGTGGGACAAGACGGCTTGCCGATGGGGGAAGATTACACGCTCGGAGTCGATCTGTCGTGGCCGGGGGGATCGACCGCTATTACCAATACGCACATTGCCGGGAATCAGTCGGTGATGGGGATCGTGGCGCAGGAAGCGATTATCGGGGAAGCGGAGGGGGAAGAGCCGGTGACTGCCGCGGGGCTGCTGCATCGGGCGGCGATGAACTATATCGACAACTGGAATCGATCAGAGGCGGAGTTGGCGAGGTTCTATCGCCTTGCGATCGTGCACCCTCTTCCCACGGTGGTGACGTTGGGCGGGGTGGTCGAGGTCACCCGTCTTTTGGATATCCCCCATGGGGTTGACTGGAGGGGCGTCTATGTGGATGCGGACCTGCGGGTGGTGGAAACGGCCGGCGGGTATGGCTTTACGGACCCCGCCCGGAACAGTCACCGGCTCTTTATGGAAATGGCCGGACTGGAAGGCTCGGTGCTGGAAGGAAAGGTTTTCGAAGATTCCTTTCAGGTGGAAGCGGTTTCGACGGCCAAACTGTTTGGGATCGCCGGCCGGGATGGCGTGGCCGTCCGCACGATCGACAGGGACAATATCCATACCGGGCTGCCCGCATCGGCCGACGACACTATTGCGCAGGATATTACAGGCGCGGTGAACCGGGGAATGGTGGTGCGGATACCGGAGCGGGAGATGTCCCATGAGGACTGGAGCGGGATCGGGTATGTGACGGAAAACCCGGAGACCGGCGAGGCGGGCTGGATGCTGAGCGGCATGATCGCAGGCGGCATGACCGCCTGGGGTCTTGACAGATGGCCCGAGGCCTATGCGCAGATCCTGTCAAACGCCTACTCGGAAGAGCCGAACCGGGACCCGCAATCCGGGCAATCGATTCAGAAGATCGCCGCCGCGGACCAGCAACACGGCGCCGTCGGTCAGGTCCTTGGCAGGCCCTTACAGGTGCTGGTCCGAGACCGGGAGCAACGGCCGGTGAGCGGAGCATCCGTCACCTTTACCGCAATGGCCGGCGGGGGCCGGTTTTCAAATCAGCAGGCGGTTGTAACCGCTCAAACGGATGGGAACGGCATCGCGTCCGCGGATTTCATTTTGGGAGAAGTAACCGCCGCGAACCCCACTTTCTGGTGGGAAGAGGGCTATGCCAATGCCCAGCAGGTCGGGGAGAATATCGTAAACGTGGCGCTATCATCCGGTGTTGCCGTTCGCATCCCCTTTACGGCATTCGGGTTTCCGGGGAGTCCGGCAAACATCATCGCGGAAAAAAGCGACGTTGCGACTCTTTTAAGTTTTGCGGGACACATTCGCGGTGAAGCGCGCGACGCGTTCGGCAACTGCATTGCCAATCAAATGGTGAGATTTGTCGTGCAGCCGCCGGTTGTTAATTCCACCTGTTCGAATCCGAACGCGGATACGCGGCCCCTGCTTTTGTTTGAAAAAGATGATCCGTGCCTCAACGGGGGGTTTCCCCTCTACGGCGACTGCGC
Source organism: Pseudomonadota bacterium (assembly GCA_043797445.1). Lineage (GTDB taxonomy): Bacteria > Desulfobacterota > Desulfobacteria > Desulfobacterales > JAFDDL01 > JAZDPP01. The sequence continues at coordinate 20,897 of JAZDPP010000021.1, forward strand.
GAGCCAGGCCTCTGTTTTAGAGTCGATCACCGATTACCGGG
>JAZDPP010000022.1:0-95386 GCA_043797445.1 Pseudomonadota bacterium
GATCATCGTTTCGGCCAATTTCCCACGGCAGGGAGGCCGCGCCAGGGTGTTTTTGGAAGAGCGGCAGGCTGTCTGAGCGATAGCGAGTTCCTGCCGGTCTGGAAAAAATATCCTGGCGTGGCCGGTACGATGATCAAGGCCGCTGATTCGATAGATCTAAATATGATGTTCCATGCTGTTTTTTATAAAAAAAAACAGACTTTAGCAAATTGATAATATGAATCTATTTTAAGATCTTGATAGGAAATTATAATGGTCCATTCTCTTCATTCCCGCCGGAATGTTCTCCAATGGAGAATGGCAGGCCGATCGGACTCGCTCCGGCAAACCGATCCGAGCTGACAAAACCGCTAACACCAAGAGATGCGCCTTCTCCGTATGTACTTGCTTCAGTTGCACCGGGTCTGTCTATTCCCTAAAAAGGAGGACGATATGATTCGATAACGTTATGAATCGGATTCCAGATGTGTTTCCAGTCAAAAGATTCGATCAGATGATCATTTGGTTTTTCGATGGACAACCGGTAAGTTTCATCGATCAGAACACGTTTTAAAGGTTCGGCAAATTGATCTATTCTATCCACGGTAATCAGGGATTGGAATCCTGCTTCTCCGAACCCTCTTGCGCCGTCTTTGGTTGAGATACAAATTCTGCCCGCGGATATGGATTCGATAAGTTTTAAGCTGGATCCCCTCATATTTGTTCTCGGATTGATGGTTACGGCGCAGGAATTCAATAGAGGCCGGGTATTGGGTACATACCCGATGATACGAACACGATCCTGCTTGAAAATGGAATCTTGAGCAATGAATTGCCGGGCTCCGTCACCCCCTACAATCGTTAAGGTCAGATCCGGCAGGATCTGGCTTAATTCAGGCCAAACATGTCGCAAAAATATTTTGATGCCATCAAGGTTAGGACGGCACCGAAACGGCCCGATAAAGAGAATGTCACGATTTTGAATCGACGGCAAATAGGGAGGGCTTTCCTCGAAATCCGTGCCATTGCATACAACAATGGAGGGGGGCTTCTCGTCCAATAGGTTCTGGTCCTCCCGGCAGCAAGTCACGACCAGATCAACACGTCGGATCAGTTCTTTTTCGAAGGCATCCGCCTGTTCTGGAACGCTATCCTCCATTTTCAGCATGACATCGTCCAATGAAAGAATGAACAATGTATTTTCCGGCCTGTTCCGGTCTATTATCCCGCCAAGCTCCATATGTTCGATGATGACGGCTTTGGGCTGATACATCTGAGTGAACCAGAGCATTTCATTCTTCAGATCTTGATGAGAATGAGAATATATACGCCTGATTCTTTCAGAGCGTATGCGTTTATTTTCTTCGGGGCGGTTGGATACGAAAAAAAGGCGTTCGAGATAATCCAGATAAGGCAAACAGTCCTGAGCGGCATATAAAGAAGACTCGTCACTGATCAGGGTGATATTATACTTTGTGGACAACTGCTTTATCAGATTAACGGACCTTATGGCGCCTCCATGGGCAGGTGGAAAGATCTTAAAGGGAGTGACAACCAACACCGCCGGCCTTTTTAATTGGTTGGGCGCCGGGAATCTATAAAATCTTTTATGCATACCTGAAATATTTACATCACGTCTCGGGGAATACCATGTCTTTAACCTGGATTGCAGCATATGACGTATATTATTGAGATTGCTCAATTCGCCCAAGGGCTCCTTGTCCAAAGTCAAGAGGGTCTTTAGAACCGGAATGAAACCCTTGCAGGGAAACGGATTATGCAGCCTGAAATTTAATCGATTCCGTTCGAAAACAGCACTCACCTTTGTGCTGCCGTAGTATTGCGATACCGTGGCTCGATGTTTGTGTAAGGCAATTGAATCAGGGCAAAACAATACGTCATACCCTTTGCGTAACGCTTTGACGCTCCAATCGACATCTTCCCAATAAAACGGATCAAAGGGGGCTTTATCGTCAATGATCTCTTTCAGAAGACCGGAATGAAAAAGGGAGGAACCTGCCCCGGCATAAGCGGTTCCCCTCAGGGCATGATCATCTTCAGGCAAAAGATGCCGGACGCCGGGCATCCCATTTTCAAAGGTCAGCATTGTCCAACCCGTTTCTTCCCGTCTTCGATCTTCCGGGAAAAAAATTTGGGAAGCGGCAGCAAAAAGCCTTTCGGATCTGCACTTAAGTATTTGCTTAAACGCGAGCGAGTCTACCATCATGTCATTGTTCAAAAGGTAAACCCAGTCATAGCGGGCCATTTCCAGCCCCTTTATAATGGCAGTTGTAAACCCCAGAGGGCTATCAAAAAATTTGAACCGGACATGCGGGTTTTGAGCGGCCGGGTTCTTACACGCTCCTCCTTGCGCACCATTGACGATGATAATGATTTCATAAGGCTCATCAATTTCGCTAAGTGCCGCAAATGCAGCTTTTAAACAACTTAACAGCAATATATCCGCCCCCCTGTGGGGTATGATAACGCTCATGCCGGATTGCCATCGGACAGTCATTCCCATTTTTCTGCGAAATCGACGGGGGAGGGGAATTCGAAACAGAGTCTCCGTGATGACAAATGTCAGGAGCAATAAGACATGGCGTCCGCGCAACAGTTTGAAAAAGGTCCTTAGCTTCCGATAAAATCGGGGCCACGATGATGGGTCTTCGATAATATTGAATATTTTTTTAGCAAGCATCATCTCATCGTCTTAATTGTTCTAACGACTCAGCGATATAGTTGATTTGTTTTTCGTTCAAATCAACACCGGACGGTAAATAACATCCCCTGTCCCAAAGCATTTCGGAGACAGGCAACCGGTCCTCTTTATGACTCAAACCGCTACGAATTATGGCGGGCTGTTTATGAAGCGGGTAGAAAAAATCTCTGGTTTCAATGGCATAATTTTGGGCGAGCAATTGTCTGACTTCGGATTTATCCCGTCCAAATCGGTTCTTGTCTATCAAAATAGCATACATCCAATATGAATTTTGTATATTGGCATTGCTTTCCGGCGGGAGAAGTATGCCTTCTACATTTTTTAAAGCGGTATTGTACCATTGGGCAATCCCGGTTTTCTTCTTTATATTATCACGGACTCCTTCAAAAGAGGCATATCCATAAGCGGCCGTTAGATTGTTCATGCGATAATTATAACCAAAATCTTCATGAATAAAACGTGTTTCTGAAAATGCATGATTTTTTAAATAATTTGCTCTCCGTGCAATTATGGGATCATTTGTAACCAGCATTCCGCCTTCACCACTTGTGACGATTTTATTGGCATAAAAGCTGAAACACCCGATAATTCCCATCGAGCCTGCGTGATGGCCATAATATTGTGTTCCGATTGCATGGGCGGCATCTTCTATCACATACAGGCCTTTTTGGGCGGCAATACTCATAATATTATTCATATCCGCCGGATATCCATAGATATGCACAGGCATTATGGCCTTGGTATTTCTCGTAATCGCTTTTTCAATCATCGAGCTATCCATACACCACGTATCTTTGCAGGCATCGACAAATACCGGTCTGGCGCCATGATGTACCGCGCAAGTCGCCGTTGAAATCATGGTAAAACTAGGCATGATAATCTCATCGCCTTTACCAAGATTGAGACAAGATACAGCAAGATTGAGCGCTGAAGTTCCACTGGTCGTTGTAACGCCATATTTTGTACCGACAAATGCACTGAACCCTTTTTCCAATTTTTTTATAAAATTTATGTCCTGATCCGGACATGAGGATGAAATCCAGTTGGCTTGGATGACCTCATTGACATATTTCATCGCATTTTCAGGTATGACCGGATTACAAACAGGAATCTTCTTCAAAATGATATAATCCTTCACTGCTGTTCGGTTTAAGTTAAAAAGACGGTTTCACCGAAACCATGATCGAGGCCAACTGACCTGATCAAGTTAAAAAAGCCAGAGACCTTTGTCAATAACCCGTTAACAGCGCTCTCAAGACAGGAAACGCCGGAAGGTCCACCATCCGCATAATTTCAACATATTTTATTGATTAGAACCTCCGCGCAATTTTTCTTGAAATACGTGCCATCAGTTGTAATCATAGCGAAGTTTATAGTTGCTATGGCGCATTTTGCGGCAAGTACTCTATTTTTTGAAACATCCGCGGTTCCGGAATTTCCGGTTGTTTTTCCGGGTTGCTCAAGCGATGGAAATCAGCAATGAAGAAGAGGGGATACAGGGAAAGTGGGATCGGATGCATTCAGGCGGCCACCCTTTTCTTTCTGGTTTTTATCCTATCTTTTGCGGTATGGGGTCAAGAACCCGCTTTTTATCCCAATGACCCGTATTTTTTTTATAATCCGATAAGCAATCCCACATTTCCCGGTCAGTGGCACCTGTGGAACCAGGCGCCCGCCTCCCTTGTTTTTCGCACCGGCTCCCCTCCCAATGAATCCTATACGATGAACAACACCGGTGTGGACGCCAACCTTATAGACGCCTGGCAACAGGGCTACACCGGCAAGGGGATCGTCATCGGCATTGTCGATAACGGGGTCGAGGGAACGCATCCCGACATCGCGCCCAATTACCGGGCGGATCTCAGCAAAAACTTCAGTGACAATGAGACGCTGGCGAACGCTCCTCAGGGACCTCGGACATTATACGACAATCATGGCACCTGCGTCGCGGGTGTCGCTGCCGCACGGGGTGGAAACGGCATCGGAGGGACGGGCGCCGCGCCTTACGCATCGCTTGCCGGCCTGCGCTTTACCGATCGTACCAACTCGCCGGATGACCCCGCTGCCTCCAAAAACGTTTTTCTGGATGCCTATTACTGGAAAAGCGGCGTGAATCCGGACACGGGCGCTATCGAAGAAAAGGCGGAGATTCAGATCATGAATCACAGTTACGGTAATCCGACTCTCTTTTCCGGCGGATACGAGCAAGAGGCGCTGGCGCTCGAAAGAACCGCCGCAAATGGCGTCATCCATGTCTGGGCTGCGGGAAACGGCCGGCGTTACCGTCTTGAAAACGCCACCAAGGAGTTCATTCAGAATTGCAGCAGCGTAATATCGGTCGCGGCCCTCGGCAGTGACGGCAAATATGCGGACTACAGCAGCTATGGGTCTTGCCTCTTCGTCACAGCGCCCAGCAACCGGAATGATTTGGGGGGATTTCAAATCACCACCACGGACCGGGCCGGCGCCGATCTGGGCTATAATCTCTTCTCCGAGGGCAATCCGGCGGGTAGCGCAATAGAAACCTTCCCGGATCCCGATTACACGAGTCTCTTCGGCGGATCCTCCGCCTCTGCGCCTTTAGTATCCGGCATCATGGCGCTGGGAAAGGAGGCCAATCCGGAGATGGATATTCGAATGGCCAAACATGCCCTGGTCGAAACCAGCACCGTCGTCGACCCGGCCGACAGCTCGGTCAGCGGTTTCGGCGGCTGGCGCATCAACAGTGCTGGCAACCGGTTCAACCCCAATTACGGGTTCGGCAATATCAATGCCGGGGCCTTGGTCGAAGAATTGCGTCACGTGGCCTTCGTCACCGAACAGACTACGGTAGCCAAAAGCGCGATGTTTGATATCTCAATCCCCGACAATGACCCTGCGGGGGTGAACCGGACTTTCAGTCTGACGGAAGCGGAAACGAGCCAACCGATCGAAGGGGTCGAGGCGAGTCTGACATTTTCGCACGAACAGAGAGGAGATCTTGCGGCCACCCTCACCTCGCCTCATGGAATGGACAGTGAGCTCATGAGCGCCACCAGCCATCTCAGATCCAGAAATCAGGACACCGAACCGGTTGCCGGTTTCAGCTGGACCTTCCTCAGCAATGCCTTCTGGGGAGAAACCGGTGCGGGGGTCTGGACACTCAACATGGCCGATTCGGCGGCCGGAAACACCGGAAACTGGCTTGGCTATAACGTGACCTTTCTGATGGGCGAGATGGTGCTGCTGACGCCCGGCATCACGACACAGGGCGCCGATATCAAGGCGCTCTCGCTGACGCTGCTGGAGCCGGATACGGCCTACCATATTCCGGTCGACCGGTTTTTTCGCGTCACCGGCAATGTCCTCGTGGAAGGGGGAACCCTCATCGTCAACGGCCAACTGACGGAGAGCCCCGACGCCTTTGGCAATCAATTCAACCTGAATTCGGGAAGGGTATGCGGCGACGGCGTCATCCATGCCTCGCGCGGCTTCTACAACACGGGGGGAGACCTCAGCCCGGGCAGCGCAATCGGCGCCCTGACCCTCAACGGCGATTATCACCAGGGGCCGGCGGCGACTCTCGACATCGGGATCGCATCCCCGGAACGCCATGATCTTTTAACGATTACCGGGGCCGCCGATCTCGATGGAACCTTGCAAACCACGTGGACAGGCGAAAGTATTCCCGCTCCCAATTCAACCTTCGGCACCGTCCTCTCCGCTGCAAACGGCGTGAACGGCCGGTTTTCACGGCTCCTGACCCACATCACGCCCACCCTCCTCTTTCAGCCGAAATATGACAGGACCAATGAGCTCTACCTTACCACCGAGCGCAATTACGCCCATGATGCCCTGCCCCTGACCGCCGATCAGCGGTCCGTCGGAACGATGCTGAACGCCGTCGCCAACGAAACGGCGGGCGCCACCGGGGATCTGAATACGGTGCTGCGTGGCATTGACACCCTTACCGGTCCCGGCCAGGCGGCAGCCGCCCTGGGTCAGCTTGTTCCGAAAGGGGATGCGGTCCTATCGGCCATGGCCGTAAACGGCGCCCTGTTTCAGGCCTGCAGCATCGCCGGCCGCCTCGGCGAGTTGCGCACCGGCGCCCGCGGCGGCGGCGTCAACGGGTTTCGCTCCCTCATCGGCAATCCCGGTAATATCCGGGAGCCGGTGACCGGCAGCGCCGCCCTCGATGCGGACGACCCGCCGCCGGCTCGGCGCGCAAAATGGGGTTCCTTTGTCAACGCCACCACTGTGTTTCAAAATCAGGAATCGACGTCTGAGCGGATGGGATACAGCGCCACCGGCAAGGGGATGACCCTGGGCCTGGATTACCGGCTCTCGGACTGGCTGGCTGCAGGTCTGATGCTTGGGGGAAACACCGCGAGGGCAAAACTCGATGATGCCGGGAGCCGGGTCGAATTGAACGGCATCGATATCGGAGCTTACGGAACCTGTTTCAAGGGCGGCTTTTTCGTGAATGGGCATCTCGGATACGGCATAAGCCGATATGACCATACCAGAAGGATCGTGTTTCCCGGTCTGGATCGAACAGCCAACGCCGATCCCCAAGGCCGGCAATTCAGCGCCTATGGCGAAACGGGCTATGATTTTCACTGGGGAAAATGGAAAATAATGCCTGCCCTGTCCCTTCACTATACGCGGCTTTCCGTCCACAGCTATACGGAAACGGGCGCCGATTCTTTAAATCTCCAGGTGACGGAACGAACCCCCCGGTCCCTTCAATCCCATGCCGGAGGTAAGGTGTCCTATCCATGGGAACTAACGAAAATCAAACTCGAATCGAACCTCCACGCCGACTATGTCCATGAGTTCTTTGACGACCATCAGGTGGTCACCGCACAGATGGTGGAAATCGGCATCCCTTTTTCGACCCGCACCCCTGGCATCGAGCGCGATTTTGCCTTGATCGGAACCGGCATTACCGGTGAGATAACAAACGGAATTTCCCTGCATCTGAGCTATGATGCGCAGATCGGGCAGGACCATTTTTTGGCACAGCGCGTTGATATGGGAATTCATATTCCGTTCTGAAAGCGAGCCCGCCCGCCTGTATCCGGGGTCGAGAAGCAATTTTCCCGCTATCTGATCCATCTGTCTATCTATACCATCTGGGTCAAATATTCTCAGACGTAGCAGGTAGGTCTTCAAAACCGGGAGCATGGACAGCAGGTCTTTGCCCTGTTCCGACCAGGCTTTAAGCCGGTAGACTGCAAAGGTATCAGGAGATACTTCCTGGGGCCGGGAAGGCTTTTGAGCAGGACGATAAGACGGTCTTCATGCAGGATCCGAAGACGGATTCGTGCATCACAGAGTGCCGGATCCTCAAGACTGAAGTGAATGGAATGAAGACGGTTACCGAGATCGTTTAAAAATTGGACATACGCCGGTTCCGGAACAAAGGGGACATTCAGCAGCATCTTCAGCCCGAATCCCCTTTCCGGCGGAGTTTTTTAACGGCGGCAACAATTACCTCCAACGCCCGGTCGATTTCATCGGCGGTGGTCATTCGGCCGGTGGTAAACCGAAGGGTTCCCTTGGCCCATTCTTCGGGAATTCGCATCGCCTCCAAGACGTGTGAAATAGTCACCCGGTCCGAATGGCAAGCCGCACCGGCCGATGCCGCCACTTCAAGGCCGATTTCTTCCAGAATGCGGTTGGCTTCAAGGCCGGAAAAAGACACACTGGCGGTGTTCGGTAGACGCTCTTCCCAGTGTCCGTTGAACCGGATGTCCGTCAGAGCGGCCGACAGTCCCGCTTCAAGCCGGTCCCGCATGGCGCGCATATGGATTGTGTTCCGGTTCAGGTCGCGTTCCGCGATTTCACACGCCTTGCCCAGGCCGACGATTTCCAGCACGTTCTCGGTTCCGGCGCGGAGTCCCATTTCTTGGCCGGCTCCGTGAAAAAAGCGTTCCGGCGTGAGCCCGTTTCGCACATACAGGGCACCGATTCCCTTGGGCGCATAAAGCTTGTGTCCGGCTATCGACAGCAAATCCACCCCCAATTCGTTCACCCGGGTTGGGACTTTACCCACGGATTGGGCTGCATCCGTATGAAGCAGAATTTCCTTGCCCCGAATCAATCCGGCAATTTCAGCGATGGGTTGGAGGGTTCCTACCTCATTATTGGCGTGCATGATGGAGATCAAAATGGTTTTGGGGACAGTGGCCCCGATCACATCTGCAGGGTCAACCCTGCCTTCCGAATCCACCGGCAGGTATGTGACGGAAAAACCATAACGTTCCATCATCCGGCAGACCTCCAGCACGGCGGGGTGCTCGATGACGCTGGTGATGATGTGATTGCCCCGTGCGAATCGGGCACCGCCAAAGCTTTTGATGGCCTGGTTGTTGGATTCGGTGCCCCCGCTGGTAAAAATTACTTCGCCGGCCTGGCATCCCAGAAGACCGGCGACCCGCCGTCTCGCCTCTTCAACGGCCTGTTTTGGGCGAATGGCATACCAGTGGGCACTCGACGGATTTCCAAATTCGGTTTCGAAAAAGGGTCTCATGGCCTCGATGACCTCTGGCGCATGAGGCGTTGTGGCATTATAGTCAAGATAGATCGGTTGAATCATGGCCAAACTTTCCTTGAGAGTTGGTTTCGGTTTTCCCGATTATTATATCGTTTGACAAATTCCGGAAGAACCCATTTCGTTTGAATGAGGACCTGAAAAACCCGCATACTAAACTCCAGCGACATAGCGGACAATAGATTTACCAATAAGGATGCGGGAGGAAAATAGCAAGGGGGATGGAAGTGAAAAGCGTTCGCCACCCGGTAGTCGATATCCCAGAGCCCGTTTCCCGTCCCATGTGGTATGCGCTTCCCCGTAACCAGGACATGATCAACACCATTACCGCTCACACACCCCGGGGGCTCTACAACGAAAGGATGGGGACATTATGTTGCGAGTCCGATTATGTTGCCTGTTTTGAGCCCGCCGCCCCGCCGATTTGATTAGAAAGACCCCGCCGGTTACCCCGCCTCGCCCTTATGGCTATGGCCGCCCGCTTATCCCGCGCCACTCAGCTTGCCGCATTCAAGTATCCAAGCCCTTATTGCCGATAACAAAAGTGAGCCGGGAGTGGATCAATGGAAATACTCGCGTCATATGGAAATGGCCTGGTGTTTATCTCCAAAAAGGTTTCCAAATACAAGGGCGCCTTTCTTTTTCCAAGGGAGCGCCCCCGTATTTGCGACAAATGCCGAGGCAAATCCGGCCGATTTCACGCTCATGGGCACTATCAAAGGAACCTGAACACACTCAAGGATCTGACGGTTGTGCCTCTGTGAAGATATGGATCGATCGTTGGCTGTGCCTTTGCTCCGGACGAAGAATCAATATTTTTTCATGGATCAATCCCCCAAATCCACATACCAATTCCGACTACGATTTCAAGCAGTCAGCAACGGCGTCATCGATAGTGGGAAAATCAAACCGAAAGCCGCTTTCCAGCAACCTTTTGGGAATAACGATCTGCCCGGAGGTTAGTACCTGTGCTCCCTCACCGTAGAGCCAACGGAGAACAAACTCAGGAACCGGTAAAAGGGTCGGCCTTGACAGGGCGCTGCCCAGCGCCTGGGTCAACCCGAGATTGTTGGTAGGATGAGGGGCGGTCATATTATAGACACCCTCATAGGCTGAATCATTAATTGCAGCCTCAAAAACCCGGACCAGATCTTTTATATGTATCCAGGAAAAAGGCTGTCTGCCATTACCGATAATTCCTCCCAGCCCCAGCTTGAAAGGAAAAAGCATTTTCGCCAGGGCCCCTCCGCCCCGGCCGAGAACCACTCCGAAGCGGAAAACAGCTGTGCGGCAATCAAACGCCTTTGCCCTGAAGGCTTCCTGCTCCCAGTCAAGGGCCAGGCGCCCCAGAAAATTATCCGCCAGAACATTATCCTCTTCGGTATGGGTGCCGGTTGTGGAATAACACCCAATTGCAGAAGCAGAGAGAAACACGCGAGGCGTCTTCTCCATTAATATGCAGGCGCTAACCAGTGTCCGGGTGAGAGTTATCCGGCTCTCGTACAGGATTTTCTTATACGCTTCCGTCCAGCGGCTGATCACGGGCGCCCCGGCAAGGTTAACGATCACATCAACCCCCTGCAGGCGGTTGGCAAGTTCCGCTGCTGACAGGGCAAATTCCTTACGGCCCAAGGCGATGATTTCCCAGCCGTTTTCCTGGAATCTGCGACACAGGTTGGAACCGACAAACCCACTGGCACCACTCATTGCTATCAATTTTTCATTTTTCATTTTTCTATTATCCCGCGCGGACTTTGCCAAATATGGGCCGCTCGAACCAGGCCCGGTCATGCATGCCGAAAATCCAGGCCACTCCGGCATGGGAATTGGGGTCCCGGCCATCCAGGAAATATTGATTGTTAAGGGCCAGCGTGCTTTGAAATGCGTCTTCGGGGCTTTCGGACCATTCGAAAATTTTTTTACCCCAGTACATCCGCATGTAGCTGTGCATAAAACCGGTCGCCTTCATTTGAATGCGGCTGTCCTGAACGGGGGATGATGTCATTTTTTATTCTTTTTTTGATAATTTGAAACCTGCGTGATGGAGCCAAGCAGACCGGCAGCAGCGTCATGGTTTCCCTCTGGCCAGCCGGTACCAAAGATCGACTATCGCCAGATTACGCTTTCATCCCAAAATGCGCAATTTTTTTTAACGAACAACGATCATCGGCCGCTTGATTTGGTTCCATTCAAAGATGAGTTATATTATGACACATCTGAGCAGCAAATGGATGGGGAATGAAATGATAACGCAAAATGGATAATATGCGTATTTTACGCCTCTATTGAAGGTTCTTCTGAAGCAACGGGAAGAGGATAAGATCGAGCTGGAGAAAAAGGTGCTCGCCAATATCAAGGAACTGGTGTTGCCCTATTTGAATAAGCTGAAAGATTCCGCGTTACCTGCGAGGGGAAAACCCTTTTGGGGATTGTTTTCGATCAGTTGAATGATATCATCTCGCCGCTGATGCAAAAAATTTCAACGACGAATATCTTTCTCACCCCACGGAAGGTGTATCCCCTGGTCCTCATTTCCGGTTCCAGAGACATCGAATACTACGCCTCCATGGGGCGCGAAATTGCCCCGCTGCGAAATCGAATCCCCGACATCTTGATTCAAATACACCCCGATACTGCTGACAAATTGAATATCAAAGAGGGAGACTGCCCAACATGTTGGGGTAGGCTTCAGCCCGATTTACTATTACGATTATCAATCTTTTTCTTTATAAAAAAGCAAGTTCCTATCTTACCGTTGCGGGCATGTAACTATCGATAAAAAGGTCTCACACCGTAACCATACGGTTTGAGGCCTTTTTTATTAACTGTTTGTGAAACCCCCCGGAAATGCATTATGATAATAGGTATCAGTCTTTTTCTTCCACCGCCGGATTAAAGAGCCGGCCATTATTGTCCCCCTGCAAGAAACTTTTCGGAAGCCTTGGTCAGGGGGGCATGAAAGGAGCACGTCTATGCATATTCCAAAGCTGTATAAAGATTTCGCCGGAAATTATCCGGAAATTCAAAAACATTATCAACAGTTATCCGAAGCTTGCCGGTCCATGGGTCCCCTTGATAGAAAGGTCCAGGATTTGGTGATGCTCGGGATTGCCATCGGCACCAACTCCAGGGGCGGCGTTATGTCTCATACCCGCAAAGCGCTCGCGGCCGGTGCAACCCCTGAAGAAATCACGCATGCCATTTTTTTGTCCCTTCCCTCCACCGGGTTCAGCAATATGATGGCGGCCATGAACTGGGCAACGGAAGTGTTTGAAAAAGAAGCCTCTTAATCCGGTAGCTCCCTGCCGATTATGGCTCAGAGCAACCGAGCCGGTACAATTTCTGCTCATTGAGGCCGAATTTGCCACAAGCCTCCATGATATCTCATGGACGTGGAAGATACCAATATACCGTCCGCAAAAGGCAGACCGACTCGGTTTTTAAAACCGAGTCGGTCTTTCACTCCATATTTCACGAGGCGCCAAAGCCAGAAGCTTGCACATCCACTTAGTAACAACAAGAATGTTCTCGGCTCCGGCACAGGGCTTGTTCGTTGCACTTCGACTGTAGCGCCACCGGGGGACGTGAAGTCAATCTCGATAAAATTCGAGTCCAACAGAATCACATTACTAAGATCCACCTTCGACGAGCCGGCGGCGAGTGCCTGAAAGGTCACGGTGGCTAAAGAGCCACTGCCGGTGACTCCGAGGATTGGACCTATCAAAGCGTCCGCGGTGGAACTTATCGCACCGGATCCGTTGTCAATAGTACCGGAAATAAAGAATGTGGCTCCGCCCGATGGTAAGAACGCCCCTTCGGTGATACTCGTAGCGAAAAGAATCGATGGCGAAAAGCCGATATCGAACTGAAAAGCGAACAGGTCGGTGACATCGGCCACCCTGATATCCAACGAGAAGGGATCGCCAACCGAAAAGACACTGGAAGCCGGCTCGATGCTAAGGGTTGTGGCCTCCACCGCCGGCGAACCGGACAGAGCGATCCAAATCAGCAGAAGCCAGGCAATTTTCATTTTTTGAATTCTACTCATGGACGTTATCTCCCTATTTTTTGTGAACGCAATTGTGTTGTGTACAAGGGTCTTCAGGAACACTTCGTGCCCGCCGGCAGCAGCCGGGATACAAAACTCAGGTCACGGATATCCACGACACCATCCTTATTAACATCGGCTCGGGGATCAAATCCCGGCTGACCGGTTCGTTTGCCGAAAGACGCTTTAACTATCGCAAGATCCGCGCAGTTTACGGCGCCATCATTGTTGAGATCGCCGGCATTGCCCGCAGCCGCGATAGTGGTGCCGGTATCGAAGAGGGCGGGCGGATCCTCGGTATTGCCCACGAAATCCCGGGCCACACTGTAAAACCGATAGGTCTTTCCAGTTTGCCCGGTGAATGTGGCGGACGTGGAGAGGGTATCAGTCTGGAACGGAGTGAAGGGACCATTGTCCACGGATACGAAGACCGAATACGCCGAGACGCCGGAGTCTGCGTCCGTGCCTGTCCATTGCACCAGAAAGATGGGCGAGGACTGGCTGGCCGCCAAGGGCAAAACCTGACTTTGGGGTTTTGCGTTGTCGAGGGCGTTACACCACCGGGGCGTGATGATGGGATCGTTTACATCGAAGACGATGCTGGCCTCATTGCAAATCCCCGTCCCCGTGGTTAACCCCGGTTTGGGTTCCACGGTGAAGACGACGCTTGCCTCGCCTTTCGGTGGCTCGACGTTGGGTGGCAGAAATCCTGCCACCGGGTCCTCGGTGAATTGTCCGGTGTCCGGATCAATTGAGCTGAAACGCCAGGTGAGGAGTCCCGTGTCCTTATCGAGGTTGGCGCGAACGACCACGATGAGATTCTGCTCCGGACGCAGGTCGGCACCGCCGGTATACTGATTCACTCCCGGCGGTGGCGTCAATGTGACGTCCCCAAAGGACATCGGGCCGAGGCTGAAAGAGTCGAGGTTCATCGTCCGCACATCCAGTTGATCGGTAATGACAACCTCCTGCGCGGGCGCCGTTGCGGTCTTCAAATTTTCGAAGTGGATCGTATAGGGCAGCGGTGTCTTGTCAACAACAAACTGGGCCGCCGCGACTCCCAAAGAACCCGATTTGTCGTTCGGGTCCCCCGAATTTATGGGTTTAACGGGTAATCGTTTACAGTCATCCGTCACCGTCTTTCCACTCGGTGTCGTGAAAACCTTCCCACAATTCGTCTCGATGCAACCACTGCCCCCACCCGGAAATTTTACCAGGGTGTAGCCGGGTAAGGCGGCACAGTGGTCTTGGGTAAGTTGGCAATCGGGCGGAGAGGTAAGAAGCTTGACAGTGCCTCCAAAGGATTTCAGCTGTTCCCGTATCTTTTCCGGATCACACCCCGGGGGAGCGGGGATGGGTGGTGGTAAACCATCCTCATTGGGTTTCGCGCACGATTCGGAGCAGCCGGGCGTGACCGTTCCCTCGCCCTTTCCCTTCGGGTTGCAGATAACGATCGGGCAATCGACAGCCTCCGCTGTCGGCACAAGCAAGGATACCAGGGAACCGAAGAGGGGATAAACTGTTGAAAGCCAGTTGGGCGCCCCTTTCGGCTTTACGGATGCCAGGCCGTTTGTTAATGCGAGTTTTGCGCCAAAGAACGCCGCATCAATCTGAAGCTGTGCGAGGCTATAGACCTGCGGGGATGACCCCAGGTTGGTAACCCAGGCATTACGGCCGTTATCCACGACGAGCCGGAGCTGGTTCGTCACGTATTGTTCGATAGCCGGGAGAAGTGTCGTCGGGATCGTTACGCCAATTCCTCTCGGCGCATAGGCCTGAGCGCCTGCGGCAAGGCCACTGACGATCTGGGGTGTCAACGTGGGGTTGAAGTACGGAGAACCGGTGGAGGCGAAGAACTCGCCTGCTTGCGCCAGGGGCGGGAATGACAATACGAACTGCAGTGCTCCGGTGAATCCCGCCGGCACCACCGGCAGCAACAAGGGAACATTGGTAAAGCTTTTCTGCGCATCAGCCTCAACGACGACGGAAATCTGTTTCCAGTTGACGGCGATTTGACCCGTCTGGTGCGGTGGTGGTGTCATATCGAAGACTCTACCGAAACCATAACCACCGGAGGTGGAAATCGACAACGGCACCGCCAGGGCATCCACGTTCCCGCGGTTCCCATAGATAACGGTGAACTTTCCGGAGCCCCCAAGCCTGACAGTGCTCTGACCCACGATCTCCACCCAGAGATGGGGCGGTCGCGTCTCCTCAATGGTGAACGCAGCAGGCAGTGTTTTCGAGCTGCCGTTCGGATTCGTTACCACGACGTCCCACGGGCCTTTTAGAACGCCGAAGAGCTCAAACGTCGCGGCAATAGCCGACCCCCCGGTGTCTCCCCGCACGGGATTCCCGGCGATGTCGGGTTGGCCCGCCTTCGCGAGCTTGACCGTCGCACCACTCACAAAACCGTTGCCGGAAATGAGGGTGGAAACAGAACCGCCGCCGCCGGCGTTCGGAAGAACCTTTGCGAGAGATAACTCGCCACTGCGTTCAAACGCCCCAATGTCACCCGCTCTGCCCAGGGGTCGGAGAAAACCTCTCTGGTCACTCGCGGCACAGGCAACTCCACCGCTTCCGGGTGCGGCTGGATTGCCGGCATCAATCGCCGGGCTGCCAACGCTCAGAGCGTGGGTTTGCGTGACGCCACCATTGTCGGTCAGCACGCCCAGCTTTGGATCGATGCCCGTAATGTCGCCGGTAATGTCGCCGGCAATAATGCTTCCGCCGATATTTCCAATCAAGTTGTAGCCCCGGGACACGAGTTGCGTCCCCAGCGTGAAATCCGTGTTGTCCGCGGAAAGCGCATCCCGGTTTCCGGCAATCAGGCTATTTTGAAGGGTAAACAATCCGCCATTGTTCCCGACACCACCGCCACTGCCGCGGAAAGCCGCTGCACCGGTGTTGTTCGTGATCGTGACATTGTTCAAGTGCATGTCTGTCTGCACGTTGCTGTATATCCCACCACCCGAGCTGCCACTGGTGTTACCGCTGATCGTCGAGTTGATCACCGTGAGCGTACCGGTGAAGTTGCCGCCGAGGTTGGCGATCCCGCCGCCCGAATAACCGGTGGCCGTGTTGCCGCTGATCGTGCTGTTTGTAACAGTAATGATGCCTTCCATGTTGACGATCCCACCGCCATTGCCACCAATTGTGTTGTTGTCGATGGTGCTGTCGCTTACCGTCAGGATAGCCTGAGAATCGTTGCAGATACCCCCGCCATCGCCAACGGAGTCGTTATTGACGGCTGCGGCATTGTACGATACCGTGCTCGCAAGCAGCGTGAGTACACCGGCATTGTAGATGCCTGCCCCTCGGGCGGCCTGAGCGAATGGATCCATCGAGTTGTTGCTCACCAAGCTCTCGATGAGGGTGAGTGTGCCCTGGTTATTGATACCCCCGCCGTTTGGAATCAAACCAAAGCTGCGGTCCCCGAGGCCGTTCTTGATGGTCACCCCGCGGATCTCCGCAACCGCATCGGCCGAGACGAACAACACGCGACCCCGTTGATTCCCGTCAATGATGGTCGATGTCGCTCCCGCTCCCAGGATGGTCACCTGTTTACTCAGGCACAGGGGGATCTCCGAACTTGTAAATTGAATTGTTCCGGTGTTTTTGAGCTTGTATGTGCAGGTACTGGATTGGATCAGGACATAGACTCCCGCGGGCACGTTGATCGTACTGGCCTCGGAAAGCCCGTTGGCCTTACTGATCGCGCCGCGCAGACTGCAATCGTTAGCCTGCAAATCGTCACAGGCCGTTGCCGCGGCCGTATCATCGAGGCGATCAACGGTGAAGGTTGCCGCATGTGCGAATGAGGTAATGCTCAGGCACAACCAAAACACAACCGTGCGGGCGAGAAGAAGAGACTGGATTAAAGTTAAAAGCGAACAGCGATAGTTCTTCACGAGAAACCTCCTTCGGGCTGCTCTCGGCATCGCATTGAAATGCGAAGCAGGGAAAGATAAGAACTTGCTTTTTATAAACGGCATTTCGTAATTAAGCCAAGCCGCGTCGATATGCGAAATCCCAAGGCTGTGGGAAAAAGCTTGAATGATGAATACCCGGCAATTGCCAAAAGGGCTAATGTGCTTTTAATTCCTGCTGCACTCAAAGGAGCACTCACAAATCATGCCATGATGAAGGTTATTAATGAAAATATATTTGTTTTCATTTTCACGAAGTTAGAAATGGCAGCCGACCGAATTAGCTTATTAAGAAACGCCCCGCCGTTGTAATGTTACACTTCCGTCCATGGACAAAAGTGTAACAAGTGACATGGGGGTGGGGGTCATAACTTCAACCGGCAGGTCCAGCCCACCAAGGACGCCGACGTGCTTTCCGAACGTCACCTGAATCCTGACTACGTCCGCTGGGAACTGCACCGGGTCTGGGTGGTCGAGGCCACCCCCCGCCCGGAGATGTAACCAACGTCCGGGATGTGCTGCTGAAGTATTTCGGCTTTTCCGTAAAAGAAATCCGGGTTCTGGCCGATAGCCGGGCAACGAAAAAGGCCATTCTCGACCGGCTGAACTGGCTCGTGAAGGATGCCCAATCCGGTGATCGTCTCCTCTTTCATTTTTCGGGCCAAGGCTCCCAGGTCCGGGATCGGAACGACGATGAATTCAAGGAGCAAGAAATCGTGCGAATCGTGGACCGCGTCAAGAAAGAGGCCACCATCCGGAAATGGTCGCTCTCCGGAATGGAGTCCTGTGCAACTGTGTGGAAACGTGTGTGTCTTTCAAAAAAGTTGTACAGGAGTTGTACAGAATTCGAATCGGGGAATTTTATCCGAGATAAGATAATGAGGTGCCCATGAGCGAGTGGTTCAAAACCGATTTCAAAGGCGTCCGATATCGTAAGCACCCTACCCGTAAGCATGGTGTCACCATGGACCGATATTTCGTCATCACGTATAAAGTGAACGGGAAAACCATTTCTGAAGCTGTCGGGTGGGCATCTGAGGGCCATAAACAAACTGATGCAAATAATCTCTTGTGCGAACTTAAGCGTAACCAGAAATCAGGAACCGGCCCTTGTACCCTGACTGAAATGCGAGGGCAAGCCGAAAATAAAAAAAAGGCGACGGCTAAAGCGAAATCAACGGAAGCCCTTCAGACTTTTAGAGTTTTTTTGATGAAATTTATTTGCCGGACGTTAAAACCCGGTGGACGATGGAAACAACGGCCAAGGCTGTTCAGCATGTCAAGACGTGGATCAGCCCCGTAACCGGTGATCTCCCTATGCGAGAGCTGGGGTTGGCGCATATCAACCGAATAAAAGCCAATCTGAGCAAGGAGGGGAAAAGCGCACGTACCCAACAATCGGAAAAAGGCGGAAAATGAATAACCCATCGGTCCACCGCGGCCAACATCCACCAGTTGACAAGATACACAAAAAAGGTATATTTCTATGTCGTGGCAAGTGATACTATCCACCAGGGCAAACAAGCAGGTGGAACGATTACCCGTGAACGTCAAGACACGGTTGTATTACCTCTTGGTGGAAATCGAGCATTCCGGGCCTGTACGTGGGAATTGGCCGAATTACAGCCGACTGGATGACGAAACTCACCACTGCCACATTAAGAAGGGGAAACCCTGCTATGTGGCCGTTTGGAAAGTTACCGACAAGGAAATAAGATTGATCGAGGTGAAATATGTTGGAACACACGAAAAAGCACCCTATTAGCGTAACCCTGACCTTTACCGGGCCGGTCGATATGAAGGGCCGGGCAATGGAGTTGATGCGGTCTATCGGCTTTACCGATACCGAAGGAATACCATGGCGACAAGCTTTCCCCGAGTTTGCCGGCAACGAAAAGGGAACCGTGTTGAAAGGCGCGCGATTGAAGGAAGGTTTGACGCAAAAGCAGTTGGCCGAGAAGACCGGCATCCCGCAACGACATATTTCAGAAATGGAAACCGGGAAACGGCAAGTGGGCCGGAAGCGGGCTGAACTTCTCGCCGGTGTGTTGAATGTGCCGGATTGCCGGATATTCCTGTAAAAGAAAGGATGGGTACGCCTTGGATGTTTCCAAAAAGGAGCTGTTTTCCTCTGATGAAGTTTTCCCCGATAGCCACCCGGGGGCAATACTGAAGGGCTTAAGAGTCCGCGAAAACCTCACACAGGCGCAGTTTTCCGAGAAAACCGGTTTAAACACTCGTCATATCTCCGAGGTGGAGCACGGCAAACGCCCTATCGGCAAGGCGATGGCCAAACGATTGGCAGTGGCGTTGAGGGCTTCATACAAAATGTTGTTGTAACATTTTTTCGGGGGATAGGTGCTGGCTGATCACCGACACCGAACGGCGGTTTTCCTGGCCGCCAATCCCCCGGATTACCGACCAGGAGCGCATACAGGAGTGCGATACCGGATGTCGATTTATCGATTCTATAAAAAAAACCCTGATGAGTACAATTTTCCTGAAAAATCAAACTTCCTGGGGTGGGCATGGGAGTTCTTGAGGCGCAACGAGGAGTACCAAAAGGATTGGCGAGCTGAACTCAAGGCGTATCTCCGGTCTCCCCGTGTTATTGGGCGAAAATACCTCAATGAAGTGACTGGAAAAATGGTTCGAGATTCAGCTTTTTTTCCAGTAAAAGGAAAAAGGCTATGTCTCCAGAATAACCAATGGGAAAAACACGACGAACTGGACAACGACAAATGACTCCTGGACGATCAAACTTTATGGGTGAGACACCCAGAGTTTTATTTCCCTGCCAAGGGGGAATATTCCAAAAAGTACGGCATCGATCGTTTCATTAATCCGCGGCAAGATAAGCCCGTCTACCTACCATTCTCAAAAAAACTGCTTACGGCATTCGGTGAGCCGTGGGAGGACAAAGATGCAGCCGAGGAGCATTTCGGACCCCATAGATACCGGCTATTCGCGTTTGATGTTGGTTTTTCTTTAGAGTCTCGACTTAAGGCCGCATTGCCGGTATTGCAGGCGGACCGGGATTATTTTCTGCAAGTTCAAAACGAAGAAATAAATGAGGCAGAAGCCCATTTTGCTAAGGTAGATGAGGCAAAAGCCATTATGGTTGCAGCAAAAATTGCTCTCGGTCTGCTGTAGGAGCGGCTTCCAGCCGCGATTTTTCACGAGCCGACAATGCCCGTCGCGGCTGGAAGCCGCTCCTACAGGCCAATTCTGAAAAACTTGAACATCGAGTAAAAAAGTATCAAGTCATGTGCAAAGATCTATAATTGACTTTGCCGCCCAGCCGATAACATCCTAAGGCGGGCAGGAATTCAAAACCAAAAAAATAAGCGGGGGCGAATAACCATGGAAAAATATTATTACGGAGTCTTTCAAACAGACGATAATGGCATTGTCACCGTTTCCATTCCGGATGTGGAGATCTGTGAAACGTTCGGCAACACTTGGGAAGAGGCATATGAAAACGCGACGGATGCCCTTGCAGGGTGCTTGTCTGTCCAAGAAACCATCATCCATCCAAGAACGGCTAAGGCCGATCTGGAAAAACAGTATCCAATGGCGCAAATCATTCCGGTGCCGGTAGACGAAAAGATCTTACGGGGCTACGAAGAAACTCGGAGATTTAACGTGACGTTTCCAGCCAGCTTGCTACAGGCTGTTGATGAGTTCAGGGCTGGTACCGGTTTGAAGCGCTCAACACTGCTCCAAGAGGCCGCCAAAGAATATATAGAAAGCCATGCGGGATAAAAAATCCAGACGGTAAAGGGCAGCTTGTTGGATATGCTGTGAGAGGTGATGCTGTGGTGAGCGTGAAATAGATCAGGATGTCTTCCGTGGAGGTCAGACTGCTAATGCAAAAAAACGTTTTCAGATGATTGCCTTTCAAAAAAGTTGTACAGGAGTTGTACAGATTTACATCCAACAAAATTACCTAAAATGATAACTCGATATGCCCCCTTGTTGAATAAGGGTTTTTCACCAATTATAGCCACAAAAGCTTAAATAAAAAGGGTCCTGCAAACTTGTTATTTGCAGAACCCTTAATTATTTGGTGCCTAGGACGAGAATCGAACTCGTACAGCCACAAGGGCCGAGGGATTTTAAGTCCCTTGCGTCTACCTATTCCGCCACCCAGGCAAATCGTGATTTCTGTCTTATTTAAAAAGAGCCCGCCACTCGGTCTGTTGCTGTGACCCGGCCGGTTCCCTTGAAAAAAACACCGGAGACCCCGGTTTTTTACAGAAGGGTACCCACGGGGCACCCGCAATGTCATCGGCACCTCGGATCAGGAGTCCTTATAATAAAACAAACTCATAGGCAAGGATAAAAAAGGCCATAAAAATCTGGTTTTCCTTTTCAACCGGCAAGTTCCAGGTTAAAACATCGCCGTGAGCCGAATGCCGGTGATCCAGCCATCCACATTGTCCCCGTTGCTTTCCTCGTACCGGTCATCCAGGTATTGCCCGTCCAGCGTCACGGCAAAAACCGGATTCAAAGGCAATCGCACATAGCCTTCCACCACCTGGGTCCGGTCGATGCCCTGGTTGCCACCGGTGAGAAGCGCATACCCTAACCCGATGTTGTCCGCTTCCCGGCCCCAGAACGTACCGCTAATGTTGATGCCTTCGGAGTAAAGGTCCTTAAAATCGATGATCGCGGCATCATCGTTTAAAAAAGATTTCATCGGCCTCGGTGGGTCTTATGCTCAGCTCCGCCTGAATTTGTTATAAAACAGTTGAATCCGGATGATTGTTACGGATATAGTTTTAAACGAATCTTCTTAGCGAGGAGGCCCCGGAATATGAGAATCGAAAACGATAGGCTGAGAGTTAAAACAGGGGAAACCGTCTGCCGGAACGAAAAAGAAGCGGTCCGGGAACTTTTCTTAAAAGTGAATCAACCCGATATGGATGCCGTCATTTTTTTCAGCTCCTCTTTGTATGATCCGGGCAAACTCGGAACCGAGCTGAAAAAAACATTCCCCTGCCCGTTGATCGGCTGCACGACAGCCGGTGAAATTTCCGCCAAGGGGTATCAGGAGGGCGGGATCGTCGGCGCCAGCCTTTCGTCCCCGGAACTGAAGCTGCATTCCCGACTGATATCCCCTTTAAACCGCTTCGGTCTTTTGGAAGCATCCGCTTTCGCCGATGAGCTCCGGCGGGAGTTGTCTTTTTCCAACGGGTTTGAAAAAGAAAAGATGTTCGGCTTATTGATGATCGACGGCTTGTCCATATTGGAAGAACAGATCATATCCTCCCTCTACAACCAGCTGGACGGCATCTCCATCATCGGCGGCTCCGCCGGGGATGATCTTAAATTCGGAGAAACGAAGGTCTATTGGGATGGGCAATTTGTTTCCGATGCCGCGGTTTTCACACTTCTTGAGACAACCTTACCGTTTTATGTCTTCAATACCCAACACTTTATGCCCATGGAGCAAAAACTGGTGATCACCGGGGCCGATCCGTCGCGCAGAATCGTCACGGAAATCAATGCGGAACCGGCGGCCCGGGAATTCGCCCGGGTCCTGGGGCTCTCGATAACGGACTTGAATCCCCTGGTTTTTTCCCAATATCCCCTGATGCTGAAAATCGGAGACCATTGGTACGTACGTTCGATTCAAAAGGTCAACGAGGATGAAAGCCTGTCGTTTTTTTGCGCCATAGATGTGGGGCTCGTTCTGACCGTGGCACAGGGTGATGATCTCGTGGCCGGCTTAAAAGACGAACTGGACCGGATATCCCGCATAATTCCGGACACCCGGCTGATCATCGGCTGTGATTGCATTTTGAGAAAACTGGAAATCATTGAAAAGGGTCTCATGCAGGACGTCAGGGAGTTGCTGAACCGAACAAACTTCATTGGATTCAGCACATACGGCGAACAGTACGATTTCGTTCATGTCAATCAGACGCTGACGGGTGTTGCGATCGGGGGATAAGGATGAGCCGGGTTGAAGAACTGGAAAAAATGGTCGAAGCCCTCGAATCCCAGCTGCGCAAGGAAGAGAAGATTCGAAAGATCCTGACCGACAAAGTCGAAAAAAGCATCGCATCGACCGGCAGCGCGTACACTCTTTTTGAAAACAATATCCTTTTGCATAAAAAAGTTCAGCAACGGACGGAGGAGCTGGAAAAAGCCAATAAGGATCTTTTGGGGCAAATCGCCGAGCGCAAGCAGGTGGGAGAAGAACTTCGAAAGGCCAAGGTGGCGGCCGAAGAGGCCAATCGTCTGAAGAGCGAGTTCCTGGCGAACATGAGCCATGAGATCCGGACGCCGATGAATGGGGTGATCGGGATGACGGAACTGCTGATGGACACCCCTCTTACCGCGGAACAAATGGAATACGTCCAGGCTGTCAACTCCTCGGCTGAATGCCTCACGACCATCATCAACGATATTCTCGATTTTTCAAAAATCGAGGCTCACAGGCTGGACCTTGAATCCATCGGTTTCAATATTCGGGACTGCATCTGCGACAGCCTGCACGCTCTGGCTCTGCGCGCCGCTGAAAAAGGTCTCGAACTTGCCTATCACGTTTCCTCGGAGGTACCGGAAAACGTTTTGGGAGATCCGGGCCGTTTGCGGCAAATCATCGTCAACCTGGTGGGAAACGCCGTCAAGTTCACCGACGAGGGGGAAGTGGTGGTTTATGTGACGTGTGAACCGGAGGAGCAAGACCTGTTGCCACTGCACTTTACCGTGGTGGATACCGGGATCGGCATCGCTACGGAAAAACAGGGAAAGATCTTCGAGTCTTTTAGCCAGGCCGATGCCTCAATGACCCGAAAATACGGTGGAACGGGCCTCGGTCTCACGATATCCGCAAGGCTCGTCGAGCTGATGGACGGCCGCATGTGGCTGGAAAGTGAGTTGGGCAAAGGCAGTTCCTTCCATTTCACCTTACGATTGGGAACGCTGAAAGAGCCGCTTATCCGACAAATTCCCAGGGAACTGTCGAAATTGGAAAATCTGCGCGTGCTCGTGGTTGACGACAATTCGACCAACAGACGCATCCTGGAGGAAATGCTGAAAACCTGTCGCATGCGACCCGCCATGGCGGACAGCGGCGAAGCGGCCCTGTCAATGATGGAAAAAGCCGAGGAGTCCGGAAATCCCTTCCGGTTACTGCTCATCGACATCAACATGCCGGTGATGGATGGATTCGAATTGGCGCGGCGGATACGGGAACATGCCGGATACAGGGAGGTTACCCTCGTGATACTCACCTCTTCGGGGATGCGGGGAGATGCCGCACGCTGCCGGGATCTTGCGATAGCGGCATACCTTACCAAACCGGTCAGGCAATCTTCCCTTCTCAACGCCATCCTGACCGTCTTCGGTACACCGGAACCGGAAGGGGCCGCGCCTCTTGTCACTCGCCACACACTCAGGGAGGATACGCACTCCCTTCGCATCCTCCTTGCCGAGGATAACGCGATCAATCAAAAGATCGCCGTCACCCTGCTCCAAAAGCGGGGACACACCGTGGTCGTCGCCGGTAACGGTCAAGAAGTTCTCGCCACCCTGGATACACCCGGTGCACATCCTTTCGACCTCATTCTCATGGACGTTCAGATGCCCGATATGGATGGTTTCGAAGCAACCGCTCTCATTCGCGAACGTGAAAAGGGGACTTCAAGACACATTCCCATCATTGCCCTTACGGCCCACGCCATGAAGGGGGACCGGGAAACCTGTCTGCAAGCCGGGATGGACGCTTATGTTGCAAAACCCCTCAAGTCGGACGAACTGTTTTCCATTATCGGGGAATTGATCGAAGCACGAAACATACCGGTTGAGAGCATTGTCCCCTCTCAAGTCGAAACAGAAAGCATTTTCAACAGCTCGGAAACGTTGGAAAGAGTAGGCGAAGACATGGCTTTTTTACGGGAAATGGTCGGGTTGTTTTCGGAAGATTATCCCAAAACCATCGCGGAAATCCGAAATGCCATCACCGATAGGGACGCCGGGAAACTCAACCGGGCAGCCCACTCCCTCAAGAGCTTGGTCGGCAACTTCAGCGCCCGAAGCGCCTATGAAACAGCACTTAAGCTGGAACTGATGGGAAAGAATGATGATCTTGCCGGTGCAATGGACGTGCTGCATCTTCTCGGGGAAGAGGTGGAACGGCTCAAAAAGGCCCTTGAAGCGTTCGTGGCGGAAGATGGATCATGAGACATAAAGAGACTTCGATGAGTCCCGCTCACAAAATAAAATCGGTTGCCAGAAATTTGCTCTGATGCTGATTGACGATGCGGGTAATGATCTCTTTATTGGGGTCGGTCTGCTTGGCGGCCACCAGCGTTCGAATCGAAAAGACACGCAAGGCGTCGGAAACCGAAAGCGTCCCCTCGGCGGAATCCTTTCGACCCGTAAAAGGGAATATATCCGGACCCCGCTGACACTGGCTGTTGATGTTGAGCCGGCAGACCTGATTGACCAGGGGATCGATGATGCCGGCGATCCGTTTGGAATCCTTGCCGAAGATACTCGCCTGCTGACCATAGTTCGATGCAATCATATATTCGATCGGTTCTTTGATGTCGGTAAACGGGAGAACCGGAATCACCGGCCCGAACTGCTCCTCGTGGTAAAGACGCATCTTCTCATGCACCGGATACAAAACGGCCGGAAAGTAAAAACTGCCGTTGACCGTCCCGCCGGCCTCATTGACAACCGTCGCCCCCTGGGCCAGCGCGTCGGTTACCAGTCCGCTCAAGAACTCGGTTTTCCCGCTTTCGGCCACTGGTGTCACCAGAACATCGTCCCGCCACGGCATTCCAAAGGGCATGGCGCTCACCGCTTCGGAAAAACGCTTTAAAAATGCATCGGCAATAGAAGCTTCGACGAAGAGAATCTTTAGGGCCGTGCAACGCTGGCCATTGAAGGAGAGGCAGCCGAGCAGACATTCCTGCACCGCCAGATCGAGATCGGCGTCTTTTAGGATGATGGCCGGATTTTTAGCTTCCAGCCCCAGAACACATCGCAGCCGGTTCGGCTTTGGATGAAGTTTTTTGAGCGCGTTTGCGGTCGAACTGGCGCCGATGAGTGCCAGAACATTGATGTCCCCCGAGCGCATCAACGGCGGAATCACTTTTCTCCCCTCGCCATAGATCACGTTGACCACCCCTTTCGGGAAAACCTCGCTGAAGGCCGAAAGCATCGGCGCGTAAAGCAGCGCCCCATGCTTAGGCGGCTTTAGAATGGTGGTGTTGCCCATGATCAGCGCCGGAATGAGCGTCGTAAAGGTCTCGTTCAGGGGATAGTTGAACGGTCCCATGCAAAGAACCACCCCCATGGGAGCGCGCCGGATCTGAGCGATGATGCCCTCTTCAATGGAAAACCGGGAGGAGACCCTGTCGAGATCCTTGAGCGCCGCCATGGTGTCGTTGATGTAAACGATGGTCCGGTCAAATTCCTTTATCGAATCCCGTAAGGATTTACCCACCTCCCACATGAGAAGCCGCGTAATCCGGTCTTTTTCTTCGAGCAGGCGACGAATGAACCGGCCCATATGATGGATACGTTCCGCGACCGACAGCGTCGGCCATTCCCCCCGGCCGTGATCGTAAGCCGTAACGGCCGCATCAAGGGCTTCGAGCGCTTCTCCTTCCGATAACAGCGGGTAAGAGCCGATGACAAGGGGCCGATGGCCGGCGCCATCCACCACCCAAACAGGGGAAACCACCTCCTGCCGGGGGCCGTCCCATTGCCGGATCTCACCGTTTACAAGATATCCGGTTTGAATAAAGGGGATATCTCTCAGAAGATCGGAGGGAATATCGGCCGCCTCTGGGAAAACGCCTTTTATGTCTTCGATTAGCGGCATCGTTTGTTACCTCCAATAAAAAGCTATTAGCCATTAGCTGTCAGCTGTCAGCTGTCAGCTGTCAGCTTAACAGCCCTGTTTCATTTTCTTTTAGCCAACGACTTTCATCACTTTGCCTCGGAAAGCGCCTTGACACCCGCTGTTTCGATAAGCCTATTCATGTCGGTGGTCTTTAAATTCATCCCCCCCTCCGACACCGGCAACAGCATGAACCGCTTGCCCTGAAGCGCCTCGGCTATTTTCAATTTGACAATGGCCTCGCCGCCCGAGCCGGCGAGCGCATTGTTCATCTCCTGGATGCCCTTGGCTTCAGCGATCCCTTCCGCCATGATGGCCTTGGCGAGAAGCTGTTGTTGTTCCTGGTAAACATCGGCTTCGATTTTCGCCTTGAGGTATTGGCCGTCCGCATCCGCGACCATCTTATTGACTTCACCTTTTGTTTCTTCGAGTTTTCGCTTATATTCTTCCAGCGCCGCGTGCTGTGCGGATTTGTTTTTCTCCACCTGCTGGTCGGCGACTTTTTTATCCTCAATGGCCTTTGTATACTCGTGGTTAAAACGGTAATCGTTGGTCAGCACTTTTTCCACCACGACGCCCATGGGGCCCAAAATCGCCTGAAGCGCCTCCTTCGCCTTATTGGCCTGGGTCTCGCGGGCCTCCGCGACATAAAACGCCTCGGTTTTAAGCTCGCCGAAAATATCACGCGGTTTACTTCTGGCAATGGTTCTGACAATCTTATCCCGCAAGGTTTCGTTGTCTTCCGCCACGTATTGGAGAATATAGGGCGCCTTTTGCGCATCAATACGATAGGCGATAATAACATCGAGGCTGATGTCGTTACCGTCGATGGTTTTAAACACGAGATCGTCCTGGGTTTTCCGGTCTCCGCGGAAAGATGAATACGTCATCTCCAGATTCTGCAGCTTGGTATCAAACAGATTCCAGTCGTTGATAAACGGCAGGAAAAAATAGGTGCCACCCGGCGTGTAGATGCGCTCTTCAACCCCCTTTGGCCCCAGAAAAGCCATTTTCCGGGTCCTCACGCCCACCTCTGTTTCCCCCGTGGTGTGGGGAACGCATCCGCTGGCGGTGACTGCGGCCGTGATCAGCGCCATTGCGAAAACGAATCGTCTCATGGGGTCGCTCCTTTCCGGACATCGAATAATTGCAGCGCATTATTCAGGTTCAAGGGGTTCACCCCATGAGGCCCGTCACTGGGAAGAATGACGAGGTCCAACCCCTTGTAGGCCTCGGCCATTTTCAATCCCACCATTCGCTCGGAGCCGAGCCCTTTGAGAGCCTCATTTTTAAGGCGAACCCGCTCCGCCTCGGCCAGTTGCACCAATAGGTCGGATTCGGCCTTTATTTTTCGAACATACAGATCTTTTTCGGCGATTTTGCGGGTGACGTAAGCCTTCCCCTTTTCCATCTCAACGGCGGCGATCACCATTCCCTCCTGCACGATTTTTTTCAGCTCGGCCTCCTCCTTGGCCGCCCGGGCCGCCGCCTGGTTGGTAAACACCATCTGATCCTGTAATTTTTTCTCCTCAATATTTTTCTGAATTTCCGGGCTGTATTTAAAATACCGCACCAGCACCTGGTCCACTTCGATGCCTTTCAGATTTAACTCGGCGTTCAGCTGTATTTTCGCCTCTTCCGTTTTCTGAGCGCGCATGAGGCTGTTGTAAAATTCTTCCGTTGTCAGCTTTCCCAAGGTCTCTTTCAAGGCCGGCTCGGCCTTGGGAATAATACCGTTGTCCTCAAACAACGTGCCGGGACCGATCATGGTAAACACCAGGTAGGGGTCCTTGATGTGGTAAAGCATGGAAACATCCACATCCACAAAAAAACCATCCGAGGTCTGAATATGAGCCGCGCGGTCCTTGCGCGCCTTGCCGGCCGCGGTCTGCGGGAAATTGGTCAACTCCAGCACCTGAATGCCTTTGGGAAGACGATAAATCTGCTGCAACCCAAAGGGCAGCACAAAAGAGAGGCCCGCGTGGTAAACCTCTTTCTGGACACCGCGGTTTAACCCGACGCGAACCACCTTGATTCCGTACTCATTGGGATACACGTAAACGAAAAACAGGTTGTAGAAAAGAACGGCCAGGAACACCCCGGCCAGAAAGATCTTGCCCCCGCCGCTCAATCTGAGATTTAGCTTTGGCAACTCGAACCCCCCGCTAAATATCTTTTCAAATCTTTCGACTATCGTTTTCAAATTCGGCGGGTAATCCGGCATCTCTTTATTTTCCTTTCACTACACCTCCCCCCCGGCGGTCTCGGCGGGTTTTCCGGTGAAGGCCCGGAAAAACCGACTGAGCGGAATCAAAGATGTCAACTGAATTGGAAGCGGATGAATTCGTGCTTTCCACTTGCACAGCCGGATGGGGATGGAGAGACGTGAGACCCTCCCCGAATGCACACGGGGAGAGTCTCATCAGTTTCGATATGTCCTCGAACGGTATCTGAATGAACCGATTCAGAACCTATTTGAGGATGACAAGCTCCACACGACGGTTCTGGGCGCGGCCCTCTTCCGTCTCGTTAGAGGCAACGGGTTTTACCTTTCCAAAACTCAGTTCTTTGAGGCGATCGGATTTAACGCCCTTGGCGTTGAGATACTTGAACACCTCATTGGCCCTTCTGTGGCCCAATGCAACGTTATACTTGTCTGTCCCGATGCTGTCGGTGTGTCCTTGGAGTTCGAGCACCACATTCGGGTTGTCCATCATGATCTTGGCCGCCCGATCCAGTTCGGCTTTCGCGGCCGGCTTTAAATCGGATTTGTTGAAATCAAAAGTCACCGAATGAAAACTAATGGGCGTCCGCGCAGGGGCGGGCGCGGGGGCGGGCGCGGGGGCCGGTGCAGGGGCGGGCGCGGGCGCCGCAGCCGCCTTACAGGCTTCCACTTCTTTGGCAATTTCGCGGGCTTTAGCTAACATCTCAAGCGCCTTGGTAGTCTGACAAGCCCAATAGGTCTCCATCGCCTGTTTTGCCAGAGACTTCGCCATGCCGACTTTTTCCGGACAGACCTTAGCGCCCGGGGATTTTTCGGCTTTTGCAATGGCTTCCTCGGTCAATGCGACATCGCCCGGAACGGTAAGGGCCTTGTCCTGAACACCGAAATGCACCTTGGCGCACCCTGCCATCACCAGCAGCAGAGCACACATGATCCACATCAACTTCCTTTCCATACTCGAATCCTCCTGTTTGATAAAGATTGTTTCAAAAACGGGGAGCCATCACGTTGTCGCCCCTCCTTACAAACAATACGACACAATACGACCCACCCTCTATCAAGGAACGTCGGGCAACCGGTGGTCCCAACGTTGGTTGATCCGCTGCCCGTCGGGCACTCAATATGTAGTAAATTTCCGGTGTCCGCAACAGCCGCAGCCTTCTTATCGGCGCTAAGTTAACCTTATGGCATACTTTAGCTCGGAAAAGCAATAAATAATGTCGTTAAGATCCCTCCCGCCAAACCCATTTTCTTCCTGAATTAATAGAAAAAACCACAAGCGATTTTTCCGATCGCAACCGATGCAAACGCTTTACTCAAGGCGACAAGAATTTCAAACGGACTTAGTTGCCATGGGCACCTCGACAACATTATTAAACGTCCCGAAGCAATTCGGGCACAATTGCCCATTGGGGTCATTTACCCATTCCCCGTCCACCATAAACCGGTATTCATATTTCCCCGGGAAAAGCATCACCATCTTTTTCCAAACGCCGCTTCCATCCTTTTTCATTGGATGCATCGTCGGGTTCCAGTCATTGAAATCCCCCATTAAAAAAACCTCGTTGGCAGCCGGCAATTCGAGCGACAGGGTCACTCTATGCCGTTTAGCGGTTCCTTTCGATTTGTCCTTTGACATAATACCTCCCGCGGTTCAAGTGAATGGGCAAGCTAAACTATCGCGCATCGATATCCGGCACACGGCTGTTGACTCTGCCCGCATGATGGCGGTAATTCGCTAAGCTAAAAGCTAACAGCTAACAGCTTACAGCTAAAACTGACGGGTCAGTGTTAATTCTGAATGTGCCGGATATTAGGCTATTATGAGCATCGACTCCCGTCAAATGGTCACGGGAGTCAACAAAAAGTATCTTAAAGATATAGACCTGCGCCATCGCATTTGTCAAAATAAATTCATAGCACCCGATGGACGGGGGCCCGCTTCGGTCAAGCTCGCGAACAACGACGGCAACAGATCCTGATGAGCCGCGGCCCCCCTTTACGCCCCGCCACCGCCCGCGGCCATGGCGGCTTCCACGCCCTTGCTGAAGTCGGTCGGAACAGTGGTCATTCGACCCGCCAGTTCCCGATCAAGCATCAAAAGCCCCTGAGGATTATCTCCGATGAGCTTCAACTGGGCAATGATATCGTTGTCGTTTTCTTCCTCCTCCACCTGTTCGTTGACATACCACTGGAGAAAAATCTGAGTGGCGTGATCCCTTTCGGAAATCGCCAGATCCATCCGCTCGTTTATGGACCGGGTGATAAACCGCTCGTGCTCCAAGGTCTTTTCGAACATATCGAGGGGGCTGCTGAAATCACCGGGCGGATCGGCAAGAGGTTTGAGCCGGACACGCCCCGCCTGGCGCATGATGTATTCATAAATCTTCATGGCATGCACCATTTCCTCATGGTATTGAACCATGAACCAGTTGGCAAACCCTTTCAGCCCGATGGTGTTGCAATACGCCGACATGGACATATACAGATATGCCGAATACATTTCCCTGTTGACCTGTTCGTTCAATGCTTCCGTCATTTTTTCACTGATCATGGCGCTCTCCTTGCGTTTCGATTGAAGTCATGAAACCGATGGCGGCTTCAGTTCATTATGCTATTTCATGGTAATCACCTTTTTCACAATTTCCAGGTAGGCGATCTAAACTATTTGTGATTCCGGGCGCTCCCGGTCCCACTCAATTTTATCGTCGGTATTCAGCAAATTACCGCCATCCATGTGATAACAACAAGAAAAAATATTCATTATCCGTCAAAATTGCTCGGGAATCCTCGAATATACGGGTTGTTCAAAATTTTCTTGAAAATTTAAAACAAATGATTTAATCGAACCCCAGAGAGAAATTCTTGCCTCCATCATCTCCGAAATTCTGGGACCTGATGCCGGTTTGGATAAAATACTTCCCTGCGCCATCAGCATCGTCGGGCAATGCGTTTATTATACTTTCGCCGCTCCGATCATTCAAAAGATCGCTGAAACCTACACTCCCATGGAGGAAAATATCGATCCCCTATCCCGGCATGTCTGGAATTTTTCATTGGGAGGAATTCAAAAGATCAAAGAGGAGAAGGCATCATGAAAAAACGGCTGCGAATCGCCATCCCGCTGGTATTAATCCTCGCCGGAGGGGTGATCGGTTTCGTCTTTACCGGGAAACAAAACCATTCGACCAGCCTGATGGTATCGGGAAACATCGAGGTCACCGAGGCACAAATGAGTTTCCGGATACCCGGCAGACTCGAAAATCGTCTGGTGGACGAAGGGGATAACGTCACCAAGGGACAACTGCTGGCAACGCTGGATAAGACCGATCAGCAAATCGCGGTTGCGGCCGCCGAGGCCGGTCTTGCCCATGCACGGGCGGTTCTTTCGGAATTGGAAGCGGGAAGCCGGCCCGAAGAGATCGATCGATCCCGGGCGCGAGTCCTTCAGGCCAAATCCTCGCTCGCCGAACTCACCAACGGCAGCCGGGTTCAGGAAATCGAGGGGGCGAAAGCCGAGCTCGACCGGATCCGCGCATCGGCCAAAACGGCGGAAGTTCAGCTCCAGCAGGCAAAGGCGGATGTTGAGAGATTTGAAGCCCTGTTTAAAGAAGGTGGCATCAGCCAGCGGGAATATGAATTATATCGGACCCGGTTTGAAAGCGCCGAAAATGCGAGAATGGGGGCGCTCTCCGGCCTGAAAAACGCCCGGGAATCTTTAAGTCTTCGCGTGGAGGGCCCACGGGTTGAAAAAATCGAGAATGCCCGCGCCGCGCTGAAGCAGGCGGAGGCGGAGTATGCGCTCGTCAAGACAGGCCCGAGAAAGGAGAGCATTGAACAGGCCGCGGCCCGGGTCCGATCGGCCGAAGAAACGCTAAATCAGGCAAGGCGGCAGATCTTCCACACCGAACTTTTTTCCCCCATGGCGGGGGTGGTGCTCAGCAAATCGGCCGAAGCGGGGGAATATTTAAACCCCGCCTCCCCCGTGGTTACCATCGGCGATATCCGGCATCCCTGGCTCCGGGCCTATATAAACGAAAAAGATATCGGAAGAATGAAACTCAAAGATATGGCAACCGTGACAACCGATGCGTTTCCGAAAAAAAACTACAGGGGCAACATCCGCTTTATCAGCAGCCAGGCGGAGTTTACGCCCAAATCCGTTCAGACCTTTGAAGAGCGCGTCAAACTGATGTTCCGGGTGAAGATCGAAGTTGAAAATCCGGACGGGGAGCTGAAACCGGGGATGCCGGCCGATGCCGTGATATCGATCTCATCGGCATCCACCGGGAATTAACCGCTATGAAAGAAATAATACCAGCCATTCAGGCGATGGGCCTGACCAAAAAATTCGGCGCCCGCACGGCTGTGGACAATCTAAGCTTCCATGTCAACGCGGGCGAAATTTTCAGTCTCGTGGGACCGGACGGGGCAGGCAAAACCACCACCTTGCGGATGCTCTCCAGCGTCATGGACCCGAGCGCGGGCCGGGCCACCATTGCCGGATACGATGTCGGCACCGAAGCATCCGCCGCGAAAGACCATCTGGCCTATATGAGTCAAAGATTCGGCCTCTATCCCGACCTGACGGTGATGGAGAACATTCAATTTTATGCCGATCTTTACGGTGTGCCCCAAAACGGCCGGGAAACGCGCATTGATGAACTCCTGGATTTCAGCCATATGCGCCCCTTTAAAAAGCGCCGGGGCGGAAATCTTTCCGGCGGAATGAAACAGAAACTTCAGCTGGTCTGTGCGCTTATTCATACGCCCCGGGTACTGCTTCTCGATGAGCCGACCAATGGCGTTGACCCCGTGAGCCGAAGAGACTTCTGGAGAATCCTCTACCGGCTGTTAAAAGAAAACGTATCGATTCTGGTGACAACCGCCTATCTGGATGAAGCGGAGCGCTGCGACAGAATAGCCCTCATGAATCAGGGAAAAATTATCGCCACCGGCACGCCGGATGACATAAAAAGCCGAATGACCGGACGGATCCTTGCCATCCGAAGCGACGCGGCCAGAAAAATTCACCGGCTGCTCCGGACCGAACCGGCCGCGCTCAGCGTCAATGTCTTTGGAAACAGGGTGCATATAGTCTGCGAGGATATCGACGAGATGGCGATAAGGATCCATGAGCGTATCACCGAAGCAGGCCTTCCCCATGATGAGATCAAGGAGGTGCCCCCCAGCCTCGAGGATGTTTTTGTCAGTGTGCTGGGAAAGAGCGGGGAAACGTCGAAAAAAGAGGCGACTGAAGCCGGCTCGAAGCCCCCGGATTCCGTGCGCTCTCGGAGAAGCGCCGGTATCGCCGTAACCGTCGAGCACCTGACCCGCCGGTTTGGAGCGTTCACGGCCGTCAATGACGTCAGTTTTGAGGTGCCGCGAGGGGAAATTTTCGGGTTTCTCGGGCCGAACGGCGCGGGCAAGAGTACGACCATCCGGATGCTGTGCGGACTGCTGAAACCGACTTCCGGCCGGGGAACCGTCGGCGGCTTTGACATCCATACCCGAACCGAGGAAATCAAACAGCATATCGGCTATATGAGCCAAAAATTTTCGCTCTATGAGGATCTCACCGTGGAAGAAAACATCGACTTCTATGGCGGCATCTATGGATTGAGCGGGGAAAAACTTTTCGCCCGTAAAGCCTGGGCCGTTGAAATGGCGGGTTTGAGGGACCATCGAAAAAGCCTCACCGCCATTCTCAGCGGCGGATGGCGGCAACGCCTCGCACTCGCCTGCGCCATCCTTCACGAGCCCCCCCTCATTTTTCTCGATGAACCGACGAGCGGGGTCGATCCGATCAGCAGAAGAGGCTTCTGGGATCTGATCTATGAAATGGCCGATCAGGGCATCACCATCTTCGTCACCACCCACTATATGGAGGAAGCGGAGTACTGCGACCGGATCGCTCTCATCTACGGCGGAAACATGATCGCCATGGACACGCCCCTCGCCCTTAAAACCCGCTTCATGAAGGACGAAATTCTGGACCTTCGATGCAAGGCCCCTCAGGACATCATCGATTCTCTCGGGCGGTTGCCGGAAGTCCGGGATATCGCCCTTTTCGGAGCGGGACTTCATATTATGGTCCCGGCCGGAAATGCCGCATCGGCCGGAAAGGCGATCTCGCGTGAACTCGAAGCGCTCGGCGTTCCAATAGAGCGTCTGGAAAAAATCATGCCCGGCATGGAGGATGTATTCGTCTCCCTGATTGAACAGGTGGATCGACGCGAAAAAGAGAAAAAAGACCAAGGAGTTGCGGCATGATGAACCCGAAACGCCTCACGGCGGTTGCCAGAAAAGAATTCATTCATGTCCTGCGGGACTGGCGAAGCCTCTTTCTGGCCATCGCCATTCCGATCATCATGATTTTACTTTACGGCTACGCGCTGACGCTCGATCTCCGGAAAGTCCCCACGGTGGTGTGGGATCAATCCCGAAGCCCTGAAAGCCGGGAACTGTTAAGCCTCTTTGAAGGCTCCCCCTATTTTTCGATCACCCGGTATCACGACAATTACCGTGACCTTCAGACGGCGCTTGAACGGGGCCGAGCCATGATCGCCGTTGTTATACCGGGTGATTTCTCCGGAAAAATCAACGCCGGAAAACCCGTCACGATTCAGGTGATCGGTGACGGCAGTGACGCCAACACCTCGCGCCTCGCCATGGGGTATGCGTCGAGCGTGGGAATGATCTACTCCACTCGCGTCGGCATTACTCAAATGCGGGCCGCGGGAAAGGGTGATTTGGCCGCCCCCGTCGAACTCATTCAGCGCTCCTGGTATAACCCGGATCTGAGGAGCCAGACGGTGCTCATTCCGGGAATCATCGCGCTGGTCATGATCGTCGTCGCCGCCATGCTGACCAGCGTCACCATCGCCCGTGAATGGGAGACGGGAACCATGGAGCAGCTGATCAGCACCCCCCTTCGCGGCCCGGAGCTGATTTTCGGCAAGGTGGTTCCCTATTTTGTCATCGGCTTAACGGACGTGGCCATTGCCGTTGCCCTGGGGAAATGGATCTTCAATGTTCCCGTCGTCGGGAATGCGGGCCTTCTCTTTGCCTTGTCGGCACTCTTTCTGACGGGCGCTCTATTTTTCGGCATGACATTGAGCATTGTCCTGAAATCCCAGGTCCTGGCCAATCAGATCGCTCTAGTGGCCGGGTTTCTTCCGACGCTCATCCTGAGCGGGTTTGTTTTTGCGATCGAAAATATGCCGCTGCCGATTCAATGCATCACCTATATCGTTCCGGCCCGGTATTTTATCGCCATCCTTCGGGGTATCTATCTGAAAGGAATCGGGCTTGAAATTCTCTGGCTCGATGCCCTGCTCCTCTCGGTTTATGCGCTCATTATGATCGTGGTATCCAACCGGAAATTCAAATTCAAACTGGAGTAGGCCATGTTTCAGCGCATCAAACGGATGCTCGTGAAGGAATTTCTCCAGATGCTCCGGGATCCCCGAATGCGGATCGTCATTTTTGGCCTTCCCGTGGTGCAGATGATGGTAATGGCCTTTGCCCTCACAACGGATGTCATGAATATCCGCACGGGGGTACTCGATATGGATAAAACGCCGGCATCGCGGGAACTCATCAGCGATTTCACGGCCGGCGGCTATTTTCGAATCTCCCGGGTTCTGGTCTCCGAAAGGGAATTGGCCCCGCTTCTTGATCAGGGGGAGGTCCGAGCGGTGATTCAGATTCCGTCCGGCTTTGAAAAAAAGCTCACTTCCGGCCGGACGGCCCGGGTCCGGATTATCACCGACGGAACCGACAGCAACAGCACCGCCATCCTTCTCGGCTATGCCGGCATGATCGTCGGCGGCCATTCCAATAAAAAGCTAATGGAAAGACTGGAAAAAAACGGAATCGGCGCCGGTCCGCTTCAGGTGGAAACCGTCACCCGCGCCTGGTTCAATCCCAACCAGGAAAGCAAATACTACTATGTGCCCTCCCTGATTGCGCTCATGCTCTTTATCTTCAGTTTACTTCTGACCAGTATCGCCATCGTCAAGGAAAAAGAGATTGGAACCATCGAGCAGGTCATGGTGACGCCCATCCGCGGAATCGAATTTATTCTGGGAAAAACCATTCCCTATATGATCACCGGCTATATCACCATGTCGATCATGCTCTGTGTCGCTTTCGTCATCTTTGGCGTTCACATCAAGGGCAACCTCTTTCTGCTGTATTTTCTGGCGGGTATCTATTTATGCGGCAATATGGGAATCGCCCTCGTCATCAGCGGCAGCGCCGCCACACAGCAGCAGGCGATGTTGACGAGTTTTCTGGTTCTGATGCCCTGCGTCATGCTGAGCGGCTTCATGTTTCCCATCACGAACATGCCGGAGCCGGTGCAATATGCCACTTACTTAAATCCCATGCGATGGTTCCTGGAAATTCTTCGCGGCATCGTGATGAAAGGAGTCGGAATCGGCTCCCTCTGGCCGGCGATTCTGGCGCAGACGACCCTGTCCGTAACCTTTATCCTGATCGCCGCCGGCCGATTCAGAAAAACCTTGTCGTAACGGGAGGAGTCCATATGTCCAAAATGCGCTTTACCGTCCCTCTTTTCCTGATGCTTGTCATCACTTCCCCGGTAATGGGAGCTGAGCCAAAAGGGACCCTTTCGCTGCCGGAGGCCATTGAAACGGCCATTCACAAAAACGCCGCCGCAAAGGAAGCGGAAGAATTAAAACTGGGGGCTGAAAAAGAAATCGACAGCACCCGCGCCGATTTTTTCCCCAAAGCCTCCGCCCGGTATAACTATACGCGGCTGGAAGACAAGCCTTTTCAGAGAATCGGAGGCATTGAAATGGTGGTTGGCGATGTGAACGGGCACCACTGGGATGTCACCCTCATTCAGCCGCTTTTCAAAGGATTCGCAATAACCACCCGATACGCAATGGCATCTCTTTCGGCTCGGATACAGGAACTCGAATGGCAACAGGTCATCCTCGATGTGAGCCGCGAAGTCAAAATTGCCTGGTTTGAAGCGCTTCTGTCAAATAAAATCGAAGGGGTCGCCGAAGACAATGTGAGGGCCTTAACCGCCCATGCAACCGATGCGGAAGGATTTTTCAGGCACGGCATCATCCCGCTCAATGATCTTTTAAAATCCAAAGTCGCCGTAGCAAACGCCGTTCAGGAAAGGGAAAAGGCGCGGGCCGGCGCCGAGATGGCCCGCTCACGGCTCTATACCGTCATGGGAATCGGTCTGGACTGCGAAAGCGTTCCGGAAGATAGCGAACTTAATTCTTCGGAATCTTATGAGCTGCGGACCCTGATGGACGAAGCCGTTAAAAACCGGCCCGTGCTGGCAGGCTTTCGGCTGGGGATCGAAAACTCCGAAAAAAGCGTGACGCTCGCCAAAAGCGCTTATTACCCGGAGATTTCCCTATCCGGCCGGTATGAACAGAACGGGGATGATCCCGGCGCCGAAAATAATGATTTCAACAACGACCACAATGCCAGTGTCTCCCTTTCGGCGACATGGGTCTTTTTCGAATGGGGAAAGACGGGGGCCGAGGTGTCCCGGCAACGGTTTTCCAAACAGGCCCTTGTGGAAAAGCTGAAAGGGGTCGAAGACCGGATACGGCTTGAGACCAAAAGCGCCTTTCTGGAGCTCAGCGTTGCCAAAAAGAATATCACCACGGCCGAAGAGGGACTGAAGCAGGCGAAGGAAAGCTGGCGAATCACCAA
The DNA here is from genome assembly GCA_043797445.1 of Pseudomonadota bacterium. Classification (GTDB taxonomy): domain Bacteria; phylum Desulfobacterota; class Desulfobacteria; order Desulfobacterales; family JAFDDL01; genus JAZDPP01. Next base: position 39,017 of record JAZDPP010000022.1, read on the forward strand.
CCTTCAGTATCAAAACCAGGTCACCACCTCCACCGAAGTACTGGACGCAAGAGCATTTCTCAGCCAGGCCGAAACCAATTATTACCGGGCGCTCTACGGATACCGGATCGCCGTTGCCGGACTGGAAAGCGCGGTGGGAAGAAGATAAGCGTACTTATGTTTCCGGGGCAAAAAGACCACGCTGGAATTTAAGAGACTGTGAAAGATAAGACGCGAGCTTTTTTTGAACGCGGCCATAGACCGTATCTTCCGGATAATCCCCCCCGGCATTCGGGCCTCCGGCGGCAACACCGGTCAGAATCTCGATTCCGTCCTTTATGGTGGCCGCCCGGTAAATATGAAATTGACCATGTTCCACTGCCGCAACCACCTCCCGCTTCAGCATGAGATTTCTGATATTGGCTTCCGGAATGATCACGCCCTGACGGCCCGTCAGTCCTTTGACCTTGCAAACATCGTAAAACCCTTCAATTTTTTGAATGACGCCGCCGATGGCCTGAATTTGCCCTTTCTGGTTGACGGAGCCGGTAACGGCGATTCCCTGGTGAATGGGAATTCCGGACAAGCTCGACAAGATAGCGTACAGCTCCGTCGAGGAGGCGCTGTCACCATCAATGCCGCTGTAACTCTGCTCAAAGGCGATGCTGATGGTGAGACTCAGGGGGTTTTTCTGGGCAAACACCCGGCCCAGGTAACCGGAAAGAATCAAAACGCCCTTGTCGTGGGTCTGGCCGCTCAGTTTGGCTTCCCGCTCGATATTGATAATGCCGTGCTTTCCCATGAAGGTTTCGGCGGTGATGCGCGAGGGCCGCCCAAAGGAGATATCTCCGATCTGAAAGACCGCCAGTGCATTGACCTGGCCGACGACATCCCCATCGACATCGATCATGATCGTATTGTCGGTGTAGGATTCCTGAATTTTCTCCTCATAGAGATTGTAGCGAAACCGGTATTCGGTAAAAGCTTTCACCACATGCTGTTCCGATATGAGAGCGGCCCCTTCCTTTCTCGCCCAATAATCGGCCTCTTTGATAACACCGACGATCGGCCCGAACCGCAGGCTGAGTTTATCCTTATGAGCGACACTTTTTTTGCCGAACTCAACAATGGCCGATACGCCGGCAGAAGTCACCGGCAAAAGCTTTTCTTCCCTGCAGACGCGCGCGACAAACTTTGCATACTGCAGCACCGTCTCGGGCGTGTGGAGCGTCTCATGATCAAAATCGGCCCGCACCCTGAAAAGCTTATTGAATTTACTGTCGTTGTCCTGGAGCAGTTGAAAGATGTCGTAACCGCCGAGTAAAATGACTTTTACTTCCAGCGCAATCGGCTCCGGCCGCAGGGAAGCGGTCCCCATCCCCATTCCCGACGTCACATCTTCAATATAGAGCAGTTTGTTTTGCAATGCCCGTTTGAGGGCTTCCCAGACGGGGCCGTTCAAGAGCACCGATTCAATCTCCAGAATGATATAGCCGCCGTTTGCCCGCAAAAGAGAACCGGCCTGAACCATGGAAAAATCTGTTGCAAGTGTTCCCATGAACGCTTTTTTTTCAATGCTCCCGAAAAGATTGGTGTAGGTGGGATTGGGCTCATATATAACCGGGGCGCCGTTTTCCAGTTTATGATCAACCAGAATATTGACCTTGAATGGATCAAATGGCGGCTCGGTCTGCTGGAGGGGAACCTCTTTTTCCGTTTCCTCCCCCGGGTCCGGCGGCAGAAAGTCTTCGATTGTCTCTAAAATATAAGATTTAAGTTCTTCCAGATACGTCAGGACATCCTTTGACTCGCTGTATTCGTTTCGAATTTCCGCCATGCGATCATTTAAGACAAAGAGACTCACCTCCTCCATCAGGGTCTCGACCCGTCTCTCCTCTTCCTGGCTTATTCTTCTGATTTCAGTCATTGCCGAATCGAGTTGGACTTTCAGTTCGCCCAGCCCGGCTTCGATTTCGGCTTGTTTTTCCGGAGCAAGGGCATTGAAAACTTCCGTCGACATGGGCTTTCCGTCCACAAGAGGAACGGGTTGATATCCCGCGGTTGTCTTTCCGATCGCCATGCCGTTTTGTTTTGCGGCGGCATCCACCTGCTCCATCAGGGCGGCTTTCTCCCGGTTCAGGCCTTCCGTTATCTCCTTGAATTTTTCGACATACGATTCACTTTCAAATTCGTTCGGTAAGGCGACAGTCACCTCCTCAATAAGCTTTTGAACCGCCCTGGCAAACTGAGCCGCTTTCCCGGAAGGAATGCAGACCGGTATCGGACGATACACATCACGGAAGTTGTTGACGAGACACCAGTCCATGGGAATTGGAAGCGTCAGGGCGTAATTTGAAACGATGTCCTTTACGATCGTGTTTTTACCGGTGCCTTCGATGCCGGTGACAAAAATATTATAGCCGGGACTTTCCATTCCGAGGCCGAAATGAATCGCCTGAACAGCCCGTTGCTGTCCGATCACATCGCTTAAGGGGTCTATCTGCCCGGTATGCTGAAACGGAAAAACAGAGGGGTCACAGTCACATCGAAGCTCGAAAGCGGTCAATTCGTATTTGTCGGACATGAGGAAATCCTTTCAGGAAAATGAATGCGGCGCCGAAATCAGCGATGGTCCCATGGTACCCGCAAATACGGCGTGATGTAAAGATCCTTGGCAAAAATACCGAAGCCCTTCAAATTCGATTCGGACCCCGCTCCGGCTTCTTGAATTTCTGTATTGACTTGGCGGGATACATACGAATAAAAAGGCATCTCGGGGTAGCTTTAAATGAGGTCATCCATAGGCATTTTAAGCGTTTTCCTGAAAATGCCATACCACTAACACCGAAATAAAACAGGGAGGGGATATTGAAAAAAAAGGCCGATATTACAGGAGACTGGATTAAAAATTTGATTCGGGATTTCATTGCCGCTTCCCCCCTCAACACCCTGCAAAACGGTACGGGTGAGCCGGCTTGGGATTCCGCTCTGGTCGGTTTCGCCTCGGGTGCGGACCCGATTTGGCAGCAATACAAAGAGTATGTCGGGGCTTTCCACTGGACCCCTTGGGAAGTCTTCAACCAGCACCGCCCCGAAAAGACGGTAAGCGCAGCGCAACTGACCGTGGTTTCATGGATTTTGCCTCAGCGGGAACTGGTCCGCCAGGCGAACCGGCGAACCAAAAAGTTTCCAGCCGAAGAATGGGCCCGAATCCGCATCTACGGCGAGGAGTTCAACGTGGCCCTGCGGCGCCACGTCGTCAACAGCCTGGAGCAGACCGGATACGCCGCCGTCGCCCCGATGCTGACACCCAACTGGACAATCGTCAAATCGGAACGGTTTTCTTACGCTTCCTCCTGGTCCGAGCGCCATGCCGCCCACGCGGCCGGTCTGGGCACTTTCGGCCTGTGTGACGGACTCATCACCGCCAGGGGTAAAGCCATGCGCGCTGGATCGATAGTTGCCCGAATACCGATTGAACCGACCCCCCGGCCATACGCAAGCCATCGTGCCTATTGCCTCTTTTTCGCTGACGGGACTTGTGGAAAGTGCATCGACCGCTGCCCGGCCCGGGCGATTACGGAGGCCGGCCATGATAAGGAGAAATGCCGGCTGCATTTGGTCCGATCCAGCAACTATGTAAAAGAAACCTATAAGTTCGATGGGTATGGATGCGGGTTGTGTCAGGTGGGTGTTCCGTGCGAGGCCGGCATACCGGTCAGGGCCGCCCGGGAAGCCTTGGAGCGCGGAGAGCTGCCTCCCCCGCCGTCGCCTATAGCCTAAAGCAAAGAGCCGCCGAGAGTCCAAAGGCAATCACCGTCTCCCACCATACCCTTTCACTCAGCAGCTCGTAATCAGATATGAGATATGGTGCTCTTGTCGATGCAAAATCATCGCGATGATGGAAAACAGATACCAGGTCATCATAATTCTCGCTGTGAGTGGGCGTTAATCGGTAACGCGAATGAGAACAAGGGTTCTTTCGATATTCAGGCGGGGAAGTCGATATATCACCGATGATATCGCCAGCCCCCTATCCTCGGATGTCTTATTTGTGACAGTGCTTTTCGCATATGCGGGTACTATCGCTATTTCCGCCTCCGCCTCTTCAGGCCTTCCCTTAAAGGCGATGAGAAGTCCATCCGGCGCTAACAGCGGCAAGGCCATGGCGACAAAAGCATCCAGCGCGCAAAGCGCCCGGGAAACGATAACATCGAACCGGTGAGCATAAGGCGGCTCCCCGGCAAGCGCTTCGGCGCGTGCCTGAAGGGCGGAGATATCTTTCAAACCGAGCGTTCGAATCACATGGGAAAGAAAACTGACTTTTTTCCGGGACGCATCGATCAGGGTAGCCGAGAGATCGGGTCGCAGGATTTTTAACACCACGCCGGGAAATCCGCCACCGGAACCGATATCGAGAAGCGTCCCGGACGCCGGAAGATGCGGCAGGGGGGCCATGGCGTCGAGCACGTGTTTGACGGCAATTTCCTCGGGGGTTGTGATAGCCGTCAAATTGGTCTTCCGGTTCCATCGAATCAGCTCGGCCGAATGCAGGGCCAGTTGATCCATTTGAAAGCCGGTTACCTCGGCTCCCATTTCCAGGCTGCCGGCCTGAACGATCTGTCTCCAGGCCGACGCCCCGATTTCCATTTATTCGTCACTCCCCGGGCAGGCATTTATATCTATTGCCGGTTTTTCAGCCGGGGGGGTTTTTGCCCTGGCCGCGGCGTTTTCAGAAAAATTCATCACGATGTTGACCTCTCCACCTCCCCCCATCGTGATGCCGGCATCCGGATATCGCTTTTTAAAGACCTGAATCATGGCCTGGTTTTCCCGGAGAACCGTGGCCACGAATCCTTCATAATCGTTCTCCTGGGCGATGCTCTCCAGCTTTTCGAGAAGGATGGAGGCGATTCCCAGCCCCTGTAAATCCTCACGGACGACAAACGCCACTTCCGCCATATCATCATCCGCGGGGGCGTAGGAACCGATGCCGGCGATTTCCTTATGCCCGCGCTTCTGAACCATTCCGATCAGAGACATACTTTTTCGATAATCAACACTGGCGTACTGCTTTTGAATCACTTCATGGGAGAACAGTTTCATCCGGTAAAAGAACCGGTAATAAATAGTGTTTTCCTGAAGAGAGTAAAAGAAATTGCGGTAAGCAAACTCATCCGAGGGCAACAACGGCCGGAATTCCAGTATTTTCCCATTCTTAACCTTCTCATTGCTTTTATACCCTTCGAGAAACAGCAAGTCTTCCTGTGCGGGGGGGAGTTGGTCCGCGAAAATATAATGGCGCTTTCTGGCAAAATCGATGAGGGACGCTCTGAACTTCGGATGGGCGATCTGAGCCAACTCCATCACCCGTTGATATATTCCTTTCCCCTGAAGCTCCGCGATACCGTATTCCGTGACGATGAAGTTAACATCGCCGCGCGTCGTGGCCACACCGGCGCCTTCGCTCAGGTGCGAAACAATTCGTGAAATAGAGTTTTTTCGGGCGGTGGACGGCAATGCAATAATGGAAAACCCGCCCTTGGACATGGCGCTGCCTCTCAGAAAATCGACCTGATCGCCGATACCGCTATAAAACAGATATCCCAGGGAATCGGTGCAAACCTGACCGGTAAGATCCACTTCAAGTGCGGAGCTGATGGATATCAAATTGTCGTTTCGGGCGATTTCCGTGGGGTCATTTACAAACGAGGAGGATCTGAAATAGAAAATCGGATTGTCGTTGACATAGTCATACAGCTTTTGAGACCCCATGCAAAGCGAGGCGACCACTTTTCCCGGAAGCAGGCTTTTTTTCCGGTTGGTAATGACCTTTTTCTCGATCAGATCCATCAGGGGGTCCGTCACCAGCTGCGTATGTACTCCCAGGTCTTTTTTCCCGTCCAGATACTGCAACATCGCATACGGCAGACTGCCGAAGCCGATTTGAATCGTCGCACCGTCATCCACCAGCTGGGAAACATAATGGCCGATTCGCCGAAAGGCCTCGTTCTCCATGCCGACCGGCTGCGTTTCCATAAGCGACTCTTCGTGCCATGCCAGAAAATCGATTTGATCGACATGGACCATGCTGTCCCCCCATGTCCTTGGCATGTGGGGATTGACCTGGGCGATGACAATGGCCGCTTCCTCCATGCCGGCCCGGGTAATATCCACCGAGACCCCGAGACTGCAATAGCCGAATCTATCCGGGGGGCTTACCTGAATCAGAGCCACATCCAAACCGATTCGATGACTTTTAAAAAGCTCGGGAATTTGAGAAAGATAGGCGGGGATGTAATCGATCCAGCCCTCGAAAGCGGCCTTTCGCATGGGGGCGCTGATAAAAAAGAGCTTTAACAAAAAGCGCCGGCGAAAAGACTCATCTTCCACATAGCGAGCCAGCGTAAAGGACATCATTTGAAAGAGCATAATGTCCTGAAGTCTCATATCGGCAATCATGGCCTTCAGGAGGGCCTGGGGTTCACCGCAGCCGGTGCCGATAAATACGCGACTCCCCCTTCGAATCTTCGTTACGGCCGTTTCCAAATTAACCAGCTTGTTTCGGCAATTATTCATCAACCACTCATGGCTTTCTTTCATGGCAGTTACGCCGGGTGTGTTTGTCATATCAATTAACCTGTCGATCCTTTCAATCCGATTATGTTAACTTCCGTTACCAACTGCTGCAATAGCCCGTACACACGCTGTCTTTATTTCTTTTCCCCTATACCGCAGGCACGGCAAAATGCCAAATATTTTATCCATCCGGAGCCCCTTTCTATTTTTTTTCTTGACAAATGATCGTTAACTTTCTAAATGTTGCCGGTTCGGAAGAGACTCGTTTGAGGAATTGATTTTTTTTTCATGTTAAAAAAGGGCTTCCCGGGTCGGCGTTAGGCTGCCTGCCAGGAAGCCCTTGTATTATTTAGATCACCCGCTGGCTTCAGCCCCCCAATACAACCGTAACGGTTGCAATTGGGGGGTTTATTTTCTAAAATCTCTCTTAGCGGGACGAAGCTGGTATTTGCCACAAAAAGGAACGGCACAATGAAAAATGAAATTTACAAAGTGAGAAACATTGGTATCAGTGCTCACATCGATTCGGGGAAAACCACCCTGACGGAGCGAATTCTTTTTTACACCAAACGGATTCACGCCATCCACGATGTAAAAGGTAAAGATGGGGTCGGCGCCACCATGGATTCCATGGAACTGGAAAAAGAGCGCGGCATTACCATCGCCTCCGCCGCAACCTACTGCGAGTGGGAAGACCACGATATCAACATCATCGATACGCCGGGCCACGTTGATTTTACGATCGAGGTGGAACGATCACTGCGCGTTCTGGATGGGGCCATTCTCGTTTTGTGCTCGGTGGGAGGCGTTCAGTCCCAGTCAATCACCGTGGATCAGCAGATGAAGCGTTACAAGGTGCCCTGCATCGCGTTTATCAACAAGTGCGATCGAAACGGAGCGAACCCCTTTCGCGTCATCACCCAGCTTAGAGAAAAACTGGGGCATAACGCGGTGGCCCTGCAGATGCCCATCGGACTTGAAGCGAGCCTCGAAGGCGTTATCGATCTCATTGAAATGAAGGCAATTTATTTTGATGGACCGAACGGGGAAGATCTTCGCACGGAAGCCATACCGGAAGCATTGTTGTCCGAAGCGATCCGCCGCAGGGAAGAAATGATAGACGCCGCCACCATGTTTTCCGATGAATTGATGGAAGCGGTGCTGGAAGAAAAAGAGATTTCGAATACGCTGTTGATGGCGGCGCTTCGCGAAGGGACAATCTCCCGGAAATTGACACCGGTTCTGCTGGGCTCCGCATATAAGAATAAAGGCATACAGCCGCTCCTGGATGCCGTTACCCGGCTGCTCCCCTGCCCTCTCGATGTCACCAATGAGGCGCTGGACATGGACAAGGAAGAAGCCCCGGTGGTGCTGTCAAACGATGTGGACTCGCCGCTGGTCGCCCTCGCGTTCAAGCTCGAAGATGGCCTCTACGGTCAACTCACCTATGTTCGCGTTTATCAGGGAGTGCTGGCCAAAGGCACTCCGATGCTGAACGTGCGAACCGGAAAGAAAGTCAAAGTGGGCCGCGTGGCGCGGATGCATGCCGATCAGATGGAAGATATCGATGAAATTCCGGCCGGTTTCATCGGCGCCCTCTTTGGAATTGACTGCGCCTCCGGTGATACCTTCGTAGCTCCCGGAATGAATCTGACCATGACCTCCATGTTTGTGCCGGACCCGGTGATTTCTCTTGCGATCATTCCCAGTGACAACAAATCTCAAATCAATATGTCCAAGGCCCTGAACCGTTTTTCAAAGGAAGACCCCACCTTTCGAACCTATGTCAATGAGGAGACCAATGAAACGGTGATTCAGGGGATGGGAGAACTGCATCTCGAGGTGTATGTGGAGCGAATGCGGCGGGAATACAAGGTGGAAGTCACCACGGGCGCCCCGCAGGTGGCATACCGCGAAACCATCACCCGCAGAGCGGATTTCAACTATATCCATAAGAAGCAGACCGGTGGCTCCGGTCAATATGGCCGCATTGCCGGGTATATGGAGCCGATCGCGGAAGAGATCTTCCAGTTTGACAATGAGGTTACCGGTGGTTCCATTCCAACGCAATACATTCCGGCCTGCGAAAAGGGGTTTCGCAATTGTCTGGCAAAGGGACCGAAAATGGAATTTCCGGTCACCGGTATCCGGGTGGTAATCAACGACGGCGCCTCCCATTCCGTGGACTCGTCCGATATGGCGTTTCAGGCCGCCGCACGGGGCGCGTTTCTCCAGGGATACGCCAATGCCGGCGCCGTGATACAGGAGCCGATCATGAAGGTGGTGGTCGAAACCCCATCCGATTTTCAGGGGCCGGTGATGGGATCTTTGAATCAACGGCGCGGGATGATCGTCGGCGCCCAGGATGAAGGCCCCATGTGCACCATCGAAGCGCAGATTCCCCTTTCGGAGATGTTCGGATATTCAACCGCGCTGCGCTCGATGACCCAGGGCCAGGCTCAATTCACCATGGAGTTTTCATCCTATAAGCAGTTACCCAAACCGATTGCGGAAGAACTCCTGAAAAAAGTCCAGGAAAAAAAGCGGGTTGCGTAAGTAAATAGGCAATAGGCTATGGGCTATGGGCTAACGGCTAAAAGCTAAAAGCTAAAAGCTAAAAGCTAATGGCTAAAAGCTAACAGCTAAAGCATCTCTGTCAAAAGAGCGTAAGCGTGATAAGACGTTGCAGACATTACCGTACCGATTCATACGAAAAGAGGATACCGCCGGTGTAATGAAACCGCCGCCGGGATTTCTGATTGAACTTAAAGTAAGGAATTTACATATGCTTAAGAAGGACTTGATTCTTCGAAATCCATTACGACTGCTGGGGCAAAAAGATAACGGCCTCCTCGGTCCGGGCGAGTTCGGCGCCATTCTGGCGCGGGCGGGTGCCGGAAAAACCGCTTTGGTGGTGCAGCTGGCACTCAACAGCCTCTTGAATGAAAAACGGGTGCTCCACATCAGTCTGAATGATCCCGTCAACAAGGTGACCCTGTGGTATGAGGAGGTGTTTCGCCTCATTGCCGGTCAATACAACCTGCTCCAGATAAATGAGATATGGGATGGAATTTTACCGAACCGGTTTATCATGACCTTTCAGGTTGAGGGGTTTAATGCACCCAAACTGAGGGAACGCTTAACTGACCTCATGGCCCAAAACATTTTTACGCCGGACATGATCCTTATTGACGGGCTCCCTTTTGATGACTCGACACGCGCGGCCTTGACGGAACTGAAGGCGCTTGCCGTCGCCATGAATTTCCCCATGTGGTTCACCGGCCGGACCCACCGGCATGAGGCGGATACGGTGAACGGTCTTCCGGCGAGAATTTCCGGAGTGTCGGATCTCTTCGAAACCATTCTCCAATTGCAGGCGGAAGGCTCTCAAACGCACATTCGGGCAATGAAGGGAAGCTCCGTCCCGAAATCCCCTCTTTTATTGGATCCGGTGACCATGCTGATCCAGGGGGAGGAATGAGGGGGGTTAGATGGTAGAGGGTAGAGGATAACGGAGAACGTCCTGTAGGGGCGAACCTATGTGTTCGCCCTTCGTAATCAGGGCGAACACATAGGTTCGCCCCTACGGGGTTGCGGGCATAGCCGGCGTTGGGGGTTTATAATTGGCCGATGAAGCTGGAAATGACCCGATGAACCTTTTCAGCCCCCTCGCCGAGAAGAATGCCATGCCGGGAAAAGTTTAAAAGCGTATAGGTTTTGGTCGTGGCGCCCAGTTGCTCAAAAACGCTTCGAGAGCCGCGAGGATCGACAACGGGGTCCCGATCCGCCTGAATTATCAGTGTCGGCGCTTTGATACCGGGCAATTTTGATTCCAGCGCCCGCATGAGGTGCTCCAGCTCCCGAACGCCGGATACCGGATTTCGATGATAGTTGATATTCGGGTTCTCCGGCGTATTATCCACAAATAGCTTCTGGCCCCCGTTCACCTGCAACTTCCGCATGAGGCGGTTCCATGCGGCCACGGCCGGAACGAATTTTGCGGAAAGATCCTGAAGGCGCATGGGCGGACACACCGCAAACACGCCCTGAATATCGGAAACCCTTGCGGCCAGATCAAGGGCGAGACCCGCACCGGTCGAAAAACCACCGACGATCACCCGCTTGCAGGAACTTCGGATAATGGCATATCCCGCATCAATGCTCTTCACCCATTCCTGATAGGTCCGGGTGGCGAGATCCTCCGGGGAAGTCCCATGCCCTTTCAATCGGGGGGCATAGACCGGGTATCCGGTTTCGGCCAGATGCAAGGCCAGCGCTCTGACTTCCGCGGGAGCCGCCAAATACCCATGAATTAACAACACCCCGGTTTGCCGGGACTTCCACCGGAATTTTCCGGGCAGAAGGTAGGGCCGTCCGATTTTCTTCTCCTTCGATTCCCCTTCTCTATAAAAGGCGGCATAATCCGTTTCAAATGCCGCCATTTCAATTTTCAGCAGCTCCTTTACCACCCGGCGGCGAACGAGATATCGCGGCAGCCAGGCAACCCGCCGGATTTTTTGTTGAAGCGCTTTCAAGGGCTCTATGGCATTGGCCATGACGGCAATGGGATTATCGATTCGAACCCGATGAAAATCAAAGGGCAACGCCAGCTTTTTCGTATCCCGATAGAGATCCCCATTTTTCCGGATCAGAACGCCTTTCCCAATGGCGACGGATAAAAAATCCCGAAACCGGTGAAACCGGTCATCCGTCAGCAAGTGCAACTGATTGTCTCTGAGATTCCGGTGCAACCGAATCGATTTGTGCGCCGTGATATCCGAGGCGATCAGAAATACCCGCCGTTTCAGATCCGTCTCATTGGTATTGCGATAGGGCATTTGCCGGACCATGGCGGCAAACAGATGATCGGAATTGACGGTGGTCATATGGTAAATGCTGTCCAGATATCGCTTCATGATCTTCAACGCCTCCCGCCGCATTTGTCCGCGGGAGGCGATCGGCGCATCGAACCCGAAAGAGCCCTGACTGCAAATATCCTCTCCGATCGCTGTGCCTTCCATGTAGGGACCGATATCTATTGCGGGTGCAAACCGGATATCGATATCGACGCCCGAGAGAAGCATCGCCCCCTCGGTCATGATTTCTTCGAGGACCCGATCCGGAATATCCCGCCCCACGAGCGTCACGGCCAGCTTGCTTAAAATATTTTCCCGGGCTCGAATCGGATAATAGGTAATGTTGACCGGAACAATATAGGTCGGCCCCCGGTGAATTTTATCCATCGCAGGAATCTTGAAGTCCCTTAACAACCTGTCGGTTTCCGCCGCATCCTGCTTTTCCAGTTCGATTAATCGCCGGCGGTAAAATTCCGTTCGAAGCGCCAGCGTGGCCGCTCCCGTATGGGGGGGATGCTTTCCGCCGGCGTACGAAACTATATATCGGCCTTTTTCGATTATTTTCTGGCTCTTCACCATGCGCCCCTCGGGAAAAATAATCCAGTGGGCCTCTCCGGTCAAAAGCGTTTTGACGATCAGTTGATCCCGCTGCGGATCCTTGGTGGAAACCGCGCCGACACTGTCCAGAAAATCGCCCAGAGCCCCCCCGAACAGGCTCTCATCGGCAAGGGACCAGACCGCCCGGCTGGTCTGCTTTGCGATCAGGTACGGCATCAACATGGTTTCAATACGGGTAAAATGATTGATGACGAAAATGATGGATCCGTTTTTGGGGATGTTTTCCTGACCGTCGAGGACCATGTTGGCTTTGGAAAGATTGTAGAGCGTTTTGATGGCAAGGCCAGTCGTGCGATAGGCGAATCGATTCATAACGATGCTTGAAACCGCGTTATCGGGGTTGAGGTGATGGCCAAAAAATCCCTTCCGCGAGCATGCGAGTATATATTGACATATCCCGAGAATGCGTTTAGCTTACTGTTTTTTATTTTAAAAATAAAGTGGTTTTCGGAGGACTTCCTTGTATTCCAAAATATTGATTCTTCATTTTCCCATAACGGAAGCGCAAAAACCAGTGGTGTGCAATCTGGCTAAAAATTTCGATCTGACGTTCAATATTCTCAGGGCCACCATATTGCCGGGGAAAGAAGGCATCCTGGTCCTCGAGTTGTCGGGAAACCGCAAAAGCTTCAATGAGGGCGTGAGCTATCTGAAATCGCAGGGCGTTGAAATTTCAAATGCCGACAGAGAAGTGAAACGGATCAAAAAAAAATGTATCCATTGCGGCGCCTGCACGGCGGTATGCCCCACCGGCGCGCTTTCCATCCAATATCCCGAGATGACGGTTGTGTTTGATCAGAGCAAATGCAGTATTTGCCAGATGTGTGTCCCCGCCTGCCCTCCCCGGGCGATGGAAGTGCGCCCGACGGATCAGCTCTTTATTGAATGAAACCGGTTATCGCTATTGCCTTGAGCGGCGGCATCGATTCGCTGGTGGCCGCCTGTTTGCTCAAAGATCAGGGATGGCAGCCGTTCGGTCTCCACTTCATCACCGGATTTGAGACTCCTTATTTCGAAAGCGGGACGAACCACTCGGGTTCGACGGATTTCCAGGATCGTTTAAATACGGATCATCATCCCGTGATGCGTATCGGTGAACAACTCGATATACCGGTGTATCTTGTCGACTGCAGACGTGAATTCACATCCGAAGTCGTCGGGCCTTTTTGCCGGACCTATGCAGAAGGACATACCCCGAACCCCTGCCTGGTGTGTAACCCGAAAATAAAATTCGGGTTTCTATTGGATATTGCGTTGCAAAAAGGCGCTTCGGCCCTGGCAACCGGTCATTATGCCAGAATCAGAAAGGACCCGGAAGGACGGTATCATCTCTTTAAAGGCGTCGATGCGACTAAGGATCAGTCCTATTTTCTCGCTTTTTTAAACCAGGTCCAGCTTTCCCGGGCGGTTTTTCCGCTTCACGATATGACCAAGGAAGCCGTTCGGGCCATGGCGGCGGGAAAAAACCTTCACCCCGTGGAACGCGCCGAGAGCCAGGATATTTGTTTCATTTCGGGGCAGCGTTACGGTGATTTTCTTACCCGATGGGCAAAGCTTGAACCGAAACCCGGCCTCATCGAGAATATGAGCGGTACTGTCATCGGAGAACACGGGGGGCTGCATCTTTTCACCATCGGCCAGCGAAGAGGCATCAACTGCCCGGCCACCGATCCTTATTATGTTGTTCGAATGAATCCGGCCGAAAACAGGCTGACGGTCGGCACGAAAAAGGATCTGTTTTCGGGGGAGTGCCGTGTGAACACGATCAACTGGATCCGGGAACCGGCCGCCCCCGTATTTGAAGCCCAAACGAAACTGCGCTATCGCCATAGGGCGGCGCCGGCCTCGGTTTTGATCGAGAGCGCTCAACGGGCCACGGTTCGATTCCATTCTCCCCAGTCAGCCGTAACGCCCGGCCAGGGGGCGGTGTTTTACGAGGATGATGAGGTATTGGGAGGCGGATGGATTGAAAAATGACAAAGAAAATATTTGAAATAACCACACTGGGATGCAAGGTGAATCAGTTTGAATCAGCGCTCGTTTCGGCAAAGCTGGCCGCATCCGGGTACGGTGAAAAGGGCTGTGCCGGAAGTGAGTCGGCGCCGGACGCCTGCCCGGACGAAACCACCCTTTGCATCATCAACACCTGCACCGTCACGGAAAAAGCATCAATGCAGTCGCGCCAGGCCATTCGTCAGGCCATTCGAAACCATCCCCGGGCACGAATCGTCGTAACCGGCTGCTATGCGCAAACTCAGCCGGAAGAAATAAGAAAGATCAAAGGGGTTCATGATATTATCGGCCATGGCGAAAAACACTGTATTCCGGAGCGGTTGCTTTCGGATGCCGGGCCGCCCTGTCCCCTGTCGACCGCCAACACCTCGCCGTGGTATGAGGGCGACACCGGCCTGATAACCATACCGGCCTTTACGAATCGGACCCGAGCATTTTTAAAAATTCAGGACGGCTGTGACGCCCGTTGCACGTACTGTATCGTACCCCATGCCAGGGGAAACAGCCGCAGCATGCCGTTTCAGCAGGTTCTGAACCATCTTTTTCAGCTTGAAACGGCAGGTCATTCGGAAGTGGTTCTTTCCGGCATCCACCTGGGCGCTTATGGAAAAGACCTCAGCCCAACGCATGGTTTGCCGGCATTACTGGCCGATATTGAAGCGTCGGAAATTAAGGCCAGAATCCGGTTAAGTTCCATTGAGCCGCGGGAGCTGACCGATGAAATTATTGCGATAGCGGCCCACTCCGAAAAAATATGTCCTCATTTTCACATCCCCCTTCAAAGCGGCGATGACACTATATTGAGGAGAATGGGACGTCCCTATGCCGGGTCTTTTTTCCGCGACCGGGTATCCACTATTCATGAACAAATGCCCGATGCCGCCATCGGTGTCGATACCCTCATCGGATTTCCCGGCGAGAGCCAAGAGGCCTTTGAAAACACCTATAACCTGATATCCTCGTTGCCGATTACCTATCTGCATGTGTTTCCGTTTTCACCCCGGGATCAAACACCTGCCGCCGAATTTGAAAATCGGGTCCCGCCGGACATCGTAAAATCACGATGCCGTGAGATGAGAGCGCTCAACAGTTCAAAGAAACGCCATTTCTATCAACGGTTTATCGGAAAAACGGCGCGGGTCCTGATTGAAGGCGGGCGAGATCCTAACACCGGCTATTTAAAGGGAATAACGTCCAACTATATACCCGTTTTTTTGACCGGCGATGAGGGACTGAAGAACACTCTGGTGTGGACGGTTCTGGAAAAACCGGCGGGGGATCGGGGTGTTATCGGAACGGTCGTTAATTCGGATGGGGTTCACCCATGAAAGAGAACGTATTTGATCAGGTTGCGCGGGATTACGAGAAGATCCACAATCAATGGCTGCCCCCCGGCGTTCCGAGCGCCGTTTTCATCCACCAACGAGCCGCCAGGGTTACAGAATGGATTCTATCCGAATATCGGGGTCAGAAATTCTGCTATCTGGATTTTGGTTGCGGAAACGGGCGAATGCTCAAATGTCTGCTCGGATCGGACCCCCTAAAGCCGATGTTGAGTACGGGCCGATTGCGCCTGTTCGGCTTCGATACCTCGGCGGAGTCCCTCAACGAGGCCCGAACGCTTCTATATGGCGAGCCCGTCACACTGGTCAACAACTGGCGCGAGTTCCCACGGGAGCTTCGCTTCGATCTCGTGCTGAGCTGTCACGTTTTTCACCATATTCCCCGCATCAGAAGGCCGAAAGTGGTGACAAGCCTGCATCGCTGGATGAAACCCGCCTCCCGGCTGGTCATTTGGGAACAGAATCCGGTCAATCCCATCACTCGCCTTCTGGTAAAACTATGCCCTTTCGACAACGACGCACGCTTACTGACGATGAGGGCAACCCAGGCGTTGTTGGGTCAAAACGGGTTCCGCCCCATCCAATCCAAGTACATAAACCTTCTCCCACCCCGGTGGTTACGATCGAGGTGGCTGGTCGCCATCGAGACCCAACTGCTAAACTTCCCCATTGGCGCGCAGTATTGGGTGATGTTTGAGCGCCACCGATAGAGGAGAACACCCAGGGTATTCTATTTGAGTCTTTGTTAATTTACCATAGAGGACGTATAGGACATATAGGACGTATTGGACGCATAGGACGCATAGGACGTAAGGGACATTCTTAAGCGTGCCCGCCGGATAGCTCCGCAAAGGTGCAAAGCCGGATATTTCGGGCGGCGATCTCGGCACGGATCACCGGACTGGACAGCGCGCCCAGTTCCTCCCTGTGGTGATAGCGCCATCGTTTCACCTCCGGCTCCACCGGCGTCAATCCGGGATGACACATCAACTCGTAGACCCTGCCGGGCCGTAACGACCGCAACAGCCGCTGCAACCTCGCCAAATCGAGGCTTCCCCCCTCCTGAAACCCCAGGGATTGCGGTGGTGGAAATTCGCCGGCCGACCTTCGGTTCAAGCCCGAAAAAAGACAACTGCCACGCAGGACCATAGCCTCCGCCGAGCGAAAAAGACTTTGCCGCGTAAGCGATCGGGGCGCCATCCGGTCCTCAATGGGAACCCGAACAAAGGGGATGTGATAATCCCGGGCCAAGTTCAGCGTCAGCCGCCCAATTCCGGGCAATGCATGCAGATGCTGGTGACTGTCCAGATGGGTAACCCGAATGCCCGAAGCTAAAATACGTTCGATCTGGGCGGACCATTCCGCCTGAATATCCGCCCGAGAAATCCTCCCGCCCCAGAGGCGCCCCAGCAACACACGGATACTCGGAGGTAACCGTCCATCCGCTCCGGTCAAGGTGGACTTTTTTTTCAACAACGGTTTTTCCGCCACCAGGGTTAAATGCGCTCCCACGTCGAGCGTGGGGAGGGAACGACACCACGCCACGGCATGATCAAAGGCCCTGCCCCCCGCCATCAGCGAAGTGGCGGTGACGATTCCTTCCCGATGCGCCCGGGCAATGCCATCGTTAATGGATTGCGATATCCCGAAATCGTCCGCGTTGACAACCAACCGGGCGCAGGGTCGGAAACCCGGAGACAACTTCCCGGCGGGGGAGTGGGAAGAAGGACTAATCATGGGCGGGGGGAACGTGTTTCCCGAATCCGGCGGTATCACAGACAATGAATCGCGGGCGGTGACGCACTTCAATGATAATACGCCCGATATACTCTCCCAGAATCCCCAGGTAGACAAAAAGCAGGGAGAACAGAAGCGAAATCACCATCAGGGTCGACGCCCACCCGGGTACCGTTCCATAGCCGAAAATTTTACCGAAGAAGGCGTAAAAAACGCCGAACACCGACAGCAAACTGCCCAGCAATCCAATCAGGATTCCGATCCGTAACGGCATGATGGAAAAAGAACTCACCCCTTTCCAGGCAAGGCTGACCATCTTTTTGAAGCTGTATTGGGACTGCCCGCAAGCGCGTTTTCCCGCCTGGTAGGGAAGAATGCAGGAGGAAAATCCGATCCACTCGGTCAACCCGCGTAAAAACAGCCCCTCTTCGCTGAAACGAAGCAATTCCCGCAAGGCCTGGCGGTCAAGCAGCCGGAAGTCAGCCAACCCCGCCTGCAACTTCACGCCGCTCAGATAGGAAAAAAGCCGGTAAAATCCCATTGAGGTCGCGCGTTTGAACCATCCGATCTCACAGTCATCCCGGCGCAAGGTTTTAACGACCTTGAAGCCCGCGCGCCACCGTTCCAGAAGCGCGGGAATCATCTCGACCGGATGTTGCAAGTCACAGTCCATCATGATCACCGCATCGCCGACAGCGATTTCCAAGCCGGCCATCAGGGCATATTGATGGCCGAAATTGCGGGACAACCGAACGCCCCGCACTCTTGGATCTTGCTCGGCCAAGGCGCTGATAGCGGGCCAGGAGGCGTCGCAACTGCCGTCGTCCGCGAAGATCACTTCAAAATTCCGGACGACGGCGGGCTGCAGCACCTCGACCAACCGCCGATACAGCAGCGGAATATTTTCTGCTTCATTAAGGACGGGGACGACCACGCTGATGATTTGGGCATCCGTATCGTTTTCGCGTGATATCACTTCTTTTAAAAGCGGAGCACTCATCGTATCCGTAAGCTCTCTCCTTCCCTCCCCATCCGAATAGACCGGAAAAGGGTGTCAACCGATCCAGTAATGATTGGCAAAGCTGATGATATTCAGCGCCAATAGAAGTACCGAGCTTAAAAGCCAAGCGCTGCGACCGGTAATCGACCCGATGGAAGCCGCGAACAAATAGATCGGGAAGAGCATCATCGAATACCGGGCAACGGCAAGCGTCGTGCCGCTGCTCAGCGCAATTCCCATCGAGACCAGCATATAGACACCGTAAGAGATCCTCAACCGCCGCAACGCCACAATACCGATGACAATGCCCATGGCCAAAAAGAACAGATCATTGGCCATATTGACCAGATAGGCGTTATTCCGGGCCACGAAATCGGAGGCGGCCATCTCGAAATCCCTGCCCCAGTTGAATTCGACTTTGAGGTAAAGAAAAAAATCCCCAAAGGCAATCCAGTGGTAAGAAAAAAAAGCCACCGCTCCGGATGGCGCCAGCGCCAAAGGCAAAACACGTCTGCTGAAAAGCGATCGAAATCCATAGGCCTGCAAAATTTCCACCAGCAGCAGCACACACAGGAAAAGACCGGCTATTCGCGTGGCCGAGGCAAAGGCTGCAAAAACACTGGCGAGCAAAAACCGTTGCTGCCGGGCATAATAGACCACGGCCAGAGACAAGAAAAGAAATAGCGATTCGGAATAGACGGCATTGAGTATAAAAGCGGTGGGATAGGCCAGTAAAAAAACTACCGGCAGCAAAGGATCGATGTCCGGGTGATGCGTTTGGGTCAGGCGGACCAGCATCCCTGTCGCCAGTACCAGAAACAGGCTGCTCACGATCCAGCCGGATACAACCAGATTGCCGCCGGCCAGGGGCGCCAGCATCCGCATCAGAAGGGGATACAGCGGGAAAAAAACAATGTTGGCAATATCTTTCTCACCGCGCAGATAGTAACCGTTTTTCGCAATATCGAGATACCAGTATGAATCCCAGCGATTGTGCAGATTGATGATATCCCAGTTCTGGGGAGGCGGCTTGATGAGGTCTTTGGTCATCCAGCTAAACGCCTTATCGGGCGCAAGATTTAAGCGGTTTAACGCGATGAGCCCAAAGCCGTTGACGACGACCAGCCATAGGAGCGCCATCGTCACGGCGCGCCGAATCTCCGGCGTTGATGAAAAAATGGCTTGAATTTTGTTACGCACAACGCCCGTCAAAGTAACCAAACACCGCTTTTAAAATGACCTTTCGAGAATAGGCTCCGACGCTTGAAGCCAACCGGGCGCCCATTCCAGGAACATGCCGCTCAAACATAACGAACCGGAATTGTCCTTCCGGAATTCCGGTGAACCCCTATCACGGGATAGCCCTGATAGCAAGCCGGAACCATCGGCATCCAACAAAGGAAATCAGCGAAGGTTTCGAATCTTTTTGACCTGGTCATATGCGTCCTGAATCTCACGAAATTTGTCGTTTGCAAACTGGGTAAACGCGTCCGGAAGCCCTTTGGACGCAATTTTATCCGGATGATAGTCCAGCACCAGTTTTCTGTATTGTTTTTTTATCTGTTCGTCCGAATCCGATTCATCGCACCCGAGTATCGCATAATACCCCGCGGAATTGCTCACATACTTCGATTTTATCCGCTGGTAATGAGCATCTTCCATGTTAAAGATGCGGGCGGCGGAGGATATGAGATTTTCCTCTGTCGGATTAAGTTTTCCATCGGCCACGGATACCCGAAGCATGATATCGATCATGGTTTCCAGAAGCCGCGGTTCATTGCGAAACTGGGCAAAGAACTGACCGGCAAAATCCTGAAAGCTTTCCGGGGCATTCAGCGCCGTGTGAAAAATTTCACGGGCGACCCGGCGGCTTTCCGGATCCAGGTTCAAATCCACGGTCATGAACCTTTCGACTGAATCGATCTCCGCGCTGGTGACACGACCGTCCGCTTTCACGATCTTGGCAAGCATCGAAAAGGCAGCGACAAAAAAAGTCAACTGGGCATTCTGATGGCCCGCGGCCAAAAATTCAGTCTCGGACCCCAGATAGGAATCATTGCTTTTGTCAAATGCATGCCCGAATACCGCGCCGGCAATGGCGCCCAGAGGCCCCCCCATGGCAAACCCGATGGTGCCGCCCAATAGTTTCCCCATAACACCCATAACATCTCCATCTGTGCCCGGCGGCGGAATCGAATAAAAAAGAAGGCCGCCACCGCATGTAATACTTTAAAAAAACCGTGTTTGAGCGAGCTCATCGCTGAACACGCGTCGTGACACGATAATCATATAATGGAATCTTCAGCGGGTTTCAATAGACATGGATTCAACGGAAAGGAAAAATCAGCCGCCCTGAAGGGGTTCTCATGGTATCAAACAATTAGTACCCGCTGGTCCATCAAGGGAGAGACTGCGTATGGCAGCGTATCAAAAATTCGACCTGTTTCTCCTGCTCTTCCGTCAGCGTCTCAAAGCACACGCCCTGCTGGCGTTTGGCGATGGTGTTGAAAGGCAATTCGTTTTTAATTTCAAAATCGGAGATTGTCCGAACCGGAATTTTATGGATGTACAACTCGCTTTTCATCAGCATGAGGTCTAAATATTTTGCGTTCCGAATCCGTCTGCTTCCCACAAAATACTCAAAGGCCAGCCCACCGTGACTTATGTTAACAACTTGTCCCAGCTCTTCATCCGATTCCGATTTGAGCACGGCAAAGGCTATGCCTTTCATCCTGTATCGTTTGCTTCTTCTTCGATCGAGTTCAATAGAATGGGGATCCATCATTCCTCCGAAGTCCGCTAACCGATGCTGCTTCACCACATATAAAATGATCCTTAATGCACAAGTCAATTAATTGCAACACTGGAATCAATACCGTATTAAAAAAAACAGGTTAATGGCCGTGGCTGCATTGACTAATACCCTCACCGTCGAGTCGGCAACTGAAGCTGCAATACCTGAAAGAGCCAAATTCGGCTCATCCTTGGCCATCAGGGCAATCGCATGTAGCAAGTAACTGGCGGCAGCGTAAGCCTTGAGGGGGATCAGATGGAAGCTGCGGCACTGTTTGAACGCGCTTGCGTGTGAGTTTGCCGCAGCTGGAATCTGATCTTCCTCAAGGCTGAAGCGGGTTATAGCACTACATGCGATTGCCCTGCCTTGGCCATTGCCATTTCTTGACGTGAGTCGATGCTTGTGGTTATATGCGTTTTTCCGTTCAGAATACCGTTGATTCGAGCCGGACAGCCCCGCTTATCCCCCTCCCATTTTTGGAGGGGGATCATTGGGAGAAGTCATAACTTAATAAAATAACTAATAATATTTATTTATAAGTCGCTATGTCTTATTCAATGGAATCCAGATCAGCGGTCATAATCGGCTACGACGCCATTTCTCCTCTGGGAATCGAAATGGAGGCGCAATGGCAAAAAGCGGTGAAAGGGGAAAGCGGTATCGGTCCGCTCACGCGCTTTACGCCGCCGCCGGAATTTCCCGTCACTATTGCGGGCCAGGTCGATTCCATCGATCATCTGCCCTATTCCTTTCTCAGCCCCCGGGAACAGGCGCGCTGGCCCTCACCGATTTTCAAATACGCCCTGTTGACGGTTCAACGGGCTTTGGCGCAAAGCGGTCTTGTGATTACCGCCGATCTGGCGCCGAGGGTCGCCGTCACCTACAGCTCGGCTGTCGGCGGCCTTGATTCCATCCTTTCCGCGGATCGAAATCTGATCCGCAGCGGGAAACTGCCTGCGCCCTGCATCAATCCGAATTCTTGCATCAATATGGTGGGCGGAAAAGTCTCCATGATGACCGGCGCCACCGGCCCCATCTGCGCCACCATCACCGCCTGCGCCACGGGACTCACCTCCCTCATCATGGGCGCCATGCTTCTGGAGCAGGGTCGGGCGGACGTCGTCCTCTGCGGTGCGGTGGACTTTCCGCTGGTGGAACCGATTGTCGCGGGGTTTGCCACCATGAACGGCGCCTTTGTTCCCAAGGAAGGAGCGATTGAAGAACCGCCACATCGGGCCAGCCGGCCTTTTTCGATCGACCGGCGCGGGTTTGTGATCTCCGAGGGGGCGGGGTGCATCCTTCTCACCTCCCGGGAGTTTGCCCGGCGCCATGGCCTTCGCTATAAACTGGAACTGGCCGGATGGTCCATGACTTCGGACGCCCACCATTTCGTGGCGCCGAATTTTGAGACCGTCCGCCGCTGCATCAGTGAAAGCATCGAAGATGCCGGTATCACACCGGCCCAAATCGATGCCGTCAATGCCCATGCAACATCCACCCGGGTCGGCGACAAAATCGAGTACGACGCGCTGTATGAGGTATTCAAGGGCCGCATTCCACCCATCACGGCCAATAAATCCCTCACGGGGCACGCCATGGGGGCCTCGAGCGCCATCGAGTCGATTTTAACTTTCCGGGGCATGGAAACTGACACGTTGCCGCCGACCATCAATTATACACCCGACCCGGAGCTTGAAATCGATTGTGCCACGGAAAGCGGCCGTTCGCTTTCTCAACAATTTGTGCTAAAGAATGCCTTTGGTTTTGGCGGCTGCAACTCATGCGTCGTCTTTAAAAGAACAACATGAAAAGGAATGCGCGGGGATCATGAGACCGCCAAAAAACAGACGTGTCTTTGTGGTCGGCTATGAAGCGGCCACGGCTTTGGGAAAGGATTTCACCACCACCTGGCGGCGGGCCGTGGCCGGAGAGGCGGGTTTTCGCAAACTTACCCGCTGCACCGTGGATTCCCGCAGCAATGTCGTGGGAGAAATTCCGGACTGGAATCCCCATGAATTCGATTTCATCAGCAAAATAGACGCGGGCAACTGGAACGCCGGGTTCGTGTTTTTGACCATGGCGCTTTGCAAGGCGGCGCTGGCCGATGCCGGGCTCACCATGAATGAGGTGACCGGCCCGAAAACGGCCTGCCTCATCGGCTCGGCCCTCAACGGCACCGATGCCTACCGCATCGCCATGGACAATTACATCCATCACGGGCCGACCAAGGTAAGTCCCTACCTGCTGCCGAACCTCTGCGCGAACCTCCCGTCGGGAAAGGCCGGAATGCTGCTGGGATTTACCGGTCCCATCTTTTCCCCTCAGAGCGCCTGCGCCTCCGGCAACCACGCTATCGCCATCGGCGCCCGCATGATTCGAGACGGGGATTGCGATTTTGCCCTGGTGGGAGGCGTTGAGACCTGCCTCATTCCGGAGATTATTCAAGGCTTTGCCAATATCTGGGCGACGGTGAAGGTGGGTCCGAAAGACCGCGCCTTTCTGGACCCGACCCAGGCCTCGCGACCGTTTTCCATTGACCGGCGCGGATTTGTTCTGGCCGAAGGCGGCGCGGTCCTCGTTTTGGCGGCGGATGAGGCCATTGGATCCTTGGGCCTCGCACCAAAAGCCGAAGTCATGGGGATCGGCTGGACATCGGATGCGCATCATTTTACGCTGCCCAGCAAGGAAACCATTGTCCGGGCCATGCGGGAGGCCATCGAGGACGCGGGATTTGGCCCCGGGGATATTCAATACGTGAACGCCCACGGTACCTCCACCCACAAGGGAGACACCGTGGAGGCGGCCTGTCTTCGGGAGGTCTTCGGGACGAAGCTCAAACACTTACCGGTCTCCTCGAACAAATCCCAGTTGGGCCACGCCCTCGGCGCCGCCGCGGCCATTGAGGCGGCTCTCGGAATCGAGGGAATGCGGCAATCCATTATTCTACCCACGGTTAACCACCTTCCCGATCCCGAGTTTGCCGATCTCGATGTGGTTCCCAATGAGGCGAGACATCAGGCCTATGATAACTTTATCTCCAATGCATTCGGTTTCGGCGGGACGAATTGCTGCATCGTATTCAAAGGGGTGTGAGGTGAGACCGAAACCATTTGTCGCACAGGCATATGACAGCGACCCGCGTTATGTCCGGGATAAGACGAGCGGACTCGTATGGCATCGGTGCCAGTTGCGAACTCTCTATGTGGACACGGACCGCTCCCAGGTGGTCTATCACTCCAATTACCTGCGCTATTTTGAGTACGGCCGGGCCTCGTTGATGCGGGACGCCGCCTATCCCTATCGTGAAATCGAGGAGAGCGGTTATATCTATCCGATCATCAAAGTCGATATCGACTACTACCGGCCGCTTTACTACGACGAGGCCATGTTCATCCACACCCGCCCGTCCACCATGGAGCGGGTGCGTTTGCAGTTCGACTATATCATCACCCACGAGGAATCCGGCGATATCGTCTGTAAAGGGTTGACCCGCCACTGTGCCGTCAATACGTCCGGCACACCGGTTGAAATCGATAAAAAGACGGTCCACCTATGGGAAATCTTCCCCAAATAGACGCGCCTCCGCGGCTCTACATCGAGATTCCCACACCGGCTTACCTGAGGGATCATCTCTTACAGGACCACCCCGTCCTGCCGGCCGTTGAAGCCATGGAAACACTCGCCCGGGAAATCAAACGCGCTTATCCGGAATTCGACGTAACCCGTATTTCCGCTGCCCGCTTTGAGAAATTCCTTCCCCTTGATCCGGAAAAAGATCATCTGCCGGCCCTGATCGATCTTCACCTTTCCGACACGGGGGATCTTCATGCGGCCCTGATGACCCGTACCAAAGCCCCCAAGGCGGCCATTACCCGTACGAAGACCCATGCCGAGCTCATCTTCCTGAAATCCAGGCGAGAGCTTACGCCACTGCCACTGGATGTTGCGGCGGCTCCCGAAGGGATCTGCACTCCCGTGGCGGCGGATAGAATCTATGAGGACCTCGTCCCCTTCGGCCCGGCTTTTCGGAATATCCGGGGGACCCTCCGGCTGAGCCCCGATGGCGCCCTGGCCGAAATTAAATGCCCCGCCCTTCCCGCCCCCGGCCCCCCGAATTTCCTCGGCTCCCCTTTTGCGCTCGATGCGGCCTTTCACGCGGCCTGCGTCTGGGCCCAGCACTATCGGCACGTCGTTGCTTTTCCGGTGGGAATTGATGAGCGAAGGATCTTAATTCCCACAAAACCCGGCAGCCGGTATTTCGCTCGGATTCTTCCCCAAACGATGTCCCCCGATCTTCTGGTTTTCGACATATGGTTGCTGGATGAGGCCGGGAATCTTTGCGAAATGGCGCAGGGGGTTCACATGCGGGATGTGAGCGGCGGCCGCCTCGCACCGCCGGCATGGATTGCACTAAAAGACCAGGCGGATCCTTTAGCCGATCTTCGATCCCGGTGCGAAGCGATGACAATCGTGGAGCTGGATGCTGTCGCTCCCTATGCCGAAAAAACCCTTTCGCACCGGGAAAAAGAGCGCTTTGACAAAATGGGCGCCCGGCGGCGGCGAAGCTTTCTGGCCGCCAGAATCGCTTTAAAACGGCTTTTTCGATGCCGGCATGAAGAAAGCGGGCAGATTCCCGCTCGGGAGATTGAAACGGTTTGCGCTGATTCGACGAAACCTTGTTGCTTTCATGAAGAATTTGCTTCGCCTTTTTATTGCTCCCTATCCCACGATCATCGCTTCGCCGTAGCCATTCTCGCTCCCCGGCCGGCCGGCGTGGACGTGGAGGAAGTCTCTGATAAAGCGCTCAAATCCAGTCGCCTCTATATGGCTCGTCAAGAGCGGGATCTCGTGGGCCAATCCGCATTGGGGCAGCGCGAGGCGGCCGTCCGGGTCTGGTCAACCAAGGAAGCGGTCGCCAAGGCCTCCGGAATAAACCTCGCGGATACCTGGCGGCAAGTTCGAATGTCCGTCATCGGAGAATCGGAGAGCCGTTTTTCCATCAATGCCAAGGGGCCTTTTGTAACCGTGCATGCATCGGTGGACGATCATGTGTTTACCCTTTTCAGGTAAAATCAATTTTCGTAAGCCCGTCGTCAGGGTAATCTTAAGTTAAGTTGAATTTGACCGGACGGCTTCTAAAAAGGTTTCCCGACCTTGCAGCGAGAAAGCACTTCTCCGCGACGACCGATCACCACCTCTTCAAGCGGTATATTTTTCCCGGACGCGGCCAGCCCTTTCCGGACGATGGTGTGAAGACCGGCGCAGCAGGGAACCTCCATGATCACCGTGGTGATGCTTTTGATACCGCTGTTCCGGCAGATCTTCTCGAATTTATCCACATAACCCTGGCCGTCCACGTCATCAAACTTGGGGCAGCCCATCATGACCGCGCGTCCCTTCAACAGCTTTTCATGGAGATCCGGAACGGCCGTCGCCGCGCAATCGGCGAGGACCAGAAGGTCCGCGCCATTGAGAAACGGCGCGTTCGACGGGACCAACCTGATTTTGACCGGCCAGTGGGAAAGCTCCGAGTCGGACACCTTTTCGATGGTGAGCGAGGCCTCGCCGGGGCAGGGGCTTTTTTTGCTGAAATCCATGATATTGGCGGACGGGCACCCGCAGGGCATGGTGGCGGATTTGGCTTCGGGCGGGCTTGTCTTGATCTCTGCAAGCCGCTTTTCCACCGCGTGCTCATCGAATTCATCCGCTTCCCGTTCGACGATGTGAAGCGCGTCGTTCGGGCATTCTCCGAGGCAGGCGCCGAGGCCGTCACAGAGGTTATCCGAAACCACTTTCGCCTTGCCGTCCACTATTGCCAGAGTTCCTTCCGCGCAGGAAGGCACGCACTGGCCGCATCCGTCGCAGCGCTCTTCATCGATCTGAATAATTTTTCGCTTTACTTTCATATGGTCACCTATGGATGAGGATTATAAACATTTTTGTCGATCTATTTTGCCGATCTATTTTGCCGATCTATGTAAACCGTCAGCTCAGGCGCCGGCGGGTTCCGTCAGTTTAAATAACTCCCTGGCATAGTGCCGGGCCGTTTCCGTAAAAAGGGATTTTTCAACAATACGGGCTAACCGCTCTTCCGGAATCGGGTTTTCCTTGTGCGCCTCTTCCGTGTTCGTCAGTAAATCCGCATCATAGAGCACTTTAAAATTAAGGGTCTCTTCAGCTCGGGGATGGTGGTGGTGGCCGATGATGTCGGTCACTTCGGCCACCAGCCCTTCCTTTGCCATCAGCTTTTCCAGTATGGTTTTGGCAATGGGGGGACCTTCGAGCTCCTGATATTTAGGGGCATTGCTGTTGTATTTTCGCTCGGCCTCCACGATACCGATATCATGAAGATAGGCCGCGCAAAGGATAACGCCGAGATTGCCCCCTTCCTTTTTGCCGATATGCTCCGCATGCCGGGCAACCCGCATGGCGTGACCGATGCGTCTAAAATCAGTTTTAAAAAAACGCTTCATCGCGATGGCGACGCGGTCTTTTAAGAGATCTTCTTTCTGGGCGACCAGCTCCGGCGGGAGGGTTCCCAGGCACTGCTCCGCGTGCTCACAATACGACGCGCAACCGAAATCCATTTTCGGATTCATGAACCGATGCTCGCACTTGCCGCATTTCCGGGCCGTGTCGTCTTTAAAAAACTCCACCACCGTGCCGCATTTGGGGCAGGGGACCTCGAAAATGGCAGTTGACTCCCAGTATCGGCTATCTTGTCCCGGACATTTCATGGGGTTTCCTCCTCATCCCGCGAAGCCGGAAGCAAGGGCGAAAAATTTTTCGCCCTTGCCGGGTTACGGGCCTATCTCGTATTCGCTTTACGATTAACGGATATAAGCTGTGATTTTAGTCATTCACCTTAGAGGGCTGATGGAACCTATAAGACCTATGGGACCTATAAGTCCTATAAGTCCTATGAGACCTATAGTGCCAAAAGAACACAGATGGCACATAAATCATGAAGAACATTCTAATATTATTTAAAATATTCTAGACTATCGTTGCGGTGAATAGCTTCCCGGTCAATAATTATTTATGCTATTTAAAGATTTAAAGCATAGTTGCGGTATTTCTTGGGTGCGGCGGCGGGTCGATTGGTTTTTCCCCGGCAACCCGCCGCCTTTGACCCCTCTATCATTCAAAACTTAGTATTTACTTCCTACCCCAGAATCGCCTTCAAATCCTCATCCGGAGTGCTGATCGGCATGATGTTGAATTTTTCCACCAGCACGTTCAGGATATTGGGCGTAATAAACGCCGGCAGGGAGGGTCCCAGCCGAATGTTTTTGACGCCCAGGGAGAGTAAGGTCAGCAGGATCGCACAGGCCTTCTGCTCATACCAGGACAGAATCATCGACAGGGGCAAATCGTTTACGCCGCAACCGAACGCGCCGGCCAGCGCGATGGCGATCTGAACCGCGGAGTAGGCATCGTTACACTGACCCACGTCGAGCAGTCGCGGAATGCCGCCGATGTTCCCCAGATCCTTGTCAAAGAACCGGAATTTTCCGCAGGCAAGCGTCAGGACCACGCAGTCCTGCGGGATCTTTTCCACCAGTTCCGTATAATAGTTGCGGCCGGGTTTGGCGCCGTCGCAGCCGCCCACGAGGAAAAAGTGGCGGATGGCCTTGCTCTTTACCGCCTCGATTACCGTTCCCGCAACGCCCATGATGGCGTTTCTGGCAAATCCGGTCATGACGGTCTTACCCGGCGCGTCCTCGGTGAATCCGGGCAACGCGAGCGCGCGGTTAATGGCCGGCGTGAAGTCCTTGTCGGCAATATGGGGCACGCCCGGCCATCCCACGAGACCCGTGGTGAAGATATTGTCCTGATAGAGATCCTGGGGCTTCTGGATGCAGTTGGTGGTCATGATTATGGCGCCGGGGAACAGGGAAAATTCCCTTGCCTGATTCTGCCAGGCGGTGCCGTAATGACCGTAGAGATGCGCGTATTTTTTCAGCCCGGGATAGCCATGACACGGCAGCATTTCACCGTGCGTATAAACAGTGATTCCCTTTCCCTCGGTCTGCTTCAAAATGGCTTCCAGATCTTTTAAATCATGTCCGGAGACGAGAATCGCCTTTCCCTTTTTGGGCCCGAGCGGAACGGCGGTCGGGACGGGGTGCCCGTAGACGCCGGTATTTCCCGCGTCCAGCAATTCCATGGCCCTCAGGTTGATCTGGCCGCATTTCATGGCGAGTCCCACCAGCTCGTTCGCGCCGAGGCTGGGATCGAGGGTTGCCGCCATCGCTTCGTAAATAAATTCAAAGACCGCATTGTCGGTTTGCCCCAGGATATTGGCATGATCCGCATAGGCGGCAACGCCCTTGACCCCATAAATAAGGAGCTGCTGAAGGGAAAGGATATCCGCGTTTGCGTTCGGATCGGCTTTGATC
Organism: Pseudomonadota bacterium; assembly: GCA_043797445.1. Lineage (GTDB taxonomy): Bacteria > Desulfobacterota > Desulfobacteria > Desulfobacterales > JAFDDL01 > JAZDPP01. Next base: position 68,338 of record JAZDPP010000022.1, read on the forward strand.
CCCACGGCTTCGCCCTGGGTCACCATCGCCTCCAGGGTATTTCCCGGAGCAAAAAAGGCCGGCCCATCGGGAAAAGCCGTATTGCCGCCGGCAGCCTTGACTTTGGCCTTGAGTCCTTCCCGGAGCGAGACGCACTGCTGAATCATGGCTTCGAAGCGGGCCGGATCGAAATCGACATTGGTCAGGGTTGAAAAAACAGCCTCGCAGGCAAATTGATCGGCCGCGCTGTCGGAAACGCCCACTTTTTTTCCGGCAAGCGCTACCTGACTTAACCCCTTTATCGCATAGATTAAAAGATCCTGAAGTGCCGCCACTTCCGGTTTTTTCCCACAGACACCGATCTTGGTGCATCCTTCGCCTTTTGCCGTTTGTTCGCATTGATAACAAAACATGATAGATCCTCCTTAAAAGTGATTGTTGATATACTTACTATGTGATTAAATCGGGTGATTCCATGTCGCCGTTTTCATCATATTTACCGAATTACCTCACCTCCCGCCTTGACTTACATCAAGAAAAATGCCATTTTTTTTTAAATTTTTAAAAATCGAAATTAAAGGGAAAACGATGACGTTTATTGCCGGCATTCCCCTGTTTGAAGGCCTTGCTCCTCCCCAGCTGGCGGAACTATCCGCCATCTCGGTGGAGAAAAAATTTACGAAGGGAGAAATGATTTTCTCCGAAGGGGATGCGGGCAACGGCTTTTATGTGGTCATGACCGGTACGGTGAAAATCTTCAAATCCTCCATTGACGGCAAGGAAAAGATTCTTCATATTTTTGGTTCCGGAGAGCCGTTTGGAGAAGTCCCCGTGTTCAGCGGAAAACCATTTCCCGCCAACGCTCAGGCGATTGCGCGCAGCCGCCTTTTATTTTTCCCGAGAAACGAATTTGTTCGGCTCATTACCGAAAATCCATCGCTCGCTCTGAGCATGCTGGCGGTTTTAGCCATGCGGCTGCGTCAGTTTGCCGCCCAGATTGAGCAATTGTCCCTGAAAGAGGTTCCGGCCCGACTGGCATCGTATCTCCTCTACCTTTCAGAGGAGCAGGAAAACCCCCGGGAGGTGACGCTGTCGATCAGCAAGGGGCAGCTGGCGAGCCTGCTGAGCACCATGCCGGAAACCCTGTCCCGGATTTTTTCCCGGATGAGCCGGGGAGAGCTGATCGATGTGAACGGCCGCCTGATCCGCCTGATGGACCGGGAGGGGCTCCAGGCGCTTTCCGACGGCGTGATGACTCTCGAATAGCGACACGGGATGGCGGGGAAAACCATGCCCTTGTTTCGGCAACCAGCCCCCCCGCCTCTTTTTTAGGAGCCGTTATGAAATAACCATGACACCTCTCACTATACGGCGCCTTATGCCGTCGAGGGGAGTTAACTGTCATGATTATTAATTCGCGGCGGCTTAACACCGGTTTGACCGGTCATGTTTTTAGTCCGGCGAGCTCGATGCTGAGCATGGTGATGTGTTGCATCTCTTCCTTGATAATCGCATCGATTTTCAATTTTCCAAAGGTTACCGGAACCAGCTCCCTGAGCCCCACGTAAAAAACAATGGAGTCTTTTTCCGCCCGGATGGCGGACCGGTAGATCTCTTCCAGAATATCGGCCTCAGAATGCGTTGCCGAAATTTTCAAATCCGGCTTTTTGTCTTTCTGAAAGACGCGGGTATTGGAGAGCGCGAGAAGGTATTTTTGAACGTCCGCATCAAGTTCCAAAAAAGAAGGGGAGCCTTCCGGCTTGGCGAGCTCCTTTCGAAACGCGGCAAACGTCCTTTCATGCTCCTCTTCCATCTTGGCCAGACGGATCAACATCTCCTTGACGGCGGGACTGAGCACCCGTCTGGCGGCAGTGTGGTAGAATGCGGCACCGTTTCTTTCGATCTGCTCAGCCATTTCCAAAATTGCGTCGGCGTTGAAATTATAAATCATTTGTCGGTAACGGTCCTTTTCTTTTTTGTTTCATTCCCCGGCGTTGTTGGTGGAACCCTGCATCGGGTTGAAAGAGGGCATCATTCTTACGGTCACATTGTTTGAATTTTAATTTTACTCCAATATAGTGGCTTCCCATCCATTTGTAAAGAATTGCGGCCTTGATCATCGATTCGGCCAAACCGGAGTGACGCGCAGGTCACGCCAGGGTTTTTTTGGAAACCCGGCAAGCTGTTTGAGCGATAGCGAGTTCTTGCCGGGCTGGAAAAAATGCCCTGGCGTGACCGAAACCATGACCAAAGCCGGAATTGCGCTCCCGGTGGCCGCCGCGAACTTACTCCCTCGCGCATTTGCACAAAACGAATATTGACAAAAGAACGGCTTCTCCATAGGTTATAGGCCGCAGTAACGGAAGGTGCGGATTCTCTGACTTTTCCGACGGACCCGGGACAGGATATAAAAATGGAAGACAGCATGGCGTTTCCGGAAAACGGGCTTGATTTTGACAGAAAGCATATCTGGCATCCCTACACCTCCATGGGAAATCCCCTGCCGGTCTATCCGGTGGTTGCGGCAAATGGGGTCAGACTGACGCTGGCGGATGGCCGGGAGCTGATTGACGGGATGTCCTCCTGGTGGGCGGTGATTCACGGCTATAATTGCCCGGAGTTGAATCAGGCGCTTTGCCGGCAGATGGAAAGTTTGAGCCACGTGATGTTCGGCGGGATCACCCACGGACCCGCGGTGGCGCTCGCGGCCCGGCTGACGGAGATAACGCCCGCGCTTTTGGAAACGGTTTTTTTTTCCGACTCCGGATCGGTGGCGGTCGAAGTGGCCATCAAGATGGCGATTCAGTTCTGGCACGCAAAAGGCCGGCCGGAGAAGCATCGGTTGTTGACGGTTCGATCGGGGTATCACGGTGATACCTTTGGCGCCATGGCCGTGTGTGATCCGGTGGCCGGCATGCACGAGCTCTTTTCCGGCATTTTGCCCCGACATTATTTTGCGGACGCGCCCCGGTGCGGCTTTCATGATCCCTGGAATGAGGCGGATATCGAAAGTTTTAAATCCCTGATATCGGCCCACGGCGACCGGATTGCGGCCGTGATTCTGGAGCCGGTCGTTCAGGGCGCGGGCGGCATGCGGTTTTATTCCCCGGCCTATCTTCAGCGGGTTCGCCGGCTCTGTGATGAAAATGACGTTCTATTAATACTGGATGAAATCGCCACGGGTTTCGGACGGACCGGAAAGCTTTTTGCCTGCGAGCATGCGGGTATCTCACCGGATATTTTATGCCTCGGCAAGGCGCTTACCGGCGGGTATATGAGCCTTGCCGCCACCTTATCGACCCGGCGGGTGGCCGACGGGATTTCTTCGGGAAAGGCCGGTGTCTTCATGCATGGGCCGACCTTTATGGGAAACCCGCTTGCCTGCGCCGTGGCGCTGGCCAGTATCGATAAACTGCTCGCCTCGGATTGGAAGACGCGAATTGCTCAAATAGAAGAGCGATTGGCGGAAGGGCTTTCCCCCTGCCGATACATGCCCCGGGTCGCCGACGTTCGCGTGCTCGGAGCGATCGGCGTGGTGGAAATGCGGCGTCCAGTCGACATGGCCCGGATTCAAAAACGGTTTGTGGAAAAAGGGGTCTGGATTCGTCCTTTTGGCAAACTGATATACACGATGCCGCCGTATATCATCAGCAATGAGGATCTGGCTAAGATTACGGCCGCAATGTGCGACATCGTGGACAGGGAAACCGACGATGAAGAATCGTGATACTTCGCGGGACACTGTGGTTTACCGCCACCGGGCACAGGAGGGGGCATGGCAATGACGGATAAATTTGAATTTATCGACAGGGATCTGGAAAACCGGAAGTCCCGGAATCTTTTCCGCCGGCTTCGCACGGTGACCCCCCAACCCGGTCCCGTGGTGAGCCTCGACGGCGCTTCCCTTCTTAATTTTTGCTCCAACGATTATCTGGGGCTTTCGCAACATCCGCTGCTGAGGGAACGGGCGGCCGGGTTCATGGCGCGATTCGGCGCCGGATCAACGGCCTCGCGCCTCATCTGCGGCAATCTTTCCTGCTTTGCGCCGGTGGAAGAGAAACTCGCCGGCCTTAAGGGGAGCGAAACGGCCCTCATCATGAATGCCGGTTACCAGTCGAATGTGGCGCTGCTTTCGACGCTCGCCGACCGGGACTCACTGATCCTGTCCGACGCCTTTAACCACAACAGTCTCATTCGGGGCGCCATGTTAGCCCGGTGCCGGGTGGAACGATTCGGCCACAACGATCTGACCCACTTAAGGACGCTTCTGGAGGCGAACCGGAACACCGCTTCACGGATACTGATCGTCACCGAATCGGTCTTCAGTATGGATGGGGACCGGTGCCAGGTGGACGCGCTGGTGGAACTGGCAACCGATTTCAACGCAATTCTTTATGTGGATGAGGCGCACGCCACCGGCGTTTTCGGCCCGTCCGGCATGGGGCTCACGGTCGGGAAAAAAGTCGATGTGGTCATGGGAACTTTCGGCAAGGGCCTCGGGGGATACGGCTCCTATGTGGCCTGCTCGAAAAAGGTCCGGGATTACCTGGTGAACCGGTGCTACGGATTTATCTATACGACGGGTCTTCCGCCAGCCGTCCTCGGCACCATTGATGCGGCCCTCGATCTCGTTCCCGGAATGGACGATGAGCGCCGGCGGATTCATGAGAATGCCGACTTTCTTCGTACGTCTCTTCAGACGATGGGATGGGATACCGGGAAATCCGACACCCAGATCGTGCCGGTGGTGGTGGGAAACGAGGACGACACCATGTCTCTTTCCGCCCACCTCGAGAAAAACGGCGTGATGGCCTCCGGAATCCGGCCGCCGACGGTGGCCCCCGGGCAATCCCGCATTCGGCTGACCCTGACGGCGCTTCACAGCCGGTCTCATGCGGACCGGCTGATCGATGCGTTTAAATCATGGGGTGCCCGGAAATGAGCAGCGTTATTCCGCCCGCCCTTTTTGTAACGGGCACGGACACGGAGGTGGGAAAGACAGTTGTCTCCGCCATTCTGGTGGCGGGTCTCGGGGCCGAATACTGGAAGCCGGTCCAAAGCGGCGCGGAGGCGGGTACCGACACGGAGTGGATTCGGGAAAAAACCGGTTTGCCCGAATCCCGGTTTCACCCGGAAACCTATCTTCTATCCCCTTTTCTTTCCCCCCACGCGGCGGCGGCCCGGCAGGGGATTCAGATCGATCTGGCCGCTATCCGGAAACCGGCACACCGCAAGGCCCGGCACTTGATCATTGAGGGGGCCGGCGGAATCATGGCGCCGGTAAACGAATCCCAGACCATGGCCGATCTCATCCTTCAGCTCGATGTTCCGGTGCTGCTGGTCGCGAGAAGCGGTCTTGGCACCATCAACCACACGCTGCTTTCTCTTGAGAAGTTGCGGCGAATCGGCGCCGAGGTACTGGGCGTCGTTATGAATGGACCGAAAGACGAAGAGAACCGGGTGGCGATCGAAACCTTCGGGAATATTCGGGTATGCGCCGAAATCGAGCCGATACCGGCGTTTTCCTTTAAAAGTCTTTCAGAAACGTTTCAACACTGCTTCCGGTTATAGGCGTCATTGCCGGTGGAACCGGTGGGTAAGGGTGAAAGTATATAAAATGGATCGTAAAAAAATAATTGAACTGGCCGAATCGATAACCGGCGGAAAACAGCCCGATATAAAAACCTTCGTGGAGATCGCTCGTCTTCCGGAACCGGAGGTGTTTTCCCTTCTTCCCGGCGCCGATCTGCTGCGGGAGCATTATTTCCAAAACGGCGTTCATCTTTGCACGATCTGTAACGGTAAATCGGGCCGGTGCAGCGAAGACTGCCGGTTCTGCGCCCAATCGGCCCACTATGACACGGATGCGCCCATCTATCCCCTGATGGAAAAAGATCAGCTGGTCGAAGCCGGCGTCCGTGCCGCCGCATCGCCCATAAACCGCTATTCCATCGTTACCACGGGAAAGGGGCTGGGGTCGATGGAGGTGAAAAAAATAGCGGAGGCGCTCTCGGAGGTTGCCGCCTCCGGCATCGACACCTGCGCCTCACTCGGCATTCTGGCGCCCGGTGACTTTGAAATTTTGAAATCGGCCGGTGTGACCCGCTATCACCACAATCTGGAAACCGCCGAAAGTTTTTTCAACCGGACCTGCACGACCCACCGGTACGCGGACCGGGTGGCCACCGTTCGGGCCGCAAAGGCCGCCGGACTTGAGGTATGCAGCGGCGGCATCTTCGGCATCGGGGAGACCGATGAACAGGCGCTGGAGCTGGCGCTTGCCCTGCGGGATCTGGATGTCGATGCCATCCCTTTAAACTTTCTGGTGCCGATTCCCGGAACGCCGATGGAAAAAGGCGCCTCTCTGACGCCCTTGCGGTGCCTGAAACTCATCGCTCTCTTTCGCTTCGTTTTGCCGGATAAGGAAATTCTCATCTGCGGCGGCAGGGAGTCAAATTTAAAAGAACTTCATCCCCTGGTGTTTTACGCGGGCGCGAGCGGCATCATGACCGGCAATTACCTGACCGCGACGGGCCGAACGCTGGAAAGCGATCTGTTGATGCTGGCCCATCTGGGCCTGACAGTGAGAAAGAAGCGATGAAATACCAGCTGTCTTCCTACCGGTGGATTATTATCCTATTGTTGTCGGTCTCTTATCTCATCGCCTACGTGCATCGCCTGTGCCCGGCGGTTCTCGCCCAGGACCTGATGAAAACATTCAACGCCTCCGGCGCCGTGGTGGGACTCATGGCCTCCGCCTATTTTTACCCCTATGCGCTCATGCAGATTCCCAGCGGGATTATCGCCGACAAGCTCGGCCCTCGGCTCCTCGTTACGCTATGCATGTGCCTGGCCAGTGTGGGGGCGCTGCTGTTTTCCCTGGCGGAGAGTGTGACCGCCGCTTTTTGGGCGCGGGTGCTGGTGGGATTCGGCGTTTCCGCGGTGCTGGTGCCGAGCTACAAGGCGCTTGCCGCCTGGTTTTCCACTCGCCAATTCGTCATGGCCGCCAGCATCGTGATCTCGGTTGCCGGATTCGGAGGGGCTGTCGCCGGCTCCCCCCTTGCCTGGTTGAGCGAACAGATCGGGTGGAGAGGAGGAACACAGGTTCTCGCCGCAATGACGTTCATTACCGGTGTTCTGGTGTGGTTTCTCGTTCGGAACAAACCGCAGGATTTCGGGTTGCCGCCCGTCGAGTCGGCGCTAATGACCGCCGGCAGCCCCGCGGAGCCCATCCCCCTGGGAAAATCCTTCGCCATGATTTTGAAAAATCTTGATTTCTGGTTTTTGGCCACGTGGTTTTTCTTCAATGGGGCGATCCTCTTCAGTTTTGCCGGGCTCTGGGCCGGGCCGTACTTCATGCAGGTGTACGGCATGAGTAAAACCGCCGCGGGCAATCTCATTAATCTCTTCTCCGTCGGCTGGGTGCTCGGCCCCCTGTTTTTCGGCTGGCTCGCCACCCGATTTCCTTCCCATGGCCGTATTCTGGGAGGAGGCATGTCCGGCATGGCCCTTCTTTCGCTTTGGATGTTCCTGCGAAACGGCAGCATGAGCCTTCCGGAACTCTATGCCCATAATATTCTATTCGGGTTGCTGGGAGCCGGTCCCGCCGGGGTGTGCTTCACGGCGGCAAAGGAGCGCTTCCCGATTCAGATCGCGGGGACCGTATCCGGTCTCGTCTACGTTTTCCCCATGGTCGGCAGCGCCATCTTTCAGCCGCTTGCCGGCGCCATTCTGGACCGTTCCGGTAATCTTGCCACTGGTCTTGGCAGCGGGGATTTCTCGGCCCTTTTTATTCTTTACATCGTAATATGTTCCCTGGCGGGCGCGGCCGGCTTCCTGCTGCGTAAGAAAAAAGACGGCCGGATGCCGGCTACGGCATGAACGGCGGAGAAATCAACTCGGACCGGCGCCTTTATCCGCTTCCGCTCCAACGAAATTTTTCGGCGGGGAGGTATCAAAGATCCATATGATCATCGAAGTTCAGATCGCAGCACAGCACTCTGTCTCCTTCGGAGCCGGATACCATCATGGAGAGGGTGATGCACATGTGGGCGCCCGTGATGGAAAGATACGGGCGGGTGATTTGCATCTGCTCCGGATGCATGACGGCCCGTTTTAAATAGTGGCGCCGGAACCAGTCCGCACTGTTTGCCGCCTCAAGCGGTTTGAACCGGGGATCCGATTTGTTCATAAAACGCAAATTCGTTTTCGTGTGGTCAATCTGAATACCGCTCGGAGAAAGCAGGTAGCACCGCACCACATTGTCGTCTTTCAATAATTCGGTACATGCCTCGTTCCAATTCAAGCGGCCTTTGATACCGAGGGCCGCTTTTTTGAACAGTGCCGTATATCGATAAAAAAAATTCTGAGTTATGTTTTCCCGCTGGGTTGCCTTTTCCTTATACGCCTTAAAAAGCGTTTCAAACGAATAGGCAAAGGAAAGATCCGGGCTCAGCGCCATCGTAGGGGTCGCAAAAAGAAATCCTTGAACAAAGTCCGCATCACTCTCCAACGCAATCATGGCCTGCTCCACCGTCTCAATCCCTTCTATTACAACCAGAGCGCCTATCTGATGCAGAAGGGAAATCATTCCCGAAAGCAGGTTTCGAATTTGATTTTTCTCGGAGGCATTTTGTATCATGGCGCGGTCGATTTTCACGATATTGGGGGTCAGTCCCCAAATTCTATCAAAATTAGAGTGACCGGCGCCAAAATCGTCAATGGCGATGAGGCATCCGAGATCTTTATAAAAATCGACCGTTTTGAGCAATAAATCCCTGTTGTCGACCGGATACTCAACCACCTCGATGACGACTCTCTCGGGAGGAAAGTGGTATAAATTCAGCAACTCAAGAAAAAAAGACCCGTACGCGGCGCCATTGGCGATCGTATGAGGGGAGACATTCAGAAAGAGCCAATTCAGCTCATCCGCCAATAGCTGAAAATTGTGCAGATGCAGATGCCGGCACAGCCTGTCCAGTAACACGATTTCGGATTGCGCCTGATCTGATTCGAATAAAACCATAGGGCTGACAAACTGTCCCCCCGCATCTTTAATTCTCACCAGGGCTTCATATCCGACAATCCGTTTATGGGCCAGGCTGAATATCGGTTGGACGGCGGTATGCAACCGATATTCATTGAACACGGCATAAGCCTGGGTTTCATTCTGTTGGATCAGTGCTGAGGTATAGTTGACATCGAAAAGCATTTGCGCCCTCTCTGGTAATACAAAATAAGTCTCTATCATCAGCAGGTTTCTTAACCGATTTTTAAATCCGCGCCGATTACGCCGACAATGATCCTATCCGAATTTACATAGGGGATTGAAATCGTCCGGCAGGGGTTGTTGTCAATTGCGGAAATATATACAGGAGAAGTGAAATTCTCGCCCACCATTGCCCGCTGCCACCAGGGGCGGATTTTGGCGTTTGCTATCCCCGCCGGCGGGTTTGAAAAAATAAAGGATCCGTCGGCATGGCAGGAATAGACCGCGCTAACGATGGCCGGATGGCTTTTTTGCCATTTCAACAGCACGCTCTCATGATCCGGACGCTCCGGCCGAAGGGCCCGCAACCGCTGCCCGATTCGTCTGAAATCCAACATAAATTTGCTTAAATCCTCCGAGGATACATGCCCCCGCAATAATGTTTGAGCGATAATCTCACTGATAAAGCTTCGTAATCTTTCCCCCTGGGTTTGCAGCGTGGTGGAAATGGCCTCCGTGTCTTTGGCGTTCGCAGCGTTCTCGATGCCCAATGTGGTCAATTCTCCGACCGCTCCATCCAGGTGAAGAATTCCTTCCACCTGTTCATCAGCGGTTTGCCCGATATGGGCCATACAGGATTTCATCGACGCGATCTGTTCCGCCATCTGGCTGAAATCCTGTACCATCTGGTTGACGGTAACAGCGCCGTTTTCGATGCTCCCAATTGTTTTTTCCAGCAGACTCGTCGTTTCCCGGGCCGACGCACTGGAGCCGAGCGCCAGATTGCGCACCTCGCCGGCAATGATTCCAAAGGCTTTCCCGGCATGTCCCGCGCGTGAGGATTCAACCCCGGCATTGATGGCGAGCAGGTTCGTCTTGGTTGCAATATCGTTCATGTCATCGACTATTTTATAAATATTTTGACTTTCCCGTTTAATGTCGCCCATCGATGCTATCAATCGTTGCAAGGTATGATTCGCGGCTTCGATCTGTTGAACATTATTGGCCATCAGTCCGTTGGCTTCATTCACATTTTGCGCATTGTTCCGGATCTGGTCCACGATTTGTCCGTGAAACCGGGCGGTCTCATCAATGGCCGCCGTTTGGCGTTGCGCACTGCTTAACCCTTCAGTCCCCTTTATCTTGATTTGATAGGATGCGCCTTCGATTCCGCTGGCCAGGTTATCCAGTTCAAGGATTATTTTTCCGAACAATTTCTTGTAACTATTGATCACAGTGAAGCCGGTTACCCCCACGCAGCAAATCGTCAGCCCCATAAACTGAAAAAACTCCGGATTGAATGGACGGCTGATCCCGGGTGTTGAAACCGGATTGCAGACCCATAAATAAACACCCCCCATAACGATCATCAATGCGATAAAAAGCCCCCAGATTCTTTTGTTCACCGTCATTTTTCTCCATTGTGTCGCCGAACCGCCGGTGCGGCGTGAAACCGGATCCATATGCCGATCCGTAAAAGCCATATGCTCACCTGTAAGAGCAATATGTCTGCCATGTCGGTAACCGGATTGAGGAATGCGCGATATGTAGCGAATTATTATCTTTATATTAATGCGTTATGCGAATTGCCGCGGCCCATGAGACCCCCTTCGGAAAGCGACATGATTCATCGAAAAAGAACATTTTCGTCTTTATGAAGAACAATTCATACAAAATCGTATGAAATCCCCTTGAAGTTTCCGTCAAAAGCGTGGCATGTCGTATGTCGGGAATTTTTTTTAACCGCGGCTCCGTTCAGAACCATGGGGTGACGTCTGCGCTGGGTGAACGGAATCACAAAAGCGGATAATCATGATGGCGCCCCCATGCGTTATTCTCCAGGGTACAGGTATTGAAATAAGGATGCGAAAAGACGGGCGCATCGAATTATTTAAGGAATCCAAGAAATGATACGGAGTGAAGCGGATCTGTTTCCGGAAGTGTTGACTGAAAATCTCTGGCTTCTGGGAAATTACTATTTTAGCCTCTATCTCATCCGAGGGGCTCACGCCTCGGCCCTGATAGAAACGGGAATTTCGGCAACCTGCGATGCCGTCATCGGTCAACTGGATTCGCTTGGCATTGCACCCGACTATATCGTCGTCACGCACCCCCATAGCGATCACGCGACCGGTCTGACCGGGCTTTGCGAGCGGTTTCCCCGGGCGATTCCCATTATCGGTCAGGGGGCCAGGGAATTCGTGGCCCACCCCAAGGCCCTGGCCGCCATGATCCGGGAAGATCGCTTCATGTCAAAGAGCTTGAGTGAAAGGGGGTATCCCGTCGGACGGCCGCCGATCGAGGCGTTTGGTTTCCCGGAGTCGCTTATGGAAGTGGTCGGGCCGCATGAGATCGATCTGGGAGGCCTCACGCTTCGCTGTCTTCCGGTCCAAGGTCATTCCCCGGGAAATATTGTCGTTCATATTCCTGAAAAAGAGGCCTTGATGGTTTCGGACTCGCTGGGTTTCCACTATCCGGGCCGCTTCATCTGTCCGCTTGTTTTCACCGGGTTATCCGATTATCTATCCACCGTGGAAGTGCTTGCCGCATTGAAACCCCGAATTCTGGGGTTCGGGCATCAGGGGTCGCTGAACGATGCCGAAGCGGCGGCGGCCTTTATCGCGGCCCGCGAGGCCACGCTGGGCCTGCGCGACGAGATAATCTTGAACCGGGTAGACGCTCGTCTGGCGGAAAGACTTTATGAAAGATACTACCGGGACGAATTTACGCTTTACAGCGAAGAGAATATCATCGGCTGCATGCGGCTTTTGATCCGAAGGTGTCTGGAGGCATAGGGCGGCGCCCCTTCACATGTGACAAAAGCGAACCTGGAAACACGGAGAACTCGCCGTGACGACATTGACGAAGACAAGATCACCCGTTTTCTTGCTTTTGCCGGTTACCTGCTGGAGTCATTGAATCTCTCTCGATTCAAGACCGGCGCATCGGTTCCGACTCTCGATCGCAATTCGTTTAAGACGCTCCCAATTCTCGACCCCCCCTGAGCAGAAGAAGATCGCTCACATCCTTTCGGCGGTGCAGCGGGCAATCGAAGCGCAGAAGCGGATCATACAGACTACCACCGAGCTGAAAAAAGCCCTCATGCACAAGCTCTTCACCGAAGGATTCCGCTTACCCTCGGGCACGGGCAAGCGTCTTTTCGGCCAACGTTGAGCATCGGGCTGAGATTCTCGCGGATTCGGTGGCGATTGAAGTTTTCTTGCCGGTGCGAGAAGATTATTTACAATAGCGGGTCACCGATAGGATTTTCCCGGAATCGAAAAAGTTGACATCCGGCCTGAAGTTCGGGGTATACTGAACGCTGGAATAAGAGGCGTGGTAACCTATCGATTCTATCTCAATAACCTTCCGAGCGGATACGAGCACTCCCGTGTAAGTTTCCAGGGACGGTTTTAAGGCGGGAGAGGTGCCCGATGAGAAGATGGCCGTGGATGATTATGCTATTGATGCTCCTGGTGACGCTTGGAGGCTGCTCGCTGTTCAAATTCAGCCTCTTCCCGGAAGCGGGGCCGTTAAAAGAGGTGACACTCGAAGGAACGGGAAAAGATAAGGTGTTGGTGCTCACCCTCAACGGCGTCATTTCCGACCAACCCAAGCAAAAACTGCTATATACCCGCCCCGGCATGGTCCAGGAACTGGCGGTCCGTTTGAAAAAAGCCCGGAAAGACGCCCATATCAAGGCTCTGGTGTTGAAGGTCAATTCGCCCGGCGGTCCGGTGACAGCTAGCGATATGATCTACCACGAGATCAGTGAGTATAAGAAACAAAGCGGTGTCAAGGTGATTGTCGCCATGATGGATGTGGCCGCCTCCGGGGGGTATTATCTCTCGCTACCGGCCGATTGGATCATGGCCCAACCCACCACCATCACCGGCTCCATCGGGGTGATTTTCCTGCGGCCCGGCTTCAGCGGGTTTATGGAAAAGTACGGGTTCGAAATGAATGTCAACAAATCGGGGGTGAATAAGGATATGGGATCGCCTTTTCGGGAGCCAACTAATCAGGATAATGATATCTTTCAGGAGCTTACCGACCAGATGGCCGAGCGTTTCCACAACATGGTGCAACAGCATCGAAACCCCACTCCCCGGCAAATGGAGGAGATCAAGACGGCTCGCGTTTTTCTGGGGCAGCAGGCTCTGAAACTCGGGCTGGTGGATGGGATCGGTTACCTCGGGGATGCAGTGGCCAAGGCGAGGAGCCTCACCGGTCTCGATGAAAATGCCGGGGTTGTGACCTACCGACGCTCAAAGTCCGAGGAAGATACCCTTTATACCCTCGATATGTCCGCCCTTCAAGGCGGGGTTTCAACCGACCTTCGCACGCTATCCCGGCTGCTTTCCATACCCGATGCCGGGCTCTATTATGTCTGGCCGGTGGCAGTTGGAAATGAATAAATCGGCAACACTACTAATAATTAAAGGAGGCACCCCATGGCGCTGATCAGCACGGTTTCACCGGAAAAAGCGGAAGGTTCTATAAAGGAAGGGTATGACATGTTCATGAAAAACATCGGCATCATCCCCAAACCCATGGAGATGATGAGTGCGAGCCCGGCGCTCTTTGAATCCCAGCTTCGAAGAATCCAATATTTTGCAGCCCATCCGAGACTGAGCTTTCCCCTGCTGACCCATATCCGGTATTTGGTATCGCGGAACCTGAGTTACCCCTTTTGCACGGATTTCAATAAGCATCTACTGAAAAAACAGGGTATCGAAGACGCCGATATCTGGAAAATGGAAGCCGACCCGTCCCAATCGCTGCTGGAGGAAAACGAAAGCGCCATGCTGGCGTTTGTCATTAAGGCCGTGAAATCCCCGGGATCGGTAACGCCCGGCGATATTCAAAAGCTAAGAGACCTGGGATGGCAAGACGGGGACATGGTGGACGCCCTTGCCCAGGGAGTCAGCATGATCGATCATGCCATCATGATGCAGGTGTTTCAAATGGACCAGAACTGCATGGTGGGCTGATACGACGCCACCGGTTTTTGCAGCCGCGGGCGCCGATCGCCGATGTTGCCGTCCCGGAAGGAGTTATCCGCCGACGATATCTTGAGCGGCGGCACCCGCTCGCTGGTGCCGACGCCGGAAACAGTGGTCAGTTTACCGTGGGCGGCGCGGCACAGCTTTCCGTTGGGGCTGCCCTTAGAAAATGGTTTGACTCCCCATCGTTTAGGACCTATAATTGGGTCAATATTTAGGGTATTCATATTAGACTATTTAAAGAGGTCCTCATGATTCAAGCCAAATTTAGCCTCAAAGAATCGCATATTCAATTTATTGAACAATGCAATCGGTATGGATTTAAGGATAAAAGTGACGTGGTGCGTACCGCCATCGATTAAAATCGGAATTCATGTCTTGCCGTCCGCAGTTCGGGAACGAATCCGGCCGGCACTGCTATTCATCAACGGTATTCATGTTCAAGGAGACGAGATGAAAACCTTGCGCCATGTTCGCAACCTCTCATCTTTACTGTGGTCGGTTGTTATGCTGTCGGCGACAATCGCTTCTGCCGGCGAGTCCGCCCGGCTGCTGTTGATTCTCGACGGTTCCGGTTCCATGTGGGGACGAGTGGATGGCCAGCCGAAAATCGCCGTGGCCAAAAGTGCCGCTTCCGATGCGATCTCGGCCCTGCCGCCGGAAATTGCCGCCGGGCTGATGTTCTACGGTCATCGGCGTAAGGGCGATTGTCAGGATATCGAATTGGTTGCCCCTCCCGGTACGGCGCGACAGCAGATGCTCGACCAACTGAAATTCATGACCCCGAAAGGCATGACCCCACTCACCGCCTCGCTGACCAAGGCCGGTGAATTGCTCGCCGGGGGAGAAGGCGAGGCGACCGTGCTCCTGGTCAGCGACGGCATCGAGACCTGCGCGGGTGACCCTTGCGCTGCGGTCACAACCCTGCGTGACAAGGGCCTCAAACTGGTGGTTCATGTGGTGGGTTTCGATGTAAAAGGCGCGGCGGTGGAGCAGCTGCAATGCATCGCCCTGGCTGGTGGCGGCGGCTATTTCCAGGCCAACGATACCGCCGGATTGCGCCAGGTCTTAAGCGAAATCCGCACTATCGTGGTGGACCGCAAACCGGTCGCTCCGCCCCCGCCACCGGTGATAGCGGTGGCAACACCCGGCGAGCAGACCGGCTCCTCGAAACGGGTGCGCATCGCCGGCCCCGGTACGGTTGTGCTGGCCCCGGCACCCTGGGTCTCCATGCCGCCAAAACAGTGGTCGCTGATAGCCGCCGAATCCGGGGAGCGACGGGCGGAAGGCTCCGGCGCCGAGGCAAGGGTGAAGGAGGGCGAGTACCAGATTCTCTGGAAACAAAGCGAACATGGTCATAACGAGGTGGCCCTGACCGAGACCGTCACGGTTGAAAGCGGCAAAACCGTAAAGGCTGCCCTCGATACCGGTATCAAGCTGATTCTGCCCCAAGGGATCCAGCCCCCCGACTGGTGGGGACTGAAACCCGTCGGGGAAAAAGCCGATCCGGTCATCCTTTTCCGCCAAACCCTGGAGCCGCAATTGGTTCCAGCCGGCAACTGGCAACTGGCCTGGAAACAGCACCAGCATCTACCAGCCCTGGAACTTGGCCCGGTAACTATTGAAAGCGGGCGGTTGAACGAAATCGCCGTTGACAGCGGCCTCATGCTCCAACCGGCCG
Organism: Pseudomonadota bacterium; assembly: GCA_043797445.1. GTDB lineage: Bacteria > Desulfobacterota > Desulfobacteria > Desulfobacterales > JAFDDL01 > JAZDPP01. The sequence goes on from JAZDPP010000022.1 coordinate 84,212, forward strand.
ACTGGCTGAGCAAGCCGCCCTATTACTACGCTCTGGTGAACGCCGTGGGTCAACAGGCAGGCCGCTGGACGGTCTTCGGACCACAGCTCGCCGCCCCCGGCAAGTATACTCTGGTTTTACGGCCCACCGAACATGGCCACCAGGACATCGCCTGGGGCGAGCTCGTCATTCCCGCCCACGCTATCCTCGCGGTTCCCGTCAACTCGGGCGTCCGGTTCCTCCATGCCCAAGAGGCCAAACCACCCTACCGGATTTTCCTGACCGATGCGTCGGAAAAACGGGAAATCGTTGTCAAACAAACCTGGGAGCCGATCCCGGTACCACCCGGTCGCTATCGCGTCGACTGGCAGGAAACCGAACACGGCAGCAAACGCAACACCCTGGTCGACGACCTGACGGTCGAGGCGGGAACCTTGGTTGAGATTGAAATGTAGGCAAGGGCAAAGACGATCGAATGGGAATGGGGCCAGGCTTTGAAGTTATAGACGGCAGGAACAAACCCATCAATGATTCAAACAATGCAACATTGCAGTCGCCAACAAATACCCTGAGCGAAGCCGAAAAATGATTAAAACCTGACAAAAAAACGGCTGACCGGTTGGGGGGCGCTGCCCTCGAGGGGGAAAAAATGGCAAAAGAGGAACAGATATTAGAGGCGCTGATAGCAAATGTGAAAGATGAGACAAGGAGTGTGAAAAGCCATTTGCGTTTGTACTTACTCATGTACAAGATGGGGGAGAGAGCGGCGCATGACCTGGGAGTTGTGCAACAGCGCGGGGAAAATGTCCACAATTACCTGGAAAAGTGGAGAGCAGGGTTTGGGAAAGAAATCGGAGCGCCCGAGATTATGGCCCAGTTTTTCTTTGATACCGATCAGTGGACACCCGATATGTTACGTGCGTATATGAAACTGCCGGCAACCGAGGTCGCCGAGGCGTACACCCGCTGCAACGTGGCCGATGACCTGACGAGTATGGAGGATTTCCTGGAATTATTCGATGGCTCAAAAAGTATCTTAAAAACGTTGGACATAATGGAGTGGCACAACAACTACAATGAAAAGTACTTGCTGGGGGTTGCGGGTGAACTTAACCTGCACTCCAAACTTCATAAATGGGTGCCTAAAAAAGCACGGACCATCCGGTCTGTACTTACTGATTGGAAGACCGCGCGGACCGATTTTGATTATTACGGCGATACGGTGAGTGCATCCAAGATTTCCGGCGAGGCGATAGCCCAGAAGTATAAAGAACGAACCGAAGGCCATGACGAGATGAGCAGGTACCGGAAAAAACATTTCTGGTACTTTATAGTTGATCACCTGGTAAAGGAGAAGGGGTGGAACCGGGCCAAGTTCCTGAAACAGGCTGCGAGGCTGATAGATGCCACTCTCAAGAAGAATATGGCTGACATGGCTCAAGCACTTCAAATCAAAGAAGCTGAAATACAGCTGAACATAAACGAACAACTCATCCTCGATGTTCTGCGAGCAAAGCCTCCGGCAAAACCACCTGTGCGGACGGTATCGGGAGGAGCCTTCGTAGAGCTTAGTGCAGTGCAACTGGCGCAGTTCTTTGGCCAGAGCGAAGTCAGGAAGGGGATGCAAGGGTTATGGGTGGGACAACAGGCGAAATACATGCAACGTAATATCAAGTGCGTGTCATTTGATATAGCTACGAAGAAGTATAAATGCCAATATCTATGAGTGAGTCGTCATAGACTGAAAATCAAAAGATTCCGGCCTTAATTGCAAAAAGTGCGGCGACCTGGCCGCACTTTTCAGAACTTATAGCACCACTCTGAAGTCAAACGACCGGAAACGTTCCTTCCTCCCGGGGAGTACATCATATGAATGAAATTGAAGCCGTCCAGTGGCAGTTAGACCGGTATCGCGCGGTTCTTACCCAACAGATCGACCGATTGTACAATGCACTCGAAGAACTGCAGCGAACCTCGCTGTTCCTCCTGGGTCTGGATCCGGATTCGGACGATAGCGGCGCTCCCCCTAACGTATCCCACCCCCGACGGCTTTTATCAGTATCATCTGGGCCAGTTCCGATGGATAATATGGCATGAGTATTGCTTTAAAGATTCAGGAGAGGGATGTTTTTCCCTTGAGACTGCATATTCGTTCAGCGCACCTGGCGTTTTAGAAATCGCCCAATTGCTATGCAGCTGGTTAATATATCAACAAATAGTTAAGGTCCAGCGCCGTCATGGTTTAGGGGGTCGTTTTTAGGGCATTAACGGTCACCCCCTGCGGGGTGAAGGAATATCCAGTCAGTTGTCTTTGAAAAAGTATAAAAAAATTAACGTCTGGTCGGGGGACACCCGGCCGATTATTGGAGAACAACGAATGCTATCCCAGAGCACCAACGTATTGAAAAAGGTTCCTGCCACTCCGGCCGTCATTCTGGTGGTTGAGGATGAAACCAATGTGGCCGTTGTCATGGAAGCGCGGTTACTGTCTTTTGGCTATGTGGTATGCGCCATTGCGCATACCGGGCCGGAGGCCGTCGCGTATGCCAGGCAACACCAGCCGGACCTGGTGCTCATGGATATCCTCCTGGCGGACAACACGAACGGAATCGAAGCCGCCAGAGAGATCCGGAACCACTCCGACATCCCCATCATCTACCTGACCTGCCTTAGCGACCAGGCCGTTCTGGACAGCGCTATCCAGACCAATCCCTCCGGATTTCTGATCAAACCCTATGACAATACCGAACTTCGCTCCTGCATCGAGATCGCCATGATCAAACACCGGGCGGCCAGGGAACGGGAAGAGCTGATCGCTCAGCTGGAGGAAGCCCTGTTGCAGGTCAAACGGCTGAGCGGCTTGTTGCCGATCTGTGCCTCCTGCAAAAAGATCCGGGACAAACAGGGACATTGGCGTCAAATTGAAGAGTATATTACCACTCACTCCGAAGCCGGTTTTTCCCACGGCATCTGCCCTCAGTGCGCCCGGGTACTCTATCCGGAATACAGCAAGCACAAGGATCTGAAATAGCTTCCGTTTCCCCGTTCTTTGGACCGTTATTCCGTGGACGGTTCACATCCGGAAAATTCCCTGGCGTGGCCATAACGATGATCAAGGGCGGTCTTTTTCTTAAAGTCGCCACTCAGCTGACCGATAACGATTACAAGCTCCCGTTGGTTTTAATTGTGGAGCGGATATCGGGAAACAAGATGAACGCTTAAACGAATCCATAGAGAGAGGCTGCAATGATCATTGCAAATTCCAATATAGCAATGGGAAGTACTCATGATCTTGAAGTGAGCCATCAGGAATCGGTTTTGCGCCGGATAACCACCGGTCGCGCCCTGCCTGAAGAACCTCGTGAAACCGCCGAAAATCCCGCTTTTCGTCCGGTTCCAGGCGATGGAGTCAGGGTCACCCTCTCGCACCAGAGTGCGATTCAATATGCCTTTCACGCCACCGAAACCTATAGTGGCGCATCAACGGCCACCGATAGTCCGGAAGACGGAGCAACATCCGAACAGCGCACGAAGCTCTCGGTGCTTCTGAAAACCTTGGAAAAAATGACCGGGAAAGCGTATCATTTTTCGGAAACCCGGTTTCAGCCCGTCTCGGGTTTGGCCCCATCTGAATCGCAGCTGATGAAGAATACACCTTCAGAAGCCTCCTCCTCTTCCCAATCGACCCCGGCAGCGCCCCAAAACACGGCCGGCACTCAAATTGAAACGTTAACCGCGTTTCGCCACAACGAAAACGAAAAAACCACGTTTTCAGCGGCGGGGACAATAAAAACATCCGATGGCCGGGAAATCGCAATAGAGGTTCAACTTAATATGAGCCGGGAATTCCATGAGGCCGATGTGGCCTATCGGGTTGAAACTCGCCCGCTCACGGACCCGCTGGTAATCAACCTATCCGGGAGCGCGGCCGGTCTGACTGAAAAAAAATATGCCTTTGATATCAACTCGGACGGAGAGGACGAACAAATTTCTTTTGTCACACCCGGCGCCGGCGGCTTTCTGGCCCGTGATCGGAACAAGGACGGTGTGATCAACAACGGCAGCGAACTATTCGGCCCCACGCAAGGCAATGGCTTTTCCGAACTCGCCGAGTGCGACGAGGACGGCAACGGCTGGATCGATGAGAGAGATGGTGTTTTTTATGACCTTTCCATCTGGTCCAAAACCGCTGATGGAAAAGATCAGCTGATCGCGGTAGCCGATACCGGTATCGGCGCCATCTACCTGAACGCGACGGAGACGCCTTTTGCGGTGACAACCGATAACAATGAGAAACTGGGTCAGGTTCGGCGCAGCAGCGTGTACGTGAACGAGAACGGGTCGGCGGGCGTCATTCAGCAGGTGGATCTGGTGCAATAGGGCCGTCAGGGTGTGGGACACCACCGCCGGCATCTCCGGCGTCGCCGCTTCCGTTAATTCCGAACTCGCGTCTTGACTCTCCTCTTGCGGTTTTTTATAGTCCTCTCTTTGGAAAATCAATTATCAACCGATTCAGAAAATATGGAGCCCCTAACGCCATGCCCCTATCCCCATTAACCGCTGTTTCTCCCGTGGACGGCCGATATCGGCGCACCACGGAACCCCTAGGGGCGTATTTTTCCGAAAGCGCCCTCATCCGATATCGGATTCAGGTTGAGATTGAATATTTTATCGCGCTCTGCGAATTGCCGTTGCCCCAACTGGCCGGAATCGATCCCGCCGTCTTCGCGGCCCTTCGAAAAATTTATGCCGGGTTTTCCCCGGCGGATGCCGAAACGGTCAAGGGAATCGAAAAAGTCACCAATCACGATGTGAAAGCGGTTGAGTATTTCATCAAGGAAAAATTTGACGATCTTGCCCTTTCCCGTTTCAAGGAATTCATTCATTTCGGTCTGACGTCTCAGGACGTCAATAATACGGCAATGCCCTGCTCGCTTAAAGACGCCTGGCAAAACGTGATGGCGCCAACGCTCCGGGAAATTATCGACACCCTCACCGCCAGGGCCAATACCTGGCGGACGGTGCCGATGCTGGCGCGCACCCATGGACAACCAGCCTCCCCCACGCGTCTCGGAAAAGAAATCTACGTGTTTGTCGACCGGCTGACCGGACAGCTGAAGCAACTTGAGACCATCCCTTTTTCCGCGAAATTCGGCGGCGCCACCGGGAATTTCAACGCCCACCACATCGCCTATCCGCGAATCGACTGGATTGCCTTCGGCAACCGGTTTGTCAATGACACGCTCGGCCTTTGCCGCTCTCAGGTCACCACTCAGATCGAGCCGTATGATAATCTGGCTGCCTTCTGTCACGCCGCAAGTCGAATCAATACCATTCTCATCGATCTTGACCGGGATTTATGGACCTATATTTCGATGAATTATTTTCGCCAGAAAATTAAGGAAGGCGAAGTGGGATCATCCGCCATGCCACATAAGGTGAACCCCATCGATTTTGAAAATTCCGAGGGTAATCTTGGCGTAGCCAACGCACTTTTAGGCCACCTGGCGGAAAAGCTCCCCATATCCCGGCTGCAACGGGACCTGACCGACTCCACGGTAACCCGAAATATCGGCATGCCGCTTGCGCATATGCTCATCGCCATGAAGTCCCTGATAAAAGGGGTCGACAAATTGATCCTCAACGAGGACATCATTCGCAAGGATCTGCGGGCAAACTGGGCGGTGGTGGCGGAAGCGATTCAAACGGTGCTTCGGCGGGAGGGATATCCGGAGCCGTATGAAGCACTAAAAGACCTCACCCGAACCCACAGTGAAATCGGACCGGATTCCATTGCGGCATTCATTGATACCCTGAATATTTCCGAAGCAACAAAAGAAGAATTGAAGGCGATCACGCCGGAAAATTACACCGGTTTGGAGATGTTCTGACCCGGCCTTGATCGTCGTACCGGCCACGCCAGGATATTTTTTCCAGACCGGCAGGAACTCGCTATCGTTCAAACAGCCTGCCGCTCTTCCAAAAACACCCTGGCGCGGCCTCCCTGCCGTAGGAAATTGGCCGAAACGATGATCAAGGCCCATAAAAGCTTACTGTTTTTTTGAAGGAGCCGCCCACCAGTAATCATTGTTTTCGACCGGATCATAGGCTTTAACCCGGTCACCGTCCAACACCCGGGCAGCCGAATCCAGTTCGTCACGCCCGCAACGCAGCAGCCGATCGATGGTCATCATCCATCCGAGCATCATCCCATGCTTTTCGATTGCCTGACCGCAGAATTCGGAACACGACGGATACATGGGGCAATCCCCGCCGCGAACGGCCACCAGGTGATTTAGCGGTCCCTGGTAAATCTGAAGAATCAGGGGAGCATGTGACGCCGCTTCAGCGGGACAGCCGTTTTTCTCTCTCAGGTGGCCGCAGCCCGGCACCCCCCACATAATAACAAACGCACAGACTAAAAACCTTCCGAGCCGCCTTATGCGGGAATACCGGCCACGCAAGACCCGAGACGCCACCGGTACTTCCCAAAAGTCAGGAGTTTTGAAGGTAGACCAGAATCGCATCGATCTCCTCGCTCGTAAGCTGATCAAACGAGGGCATGTCCTTGAAAGGCTTCTTTAACAACTGCCGGACGCTTTCCGGGGTTGCCGGCAGCTGGCTGACGGAAAATTGCTCCGCTGAAAAAAGGCCTTTCAGTCCCGGGCCAACCACCGTATCGGTGCTGTCGATGGAATGACAAAAGGCGCAGCGCTGGGAAAATAATACCTCGCCTTTTCGAACCGATTTCATGTCAAAACCCGGAATACGATTTCCAGCGACGCCTGCAACCGCCTTTTTCCCATACACCAGTTCCCCGCCAAAATATCCAATACCGACAATAATTATCGCGCACAAAAAATAAAGCGGCAGTTGATTCAACGGTATGTCATCCGCTTTGCGGCTCCGCAATAGCAAGAGAAGAAGAACGAGCGTTAAAAGGCCCGCCAGAAATAATTTCATCTTGATTGCAAAAAGGAAAGCCCCGCCATAAAAATGCCGCCAGTCGCCATATCCCAGGAAAACAGCCGGGAAAAGCGCCAGAAAGGCCAGAGCCATGCAGTGTTTTGCCGTTGTGGCAAAGGACGTCCGGCGAAATACAACTGCGATGACACCAAAGAGAGTGGCTCCCAAAATAAGGCCGATCGGCAAATGGATGACCGTGGGATGAAGAGGATGGGAATAGCCAATTGCTGCGAAGGCCTGGTAGATTTTTTCGATGATGTGGCTCCCTTGGTTATTATCTAATGATAGCCATCCGATTCCGTTATCTTGCCTCTGAAAACCCAGTAGCTGTAGATGGTATAGCCGAGAACGAACGGAAGCACCAGAACAACGCCCCAGAGGGTAAATATCTGGGTTTCCCGCTGTGCCGCCGCCTGAAAAATAGTAATATCCGGCAAAATCGCGAAGGGATAGAGCGCTGCCTCAAGCCCAAGGTAGGCGGATAAAAAAAGAAGAACGCTGAAAAGAAACGGGGCGATTTCTCGTCGCTTTCCGAGGCTTTGAATCAACAGATAAAACGAGACGAGCCCGAGAAGCGGAAAAATCCAAATAAAATAGACCCGTGGACTACTGAACCATCGGGCGGGAATTTCCGGGTTATGAATCGGGGTCCAGATACTCACGATAACCATGAAACCGGCAACGCTCAGCGCGGCGAGCAGCGCCTGGCGAAAGGCACGATCCCGCACCGGACCGGTTGTCTTAATCAGCAGGTAGGTGGCCCCGAGAAGACTATAGCCGGCAATCAAGGCAACCCCCACCATGACCGAAAAGGGCGTCAGCCAGTCAAACGCCCCCCCGCTAAAAACGCCGTCAGTGGTTTTAATTCCGGATATATAGGCTCCCAGCGTAATCCCCTGAGCCAGCACCGCTACCAGACTGCCGGCAAAAAAGGCATGATCCCAAATTGCTTTTCGGTTCGCGTTGACCCTGAATTCAAGGGCAACCCCTCGAAAAATCAGCCCGAAAATGAAAGTGAGCAGCGGAATATAAAGCGCGCTGAAAAGCACTGCGTAGGTGGTGGGAAAGCTCGCAAACAGAGCGCCGCCGCCGAAGACGATCCAGGTCTGGTTCACGTCCCAGACCGGCGCGATGCTGTTCATGAGGGTATCGCGTTCCGCATCATTTTTTGCGGTTGGAAAAAGAAGACCCGTCCCCAGACTGAATCCATCCAGGATAACATATAGAATTACAACGAGACCGACGAGAAATACCCACACATGCACCAGATCCATTAGCGCACCTCCTTCGTGCCCATTTCCGATTTCAGCGTTTTCATGCCGGCCGGCAACTGCAGTGCGGGCATCGGACTTTCAAGGTCGGGGCCGAGGCGCAGGATTTTTAAGATATAGTAGAAATAGCTGACGCCGACCACCGCAAAAAACAGGAGAAACATCGCGAGCGACCAGGCGACATTGCCGGCGGCAATGGGCGAAGCACTGTCCGCGGTACGCAGTATCCCGTATACCACCCAGGGCTGCCGCCCCATCTCCGCTGTCACCCATCCCAGAATCGTGGCCAGAAAACCGAGGGGTTGAATCCCCACCAGGGCAATCAGGAACCAGCGGCAATCAACCAATCGTTTTTTATACCAAAGCACGGCCGCCCAAAGTATCATGGCCGCAAAGAGAAATCCGATGGCCACCATGATTCGAAAGGTCCAGAACACCACCGGAACATTCGGCCGGTCCTGCAGGGGAAAATCCTTCAGTCCCTGAATCCGCCCGTCCAGGGAGTGGGTAATCAACACGCTCAGCGCATTGGGAACCAGCACCTCGAAATGGTTCTTTTCAGCTGCCATGTCCGGCAGGCCGAAAGCGCGAAATGGCGCCCCTCCCGAGACATTCGTCTCCCAATGGGCTTCCATCGCCGCCAGCTTTGCCGGCTGATAGCGGGCAACGTTCTGTCCTTTAAAATCCCCCACCAGCACCTGCAATGGCGCGCACAGGGCGGCCATGGCAAGCGCCAGCAGGAGGGAGTGCTGATAAAAGAAAGGGTGTTTGTTTTTTAGAAGATAAAAGGCGCTGATGCCGGCAACCGCAAAAGCCGCGGTTTCATAGGAAGCCATGAGCATATGACTTAAATGGGTCGGAAAAGCGGGGTTAAAAATAACGTCCCTAAAACGCGTTACCATAAATTTCCCATTCACCCACTCAAAGCCTGCCGGCGTTTGCATCCAGGCGTTGGCGGCCATGATCCAGAACGCGGAAAAAGAGGCCCCGAGCGCAACCAGGCAGGTCGCCAGAAAATGGACCACCGGGGGCACCCGCTTCCAGCCGAAGAGCATCACGCCGAGGAATCCTGCTTCCAGAAAAAAGGCCGTCATGCCCTCATAGGCAAACAGCGGCCCCAGCACATTCCCGACGGCCTGGGAAAACCGGGCAAAATTTGTCCCGAACTCGAATTCGAGCGTTATCCCGGTCACCACCCCGACCGCGAAATGAACGGCAAAAATCTTCACCCAGAACCGGTATATTCGAAAATAGACTTCTCTTTTGGTGCGAAGCCACAAAAACTCCGTCAAGACAAGATAGACCGCCAATCCGATGGTCAGGGTCGGGAAAATGATGTGAAACGCGGTCGTCAGACCGAATTGCAGCCGGGAAAGGGTTACCACGTCCATTTAAAAAAATCCTCATTAAGGAAATGCGGGGACATCCCCCCCACGCCATGTGATGGGCACATACTGGTGAAAGGATAGTATCGGAATCGGGCAGCGACTGTCAAGAATAGGGCGTACAGAACACAGGGCTTATCAGAGCCCCTTGATTTTGCTGACAGGTTCCACCCGCGCCACCTGCTCACCCGTCTTTCTTCCGGAGCGAGTCGGACGGCCGCCGGCGTTTTGAGCGCGTCCTTTTGTATCTTTTTCTGAACGCTCCATGGGTCGTTTGGGGCGTTTAAGGGGCCTGTAAGGCTTTCCCGTTTTACTTCTCACCGCATCATTAAAAATCTTCTGAAAATCCTTTTCTTCTCCTTTTCCACCGGAAGGCATATCCGCTTTGGGCGGATGTCTTTTCTTCCGCGCCGGCGATGAAACTTCAGCAGGGCTGGATGAGAAAAACCGTCGAATCCGATTCGAGATATTGTTTCGAAACACGGAAAAAAGGCTCTCTGTGACAAAAGGCTCTACGATATTCGATCGGCTCTCTCCCGAAGATTTTTTTGCAGCGGAAGAAAGCGGCTTTGAAACAGGTCGTTGGCTCCCGGTCCCGATCCGTGTGGAAATGGCCGCCTTTACTTCCTCGTAGGCGGAATTGATGAGTTTAAGCTTTTCCTGCGCGGACTCACGCATCCGCGGGTTATCGGCAAACCGGTCCGGGTGCCAGCGCTTCACCAGTCGCATATACGCTTTTCTGGCCTCTTTAAGCGTGGCATCGGGTGAAACCTGCAATATATTGAAACAGTTTGCTTTTTCCACGGCATAACCGGCCCGGCCCGTAAGAGCCTTACCCCATCGATTTCGTTACCCCATGAGATTCCTTTTTGAAAAGAATCCCCCCCTGACCGGCTCATGCAAGTCGTCCATGGCGCGCTGTTGGGAACTCAATGAATGAGAAGCGCCATTTTAAGCGTGGTATGGACCTCGTCTCCCCAGGGCCAGAATTTTGCGATTACCGACACATCGCCAAAGGATTTCTCAAAAAGAGTCTGGTTGGCCCAGATTCCCCCGGTATGACGAGTGACCTGCTGATCCGATTGCGTCGGCTCCGAACCGGCCGCCTTGCGCGGCAAGCCCAGATGCGTCGTCAGCGTCTTATACCACGCGTCAAGATCCCTGTTTAGAAACACCACCTCGATATACTCATCGTTCCGGGTGCGCGTTTCCGTGATTTCCAGGTGCTTGAGATGTGAAAAAATTTCATTAAGTGTCATGTTTGCACCCGCATTGAATGATCCGTTTGATAACGCGGCCGCATATTAATAAAGCGGCCGCAAAGAAAGCTGGGCTTTGATCGTCTTCTCGGCCACGCCAGGGTATTTTTTCCAGACCGGCAGGAACTCGCTGTCGCTCAAACAGCCTGCCGCTCTTCCAAAAACACCCTGGCGCGGCCTCCCTGCCGCGGGAAATTGGCCGAAACGATGATCAAGGCCGAAAGCTGCTTCACCGGCAGCCGTCCCGCGGCTATTAGAGGCGCCAATAGGAAATATTGAGCGCCGCCGCCTCGGCAGGGCCATGGATACCTTTAA
>JAZDPP010000023.1:0-7051 GCA_043797445.1 Pseudomonadota bacterium
TCGCGGTACCCTGCCTCAGCAGGGCAGCTTCCTTCCCGAGCACCGTTACCGAAACCCGGTTGCCATACCGCTATACCCTTCGCCTCCATCAGGCTGGGTTTGGGACTTGAATAACCTACGGTAAATATGGTAAGTCATTCGCACCCTTAAGAACACGTGCCGTGCCCGGCACACAACAAAAACATCCTGCGGACAAGCCGCAGATGTTCATGTTAGCCGGTCCGGGCCATTTTGAGGGCAATTTTCCGCTTGCCTGACTTCCCGCAATGCGTTATACTATTTCATCTTAATGTATAACTCAGGAGGTTGTGATGGCATCTGTTATATCGGAAAAGGGCTGGGTCGTCATCCCGGCAGAGCTGCGACGGAAATACGCGCTCAAGCCCGGATCCACGGTTCAGATCGTGGATTACGGGGGCGTCTTGGCTCTCGTTCCAACCCTGGCTGATCCAGTACTGCAGGCTGCTGGAATGCTGAAGGGAAAGAAATCGCTCACACAGTCATTACTGGCTGAACGCCGTGCGGAACGTCGTCGGGAGGCGGCACGTGGACGATAATGCATCTGCCTACGTTTTGGACAGTTTTGCGGTCCTGGCGTACTTCGAAGGCGAGCCGGGAATGGCCCGAGTTCGCACCCTCCTGACCGAGGCAACAAAAGGGGCTTTAGCCCTTCACCTATCGGTCATAAACCTGGGTGAAATCCTATATATCGTTGAGCGCGAGCAGGGTTTGGTGGCGGCCCAACGCGCATTGGCGGCACTTGACCAACTGCCTGTTCAAGTGCAGCCGGCGGACCGAAACATTGTCCTTTCTGCGGCACGACTGAAAGCTCGATATCCAATTTCGTACGCGGATGCGTTTGCCGTGGTTGTGGCCCAAGAGCAACAAGCAGTCCTGCTGACAGGCGATCCAGAGTTCAAGCCACTTGAATCTGACGGCATACTGAAAGTCGAATGGCTATCGCGTCGCTGAGTGGCAGACAACCGGCTAACATTCCATTCGAGGGGATGCGAATAACTCGCGGTCCTCGTAGATCATGCCGTACGCGCACCCCTCAATTTATAGTTGGCTGTAGGGGAGAGAGATGCGTAGAAAAGATAGGGAAATAGCAGATCGCAAAGCAATAGATGACATCATTTCAAGATGTAAGGTCTGCCGTATTGCATTATGTGAAAATGATCAGCCCTATGTGTTGCCGCTTAATTTCGGTTACGATGGCAAGCACCTGTATTTCCACTCAGCTAATGACGGCAAAAAAACCGAAATGATAAAACAAAATAATCGAGTCGGTTTTGAATTTGATATCTTGCATGAAATAATTACGGCTGATAAGCCCTGTGAATGGGGTGCAAAGTTTGAAAGTGTAGTCGGGTCCGGAACAGCGGAATTCATTGAATCAAAGCAAGAAAAATCCAAAGCACTTGAATGTATTCTTCGTCAGTATGGGGGCTCATTCAGTGAATTTAATGATTCATCGCTTTCCTCTGTCGTTATTATCCGGGTAAATATTGTTTCGATAAGTGGGAAAGAAAAAAAGTAAAAGCAGCAGCCAACAATATTTTGCACAGGATGATAAACAGCGGGCGCCTGTGAAAATACAGTTGGGCGTCTTAACTGAAAAGGAGCGACAAATGCCAGCCACCCAAGCGAATACCGAGTTGGTCGCCGATTGCGGGCTCTATTGTGGTGCTTGCAAATCCTACTTGAGCGGAAAATGCAAGGGATGTCATGAGAACTCAAAGGCCACATGGTGCAAGATACGCACTTGCTGCACTGAGAAGCAGATCAAGACTTGTGCCACGTGCACCGAATTCCCCGATCCACGCGCCTGTATGAAGTACAACAACTTCATGTCCAAGCTGTTCGGGTTCGTATTCAACTCCGATCGAGCGGCATGCATTGCGCAAATTAAGCAGCTCGGTCTCGATGGGCACGCAACGGCAATGGCCAAGCTGGGGCGCCCATCAATGAAACGATAGCCATGCCCACTACTCCAAGAGCCGAGAGCGAAACAAGGCTGATTGCGCCTTGTGGCCTGAACTGCGGCTTGTGCCGTGCGCACGGCCGGGATCGCAACCCCTGCCGAGGGTGCCGGGTGGCCAATGGAACGATTTCGAATGCGCCCGCTACATGTGCAATCAGGAACTGCAAAGAGCTTACAGACGGCAATCATCGGTTCTGTACCACATGTCCTGAGTTCCCGTGCACTGGTCTTCTACACCTCGCCAGGCGCTACCGGGCTAACTACAGAGTCAACATCATCGCAAACCTGTTGCAAATCCAGTTCATTGGGATTAAACGCTTTTTTACCGAGGAAACAGTTAAGTGGTCGTGTCCCCGCTGCGGCACACTGCTTTGCATGCACAAGGCGCGCTGTCCCCAGTGTGGCCACGCATGGCGAGGGTTGCAAACCGACGCCCAACCCATCATTCCATCGGACGCGAAACAGCCTTGCTTTGTTTTTCCCCTGCAGGATAATGGGGTCAAACCTTGAATTGTGAATTTGAACGATTTGATAAGATTCTACAACAGCGCTTCATACTTTTGCGGAAGGTGTTGAATGAAGAAAAAACTCCCGGACAATCAGATTACCGTTTATCAAACAGCCGACGGAAAAATCAATATCGAAGTACTGTATGCCAATGAAAATATCTGGTTACCGCAAAAGAGGATGGCGGAATTGTTTGGATGCAGTGCCGACAATGTTTCGCTGCACCTTAAGAATATCTATAAGGAGAAGGAACTGGACGAATCGGCAACTGCCGAGGATTTCTCGGTAGTTCAGATGGAAGGCCGTCGGGAAGTGTCCCGAACGGTCAAATGTTATTCCCTGGAAGCCATCATTGCCGTTGGTTACCGGGTCAATTCCGAGCGGGGTACGCAGTTTCGCCAATGGGCTATTTCTATCCTCCAGCAATATATCCACAAAGGCTTTGCCATTGACAGCGACCGCTTTAAGTACGGCTCCCGTTTCAGTACCCGATTTTTTGATGACCTGCTTGAAGAAATCCGGGACATCCGATCCAGCGAGCGGATGGCCTATCAGAAAATTACCGATATTTACGCAACGTCAATTGACTATTCGCCAAAAGCGGCAGACACCAAAAAATTCTTTGCGACTGTCCAAAACAAACTGCATTTTGCCATTACCGGGCAAACCGCAGCCGAAATCATTGCCAAACGGGCCGACAGCACAAAACCCAATCTGGGGTTGACTTCATGGCGTAAGGGTCCGGCAGGAAAGATCATGCCGAGCGATGTTTCTATTGCCAAGAATTATCTGGTCAAACCGGAACTTGACCACTTGAACCGCATTGTGACCATGTACCTCGATTTTGCTGAATTGCAAGCAGTGCGGAACAAGCCCATGTATATGAAAGACTGGATAGAGAAGCTCAATGCCTTTTTAAAGTTCAGCGAGTACGAAATTCTTGCCAATGCAGGCAGTATCAGCCATGAAGTCGCCCAGACGCTGGCCACTAAGGAATATGAAAAATTCCGGGTTATTCAGGACAGGGAATATATCTCCGATTTTGACAGAGAAGTAAAAAGGCTTACCGGGAAAGAGGATGATGAGCGATAAAATCACCGAAGAGAAGGGGGTAAACCTTGAATTGTGAATATCAAATGAATTCAGCGCGTTTTTAAAATTATCAGTTTCTTTATTTTAACCAACCAGTCGTTACAGCGGGTAAACCGCTGAACTAAAAGTTAGGGTGCGACACGAAGTCGCATAGTTGAGTGTATTAAGGAGGTTAAGAATACCCGGCATGTTCCTGCCGGACCCTACGCAGGCGTGCTACCGTTGCGCTGATGACGGGGTGCGAAGCCCTGCGGACAACGTACCGAATCGGGTTTGAACGGTGACGGGAAAACCCCTCCGGGAATCTTCCCCGGTTAAGGGCCAGGGTCGGATGATATGGTGAAAGTAATTGAATGCCCGTAAGCGTCGTCACGAAAGACAGACCTACGAGGGTTAATAGGTCCAAAGGCCGCTTCCCAGAGTTTGCGGCGAGGGGTCGGGATGCAGGTCTCCTAACTGCCTGCACGGAACCTTGGCACCCCCGGCGTAGAGGGCGCACCTAAGTCATCCATAGGATCAACTGTGTGGAACGTGGTAACCTCGTCCTTCGCCCGGAGCAATTCCGGGCAAGCGAACCGCAAGGCACGCCGATGGAGCGACGGGAAAGAGAGGTTGGAAGAAGCCAAAGCCTTCGGGAAAGCCGAAGGATAGAGCATGAAACATGGCTCAACGCCAAAACCGGAGTGCTTTTTCAGCCCCGGCGAATGAGCGTGCAGACGTCCAACTGGTGTCTCATTGCGAGAGAACTTGGAGAACCTTTGAAGACGAGAAAGCAAATGACGGCTCAAAAGGCTGGTGCACTCGGAGACTGCGCGGAACGGTGGAATTTCATTGACTGGAAGAAAGCCCAACGGGAGGTCAGAAGGCTGCAAGTGCGTATCGCAAAGGCTGTGAAGGAAAACAGATGGAACAGGGTTCGATCACTGCAACATCTGATAACCCATTCGTTCTACGCCAAGCTACTGGCTGTGAAACGAGTGACCTCCAATAAGGGGAAAAAGTCCCCCGGCGTTGACGGCGTCCTGTGGCGAGGCGTCCGAGCCAAATGGCGGGCTGCATGCAGCCTGCGCAGACGTGGTTATCATCCTCAGCCCTTGAGGAGGATCTACATTGAAAAGAAGAACGGCAAGTTAAGGCCGTTATCGATACCCACCATGTATGACAGAGCGCAACAGGCGCTTTATAAGCTGGGGCTTTCGCCCGTGGCCGAAACGAAAGCCGATAGGAATTCCTATGGTTTTCGGGAAGGCAGATCGTGCGCCGACGCCGTAGCCAGCGCTTTTAATGCCCTGTCAAAGCCCAATTCGGCACCATGGATACTCGAAGGGGACATCAAAGGCTGTTTTGCAACATCTCTTTTGACTGGATGATGAAGAACATCCCGATGGACAAAGTCGTGCTTCATAAATGGTTAAGGGCAGGATATGTGGAAAACGGAATCCGCTATCCCACGCATAAGGGAGTTCCACAAGGCGGGATTATCAGTCCCACCATTTCAAATATGGTACTTGACGGGTTAGAGGAAACCGTCCGCTGTGCAGTCCCCCGCAGGTGCCGTATCAACTTCACCCGCTACGCGGATGACTTCATCATCACAGGAAAATCGAGAACCATCCTGGGAGAAGCCATCCAGCCGGTGGTTGAAGGCTTCCTTCGCGAGCGTGGTCTTGAGCTCTCACCGGAGAAGACCCTGATCACGCACATCAAAGACGGATTTAAGTTTCTCGGGCAAACCTTTCGCAAAGATGGTAGGGTGCTGCACATCAAACCAGCGGCCGAGGGAATTCAAGCCCTCATCGAAAAGGTGGGAACCCTAATCCGTCAACACGTCGGCGCGCCGATACAGGCTTTAATCAAGGAGCTTAATGCAATTCTCCGTGGTTGGGCCAACTACCACCGCCATGTGGTAGCTTCGGAAGCCTTTAAACGTATCGACACCTATGTCTTCGAAGAGCTCCGGCGGATGGTACACCGGCGGCATTCCAACAAATCCGTGCAATGGCGGATCAAGCATTACTGGTCAGCCGCCGGAAGGAATGTATTCGCTGTATGGGCTAAAACCGCCAGATCCGGAAAGAAGCTCTATCAGGTTCTGCGATTAAGCTCTCTCGGAATTCGAAGATATGTGAAGATCAAAGCAGCTGCAAACCCATACCTACCGGAGTACGCCGGTTATTTTTGGTGTCGACGGAACAAGAAAGACAGCAAGCTGCTTCCGGCCATGTCCGCCCGGGAATTTCGGGCCATGGCCTTAACTTGAGAGGTAACATTGGCCGGGCCGCCCCACAAGGGCTGCCTTTTGAGATGCTTGAGCCGTGTGACGGGAAACTGTCATGCACGGTTCTTAGGGGGGAAAGAGGCCGAGAGGCCTCTGACCTACCCGATCGGAGCGATGCAACTTAAATACGGGAGAAAGTATGTCGAGCGTTCATGAAGATGATTCTGTCCTAGCCCACTTGGTGTTTGGCCGTGGCGTCGGACTGAAGCCAGAGGATGCTACAACCGAGGCACTTGTCTATGTATTGAATCGGAGCGAGGCCGTTCGGCGACGACTTCACGAATTGGTTTCCTCAGTGACCGGCTTGCCGTTAGCTCCAGTACAAAGATATGAAACCCAAGTTCAGCAGGCGGAAAACCAGCGCCCCGATATTGTCGGATACTCAGCAACCAACCAACAGGTCTTGCTTATTGAAAACAAGTTCTGGGCTGACCTAACCGACAACCAGCCCGTGGCTTATCTTAGAGTGCTCGAAAGTGACGAGCCAGGGATAGTGCTCTTCGTCTGTCCATCAACTCGTCTTGATCTGCTCTGGACATACCTCCTCGATCGCGTAAATATGGCGGCGATCATCATAGACAATAAGACCGATGATTCAACGCGAATCAACGATCCACGAAGCATACTGTTGCAAAGAGGACACCATGCGCTTGGATGCATTTCATGGAATCGGCTCCTTCGGGAGTTGCGACAAGCAGCTCAAGATGCAAATGTGGGCACGCTGGGGATGCAGTCCGTTCTGGATTACGATCGGCTCATGGGACAACAATCCTAACTATTCAGCTATCAAGTCAGCTGTTGCCAGTTGGCTCGCCGAGGGTCCTCATCGTGCTGTTGAAGGTGGCAATCAGAATAGGCCTTTTATTGCAGTGCCTGTTATTCCACCCCTTGGGGTCGAACGGGACGTCGTTGTCGCGAAGCTATCGGAAGAAGTCATCAAGATAATCACATTCGTCGAGAAACACATTGAATCGATCTGAAGAACTCGCGCCCAACAAGGATTTTGCAGCGGAGCGCAAAAAGCCGCGCCCGCTGAAAAGCGGCGTTATACCCGAAAAAAGCTCTTGCCATTCATATATATTGTACGTTATTATGTACAATATATGTCATAAGAGCAAGGGGGGGCTATGCAAAGATTAAGAGTTAATCAAGATATCAGGTCGTTGTCGGAGATTAGGACTGGTATCGCC
>JAZDPP010000024.1:0-9671 GCA_043797445.1 Pseudomonadota bacterium
CCGTTCGATTCCTTGAAAACCGGGGCCGTAGGCGATTCCCTTTTCCGTAAAGGCCCGGTAGTGGTCCGCCACCGAAAGCGGCTTTGTGCACCGCGGCTTGATCGCCTCCAGCCGCTCCGTTCGGAGACCGTCCGCCTCTCCGTCGCCGCGAATTTTTCCCGCTGCGTGGCGACGCCACCGGCCCGGGGCCGCCTCGCTGAAGATCTCAAAGGCATAAGCCCCATCCGTTTCGGGATGCAGGATCGTCTGCATCATTTGTCCCGCTTTTCGGGACAGAATCAGGGGCTGCTGGATCGAAACGTCCTCGATCGTCAAGGTCCCCGATCCGATTAGCTCAAGGCCTGCCGCCAGGGCCATCTCCACATACCCCGTGGCCGGAAACACGGCTTCTCCGTAAATCCGGTGATCTCCCAGGTACGGGGGCGAATCCGGCGAGATTTGCGACTCGAAAATAAGGTCCCGGTGCGCCGTCGGCAGCCGCTGCCCCAACAGGGGATGCAAGTTCCGGCCGGAAAAGCTTCGGGAAACCGCGGGCGTTGTTCCCGGACTCCGGATCCAGTAGCGCTGCCGCTGGAAGGGGTAGGTCGGCAGGGCCACCCGGTTTCTCCCCCGGCCCCCGTCAATCCCCCGCCAGTCCGGGGTAATTCCTCTCTCGTACTGCTCACCCAGGCTCTCGATCATCCGCCGCCGGTCGTTCCCCGCGTTCTCCTCCTTCCCCTCCATCTCCGCCTTCGGGCGCTCTTGAGCGACCCTGACCCTTCGACCCTCCGAATATTCCCGGCACCTGGCCGCAATTTCTTCTCCCGTGGCGCCGGTTACCGCCAGGCGCTCTTCGAAGTGCGAGCGGCCCGTATTGGCCGTAAAACAGATGTCTTCAATCGCATCCTCGGGATGATTCGAAATATGAGCCGCATACCGCGCCGCGAGAGTCTTCAACGCCGCCTCGTCCCTCGCCGAAAGCGCCAGGAGATGACAGGGGGGATCACCTGCACCTGCACCCGCCTGATCACCGACACCCGCCCGATCCTCGACAGCCGGGCCCTCCTCCAGTACAATATGTGCGTTCGTTCCGCTCGCGCCAAAGGCACTCACGCCGGCCAGCCGCTTTCGGCCTTTCGGCCAGCTTCTCGGCCCGGTCGGAATCTCAAAGGGCAATTGTTCCCAGGCAATATGGGGATTGGGCGTTTTGAAATGCAGGTGGGCGGGAATCTCTCCTTTCTGTAACGAGAGCACCACCTTCATCACCCCCGCAATTCCCGCCGCCGCCTCCAGATGCCCGATGTTCGTCTTTACCGATCCGATGACCAGCGGGTCCGCGGCCGGTCTGTCACCGAAAACCTTCGCGAGGGCGCCCACCTCGATCGGGTCTCCGAGAGATGTTCCCGTCCCGTGGGCTTCGATATATCCCACATCATTGGCCGTTACGCCGCTGTTGGACAGGGCCCGCTGAATCACCGCCTCCTGGGCCGGACCGCTCGGCACCGTAAGCCCCCCGCTCGGGCCGTCCTGATTCACCGCGCTGCCCCGGACCAGCGCCAGAATCCGGTCTCCGGCGGCCGTCGCATCGGAGAGCCGCTTCAATACGATCACCCCGCAGCCCTCCCCCCGGACATAGCCGTTGGCCGACGCATCGAAGGTTTTGCACCTCCCGTCGGGGGAGAGCATTCGTGCCCTCGAAAAATTGATCGAGAGCTCCGGCAGTAAAATGACGTTCACGCCGCCGGCCAGCGCCAGATCGCACTCCCGGGATCGCAGACTCTGACACGCCAGATGCACCGCCACCAGTGACGAGGAGCACGCCGTATCCACCGCCATGCTCGGTCCCGTCAGCCCCAGGGCATAGGAGAGCCGGCCGGCGGCAACGCTCAGAACGCCGCCGGTGGCAAAATAAGAATCGACTCCCTCGTAATCCCGCTGTGCATAGCGAAGCCCCGCATAGTCAAAGGTGCCGATCCCCATGAAAACACCTGCCGGAGTGCCGCGCAGCCCCGCGGGGGAAATGCCCGCATGCTCGATCGCTTCCCAGCAAACCTCCAAAAGCAGCCGCTGCTGCGGGTCCATTCCGATGGCCTCCCGTCGGGATATCCCGAAAAAAGGCGCATCAAACGCCGCCACATCCGGCAGAAACCCGCCATAACGGGTGCTCATCTTTCCCGGAACATCGGGATCCGAATCGTAAAGCGCATCGATATCCCACCGGTCTTTCGGCACCGCCGTGATGACGTCCATCCCCTGATGCAGCACATTCCAGTAACTCTCGGCATCCACTATCTTTCCAGGAAACCGGCATCCCATGCCCACGATTGCCAGGGGTTCCGAGCGGAAACGTTCAAATGTCTCAATCTTCGTCCGTGCCTCCTGAAGGGCACTGAGAAGTCTCTGCGCAAAAGCGGTGTCGGTAGTTGCCGGGATATCTTTGGACCGGTCCATATTATTTCCACCATTGACAAGGGTTCTTCCTAACGTAGGAATTGTTCCAGACTGAGGGCTGGCCATATAAACAAATAGGCCACCTCGGCAAAAATTTTTGCCATAGTATGAGAAAACACCGAATTAGACAATGGATTAGGCAAAAGAATTGGCAACACAATTTGTGTTTAATACCGATTGACGCTCGTTGGTGAAAGAAATGGGGGGGATTGATTCTGAAGCTCCGTGAATTCCCGTGGTTATTATTTTTTCAATTTTAACAGCACATCATCCAGTCCATAGCGGACTACCTCCATTCGATTGGCATTCTGGGAAATGAAATCGCCTGCCACAACAGGGAACTGAAAAGCAAAGAATGCCGGATTATTCAACAAAACCCCCATGGCGCCCTTTCCATCAGGGGTGGCATAAAGTGCTGCTTCGAACATGATGATCAACAGTTTTGGGTCGGAAATTACAATTGATGTTGCTTTCTGGTAGCATCCTTTTTCATCGGCATCCTTCAGCGCTTCCCATGCGACAAAAGAACGGATAACCCGGCGTGAACTTCTTTCTACCGTGGTCCGTTCACCCATTGCTTCAAAACAGCGCGTGCGAATTTGGCTCTGGGTAACCGTATTTTGGAGGTTCAACAACCTCCCGACCTGCGCCGCCACGCGATGCCAGAACGGGTAAGCGGCAATTGTCGTGGCCCAATGCAGGGCGATTCTCATATCTCTTTTATTCCTTTGTGCATACAGCAAGGCGTCATTGCGGAACCCGGTAAGTTCACGGTCTGGCGACACCCAGCATTTCATAATCTGGGTTACCGCTTTTGTGTATGTCTGTTCGCCTCGTTCACCGTAACCGCCACTTTGCTGCCGTTCACAAATATATTCATCAAGGCGCCCACGAATTTCTTTTGGAGACAGGCCGTCTATAAGCATGTCCAAGGCATAGTCGTACCATTCCAGGCGCACAACCTGTTTAATTCCGATGGCGTCGTGTCGCTTCCCCATTACCGCGTCCTCCTTTCAAATTTCACTAGGGGCACGATGACTTCCTCAATGGCGACACTACCATGGCCGACTATTGAATCTCCGGGACTTACAAACGCATCACGACCGCCGGCTACAAGTGGAAAATAGTCCGATGGCAGACCGACCGGCGGCCAAACGCGCGCAAATGTGAATGTCCCGGCAACTTGCGAACGAAGCTCCGGGGTCGGGTAAACACGGACCCGCTCCCCCCGAGTCTCGGCGATCACACCTTCGGATGGACGGCCCTTGCCTTCACATTCGATATTGCCGTGATCGGCCGTCAGCCAGACCTCGTATTCATAATCCAGCAGATGTCCGATCAGCGCACATAAGAATCCACCCTGGCACCATTGTTTGATCTGGTTGTGCATCCCGGCGGCTCCAAGCTGCATGCCGTGCACGATCTTATCGACCTTGTCCACGACCAAACCCACCACCCTGGTTTTGCCGGGATGGATCGCCGCATCGAGCGCTTTGGCTGCATCGCCATCACCCAGGCCGCGAAGATAGGCGATATCCAGTCGGGAGAGGCCATGGCCCTCCCAGAACTGCTTCCAGAGATTCTCTTCGCTATGGGTCGAATTGATGGATGAAGGGAAATAAAGTGGCGCTTTACCGGAAAAAATGGACTGTCTTGATACGGCGGTCAACGTCGGAATCCAGGCAAAGATCGCGGATTCTCGCATGACCAGTTTGCTGTCCTGCTTTTGAAGAAGTTGGCGGACGGTGACCCACTGGTCCAGCGCAAGTCCATCCACCACGATCAATGCAACGCGGGTGTCGCCTGAGCCTTCCATGTCGCGAGCCAGCCGTCGTGGCACATGATGCAACATCGCGGGGTTGTTTGGCGGCAGGTTGATGAGACTGGCATAGTGGGCGGTTAGCCACCCGGAAAAGGTCATATTTAACGCATCGCCCATATCCCTGAGCCGGGATTGGCAGGAGCCGTTCTTCCCACAATGAACCAGGGCGGAGAGTTCAGCCCATTTCAGCGCAAAGGCGGTCCAGTCCGAATATCGAAATTCCCCTGACGGCAGATCCTGTTCGACAAGTTCAAACAGACGGGAGAGGCGCACGTCTTCATCATCCGCATCTGCGGGAGCGATCCCGCTTCGAATCCAGGAACCAGCCTCCACAACGATCTCAGGTGCCTGAATCGGAGCAAGTTTTCCTTCAACAAACAGATTATCGATGTAGACCCTGATGTCCTGATGATCGAACGGCAGGATGTCCGGTCCGGGAAAAAGAAAGTGCGGAGTGCGTTGTGCGAAGTGCGGTTCGTTATCCCGTACCTCGGACGTCAAACTTCGAACGGCTTTTTCCGCACTACGTACCTCGCTAAACGCACTCAAAAACACCGGCCAGCGCTCCTGCAGGAATGAAAAAAACGCCTCGCCATCCAACACGATCTCATCCAACGGCCACGACTGAAAAACATCATGTCCCCGAAGCACCTGCACAAGTCGCTCAGCCAGTGTTGAAGCAATCTGTATTTTGCCGTAATGCACGCGAAGCAAGACCCTTAACAGGTCAACATCATTTGAAATCAGCTCTGCCGGAATACCGAACACAATTCGAAGAATGAAGTCCTTGGTGGCATTGTCACCCATACGGTCCGGCGGTGATTTGCGTTGCGCTTCAAAGAGTGCATCCAGCAAACTCCGGTCCATTTTTTCGACTACCGGATAGCTCAGATTCGGAAAGATCTCGCCAAGATTGAAGGAGAGTTTTCTTCCGGCCTGCAGCAGATCATAAGGCAATGACATCAGCTCGGCATCTTCCAAACGCAGGACCACCACCAAATCCGTGTGTTCACCCCGATCCCAGATCGAGCGGTATTTCGATTCATAGGCGTACCTGAATTCGACCGGATCATTGAATTCGATCAAATCAAATCCGCGCACGCGCAACGCCAGCGCCAGTTTTTCTTCGGTCAACAGGCTATCCGGATCGGCGACCAAGGTCAGCTTGCTGACGCCCGGAACGAAGTCCTTCAGGATGGCGTCTCGCCAGGAAGCAGAGTGCGAAGTGCGAGGTACGGAGTGCGTTTTCATATCTTCGCGCTCCTGTCCAGTGATAAATCATGAGCCATCCGCCAAACTTGAAGATCCTCGAACCGTTCGATCTTGCTCATGCGCGCACCTCGCACCCCGCACCCCGCACCCGAATGACTGTTGAGGAACGAAACAGTCATTCGCTCCACCCAATGGGGAAGCGGATGAGAGCGCAGACGTTCAGCGCTTTTTATATCAGGCGCTTCCGATAAACCGTAGATAGCGGAAGCCTCCCGGACCTGACGGATTTGGTCGCGAATTCTCGAAACGGTCTGATCGACGGAAGCTTCAATCCCATCGGGATTAAGGATAGCCGATGCGAACACATCCTCAAACAGCTCCCCGGCCTGGGCGGAATCGAGAACATCACCGGCCTTATCAATGCCAAACTCGGCGAAGATGACCGAGAGCTTCTCCTCCAAGACTTCGCGGACACGAAATTCGACCGAGTCCTCGAATACAAAATTGATGGCCTGCACGGTCTTTGGTTGGCCGATACGGTCCACCCGACCGATGCGCTGCTCTATCCGCATCGGGTTCCAGGGGATGTCGTAGTTGATGACCACATGGCAGAACTGGAGGTTCAGACCTTCACCGCCCGCGTCGGTGGACACCAGCACTCGGGCATGCTCACGGAAGGAATCCTGTGCCCGCTGGCGCTCATCCATATCCATGGAGCCGTTCAGGGTAACCACAGAGATTCCCCGGGCCTCCAAGAATTCTTTTAGCATCCCCTGAGTGGGAATAAATTCGGTGAAGATCAGCACCTTCAAATCCGGTTCGTTTTCCCCGGCCTGAAGGTTGTAAACCCACTCGATCAGGGCCTCGGCTTTGGCATCCGGGCTTGCTTGTTCGCATTTTCGAGCAGCCTCCAGCAAGATTTCCACTTGGCTGCCTTCACTTTGTAATGCCGATACATGGGCTTTCAGAAGCGCCTCCAACAGCTCCTGTCCGTCCATGTCATATAACTCATCAATGCTGTCCAAGCACTCCGACCCGTTTTCAAGTTCCGCGAAGAGAGAACCGGCCTGTCGTTCGCCGTCCTTGAGCACTTCGAGTCGTCGTTCCAGTGTCGTGCGAATGGCTCGCGTGCTGGAGACCACCAGGCGCTGCATGAGGATCATCAAAAAACCGATGTGGCGCTTTTTTTCCCGCAATGCCTGGTTGTAGCCTTCGCGAACATAATCGGTTACTTCCTCGTACAAAAGCCGTTGCAAATGATGGCGGTCTTCCCATTGAACCGGAACCATCTGTGTGCGTCGTGGTTTGAAGAGCGGTTTGCCATCGGCATCAATGGCTTTACGTTTTTCGGTACGGATGACATAGGGGGCGACCCGTTCGCGGGAGACGCTTTCCATGTCCGGAAAAGCGTCGTTATCCAGCAGGCTCATCAGGCGGTGGAAGGCGTCCGTCTTGCCCTGGTGCGGCGTTGCCGAAAGCAGCAGCACATAGGGTGCGGCTTCCGCCAACCCCCGGCCAAGCTTGTAGCGGGCAACCTGATCCGTGCTGCCGCCCAGGCGGTGGGCCTCGTCCACGACCACAAGGTCCCAGCCCGCTGTGATCAAATCTTCAAACCGGCTGCGGTTGTATTCGGCTACCCGGTCCGCTGTCCAGCCCCGCCGCTTGTCCATCGGTTTAACTGAATCCAGCGAGACAATGACCTGATCGAACATCGACCAGGCCGTGCTTTGATGATCCGTCCCCAGGGCCAGACGCTGCAAGGTGCTGATATCGTCACCCATTACAAGCTGGAAATGCTCGTTGAAGTGGGTCTGCATTTCCGCCGCCCACTGGGTAGCGATACCCTTGGGAGCTACCACCAGTGTCCGGCGCACCAGACCGCGCAGTTTAAGTTCCCGCATAATGAGACCGGCTTCGATGGTCTTGCCAAGACCAACTTCATCGGCCAGAAGGTAACGAACCCGGTCGCCGGAAATAGCGCGAGATAAGGCATGGATCTGGTGCGGCAGCGGGATGACATTCGATTCCATGGGCGCCAGAAGCACATGGCCGTCCGACGCTCTGGTGGAACCTTCGAGCACATCGGCCACCTTCGCGGCAGCCGCAACATAGGCGATATGGTTAGTGGTAAGTGACGAGTGACATGTGGTGAGAGGGGAAAGGTCTGAAGCAGGGACCCGTACTACCGCATTCTGATTCGGCAACCAGACGCGGCACACCATTTGCCCCCACAAGGTCTGTTCTTCGATGACCTTGCAGGTGCTGTTATGAACGGTGCTGTATTGCCATGAGTGGCCGCTGTCGATGTTGGACGAAGTCATGCTGTCGTCATTCTCCGCAGGCCATCACGGAAACACTGGAAGCTCGGCGATTGGTTGTTTTCAACATCCATAAGTGGGCAGATTTCTTTTGCCCATATCCTTTTTTGTTCCAGAATTCTGACGGATCGCTTTCCGTGTTTCCCTAAAGCGTTCAAACCGCCTGGATAGATAGCCTCAGCCAGTTTTTCCCATGTGCCGCACTGGGAATCTTGTGCATATTCATCCAAAATCTGTTGGCGCGTTCCTGGATAAGCCTGTTTTAGCGCTGGTGGGTCGCCGAAGAACCATGCTTCAAGCTCTTCAAAGGCAATTCTGAAAAGTGATTTGGGTTTTTCTGTGCAATAGTTCAAGAGATTGGCGAGGTCTGATTTGAACGACAAACAATCCGGCCGGTTATCGAGATCCAACAAGACCACCACGACAACATCATCTCGCCCCTCCTTGCCATAGGCTCTCAGTTTTGCTGGCAGGTTGTGCAATAAAGTTTGATTATTCTTGCTTGTGCGTGCGGTCGGATTTTCCAGGATATCCCCGATACCACGATGCTTATGGATTTTCCATGTATGGGGCTTACCATACTCACCGATAATGTATTGTAACAAGACGGAAAGAGCAGTCAATTCGACCTGCCCTTCGACGAGAATCTCAAAGTGCATAGCCTACCTCGCATCCAAATAATCGCTGTACCATAGCGCGCCCAAAGGCTGGCCTTCGTTTACCATGTTCTGAACAAATTCTATTCCGTTGGCTCTAGTCACCTGCGAAAAGCCATCCTCTCCTTTTTCAAGCACCCAGACTTCATTTGGTTCCAGTGCATCCACGAAATAGGGTTGATGTGTTGTGATAAAGACTTGAGAAGACCTTTTCTTGCCCGTAGCGTGCTCACGAAACTCCCTGGCAAGGGTTTCCAATAGTTTATGATAAAGCCCGTTTTCCGGCTCCTCGATGCAGATAAAGGGGGGTGGGGTTGGATCTTGCAAAAGTAATAAGTAACAGAACATCTTTAAGGTACCATCGGACATTTGTTGCTGGGTAAATGGATTTGCAAAGCCTTTATCTTTGAAAAGAAGATAAAGATTGTTGGTAACCGTATCGCGATAAGGCTCAATAGTGCCTATCCCCGGTATTTTATTTGAAATATCATTCAGAATTCGTTTGAAAATAATCGGATGATTTCGCTCAAGGTATTGAACGACGTTCCCCAGATTATCGCCATGTAGATTGAGGTGTTTCTGTACACCGGCCTGAGGAATTTTTCGAGCTGAATCCGGAGTGAAATAGCTAAGATACCAGCTTTGGATGAATTTCTTGAATTGCGCTATGCGAGGGTTCTCTTTGAACTGTTCCGCTAGTGAAACGATGGCAAGTTTGTGTGGATCAAATTCCACTTCGCGCTTGGAAGTCTCATCTCCTTCCAAGCTTTCATCTCCGACCCATACGCTGCCTTTGCCTTTTTCCAAGCGTAAAAATGACCGGGGTTGTCCCTTTGACTCGCTTCTGGCACGCTGTCGCAATCGCTCACTGAGCACAATCGGGAGCGCCGTCTTTTCATCCTTTGCAATGCTAACTTCATAGGTAATGGGGCGATCAATTTTTGATTCCCTGTAGTAGATCGTCAGTGACATAGGCTGATCAGAGCCCGAAGACACCAGTTTGTCATACCCCCCTCGGTTTTGGGCATTGCAGGCAGTTTCCAAGTCCGTATGCATACAATCGGAAAGAAAGCCAAAAGCATCGAAGATCGCGCTCTTACCCACACCGTTTTTACCAATAACCGTTGTCATGGGCGTAAGAGGTTCTGCTTTACGTAATTTCGCATCCGTGCCAATGCGCCCCATGGCAATATCTTTTAATGCCCGATAGTTTTGGATTCTGAAGCCTTCAAT
>JAZDPP010000025.1:0-22066 GCA_043797445.1 Pseudomonadota bacterium
TCATCGTACCGGCCACGCCAGGATATTTTTTCCAGACCGGCAGGAACTCGCTATCGCTCAAACAGCCTGCCGCTCTTCCAAAAACACCCTGGCGCGGCCTCCCTGCCGTGGGAAATTGGCCGAAACGATGATCAAGGCCGACCGCAATTATTTGACCGTTCGAATCCCCTTAACTCCAAATGGTATCTCCCAGAGACTGTGAGATTCGGAAAACGAAATTTTTCTAGCCCCGGGGAATAGCGTATCCATCAATTCCCGGTCCTTCTGAAAGCCGAGACTTTGCAAATAGATATTCGAATTGCGGAGAAACGGATCGTTTCGCATCAAATAAGTATATAAATACGGATACGTTTCCGCCATGAAACACAGA
The DNA here is from genome assembly GCA_043797445.1 of Pseudomonadota bacterium. Lineage (GTDB taxonomy): Bacteria > Desulfobacterota > Desulfobacteria > Desulfobacterales > JAFDDL01 > JAZDPP01. Next base: position 371 of record JAZDPP010000025.1, read on the forward strand.
TGTGACGTTCCATCCTTCAGGGAGGATCGTTGTTCGGTCCCATTTGAAATAAATTGATTCATCTGAAAGAAGCGAAAGCCAAGGCAGAATACTAAACTCACAATGGCGATGGTTCCAACCAAACGCCTCCAGGATTTACCATTTATCGGGGTTGACATCAGAAAGGCGGTAGCCAGAAGGGGCAGTGTCAGCCAGGTGGAATGAAAATATCGGAATCCCCATCCGTGGCCCTGACTGAAGGGAACAAAAATGTATCCGATAAGCGTGCTGATGGCAGCCCACCCCCATAGTAATAAATGACGGTTCCTCCGAATATGGCGAACACCCAAAAACGATAGAATCGGTAGCCCGGGGACAGCCCACACAAACAGCTTCAGCAACCCCATCAGGCGTACCCATAGAAGATCGGCGTCCGGAATTGTTAAAATACCACCCGCTAACGCAGCCGTTTTGTAAAAGATAAACGTTATCATGTTTTCTCCGGGGGGGACGAGTCCGTCTGCTTCAGGGGTAGAGGATAACGCACCTGCCTCCCGGCCGATGGCCAAAAGCAAATTGCCATTTTCTACAAACAGTTTTAAAAATATCCAACCCAATCCAATCAATAATGAAAGCGGTAAATAGCCGGTAAACAGGATTCCCAGTTTTTTAATCCCCCCTTTTTGTGCACCAATCCAAACAATCCAAGGCAGGGCAAAAAGGAGGTGAGGAACCGGATGATGTAACACCAGTGCGAAGGAACCGACTATACCCGCTGAAAATAATCTGGCTGATGAGAGGGTTAAAAGGAGAGTGGCGTAAATGAGGTTGAAAAAGAGGTGTGCACTCATGGAATAAAAACTGATACCGTTCGCGGCAAATACGGGAGAGGCAACCGTCAATAATAATACCCACCCCGGTGCGTCGGAATCAGGGAATACTTTTTTGGTATAATACCAGAGGAGCGCTATCGTTGCGCCGCTGATCAATGGGTTTAGAATCCAGGGTGCGCCCGCTTTCATGAAAGGCGTCAACAGTAATGCGAATCCGGGCCAATACTCTGAAACGACCCGGCCCGTTTCCAATGAGAAAACGGTAAAGTATCCAGACCGTACCAGCCATGGGGTTAACTCGGGCGGATATTGCCCCCAAAGCTTTCCTTCGGCAAAAATCCGAGCCTGAAAACAGGGCATGAACTCATCCATCGATAGCAAATACCCGTTGTATTTATAATAAATATAAAACGATCCTAAAGAGATCACACAAAATACGACCCCTGATATTTGAACGGGGTGTCTTTCAACCACGGAAAGGGTGTTGTCAACCAGCGAATTGTCGATTTTAGAGGCAACATACCCCCCGGCCAACAATGCCATAATTAAAAGATAAGCGCCCGGAGCATCGCAGGAGAGGAATAGATGATCAAACGCCGTTAATATGTTCCCGTCGCAACCTAAGGTGATCATCCGGGCGACACCGATTGTAACCAACAGAATCGATATCGATATCATGATAAATTTTTTTTGGAGTTGATCCATGCCGCGTTGTGTTTTCAGATTGCCAATAGTTAATTTTTGTATAACCGCTCGTGGCGGGGCTTTTTTCAGTTTCCCCTTTCATCTGGTAGTTCCCATATGGTCACCGATACGGATCGCGAAATCTCTTTTGCACCAGGGAAAAATTGCGCCATCATTTCCCGGTCTTTCTTGAAACCAAGACTTTGAAGATTGATTATTCTGTTACGGAGAAAGGGATCGTTCCGGACGAAATCAAAAAGAAAATAACCATAATAAGTGTTAAAAAAGCAGATACGTTTTTTTCCATCCGTCAGACGGGGGCCCTGTGAAAGGTGACCGGATATGAATTGATGTATTTGGTAACACCGCAAGCTGATGCCGAAAATGATGCATAGAATCGCGGTGGTGACAATCAACCGTTTCCATATTTTCCCATTTGCCGGATTCGAGGTTAGAAAGGCGGCAGCCAGGAGGGGCAGCCAAAGCCATGCGGAATGAAAATACCGGAATCCCCATCCATGGCCTTGGCTGAAGGGTATGAACAGATAGCCGGCAAAGGTGAAGAGGGCGGACCAACCCCAGAGTTGCAGATGGTCGTTTCCACGAATATGCGAAACGCCGAGGAATGCAAGAATTGGAAGTCCGGGAATTGCCCACACAAATATTTTTAAGGAAGCTATTAAACGCGCCCAAAGAAGATCGGGTGTAGGAAAAGTTACATAATTTGCAATCAGGGTCAATGCCTTTTTTAGCATAATGATAACGATATTCCCGCTGAAGGAAGGATCTTGTAGTTGAGAGGGGATGGCGGATAGAGCGCCGGCTTCTTGCCCGATGGAACCGGGTGAATTGCCTTTTACGATCAAGAGTTTCAAATATACCCAGCCAAAGCCAAGCCATAATGAAAGTGGTAAATAGCCTGCAAATAGAATTCCCAGTTTCGAAATTCCACCTTTCTGCCGCCCGATCCAAAAAATCCATGGCAGCGCAAAAAGGAGATGTGGAACCGGATGATGCAGTACCAATGCGAAGGAACCGACCAGGCCCGCGGCAAACAACCTGGCATAAGAGAGTTTTAAGAGAAGCGCCGCGTAAATCAGGTTAAAAAACAAATGCGCACTCATGGAGTAGAAACTGATGCCGTTTGCCGCAAATACGGGGGAGGCTATCGTCAACAACAATACCCAGCCGGGCGCCTCGGCGGATTCGGGGAGCACTTTTTTCGTATAGTACCAGAGAAGCGCCAGGGTTCCACCGCTAACCAGCGGGTTAAGAAGCCAGGGCGCCCCGGCTTTCATAAATGGTGTCAGCAGTAACGCGAAACCGGGCCAATAATCTGATATGAACCGACCGGTTTCCGGTGAAAAGACCGTAAAATAGTCGGGCAGTAACAACCAGGGGACTAACCGGGGCGGGTATTGCCCCCAGAGCTTGCCTTCGGCGAAAATACGGGCCTGCATACAGGGCATGTATTCATCGGCTGTCAGTGGAAATTTTTGATATATGAAAAATGCGCCGAATCCGAGAAGGGTAACCACGAGCCATGCCAACCGAAGCGGGTAATTTCCCATTGAAATGATGAATCGATCGAATGGGGCATTTTCGATTTTAAAAGCGATTACAATGGCTGCGGACAGTACCAAAATTGAAAGGATGGAACCGGGTAAGTCGTAACGGGAAAACAAATGGTAAAAAATGGGTAGCAGATCCAGGTGTCCCCCTGATTTTATGAGCAGGGCACACCCAATTGTAAACAGAAAGAGGGTAAGGGAAATAATAATAAATTTTTTCTGTAATTGATCCATGATAGATTGATCGGCAATTAATCAGGGCTTAGTTGCCTGTTTTTTATTGGACACAACGATACCGTTATTGGTGAAAAATTGATCATGCGATTCAGGTGCCAGGGTTAGAGCAAAAGGGGGTTTTCAATCCGAACGCCCCTTATAATCTGACCATCATTTAAATCCTCTGACCAGAGCGTATCGCATCGGGCGCTTTCGGCAGCAGTCACAATGAGCGCATCCCAGAAAGAAATGCGGGTGATGATGCTGCAATCGATAGCCTCCTTTATGATTCCCGGCGTAATGAGTACAACCTCAAACCGTTCCATTGCATGGAGGATGTTTTTGACCGTCAGGGGATCCGCTTTCAGCTTTGCTGTCCCGGCCACATAAAATTCCTGCATCACTTGTGTGGAGATAACGCCTGTGAAATCGTTGACCACCTTTTTCAACAGATTTCGAGATTTATTTCGCTTTTCAGGTTCGTGCCTGTCCATGCTATAAACAAGGATATTGGTGTCTAGAAAAATTTTAGACATCATACAAATCCTCTCGGCGCCAGCGTTGACCTTCAGAATTTCCTTCGGCACGGTCCATAAGTGAAAAAAATTCTTCCAGCCAATCCTTCGATTGCGTTTCGACTGTTTGCTCAAGCAATTTCCTAACCAATGTGTTCAACGAAGTATGATGGGCTTCGGCATAACGCCGTCCAGCCTTAATTAATTTTTCATCCAGAGAAATCGTAACGTTTGGCATTGGGTACCTCCTTTGTATTTTGCGCATTGTACGTGTACACTTATTATGTGTCAAGTAGAGACGCATGATAGCAAGGCAACGGCAGGGGAAATTCCGATCTGCTTTTATTCTATCCCTGTCTTGACAGCCATGATTTTTAAAGTTAGGCTTCAAAAATCATGGGCAAAAACAGATTGCTCGCCCCTAAAATAAACAGACTGCTGGAGATATGTTTCCGATCGTTGCCGTTGTCGGGCCGCGTCAGTGCGGCAAATCGACGCTGGTAAAGGCGGCGATGCCACCCCCGGCACCATTATTCGCTAAGAGTCTAAATCGGAATCCAGATAATCAATTTCGTCAATGTCAGGTGGGGAAAATATGGCAAATAAAATGAAACAACTACTTGAAAATATAAAAGATATGTCACTACAAGAACGTGCCTTGTTGGCTCACTGTCTAATTTCAAGTCTTGATCAAACGCAAGACGATGAAGTTGACGATGCATGGGCTGTTATTGCTGAAAAACGCTTTGCGCAAATAGAGTCCGGCGAGGTGGGGGTGCTCTCATGGGAACAAATTAAAAAAGAGATCAAGGCGTAGCATGCTGCAAATTGCTTTTCACCCTTATGTAAAATTCGAAATTGGTGAGGCTCCTCGTTGGTATCAGTAACAGGCACAGGGATTGGGTGACGACTACATAACAGAACTCGAATTCGCTTTTCAAACAATCGCCGAAATGCCGGACACTTGGCCGAAGTTTAAAAAAGATTTCCGGCGTTATATCCTTTCGAGGTTCCCATTCGCCGTAATCTATAGGCCAAGAGGCAACATACTCTATGTTGTCGCAGTTATGCATCAGAGCAGAAAACCTGATTACTGGGTTGAGCGTGTATAACAAAAGTTCATAGGCATCATACAAATCCTCACGACGCCGGCGTTATAGACTGAAAAAGGGAAAACAGATTGCGCAACAGATCCAAAAAGCATCAAAAAATATCGAGACGGTAATAAAGCGCGTAATGGATTTTGCAAGGCCGGGGACGCCGAAAATGGCTTTTGTGGATATTAACACGGCCCTGAATGAGGCGATGAAGCTTTCGATGGCGACCTTAAGCAAAAACGATATTCAGCTTGAACAATCACTATCGACGAATCTGCCGCATTGCTATGCCGATATTCAGCTGATAGAGCAGGTATTTCTTAATTTGATCCATAACGCCATTGGCGCTCTGGCGGATACCGATGGAGAGAAAATCATTTCGGTGGCGTCTTACACAAAGGAAGGACGGGTGTGCGCTCAAATCTCTGATTCAGGACACGGCATTCCCCCGGATATCCGGGATAAGATCTTTCTACCGTTTTACACCACCAAGAGTGATGGCGCCGGAATAGGATTGAATATTGTTTCGCGGATTATCGAGGACCATCACGGCGGTATTGACGTCGGGGATAGCCGATGGGGAGGGGCGCAATTTACCGTGGCGCTTTCCATTGATCGAAGGGCCCAACGCGGGCAATAGAGCGGCTGGCCCATTTATGAACGGGGCGCGGGGCGAGAAAAGTTCCATAACGCTTCACATACTCCGCTTTAACTCATACAAACAATTTCCCAACCTGACAAATTCCGCCGCCGAAAGAGTTTCCGCCCGCCGGGCCGGGTCGATGGCGGCTTGGTTCAATCCCTCGCTTATCATCTGTGTTTCCATTTCAAGGACACTTTTTGACAGAGAATTTTTTAGCGTCTTGCGCCTTTTTGAAAAGGCCGCCTTTATGACGAGGAATAAAAACGCTTCATCCGGCACCGAAAACGCAGGTCCGCGGGTGAAATCGATTTCGATTACTTCCGAATCGATTTTGGGTTTGGGGTAGAAGAGAGCGGCATGCACCGTTGCCAGCGGTTTTACGGCGGCGCAATACTGAAGCATCGCGGTGAGGCGTCCGTAATCCCTGGTGCCGGGAGAGGCGGTGAGGCGTTCCGCCAGCTCTTTTTGAAACATCAGAAAGCAGCGCGTCAGGCAATGCCTCCCGGAAATGAGCTGAACCAGGACCTGGGAGGAGATGTTGTAGGGAAGATTGCCGAAAACGATGAGGGGGCGCCCCGCCTGCCGGGCGATGGCCGGAATATCGACTTTGAGAATATTCTGAAGGAGCACAGTGACATTTTGAACCTGGTAAAGCGCCAATTCGGTATTGAGCATTTCGATGAGCTGAGTATCTTTTTCCACCGCGTATACCCCGGCCACGGTTTGTCCCAGCGGTACCGTGATGGCGCCGAGGCCCGCTCCGATCTCAAGCGCAATATCCTCGGATGATATTCCGGCGCGGGAGATGATCATTTTGGCCGTGGAGGGATCCGATAGAAAATTCTGGCCGAGTTGCTTCTTGGGATGGAGATCCCAGGCTTTCATGAGCGTTGCGGGTGAAGTCATAAGCGATCCGCACTGTTGAGTTGTCTTTGCATAAAGGTCATTGGGTCCAAAGCGGCCGCTGATTGTCCATGGATCATCGGTATACCGACAGCCGCTACGTATCATGGAACAGGCGTCATTTCAACAGCTCAAGTTGGACGATGGGGGGAGGGGTGTGATGGGGCTTGATCTGTTACTTTCCAAAGCAAAATGAGCAAAACATGCCTGAATCATAGTCAAATTCAAATTGTTTTTATATGACTGCTTGACTTTTTCTTAATGATAAAGTAATTTTTTCTAAATACTTAGTAGACCGTTGGGGGGTTTTCGGCACCGGTCTTTTCACTTGCAACCCAAGGAGGTCAGTATGCCGAAGAAAAAAGGCAAAGCGGTTAGCTTTGATGCGATGGTGAAGTTCTTCATGCAGCAATACAATATTCCAACGATGAAAGATTTCGAAAAACTCATTGACCGCTTGGACCGGATCGAAAAGATGTTCAGATCCGGAATAGCGGGGGCCCGGGGCCGGCGGACATCGGTGGCATCCGGTGGAAGAACCGCATCGTCAGCTTCCGATCAGGTTCTGGATATCATTAAACAGTCCAAATCGGGAGCCGGTTTTGCAGAGATTAAAGATAAGACGGGTTTCGGGGATAAGAAGCTTCGAAATATCATCTTCAGACTCAGCAAGACGGGCCGTATCAATCGCAGAAGCAGAGGAATTTACACCGTCATCTGATTTATATATTTCTTCCTATATAAAGCGCCGGTATAAAGCGCCGGCATATTTTTTTAGGGTTACGAGCGGCAGGGTCCGCCTGGTTTCGACAGACAGGCGGACTGCTGTTTTGGGGTCTGCAAAAATCACGTCTCGCCAGGCGGGTGAATGGTTTAGGGAAAGGGGATGGGGGCATGAGTCGAATTTCAGATAAAAACAACCCGGGAATTCAAATCGGGGATGTCGTTTCAGGATGTGTTGTTCAACGTATTGCGGCGCTTGAGGAAATTCGAGCCGTGTTTTATTCGCTTCAGCATGAAGGCACCGGCGCCAGGACGGTTCACATCAGCACGGAGGATGAGGAAAACAGCTTCAGCGTCGCTTTTAAGACGGTTCCCGCCGACAGCACCGGAGTTGCGCATATTCTGGAGCATACGGTGCTGTGCGGGTCGCGCAACTTTCCGGTTCGGGATCCCTTTTTCTCCATGATCAAGAGAAGTCTCAACACCTTCATGAACGCGTTTACCGCCTCCGACTGGACCATGTATCCTTTTTGTACCCAGAACAAAAAAGACTTTTTCAATCTCATGGAGGTTTATCTGGATGCCGCCTTTTTCCCGAAAATCGCGGCGTTGAGTTTCAAGCAGGAGGGGCATCGGCTGGAAGTCGAAATGCTCCCGGAGAAAGGTGGGGAGAAAATCCTGGTCTATAAAGGCGTGGTGTATAATGAGATGAAAGGTGCCATGTCCTCCCCGGACCAGGTGTGCGGACGTTCGCTTTTGAATGCTCTTTATCCGGACACGACCTACCGGTTTAACTCAGGCGGCGAGCCCGCCGATATTCCAACGCTGACCCATGAACAGCTCGTTGCCTTTCATCAGCGGCATTACCATCCCAGCAATGCCTTCTTCTACACCTATGGGAATTTGCCGCTAAAGGAGAACCTCGCCTTTATATCAGACAAGATTCTAAGCCGCTTCGATCGAATCGACCCGAAAACGGTCGTGCCCTCTCAACCCCGCTGGACGGCGCCCCGGGAGGCAACCTATTATTATCCCCTGGGGGCGCACGAAGATCCGGCCAAGAAGCATCAGGCCTGCCTTGCGTGGCTTACCTGCGATATTCAGGATTCCTTTGAGGTGCTGGTGCTATCCTTGATGGAAGAAGTGCTCCTGGGCAATTCGGCCTCACCGCTTCGAAAGGCGCTCATCGATTCCGGACTCGGCACGGCGCTCAGTGATGGCACCGGGTTTGACGCGGATAACCGGGACGCCCTCTTTTCCTGCGGCTTAAAGGACGTTGCGGCCGATGCGGCGCCCGCCGTGGAAAAGATCATCCTCGATACGCTTCGGCAGCTGACCGAAACCGGGGTTGACACCATGCTGATCGAAGGGGCGATTCATCAGATAGAATTCCGGCAAAAGGAGATCACCAACTCGCCTTATCCCTATGGGCTGAAACTTCTCATGCGCTTTTGCGGAAGCTGGTTTCACGGGGGAGATCCGGTGCGGCACTTGCAGCTCGATGAAGATCTTTCAAGGCTTCGCCGGGAAATGGCGGCGGGCCGCTTTTTTGAGGGCCGGATAAAAACGTATTTTTTGGACAACCCTCACCGGGTTCGCTTCACGCTGTCTCCGGATCAGGCCATGGCGGAAAAGGAGATTAAGCGGGTGGCCGATGAGCTTCAAAGCATCCGGGCCGGGTTGACACCTGCGGACCTGGATCGTATCGAGGCGGAGGCAAGGGCCCTGGCAGCGCTTCAGGAGAAGGAAGAGGACGTCTCCGTCCTTCCGACGCTTGAGCGGGAAGACATCCCTCCCTCCGTGAAAAGTATTGTTGAAAGTCCGCCATACCCAAATCTGGCCGGCGCCTGTTATGATCAGGCCACAAACGGGATTTTGTACTTCTCGGCCCTGGCCGGAATCGCCGGCCTGTCGGGTGAGCAGCTCCGGTGGGCGCCGTTTTTCTGCCATGCGTTTACCAAAGTCGGCACGAAGCGCCATGACTTTTCCGAGATGGCCCGGCGCATGGATCTCTACACCGGGGGCATCGGTCTTGCGCCGAGCGCGCGTACCCGCTATGACGCGGCTGGTACCTGCCTTCCTTTCGTCATTCTGGATGGCAAATGCCTGGAGCGAAATATCGGCAATATGATCGATATCCTTTCGGAATACATTGCAGAAATCGATTTTGCCGATTCTGGACGGTTAAAGCAGCTTCTGATGGAATACCGGGCCGGGCTGGAATCGATGGTGATCAACAACGGTCACCGGCTCGCCATGTCGCTTGCGGCCAGGCGGTTTTCCACCCAGACGGCGCTGAGTGAAACCTGGAGCGGCGTTCATCAACTGCAATTTATCAAGCGCTTCACGGATGATCTTTCCGATCCGGCGTTGATGGCGCTCGGCGAAACCCTTTCGGGCATTCGCAATTCTCTTTATACCGGTGGCAATGTTCGAACCGCCTGGATCGGCGAGGATTCTTCCCTGAAGCTTGCCGCTGTCGCAGGGGAGGGCTTGCGGACAGTTCTGGGGCTTGGCGCCGGCGCCACCAACTTGACGCCGATTGAAGGTGCGCCGGAATTTAATCCGCCCCCCTTTGACTTGGGCGATGGGATTCCGAGAGAAGGCTGGAGTACCACCTCGTCGGTATCTTTTGTGGCGCAGATGTTTGAAACCGTTCGAATGCAACATCCCGACGCTCCGGCGCTCTCGGTAATTGCCAAAATGCTGCGCTCCCTGTACCTGCACCGGGAGATTCGGGAAAAAGGCGGGGCCTATGGCGGATTTGCGCTCTACTCCCCGGAAAACGGGCTTTTCGGCTTTGCCTCCTACCGGGATCCCCATATCGTTTCCACCTTGAGCGCCTTTTCCGGCGCGGCGGCCTTTATCCGCTCCGGAAAGTTTACCGACGAAGATATTAAAGAGGCGCTTTTGCAGGTGTGCTCCGAGCTCGATCGGCCCGATCCGCCGGGACCGTCCGCGAAAAAAGCCTTCATGCGAAAATTCGTTTCCCTCACGGACGAGGACCGCAAGCAATACAAGGCGAATCTTCTGGCGCTGACGCGGGAACAGGTGGTCGCGGTCGCCGGGAAGTATTTCGATCCGGAAAGGCCCGGCCAGGCGGTTGCGGTCATTTCCGGGGAAGATAAGTTGAACGCCGCAAATGCGCAGCTGAGGGATGGGCCGCTGGCGCTGAACCGGATTTAGCGGTTGGATTTACTTGCCGGCTGCGGCCCGAATATCGTTAATCAGCATAAAAAGATGCCTCTTATCAGTAGGCGATGGCATAAACCCGAAATGGAGATAAAAGGCCGCTGCGGAATCGTCTTTTGCATGAACGGCAAGGGCGCGAGCTCCGACGATGTCGGCGGCCCGCGAGGTGCGTCCCAAAGCATCCAAAAGCAGCCCTGCCCCAATGCCGCGCCCTTGCCATTCGCTATGCACGGCAAGCCGCGCCAGAACAAGGAGGGGGATTGGATGCCGTGGCATGCCCTTGACGACCCGAACGGGCGCGTCGGCATGCCGCGCTTCACCGGCGACAATCGTATAAAACCCAATAACCGTTTCGCCGCTTAACCCGACATAGGTTTGGGATGAATTCATTTGCTGGGCTTGTAGCGCGTGGCGAATAAGGAAGCGGTCCAGTTCGGCTTGCCCGCAGTTGAAAGCCTCTACCTCGTGCACTCGCTGCAACTTTTCTATGCGCATGGCATTTGTCACCGTTCGGTGTCAAAAACGGAGGGGTCACGAAATAGTCGTTCAAGGCGTGGGTTGCGTTGTGGTGGCGCATCGAGGGCGGCAACGAAGGCTTCCCATTTTTTTTCGTCAAGAGTGAAAACCTTCCGATCCGCTAACCGTTCTTCGGCCGCGCTTAGCGCCGTTTCAAGAACGAATTCGCTAACGGATTTTCGGGCGAACGCCGCCGCTGCCTGCAACGTCTGTTTGGCAGACCTGCTAAGGCGAAGGTCAAGTTTCTCTGTTCTGGTTGTTCGTTGAATACTCATTTTTAGAAATTATCCGAATTGCCTGACAATGTCAAGACAATCATTCGCTTCTTTATTATGAAATAATGCAGCTTCCCGGGAAAGCGGTTAAGAGAGTATTTTTTTCAGCGCCTCTGCCGCATTCTCCTCCAGAGAGCCTTTGGCAAGAGCGACGGTGATGGTGTGTTGACCGAGGGCTTTATAGAGGGAGAGAAGCCCCGGAGTTTTTTCGTCTATTGTTTTGATATGGCGTGCCACCGTTTCCACATCCCCCCGGGCGATGGGACCGGTCAGCGCATCCGGAATACCGACCTTCCCGACATTTGACAGGGTGCCGTCCACGAGGGGTTTGAGGACGCCCCACGCCTCTTTTCGGGATACCCCCGCTTCTCCCATGAAGGCAAACGCCAGATCGAGAACGGATACCAGGTAATTGGATGCCACGACGGCCGAGGCGTGGAAGAGCGTTTTGGCATCCGTTTTAATGGGCAGGCTGGTGGCGCCGAGATCGGTTGCGATCTTTTGCGCGAGCGCCACCGCCGCCGCGTCCCCTTCGACATCGGTGATGATGCCGGTAAACGGGTTTCGATCAAAGGTGGTGGAGGCGAAGCTTTGCAGCGGGTGAAGGGAGCCGATGGCCGCGCCGCACGATCTGGCGGAAGATAAAATCGTTGAGGGCAGGGCGCCGCTGCAGTGAAGCACCACGGCATCTTTTTTAAACCCGCCCTTTTGGGCGATGGTGTTGCAGACCGGCTCTATCCGGTCATCCGGCGTCGTGATAAAGACGACATCGGCGGTGAGGGTGATTTCCCAGGCAGCGGTGCTTACCCGATCGGCGCCTACCAGATCCGCAAGTTTTCGGGCGGAAGACAGGGTGAGGCAGGCAAGTCCCGCAACCGGATATCCCAGCTCGGTAAGATATTTAGCAACCGCCGTGCCCACCTTACCGCAGCCGACAATGGCAAAAGATGGTTTCATGTCTTTCCTTGAAGTGATGCTGATTCCTGATTTCGGAGAACGACCTGTAGGGGCGAACCTATGTGTTCGCCCTTCGTAATCAGGGCGAACACATAGGTTCGCCCCTACGGGGTTGCGGGCATAGCCAGCGTTAGTAGCAATGTTCTTTTCCCGGGAAGATGCCGCCTTTTACCTCCTGGACATAGTCGGAGAAGGCTTTTTTGGCGGTCTGCCCGAGCTGGGCATACTGCTTTACAAATTTGGCCGTATGCCGGTCAAAAAGGCCGAGAAGATCATGAAGGACCAGCACCTGGCCGTCGCAATGCGGGCCCGCGCCAATGCCGATGGTGGGGATCTTGAGGGAGGCGGTTATTTTCTGAGCGATGTCCGCCGGTATGCCTTCGAGGACGACGGAAAAAGCGCCGGCCAACTCAACTTCACGGGCGTCCGAAAGGAGCCGTGTTTCATCCCGCTGGACCTTAAATCCCCCCATCTGGTGCACGGACTGGGGCGTGAGTCCGATGTGGGCCTGGACCGGAATGCCTGCGGCCGAAATGGATTGAATGGTGTCCGCAACCGCGGCGCCGCCTTCCAGCTTGACCGCGGCGGCGCCCGCCTCTTTTAGAAATCGCCCCGCATTGGCGATAGCGTCCCGGGTGCTGGTCTGGTAGGACATGAACGGCATATCGCCGATCACCATGGCCCGCTGGGCGCCCCTGGCCACGATCCGCGTATGGTAGATGGCTTCCTCCATGGTGACGGGAAGGGTGCTGTTATTTCCCTGTATCACCATCCCCAGGGAGTCTCCCACGAGAATCATATCCACGCCGCACTCGTCGATATACTTTGCGAACGGGTAATCGTAGGCGGTGAGCATGGTGCACCGATCGCCTTTTTCCTTCATTTTAAATAGCGTGGTTACTGTTACCGAAGCCGCCATGGCGTTTCCTCCCTCTTGCAGGTTTTCAATTCATTCCGGTGGCCGGGAAAATGGCAGAGAAATGGCACGATTATTACCGAACCCGAATAAAAGTCAAGGTTAAATGCGCTTTGGGGCAGGGCAATCGCATGTAGTGCTATAATCCGCTTCAGCCTTGAGAAAGATCAGATTCCAGCTGCGGCAAACTCACGCGTACCGCGTTCAAACAGTGCCGCAGCTTCCATCTGATCCCCCTCAAGGCTTACGCTGCCGCCAGTTACTTGCTGCACGCGATTGCCCTGCCCCTACACGGGTTCATTATTGACTAAGAGGGCGGCATCGGATAAACAAACAGAACTTTTATTGGGTCGTCGGTTAAGAACCCAAAGAACCCAAACAACCCAAAGAACTCAAACAACCCAATGGATACCCCATGATTCAGTTAATTCGAGGCTTTAAAGATATACTACCCGGGGAAGTGGAGCTGTGGCAGGAAGTAGAAAAAACGGCCGTCAAGCTCTTTGAGGATTTCGGTTTCACGGAGATTCGGGTGCCCCTGATGGAGCGCACCGAGCTGTTTGCGCGCAGCATCGGTGAGGCGACCGACATCGTCGAAAAGGAGATGTACACCTTTGCCGATCGAAAGGGCGATTTGATAACGCTTCGGCCCGAGGCCACCGCTTCGGTCGTGCGCGCCTATATACAGCATAAGCTCTATGCCGCCGACCCGGTGCGAAAATTTTATACGATCGGCCCCATGTTCCGGCGGGAGCGGCCTCAAAAGGGGCGCTATCGACAGTTTTATCAGATCAATGCCGAGGTGTTCGGGGTGGCCTCACCGGCCATGGACGCACAGCTGATTTATTTGCTGATGACACTGCTGTCAAATTTGTCGGTTCCGGACATCACCGCCCATATCAATTCCCTGGGATGTCCGGAGTGCCGGCCCGGTTTTAAAGAGGCCCTGTTTGCATATTCGGAGAAAGCCGGTGACCGGTTTTGTGAGGATTGCACGCGCCGGCGCGCTCAAAACCCGCTGCGGCTTCTCGATTGTAAAGTTCCCACCTGCCGCGAGGCCATGAAAGACGCGCCATCCCTTTCGAATTATCTGTGCGCCGATTGCAGGAGCCATTTCGAGGCGGTAAAGGCCCATCTTTCGGAAGTGAACGTTCCTTTTGAAATCGACAAGTGTCTCGTTCGTGGCCTTGACTATTACACCCGCACGACGTTCGAAATTCAAACCGGGGCCCTCGGGGCACAAAATGCGGTCGCGGGCGGCGGCCGGTACGATGGTCTCGTTCAGGCGCTCGGCGGGCCGGAAACGCCCGCCATCGGTTTTGCCATCGGTTTTGACCGGCTGACGGAAATTACGGATCTTAGAAACCGGGACCATGGCCGGGTTCCGGATGTTTTTATTGTGGCGATGGGGGACGAATGTCGGAACCGGGCGTTTTCCTGGTCCTGCGAGCTCTCAAAAGCCGGCGTTCGAACGGAAATGGATTTTTCCGGCCGCAGCTTAAAAGCGCTGATGAAACGTGCCGGCAGGATGAATGCCCGGTATGTGCTGATTTTCGGGGAGTCGGAGCTTCTGGGCAACGTCGCCCTGTTGCGGAATATGGCCAGTTCGGATCAGGTTGCGATTTCGCTCGATAAGATCGTGTCGAAAATCACGAAGAAAGTGTTGAGTTCACCCAAAAAAGGGACGATTAGCGATTAGTCGCTATCGCTCGGCAAACAGCTAACAGCCAACAGCCAACAGCCAACAGCTAACAGCTAACAGCTAAAATAAGGAGTATCCAGTGGCGGATTTACTTGGAGATATGAGGCGGACGCACCATTGCGGCGCATTGAACGCGGCGGATGTGGGAAAAGAGGTCGTTCTGATGGGGTGGGTTCAGCGGCGCCGGGACCATGGCGGCGTTATTTTTGTGGATTTACGGGACAAGGAGGGCTTGACCCAGGTCGTTTTCAATCCGGACCGGAATCCGGAAATTCATAAAAAAGCCCATGTGATTCGAAGCGAATATGTCCTCGGGGTCAGCGGGACGGTGACGGCGAGACCGGAGGGGATGCAAAACCCCAACCTTAAGACCGGTGAGATAGAGGTGATGGTCGATGAGCTTCGCATTCTAAATGTCGCCCAGACGCCGCCCTTTCCCATTGAAGAAACGGTTGAAGTCTCGGAACTCATTCGCCTCAAGCACCGTCATATCGACCTTCGGCGTCCCCAGTTTCAAAAGAATATCGTCCTGCGGCACAAGGCCGCCGCAACGGTCCGGCAGTATCTTAACAACTTAGGTTTTCTTGACATTGAAACGCCCGTTCTCACGAAGAGCACACCGGAGGGCGCCCGGGATTATCTCGTGCCCAGCCGCGTCAATCCGGGTCAGTTTTACGCGCTTCCGCAGTCTCCCCAGCTTTTTAAACAGCTGCTCATGATCGCCGGCTTTGATCGTTACTACCAGATTGTTCGCTGCTTCCGGGATGAAGATCTTCGGGCCGATCGCCAGCCCGAATTCACGCAGATCGATATGGAGATGTCGTTTGTCGGGGAAGAGGATGTCATGACCATCGCCGAGGGGCTGATGTCGGCCGTTTTTAAAGAGGTTCTCGGACTGGACATTAAGACCCCGTTCCCCCGGCTTCCCTACGATGAGGCCATTGCCCGTTTTGGCCTCGATAAGCCGGATCTGCGCTTCGGCCTTGAATTGAAAGATCTTTCCGATATCGTAAAAGACTCGGGGTTTAAGGTTTTTGCGTCGGTGGTGAAAAACGGCGGCATCGTAAAGGCCCTGAACGCCAAGGGGTGCGTTGATTTTTCCCGGAAAGAGATCGATGACCTGACGGAATTTGTCGGCGTTTACCGGGCCAAGGGGCTTGCCTGGATCAAGGTGAAGGAAAACGAGTGGCAGAGTCCGATCGCAAAATTCTTTACGGCCGAAGAAAAGGCGGCCATGGCCGATCGGCTCGATATGAAGCCCGGGGATCTCGTGTTTTTTGTGGCGGATCAACCCAGGGTCACTAACGAAGCGCTGGGGCATCTTCGAAATCATCTGGCCGAAAAGCTCGGTCTCATCAACGAAAACGAGTTCAATTTTCTCTGGGTAACGCTCTTCCCCCTGATGGAATATGACGAGGAGGCCAAACGCTACCAGGCGCTTCACCATCCGTTTACTTCTCCCACGGAAGAGGATTACGCGCTGTTGGAGACAAATCCCCTGGCCGCCAAATCCCGGGCCTACGATCTGGTGCTGAACGGCTCCGAGGTCGGCGGCGGCAGTATTCGAATTCATCGCCTGGATCTTCAGAAGAAGGTATTCAAAGCCCTCGGCATGGAACCGGAAGAGTATGAGGAAAAATTCGGTTTTCTCCTCAACGCCCTTGATTCGGGCGCCCCCCCCCACGGCGGGATCGCCTTCGGGTTTGACCGGCTGACCATGATTCTGTGCGGTCAATCTTCGATTCGGGACGTTATCGCTTTTCCGAAAACACAGAAAGCGGCGTGTTTACTCACCCAGGCGCCCTCCGAAGCGGCGCCGGCGCAACTGGAGGAGCTGAGCCTGCGGGTGCGAAAGCTGCCGACGGCATAAAAATAGCCGGATGGCCGGGATTTACAGGATACTCGGGATAAAAGCACTCCCCCCCTCCTGATCATCCTTTCATCGGACTTGATCATCGTTCCGGCCAGGCAAGGGCATTTTTTCCAGCCCGGCAAGAACTCGCTGTCGCTCAAACAGCTTGCCGGGCTTACAAAAACGCCCTTGCCTGTCCTGCACTTCATATGTGGGTGGCCGAAACGATGATCAAGGCCCTTTCATCCCGTCCATCCTGATTCGAACAAAGTTTCTCAAGGGATTGAGATAACAGTTCATATCGTTACTCACCCTCGCACGTTTGCCCGTCTTTTAAGTTCAAATAGGTGATTATTTCCTGCCCGTAGCGTTTTAAGTCGTCCGTATTCTTTTGCACAATGCCGATGACGATTTCGGGCTCGATACGGGCATAATCATGAACGATTATATTTCGAAATTTTGCCATCTTGATCATCGCATTCAGCGTGGGTTCGGAAATGATGCCGTTTTCAAAAAGCACGGTAAACAGGTCCTTATTGTCCTTTGGCTCTCGCATTCCACGGCGTGAAATAATATGAGATGCCATATCCAGGCAGCATTCACAGGCGAGGTGCAACGTGCGCTCAACAAACCGCTGATCTTTTTTGCTTTTGCGATAGGCGGTGAGGGAAAGAGATTTGTATTCTTCCAGATCGGAAAGATATTCCCGCAGAAAATTCAGTTTGGATTCAATCACATCAGGGTCCGGCATATCAGGTTGCTCCGAAATAGGTTTTCAATTCAAGCCGGTCGATATTCATAAAATATTGGAAATCGAAATACTCCTTTTGTTTATGGATCGCGTATTCGATTTCTTTTTCCGGATCTTGCGCATATAGTAAAATGCCATGGCGCAATACCTGACGGATCATTTTGAGCGATGCCGTATTCAGCATGACCACGTCCACTTTGCGTCCGAAATAGTTTTCAAGCGGGTCCAATAAGTTCAGCAGAAGCTCGAAGCAATGTTCCGGCGGCATGTTATCCATGCATCGCACGGCGATATCGATATCGCTATCCGTCCTTGCGCCGCCCGTTACCGTCGAACCGAAAAGGTAGATGGCCTTTATGGTGTTGTAGCCATCAAAGACCGGCTGCAAGTCCCGTTTGATTTTTAAATAGTTTCCCACTGTATTTTTGTCATCATCCATGATAGTTGGCTATTATAATACGGGATGGTTGTCAAACCCTTTATAAAACGGGGAGGAAAGAGCATGCTGACACCGGACAAAACCGGACTGGTCGTTATCGATGTTCAGGGGAAACTCGCACAGGTAATGCACAACCGGGAGTTTCTGTTCGAGAACCTGAAAAAGCTGATCAAGGGAGTTCGCGTGTTGAAGATTCCCATTCTCTGGCTGGAACAAAATCCGGCCGGATTGGGGCCCACTCTTCCTGAAATCGCCGGGCTGATGCCCGATATAACCCCCATCAGCAAGATGAGTTTCAGCGCCTGCGGGAACCCCGCGTTCATGCAGTCCCTCGAAGCGGCGGATCGGGCCCAGTTGTTGCTGGTTGGCATCGAAGCGCATATCTGTGTCTATCAGACAGCAATTGATTTATTAAAGCGCTCCTATGAGGTTCAAGTGGTAGCCGATGCCGTATCTTCAAGAACGGTTGAGAATAGGGAGGTCGCCCTGATGAAAATGAGGGATTCCGGTGTGGGCCTGACCAGTGTGGAAATGGCGCTTTTTGAGTTGCTGGGGGTTGCGGAAGGTCGGCAGTTCAAGGAGATTGCAAAAATTGTAAAGTAAATCATCGTGTTGCATACGCCAGTATCCCTTTAGAGAGCGATGCGCCGTGCCCCGGTATCTTCAGAATCTGCTTTTAGGGAGTATCAATCTTCCTGTCCCACCCGGTGAATTTTGATCATGTTCGTCGAGCCCACCGTCAGACCCATTCCGATGACGAGCACGATGAGATCATCTTTTTCAAAAAACGCCTTGTTGATTAAGAGGTTCTCGCTTGCCTCCACGAGACGTTTGGCGTCCTTGATTTTTGCGATATACATGGGGGTGATCCCCCATAGAAGAGAGAGGCGGTTGTATGTCGCGGTCCGGGAAGTAAATGCGTACACCGGTTTTGACGGCCGTTGTTTTGAAACCAGTTGGGAGGTTTTTCCCGATTGAGAGAACACAATGATGCATTTTGCATCCGTTTCGTCGAGGATGTTAACCGCCGAATGGGCCACCGCATGGGCGATCACATCTGACGGATCATGGTTGTAGCGGAGGTTATACTTCATAAAGGGAGAATTCTCGGCTTCCCGTGCGATTTTGGACATCATTTTAACCGCCTCTACGGGGTATTTTCCGGACGCCGTTTCACCGGAGAGCATGACCGCATCGGTTCCGTCCAGAATCGCGTTGGCCACATCCGATGCTTCAGCCCGGGTGGGGATGGGGTTGACGCTCATGGTTTCGAGCATCTGGGTGGCGGTAATGACCGGCCGGTTTTTCAGCATGGCGCTTTTGATGATCTGCTTTTGAATGGTGGGCACGAACTCCGGCTGCATCTCCACGCCGAGATCTCCCCTGGCCACCATGATGCCGTCGGCCACCTCGAGGATGGCATCGAGATCGTCCACCGCCTCTTTCTTTTCGATTTTGGCGATAACGGGGATGTTGGCCCCCTGTGCTTTGATGAGGGCATGGATCTGGTTCAGGTCATCCGCCTTTCGGACAAAGGAGAGAGCAAAATAATCGACGCCGTTTTTTATGCCGAAGTTTACGTCCTGTTTGTCTTTTTCGGTGAGGCAGGGGGCGGAGACGTTTACGCCGGGCAGATTAATGCCCTTATTTTCCTTCAGCCAGCCGCCGGTGATCACCCGGCATCGAACCGTATCCTTGGTTTTGGATTCCACCTGCAGCCGGATCAGCCCGTCGTCCAGCAGGATGATATCATTTTCCTCCACATCCGAGGGAAGGCTTTGATAGGTGGTGGAGACGATTTCAGCCGTACCCGCAATGGGAGTCGAAGTGATGCTGAATTCCTGGCCGGGGCGTAAAAAAACCGGTTCCCCGCCGGCCAGTTTTCCGACCCGGATTTTGGGTCCCTGAAGATCGAGGAGGATGCCGACCGATCGGTTCATGCTTCTGGACAGATGCCGGAGCGTTCGAATCACCTCCGAATGGGATTCATAGGTACCATGGGAAAAATTGAGGCGGGCAACATTCATTCCCGCTTCGATCAGTTGTTCCAACACCTCACGGGTGTTGGAGGACGGGCCGATGGTTGCGACGATTTTGGTCTTGTTGGTCATGGTCCACCGTTTCTCGTTTAAGGTGTTGGGGTGATGATTAAAATGACGGACTTGATCATCGTTCCGGCCAGGCAAGGGCATTTTTTCCAGCCCGGCAAGAACTCGCTGTCGCTCAAACAGCTTGCCGGGCTTACAAAAACGCCCTTGCCCGGCCTGCACTTCATATGGGGGTGGCCGAAACGATGATCAAGGCCAAAATAGCACTATAAACAGAATTTAATTGCCGCACAAGGAACATATCGGCCCTGATCATGGTTTCGGCCAACCTTTCCAGCAGGATGCTTTTTGTGACATCGATGCGGTGATGAGAGGGGGGAAAGCTCTTTTCCTATCGGGCTCCCCCCGCGATACGGCTGGGGGGTAGGGGAGGAGAGCCCGAGTGAGGACCTTCGTCAGAATGGAGAGGCGATGCCGTTCTGCTTTTCCTGCTGCCGCCAAAAATCGATACGTTCTTTGACGAAGCCAATCCAGCTATCGACATTCGCCTCGCTAAATCCCTTGGCGGTCATGTCCTTTTTAAACGTCGCGATCACCGGCTCAACGGCCTGCTTCCATTTTACGACTTCCGCATCGGAGAGTGTTTCGAGTTGCCCTCCCAACGACTTGAAGTAATTCAATGCGTCGATATCCGATTCATTCCATTGCGCCGCGTTCAATCTGGAAATCTCGTTGCCCACCTCGGTAAAGACCTGCTGAGCATCCGGGGGCAATTTGTCCCATTTGTCTTTATTCATGACAAAATAAAAGGTGTACCCTGTTCCGAGCTGCCAGTTGGCGGTGACGAATTTCTCCACCTCCGCGAACCGCCATTGTCTGAGAACGGAAAGATCGACCATGATGCCGTCGATCACCTCACGCCTTAAGGATTCATAGACATCCGGCATCGCCAGGGGAACGGGGGCCGCCCCCAACGCTTTGACCACTTCCGTCAGGGCGCCCGTGGCCCGGATTTTCAATCCCTTCATATCCTCTAAGGTCTTGACGGGTTTTTTAATCGTTTGAACGACCAGCGGACCGGACATGGTGAAGTAAAGGACGTGAACATTATTCCATTCGTCCGGCTTGAATTTGTTGTAGAAGTCGTTGGCCACCATGGAGGCGACATAACCGCTGGGAAACCCGAGAGGCATTTCAAAGACTTCCGTCACCGGAAAGCGTCCCCGCGTGTAGGCGATGTGCGAAAATCCCATATCGGTAATCCCCTGCGTAACACCCGTATACATCTTATCCGGAGTAAGAAGGGTTCCTCCCGCGAAATAGGTGATCTCCACCTTGCCTGCCAGCCGCTTATTGACGTCATCGCAGAATTTCTGCCCCAGGAGTGACATCTTGTGAGGCTGCGGAAGATAATTTGCGGACTTTAACTTGATGACATCCTCTCCCCTTGCGGATGCGCAAACCGCAATGATGAAGATCGCTACAATAAATGATACGGTTGTTCCCTTTCTCATTTGATGCCTCCTTGAAATTTGGATGGTTCATGTGCCCCGGACGGCCCGGGGAAAACGGCACTCGCCATGCCGCGGTGTTTTGCGCGGCCTTGATCATATTATCGGCCACGTCAGGGTATTTTTTCCAAAAACACCCTGACGCGGCCTTCCTGCCGTGGCAAATTGGTTAATACGTATTCCCTAACCCGGACAAGCCGGAACCAAAACTCGAAATCCGAATATCGAAATTCGAAACAATGTACAAAATCCAAATAATCAAAATACGAAACACATTCACGCACATAAGTGTAACAAGTTTTGGTCATTTGCATTTGGGTGCTTTGAATTTGTTTCGGATTTCGATATTCGGATTTCGGATTTTTCTGCCAAA
>JAZDPP010000026.1:0-7197 GCA_043797445.1 Pseudomonadota bacterium
CTGACAACGGCCAGACCGAAGGCAATCACGGCCGAGAAAAAAACCCCGATCACCGTATCGGAAGAAAGAGCGCTCTTTCGCAGCACAACCATGATGCCAAGACCCACGAGAAGCCCGAAGATCGGCATGGTCCAGTGCGGACCCACCGAAAAGATGAGCCCGAGCGCCACCCCCGCAAACGCCGAATGGCTGATGGCATCCGAAAAAAAGCCATGCGGAAATTGACCACCTGAACGCCCATGGCAGCGGCCATGGGCGCGAGCAGAACGAGTCCCACCATCGCCTGCTGCATAAAGCGGGCCTGAAGACAGTCAAAGGGAAGAAGAAACATCACCAGGTTGTAAAGAGGCGAAAGCTCAGGCATTGCGTTTTTCCTCGCAGCAGGAAGCGGAGCAGGCGGCGCGACCGTCCGGCATGGCGCGGGAATCCACATCCCTGCCCGTCATTTTTCAACTTTTTGTTCGGAAAATCGTTCCCTGGACTCTTTAACCGCCGCAAGAATGTCTTTTGTTGTTGCTTTGGTTTGGATTCCTGGTACGTCAAATGGTGATTTTTTGCTTTTCTTAAAAATTATCGAGAAGGTTTCGCCCCCTCGTCTTTTGATGACGACTTCTTCACTTCTTGCGATATTAAGAACATCAGCAAGACGTTGTCTCGCTTCAGAATATGTATACACTTTCATGGTATGTTACTCCAAAATTATAATTCCCATCTCCCGTGCCACCTTTTGCATTCCAAGATCAAGCGTAAGCAGCGGGCTTCGGAGGTTTTCAGCGCATTCCAAAAAATAAGCATCATATGCATACAGGTTATATTTAATTGCGACGCTTAGTGCCGATTTGATGTAAGTATGCCTCAAATCCACCGGTATTAGTTGACTTCACACGTTTTACTTGAACCCCAGTTGTCATGTTATTGGGGTGCCTCAAAATAACATCAATACCACGCTTCGCCACAAAAGATGCAGATTTCAGATGAAATGTCATCCTCATGCGGAAACGAAAACATTTCTTTATATCTCCAGATCATCTGTATATATACTTTATTGTGTTTAGGTCGGGTAGCCGCGGGATGTTTCCATCCCCAAGCGGGCGGCGCCAAACTGGCACGGATTTTATATTTGCAGCACCGAGTATGATGGAACCACGTGGTAGTGCTGCCCGGTTGATGCCGTTGGACGAAGCCGCTACGCGGCGGAAATACATCTAAATTCACTTAACTCAGTGTATAACCTACCAAATTCCGACGGGCTCGTCCAACTACAGGATAAGATCGTGGATCGCTTCGCTCTCACGATCTATCCTTATTCGTTGGCCCAACCTTTGTTTTGGGAAAAAATTTAACGCCTGGTAAATTTTCAAAGTCTGAATCTTGTGTCCAGATTAAACACTCATACGCTTGAGCAGTAGATAAAATAATACTGTCAGCCATGGGAAGGCTATACTGCAAGCTCAGCTTAGAAGCATTGATTGCGATACTTGCGGTAAGATCAATAATCGTACCTTTTTGCATCGCAGCCACGGCTTGAAGGGCTTCATTTTCGCCAGATTCACGCAACGCTACTTTGAATACCTCATAAATAGTGATCACGGGCACAATTAAAGATGATGGATCTTGAAGAGGGGATGCAAAATTTTCCGAATTCATCCCCCCTGAAAAATATTCAAGCCACCCCGATGAGTCAACAATATTCATAACCTGTCATCCTCGCGAACAAACTCCGTATTAATTCCTTTAAGGAAACCTTTTAGTTCAGATATGTCTCGATCAGGTATTAGCTCAATTCGCCCATCATACTCCATAATCTTCATCTTTTGACCGGGGCGAAGGTGCAGTGCATCCCTTATTAACTTTGGGATAACAACTTGGAATTTTGGTGAAACTGTTACGGTATGCATAATATCCTCCTTATCGATAGCGTTTTCGTATTACGATAGCACCATCGATACGGCATTGTCAATCATTGGGGCCAACGACAAGTCGAGGGGCCGGGAAACATTACCCCACAGGAGTTATTAATGGCACCCAAAGTGACGCCATTAAAACCCTTGAAA
Organism: Pseudomonadota bacterium; assembly: GCA_043797445.1. GTDB lineage: Bacteria > Desulfobacterota > Desulfobacteria > Desulfobacterales > JAFDDL01 > JAZDPP01. Next base: position 2,055 of record JAZDPP010000026.1, read on the forward strand.
AAGCCACCAGCTTTTCCCGGTCCCTCTCAAACGGCAGGTTCGCTTTCTATCAACTTTATTATATCAAAGGGTTTTCATCCAAATCTTGGATTCTATGCGACCAATATCTTGGCTTACGCTTATTGTGCGCAACAGCAATAATACGAATATGATCCGGCTCAATGGAGTAAATGATTTAATATGGAAATTTTGGTAACAGATACCGCCTAAATGGCGCTTTTGGCATACGATATATGAATGGCGACTCAACGATCTTTTGGGCTGCAGATTCAAATTAACAAGCCGCCTGCGCGCAAACGCACTCGTTACCCTTTATGCCGAACGAATGTTTCACTCGCGGCGGCTTTTGGCCGTCTCCGTGAAATCAAATGTTCGATTACACGCTTTTATTTCGGAGAAATAACTTTGACCGTTGGGAAATAGGTCAGATACCTTTTAGTGTCGCGTGTAATCAATTGGAGGTCTAATACGGCAGCCTGCGCACCGATAAAAAAGTCTGGTAAAGGGGAGTTCTTAACCCCTTTGCTCCTTTTATATTTTAAGAAGGCTTTGCCGGCAAGAAAAAGAGCTTCTTTAGGGATTTCCAACATCCGAAACCCGCCTTTTAAAAGAGCCGTTTCCAATTCCTCAATTTTTTTGAACCCAATGGAAATTTCAGTATAGATGATCGGGTTAATATAGAGGAGAGTATGAACGGAATATTCAGATAGCGCAGCCTCCGACCATTCAGCCCAATTTGGATCATCAAGGAAAATGTCCAGGATGATATTCGAATCGACGAGAATCCCTTTCATTTATCGTCTCTTGTGAGAGCCATTATTTCGTCTGTGGTCATTTTGACAGTTGCAACACCGCGGAGCTTGGTAAACTTACGGGTGGCACGTGCCGTTCCTTTCCTTTTCACTAAAAAAACTCGATCCCCTTCTTGTAAAAACTCGACCTCTGTATCTGGTGTAATTCCTAATTTTTCTAGTATGTTAATTGGTATAGTAACTTGTCCCTTAGTCGTCACTCTCATTTTATACCCTCCGGTATTACGTAATAATGGTAAGGGTAATACAATTTTTAAGGCAAATCAAATAAATGTCCACCTGCCCTCCGGTATCTCCCTGGCGGATCGGGGCCCGTTGAAACGGAAGAATGTGGCCGAGATGCAGGGTTTTTCGAACCGGAGCAGCGATTCCGTTTCTCCCGGAGCGTTAAGGATTACTGCCGATGCGCCGCCGGCCGGGTGAATATTTTTCTCAGGCCGGCAATGAAAAAGGCCAGCAGAAACCAAATGCAGGCAACCGCTGCAACCGTTTGATTGGTCGGCAGATCCCGGCTGAAAGACCCATGGATGCCGACCAGGGTCACCACCAGAGCGCCGGCCACCGCCAGGGTCATTACCCGGACAATCTTTCGCGTGAGCAGCAAGGCGGCGGCGGGCATAACAACCAGATAGCAGAAAATCAGCAGGGACCCGGCCACCTTTGAAGCGGCGGATACGGTTAGTCCCAGGGCAAAAAAGTAGAGCAGCTCCCAAACCACCACGCGAACCCCCAGCAGCCTGGCCGCCTCCCGGTCGAGAAAGGTGTAAAGCGTCGGCCGGAAGAATGCCGGCAGATACACCAGCACCGGAAGAAGCGTGATCAGAAGCATCTTCAAATCCTCGCGAGACGCCAAAATCAAATCCCCGTAAAGCAGCATTTTTACTTCGTTCAACCCGAACCCGCTCCGAGACACGAGGAGAATGCTCACCGCCGAGGCGCCGACAAACATCACGCCCAACACCGCATCCCGTGGCAGCCGCACGGTTTCAAAGGGATAGGAAAGAACGGCGACCGCCAGCGCCGTCAATGCGCCGGCGCCGATGAAGGGATGGATCTGCCAGACCATGGCCGCCGCGAGACCGCAGGCGGCCACCTCTGAAAGCGTGATGCCGATAAAAACAACGCGCTTAAGGACAGTAAACACCCCCAGCATCGAGCAGACGGCGGCGATGAGAACACCCGCCAACAGCGCATGGGGAAAGTGAAAAAACAGGGATCGCAGTTCATCGATCATGGGTGAAAGGCCTCCGGGGTTCCGGGGAATGCGCCGGCCGGTCGGGTCGAATCACCCATTAGCGCGGCGATGGCGCCCGCCCCGATCATTCGGGCGCGGCCCCGGTGAACCAGGCACAGGGTTTCCGACAGCTCCGCCAACCGGTTTAAACCGTGGTGGGCCATCAGCACGGTTTTCCCGTCCGCAACGCTCAGCCGTTTGAGATGGGAAAGGACGTCCGCTTCGGCCCTGGCATCCAGCTCCGAAGCCGGCTCGTCCATGATAAACACATCGGCGTCAGTAACAAGCGCACGGGCGATCAGCGCCTTTTGCTTCATACCGCCGGAGAGCTCGCCATAGGTCTTGTGAGCGTGGGCGCTCAGATCAAACCGATCCAGCACACTTGCGAGCCGGTTTTTTCGCTCCCGGCCTAACCGGCGCCACCAGCCGATTTGAGGATAAAACCCCATGGAGACGATCTGCTCGACGGAAACGGGATACAGCGGATCAATGGCTTTTTGCTGCGGCACATACCCGGGTGGTTTCCTTCCAAAGGGGGTGATCAATTTTCCGCCTCGCGGTTGAATGAGCCCGAGCAGACACCGCAGCAACGTCGTTTTACCGGCGCCGTTCGGTCCCACAAAGGGAATGAACGCGCCGGAGGGAATCGACAAATCAACCGCTTCGAGAATGATCCGCGGACCATATCCGAGCGAAAGCTTCTCGCAAACAATGAGGGGCCGGTTTTCCCCGAAGGAGGCGGGCATGCTTTTTTCCTTTCAAAAAGCCTTCGGGCTGGTTTCCAGCGCAAGGCCGATCCCGGTGACGAGATGATCGATCAACGCGAAATAGTCGATAGCTTCGGGCTGCCCGCCGACCGAATTTGCACAAACCAAAACCTTCGCACCGGTCTTGTCGGCCACCAGATCCGCCGCTTTTCGGCTGTAAAACGGCTCGATGAGGATCAGAGAGGCGCCCTCTTTTTGAACCGTTTGAATCACCTCCCGCAAGTGCGGCGCACTGGGAGGGATGCCGGGCTTGGGCTCCAGCTCCGCGACAATTTCCAGCCCGAAGCGATTCGTGAAATAGATCCAGCTGCGATGCTGACAGACGAGTTTTTTCCCCCGCAGCGGCGCCATTTTACCGAACCAGCCACCCACCTTTTCCGCCATTTTCCGCGTTTCGAGAAACCCCTCCAACTCCCCCCTCATCGCCAGCGCCCAGAGCCGGGCGCCGCTTATTTCGGCGAGCAGGGGGGAACCGAACATACGTTCATCCAGGGCATTTTCAAATGCCGAGAGGTTTTGCCGAAAGGCGGGGGCGCGCTCCGGATCCAATTGAGTCAATCGTTGCGCAATGGTCTTTGCCATGATGCGCGCGTTCAACGGATCGAGCCAGTAATGGGGGTTTCCCTCCGGATGAACATCTCCCATGGCGCGGGTCACCCGGGTGGTGGGGACTTCCAGCCGAATCACCCCCTCCGAAGCGTCCAGATGTCCCCGCTCGCCCTCGCGAATGGCGGGATTTCGGGCACCTTCCAGAATCGGCGGTTCCCAGCCGACCTCGAGCTCCATGCCGATTCGAATCCAGAGATCCGCGTTTCGAGCGCTCAGAATAAAACCCGGCTTGGCCTGCAGAAAATGGGGATCTTCCTTGCCGCTGCATAAACTGGTGATAACGGCGTTCTCACCGGTGATCTTCCCGGCAATGGCGGCCAGATCCGGTGTGGTGGTGACGATACGAAGCGTTTCGGCCATCACCGTTTTTTGACATAAAAAAGACCCGAAAAGGGATAGAAGAGCGGCCATGATGATGAAACGCAACCGCCGTGTTGGAACACGAAAAACCGGTTTCATTTTTCTTCTCCTTTGAAGACGTCTGGCAAATATGGAAAGCCCCTCGTAAGCTACGGGGTGGAAAAGAGGGGGAAGGTCCGCCGTGGAACGTCAGCGGCTTCGTCAGAACTTGTGCGCTCCGTGCGTACCGATGGAAATCAGCAGTTGCAGGTAAATCTGCCAGAAGTCTTCGCTTTTATCTTCGAGAACATAGTCCCCCCTGTTCACCTGGAGCCGGAGGCGCGAAAATTCCGTGGGAGAAAAATCGAGCATTCCGCTCCATCGGCAGCTCTCGTCAAAAGTCAACCCCGTTCCGTCCGGCAGATCGATCTCATTGGTGAGCCCGGCCTCTTCCCAGCGGGTCCCCACCCGCCATCGTGGCCAAATACCGTAAAGCGCCTGAACATAATACCCGTCCTGCCGGTTTTCACGGCTGCGCCCGATCAGCTCCGGATGGCTGGCATGATACACGATATCGAGATCCTGCTTCCGGTAAAAATACTCCGCCTGAACGATGAAATCCCCCCCCCCATGCGCCTTTCCGGTGTCGTATTTGTAGACAAGATCGGCGCCGCCGAAAACGCTTGTTCCATCAAGATAATGAGCGGATTGCGCCTCCTCGACATGCGCCTCCTGATGATCTCCGAGGCCGCCGAAAAGACCGGCCTGCACCCCGTGGTTTTGCGGCAGATGGGGAGCGAGCTTCAGCCATCCCACCCAGGCGCGGGGGCCATCCCTGTCCGGCAGGAAGTCCCCGCCGACGGTGTTGAACATCTTCTCGTTTTTTCCCTGAAACGCTTCCAGACCGAAGAGCAGGTGAAACGGCGCCGGCGCCAGCCAGGAGAGCTGAATGCCTTTTTCAAGAAGACCGTGATCCCCGAAGGAGAGCGCATATATCAGCGGCCGGTCGATAAAATCCCACTCGTGCGGGTGCTGGGAATTGATACGGCCGAAATGGCTCAGAAATTTTCCGCCCAGAAGTTGAAACCCCAGGGGAAGACCGGTGGTTTGGGCCACGATTTCTTCCAGTTCCGCGCCCTCCTCGCTGACCGCGATCGTCGTATAGGCTTTAAAATAGGGGTCCACCTCGCCGGACAACCACAGTTCCACCTCCCGGACATTAAAGCCTTCTTCAACCACCCCGTGTGGTAAGATTCAAATAGTGTAACGCTTATTTGTCTTATTGTAACAAAATAGTGTAACACTCGGGTAAGAGACCCCGCATATCCCGCAGTCATATCCCGCAGCCATACCCCGCCCTTGGTTTTACCTTACCCCGCATA
>JAZDPP010000027.1:0-7229 GCA_043797445.1 Pseudomonadota bacterium
GAAATCCAAAACATCGCATTCACGCTCAGAACCACAACAAGTTTTGGTTATTTGCATTTTGCTGTTTTGAATTTGTTTCGTATTTCGGATTTCGGATTTTTCTGCCATAAAAAGCACGAATTTCGATAGTAAGATACTAAAACGCCTGTCCAACACTGAAATGAAGCTGCCAGGGATCCGATTCTCCCGACCCGGGATTTAACTTATACCCCCAGTCCACGCGAATCGGGCCGACAAGCGTGTCATAGCGAAGTCCGATACCGCCGGTGTATCGGATACGACTCATGTCAAAATGAAGCGCCTTCTCCGAAAGCATCCCCATGTCCAGAAATAAAACGCCTGAAACGGCGTCATAAATATGCCGGCGCACTTCCAGATTGGCATTCATTGCGGATTGGCCGCCGAGAGGATTTCCCGTATCATCCAGAAGGCCCAGTTTCTGATAGCCGTATCCGCGCACCGTGTTTGCCCCCCCGAGAAACAGCCGCTTAATGATGGGGATATAATCCGTGTCGCCAATCTCCCGAAGGCTTTGAAGGCGAAGCCGGCCTGCCAATATGCCGTCAAAGGCAATGGGGTGATACCGTTTCACCTCAAGATCGGGCCTGATGAAAGACAGGCTCGATCCGAAAAGCGCCGATGCCACCTCGACGGAAAAGGAGAAAAAATGACCTTTGGTTGGACTGATGTCGTTATCCGTTGTGTTTTGGGCGGCCCCCCAGGCAACGGATGACACCCAGTAATTGTGATCCTTTTTAAACGCCAGCAATTCGTCGGGGTCCGTGACATTCAAGCCCTCCAGCCGATTTATCTCAAGATTGTATTTGATGATGAGATCCCAATCCTTCCGGAACCTTCGGGTCAAGCTCACATTGCTGTATGTTTTCAGGTTGTCATATGATTCAAGCGTCTCTTTTTCCATGCCCGACTCCACCCGAAACTGATTCCAGGCATCCAACGTATAGGGCTGCGTATAATCGCCCGATATCCCCTCATAGATATCCGATCGCTTTGCGTTCATACTCAGGAGCCCGGCCCAGCCGCCGATATTCCGGAAGGTCCAGCCGCTTTTTACCCGAAACCCGTCCTCGCTTCCGTAGCCGACCCCGAATCTGATGCTCTGTCGTTTCTTCGGTTTTGCTTCCAGACGCATCGGCACCGTATCGGTTCCGGGAAGCGGGTTTTCAGTCTGAATGACCGCGGACTTAAATACATCCAGGTTGTATAGATTTCGCTGGCTCTGCTCTATCTTCCGCGCCTCAAACACCTCCCCGGGCGTAAACGTGAGCGCCCGATGGATGAGCGCTTCCTTAACCGGTGACTCCTTTTGGATAATGACAAGATCACCGAACCTGCTTTTTTCACCCGGGACAATTTCAAAGCTCACGGCGGCTGTGTTTGATCGCATATCCACCACGACATTCCCGGTCACCTTGCAAAACGGATACCCTCTGTTTCCCAGCTCTCTTTCAATTGCTGATTTTGATTCCCTGTATTTTTGGCTGTCAAAAAGCCGGCCTTTTTCTATCGGCAGGTTTGCGCGCAGGTCCTCCTCGCGAATATCAATGGCGGTGGCATCCATTGTTATCTCGATCGACTTTATGAGCGTCGGAGGCCCCTCGGTAATCGTAAACAGCACTTCGGCCTCGAAGCCGGGCCACAAAGGGGTAAGTTGCGACCCACGGGAAGCTTCATCGGGTTTCCCTTCCGCTGCTTTCGGGGGGATATCTTTTATCTTTTTGATAACATACCCGGCTTGAATATGATAATACCCATGGGCCTGATAAAACTGGCGGATTCTCTCGATATCCTCCACCAGATCCTCTTCGGTCAGAAGCGGTTTTTCCATCCAGAATTTATAGCGGCTGGGAATGTTGGTGGATAGGGTTTCGATGAGTTCTTTTTTTTGGATTACCTCAACGCCGGCAAACCGGACCCGGGATACGCGAAAAGAGGCATCCTGGGCAAGGGCCGTGGAAATAGCGGCAATAAACATCAAAATGAAAAAAAACACCCTGCGGCTCATATCGAATCAGACATTCTTTTTGTTGTCTATTTTGTTCAGTGGAAAAGCGGTGCTGACGTATCCGCGGATTTTCATTCGCCTTGCCTACCTTTACACCCCCTTGACCGGCGAGCGCAAGCGGTGTGCATGGGTAGCGGCAATTCCCGGTGAATAAACATCATTTCTCACCGTTGGTACCGGCAAACAATGCTATGGCCCTTCCGAGCCGGTTGAGGTGCGTGCGACAGTTGAAAATCAGGGGATTGATATTGTGGATGGGAATCTTTCACTCAAGGTTATTACCGGAGATGTTGTGGTTACCGGAAAAAGCTGGACAAGCCAGGCTAATTTTCAGAGTGCCGACAGAAAAAATACAGACAGCTTCAGTAGCCCGGGAAACGTTCAGTTACTTTCTATAAAGGATGGCTTTGAAGACAATGACGTCAATACAGACCGTTGGGGCATAACGAGTCAAACAGATGGGCTTGTCAACAGCATAAGAGTCGAAGACAAACGGCTATACGTCGAGACAAACGGAAATTCTTCAGGACAAGATGTCGGGGTTATAAGTCGCGGATATATAAAGGGCGATTTTACCATTGATGTTGATTGGGGCATCGCATTGAATACGGGAGGCCTTTTTTCGCGTGATCTGACGGCCAATCTCCCCGAAGCCGCCGGAGCCTATCAACTCCTCGCGCAGTTGACCGGTACGAATGAGGCTATTTTGGACAGCCGCAATCTTTCTCTCTATGTTTTGTCCGGCGCTCCTTCCCTCAGCGTCCAAACGAACAACGAAAGCTACAGAATGGAGCAGATCGTTCATTTCACCGGAACGATTCAAAACCTGGGAGGCCAACCGCCCGATAGCACCATTGCTTGCAGCGTATCGATCAAAAAGGGAAATGGGTTGCTTGTGGATACGTTGCACGGCCGGATCATCCAGCTAAACCCGATGGAGCAAATGCCGTTGATGCTGTCCTGGAATACCTACGGCCAACCTGCCGGGACCTACAGCTATGAGGTCAGCGCCGATACAACGGCCGGAATGCTGACCGCCCAAGGTTCTTTTACGATAACCAACCAGACCCCCATCATGGTCCCGATCCCGAACCTTACCGTCAACGAAGGGGAAAAGATCGTTTTTTCACCGGTGGTATCGGATCCCGACAACAACACGCTGCACGTCACCTATTCCGGATGGATGACGGCGGACAACTACATGACCGGTCCGAACGATGTCGGCGCTCACACCGTTTTCGTCACCGTAAGCGACGGCGTTCTGAGCACCGGTCAGGAGATTCAGGTGACCGTCAACAATCTCAACTCCCCGCCCGTCCTTTATATAGCGAGCAATATCAGCGTCAACGAGGGGGAGACGGTTCGGATAGCACCGATCGTTGCAGATCCGGACGGAGATGAGGTAACCATCACCTATTCCGGCTGGATGACCGGTCCTGTTTACACGACTAATTACTTTGACGACGGGGTCCACCGGGTAATCGTCACTGCAAGCGACGGAGCATACTCGGTGTCCCGGCATGCGGACATCGTGGTTGCAAACGTAAACCGTCCACCGGTGTTAAGCCCCATTGGTAATTACCACATTCAAGAGGGGGGTGCGCTGGCAATCCCCCTGATCGCAGAGGACCCGGATGGTGATGCGGTGTATTTTGACTATGAGAACTTGCCTGCCGGCAGTTACGTGGGTGACAACGATCAGACATTTTACTGGACCCCGGAGATCGGCGTATCCGGTATCTATCCGGGCATCCTGTTCCGGGCCATCGATACGGGAAGCCCGCCCCTGAGCGATTACGAAACTGTTTCCATCACGGTGGAAGCAGACAACAGGCCCCCGGAAATCGAGCCCATTTCCGAGCGAACCGTGAATGAAGGCGACCGGCTGGAATTTGTTGTGACCGCGGTTGATCCGGACGGGGATTTGCTTACCTATTCGGTGTCAAACCTGCCGCCGGGCGCGGTGTTTGACGCGCCAAGCCGGCGCTTCTCCTGGAAACCGGGATTTGATCAGGCAGGCACCTATCCGGATATCCAATTTACGGTGACCGACGATGGAGAGACACCCCTTTCGGCAACGGCAACCTTGCAAATCACTGTTCAGGATCGGCTTATCCTCCAGATCATCGACAATAGTGATCCGGGGCGTTTTGAAAAAATCGGGGATTGGCAGACAAGCAATTGGTCGGGCGGCGGCGAATTTTATGGAAGCGATTATCTGCATGATAAAAATACCGGGAAGGGATCGAAGCAAGTTCTGTATCGGCCCGCGTTTTCCAATGGCAGGTATGGCGTGTATTTAAGATACACCAGCGGTACGAATCGGGCGAGCAACACGGTGGTTGATATTCATCACGCCGGAGGAATTAGCGCAAAGACAATCAACCAAAGAGTGAACGGTGGCAATTGGATATTGCTGGGCTCCTATGAATTCACCGGAAATGGAACTGAATTTGTAGAGATAGGAACAGGCGGAACGGACGGGTATGTCATCGCGGATGCGATGGCCTTTATCCTGCGGTCCGATGATGTGCCGTGTTTACCGTACCTGGTATCTTACTGGAATTTCGACCCATCCGGAGAGGTAATCATCGATCGTGCGGGCGATAACACCGGATGGATATACGGCGCCGGCGAGGTGCCTGGAAAAGTGGATACCTGCTTGAGTTTCGACGGCGATGATAGAGTCGTCGTTGCGGACAGCGAGAACTTGCGCCTCGTTGATGAGTTTACGCTCTGCGCCTGGGTCAAGGAAAGCCTGCGTGGGCAATATGCAAAAATTGTTTCGAGAAGAGACGGTAACTATTTTTACTTTTTAGGCGTGGACAACGGCATGCCCTACGCCGGTGTCGGGGATGGCGTTTCATACACTCTCAGCTCAAAAGCAACGACATTGCCCTTAAACGAATGGCACCACTTGGCGGCCGTTTATCAGGCGGATACGGACAGTTTGAAAATCTATTATGATGGCGGCCTGGTTGAAACGGTCGAAGTGAAGGAAAATCTTCCAAACATGGAAGGTGTCGCTTTAAGCATCGGTTCCGATGAAGGGGGAACAGAGATGTTTTTCAAGGGCGACATTGATGAGCTTGCGGTTTTTAACGCTTCTTTAACGGATGATGAAATCACCGAGCTGTATCTGAAGGGCATGGCAAATCTCGGTTATTGTTCCGACTGCCCCTGCGGAAACGGTGTCGTTGACCCCGGTGAGGATTGTGACGGGGATACCAACTGTCCTTCAACGTGCAGGTACGGTAAATGCCATGCTGCCACGGTAATAAGCTATTTGCCCGGGTCAAGGAAAGATGGAACTCCGATCTTGTCCGAGCGCGGCCATCCCGAGAATGCATTGGGAGCCCCTCAAGGCACGGATGAGGTGAATTTCGTGACCCTTGGCTTCGGCGGATCAATTGTTCTTGGATTCGATTCGCAAATCGTAAACAGGCAGGGGAATGATTTTAGAATAACTGAAACCAGCTATGGGCAACAGACGTGCGCGTCATATCCTGAAACGGCTCATGTTTATGCTTCAAAAGACGGAATCACATGGGAGGACTTGGGCACCGGGTGTTTGGACAGCGAGTTTGATCTCGGCGCTCTTGATATGGCGAATTACGTTAAGGTTGTCGATGCAAGCAATCCTGGTGACTTCGCTGATGGAGAAGACGGATTTGATGTGGATGGTATAGAAGCCTTTTCTTGCAGGTAATGGAACAGCCGTGATGGGTGGAGAATCAAATGATGAAATTGAATCTGAAGTGCATGGAGATGTCGGTTTATGCAGCGGTGATGCTTCTTGCCGTGAATCTTCAAACGGCTCTGGGCGCCTGTTCGTGCGAAATAGGGTCCGGGGGCAGCTTTATCGGCATGGAGCTTACGGCCAGGGATTGTCCACCTGAAAACGCGAATGACGATACGCAGTATGTTTACATCGATCAGGCCATCAACTGCATGGGGAGCACCGTGTCGCTTTTTTCGTCCTGGGGGGACAATGTGGCGACGCCCGCCTGGCTGGAGATGTATTATACCGCCGTTGGGATGCGGGTGTTTCGAAACGACGAAGGGACACACTTTGTCGTGGTGCATCCCAATTTCAAGGGAAAAATCAACGGGGTATCGATGAGTGCCTATCCGGGCGGTGGAGTGTATATTCAATCGGCCATGGACACGATTTGTGTGGGTGAATCCCCCGAAATCCTCGATCTGGATGGGGATGGTATCCCCGCCTGTCAGGACTGCAATGACAGGGATGCGGAGATTGGTGGCGGTCTTGCGGACGGCGATGGAGACGGCGTTGCGCAGTGTTATGACTGCGACGATTCGGACAAACTCATCAAAGGGGGAAAGGGCATCGATCTCGATGGAGACGGATATGATCAGTGTCGTGACTGCAACGATTATGATCCGTTCCAGACGACGCGATGCGAGACGTGTCCGGTGGGTGAACCGGTGGATTATTTCACGGGAACCATGACCCATGATCTTGATTTGATAAATCTTCCGGGAGCGCCGGCACCGCTGACGTTCGGGCTTCATTACGACAGCAGAAAAGACACCGAAGGGGCGCTCGGCGGCGGATGGACGCACAACCATGCATCCCGTCTCATCCTCTCGGATAAGGCCGTTCTTATTTACGATCATTCAAGGCGCCCTCCCGTATTTTTCACTCCCGACGGCGGGACCCATTGGTATCCAGGAGGCGCCACAATCGGAAGGCTCGAAAAGTCCGCTTCCGGCTATATCTTCACGAAGCCGGACGCCGAAGAGCTGAGCTTCGATCTATCCGGGCGACTTTTACAGATTCGTTCACCGCATGGTCTATTGACCCGCTATGCCTATAACGGCGAAGGGCTTCTGATGAGTGTGACGGATCCTTCCGGAAGAACCTTGGCGTTTGACTACTATCCGGCCGGGATGCCGGCGCACGGGCTGTTGCTGTCGGTGAGGGATCCGGCCGGACATACGTTCCGGTTCGGCTATGAGGCCCGGCGATTGCGCACGATCACGTATCCGGACGGGGATGATGATCCCGCCAACGATCCCGGGACCCTTTTGCATTATACGTCTTTTCCGGACGAGGGCCTCAGCAACGGCGCGGATCCGGGAAATCTGACAAAACTTGTCGATCCGGGAGGAAACGCGCTTTGCTGGTCATACGACGATCAGGGCCGGGCCGTTCTGACCACAGGTCCCCAAGGAACCC
>JAZDPP010000028.1:0-2164 GCA_043797445.1 Pseudomonadota bacterium
AAGAACAGGAAGTAGAGGACAGAAAGTTTGATCAACTTCAGCTATTCGATTAAGGGGGTGCCACCTTTAGGTGGCGCATAATTTATCCGCTTTGAGCGGTTCACAATTTCAAGCCACCGGCTTTGCCGGTGGTCTTTGACTGATGGAGAGATTCTGGAAAAAGAGCGTGCCAATGATTTAAACGTGGATAGAATACGCCGGTTTCAGTGCCGGACACGCTATTTCACGGACTCCGGCATCATCGGCACCAAGGCATTCGTCGCTGAAAATTATCAGCGCTTCAAGCACCTTTTTCATTCGAAACACGAAAAAAGCCGAAACCGGTTGGTGTCACGGGAATTGATGGGCTGTATTCTCTGAAGCGGCTTTCCGCGGCGGTGTTGTAGCTCCCTGATCGAATAGCACGCCGATCCCTGACTGCGTAAAGCTTTGCAACTTAAAACAGTTGTATTCACCGGCCGGATTGAAATATAGGGGAGACTGAATCGGCCCTTACCGATCTTGAACGCCTTGAAATCTGAAAGGATTTATTTGTTGAAAAGGAGCTGCGGGAATATTTTTCGGATATGCTTTACAAAGTTCAGTTTTACGACAGCACCGGATATGTTTATATTCTTTTTGAACACAAGAGTTACCATGAAAAGCGGATTTTGACCGATTTTCAACTCATTTTATAAATATCTTTATGGTTATATAGGATACACGTTCGGAATGGGGTTCCATCCGGGGCACCTTGCTTATCTATTTTCCTGGGCAATAGCTTTGCTTGGTTTAGCTTTCGATCCGATGATTCGTGTGCGGCCCAGCGCTGTTCCAGCGAGATTTTCGGGTTTTGACACCTGTCCCACGCGAATGGGACGACAATAATTGAGTATGGTGTCCCCAGATTTACAACAATTTAAAATCACGTTGATTTTATCCCTTTCCGGGGTTATGACAATTCGTATTCGGTGAGAAACGGGAGACTTCCATGATAAGACTGAACATCCGGATCAAGGATCATCAAAAAGCGGAACTCATGTTGCGATTTCTAAGGGAACTGCCTTTTGTTGAAATCGAAGGTAATACGGCCGTGGGGAAAACTCCTTCCGCCGAAAGAAATGTGGAGGATCTTTTCGGCATTTGGGAGAACAGGCCGATATCGCTTCACGACTTGCGGAAATCGGCATGGGGCGATCAGAAACAATGATACTGTGCGACACGGACATCCTGATTGAGGCGTTCAAAAACAACCCCAAATCAATTCAAACAATTCGAAATGTCGGTGTCGAAAATATCGCACTGAGCACCATTACGCTGATGGAATTATACTTTGGAGCGCTCAATAAAAAGGAATTGGCACTGATCAAAAATCGACTTTCCGGACTTGACATCATCCGAATATCCGATGAAATATCCGATATCGCCGTACAACTCATTGAAAAATAATCAAAAAGCCACAAGCTCCATATCCCGGATGCCTTAATCGCCGCCACTGCAATCCATCACAACTTAAAGCTATTAACATACAATATCAAGAACTTTAGATACATCAAGGGGCTTGATCTTTACCAGGACTAAACGCCCATAGGGGACCGCCTATCTATATAAAGAAATAGGGACAGGCAAATAATACTTGACATCAGATAATAATTTTGCCATTTAATTCAGCATATTATTTTATTTTCTATAAATTGGGAGGCTATTTATGCCCAGGTCCTCCCGTCTTCTAATCCCGGATCAACGAACGGTTTACCATGTCATGTTCAGGACCGCCCTGGCCGGATTCACATTTCAGGATACCGATAAAGACAAAATAGTTGATATGATTAAGAGGTTCAGCTTGTTGTATTTTGTCGAGGTGTTGGGCTTTTGCATTATGGGAAATCATTTTCACATTCTGGTCCGAATGATCCCGGATCACCATTTTACCGATGATGATATCAAAACGCGATTCGCCCGGTTTTTTGGCCAGGACGTCCACTTCAATGAATCGCATCTTCCGCATTACCGAATTAAATGGGCCAGCCTGTCGGAATTTTTAAAGGAACTGAAACAAAGCATTTCCCGCGATTACAACAAACGCCATCACCGCCGAGGCACCCTCTGGAGCGAGCAGTTTAAAAGCTGTATTGTTGAAAACGGCGAAACACTCATCAATTGCCTATCCTATATCGATCTGAAT
>JAZDPP010000029.1:0-2674 GCA_043797445.1 Pseudomonadota bacterium
AATGTGAAAATGATTTCCCATAATGCAAAAGCCCAATATTTCAGATAAGTACAGTTTGCTGGCACGTCGAATGATTTCCACCATCCGATCTTTTTCGATATCCTCAAACGGAAATCCGCTCAGCGCGGTTCTGAACATCACATGGTATACTGTCCTTTGGTCGGGGATGCTCAGCCGGGTTTCTGATCCCTATTCTTTTAAAGTGACGATAAACGGGTTGAAAAGGCCGATGAAATAAAGGATAAAGGGGACATCTGGATAAGTTGATGTTGCGTTGAGCTGAATGCTTTTTTGAATCCACCTTTTTTCCCCATGCGTCGCAGGCAATCGACTGGAAAAGAGGGTACCATTTTTTGGATAAGGAACTGGAACAGGTTGTCCGGGATGCCGAGCTGGGTAAAAGGTATGCGGATAAGCTGGTGCAATTGTGGCAACTCAATGGGGAAGCCGCCTGGGCGGAGGTGACATGCTATGCCATTTTTTGATCGAATAGAGCTCAATCCGAGGGTTTGTAACGGCAAACCGGTGATCAAGGGCACCCGCATTCCGGTTTCGGTCCTTCTGGATCAGATTGCGGCCGGGGACTCCTGGGATGCTATTATCCGGGGTTATCCGGAGCTTTGCAGCGAGGATATCCAGAGTGCACTTCTCTATGCAAGCGCCGTGATAGAACACACCGAAGTGATAAAAGCTCATGCCTGAACAGCTCAGGCTTTACTTGGATCAGTGCCTGCGGTTGGAGGTAGCTGAGGCTCTGCGATGTGAGGGGCATGATGTCATGCGAGCATCTGATGTCGGCCAAGCGCGTGCTGATGATTTCGAAGTTCTCCAACGCGCCGAGTTTGACAAGAGGATTCTGGTCACCTTGTTCTCCAACGCGCCGAGTTTGACAAGAGGATTCTGGTCACCTTGGACGAGCACTTTGGCAACTGGGTGGTGCTACCGCTTAGGGAGCATTTCGGTGTCATACGCTTAAAAATCAGTCCTACTACTTTTTCCAACGCTGTAAACCTCCTTGTTCCATTTCTGAAAAAACACACACAAGAGCAGTTTCAAAACAACCTTGTCATTCTTTCCTTTAAAAGGGCGAGATGGATATATACGGGATAACCACGCAAGACAGTTGAGAAAAGACCCTGTATGAGAAGGGATACCCCCGGGAAGACATTCTGAACCTCTTCCGGTTCATCGACTGGATGATGCAACTCCCGGACGATATGGAGCAGGCGTTCTGGGAAGAGATTCAACAATACGAGGAGGATAAACACATGCCCTATGTTACGAGCGTTGAAAAAATCGTATCATATCAACTATGCGGTCTTGATCGGTATCCTGAAATGGGAGTCCATCCAGGGCGGTCCTGAACATGACATGGCAAACCGTCCGTTGATCCGGGATTAGAAGACGTGAGGACTTGGGCATCAATAGCCTCCCAATTAATAGAAAATAAAATAATATGTTGAATTAAATTGAAAAATTATTATCTGATGTCAAGTATTATTTGCCTGTCCCTATTTTTTCCTATTTTTTCCTATTTTTTTTCTCAAACGGAAAGCCGTCCAGTGCTGAATTACCGTTTAATCTTGACAACGGCACCTCTATAATCAATAAATCGAAGCAGCTGGAGTGAAACAATACGAATTTTAATCGAAGTACAAGGTGATAAGATGGCTCAAAAGCCGTTGTTCGTGAGGGTAGAATGGGATGAGGAGGCACACGTCTGGGTCGCCACCAGTGACGATGTCCCGGGGTTAGCTACGGAGGAGGATACCATGGAAGGGCTTATTGAGAAATTGAAAACACTGATCCCAGAGCTTCTTGATGTTAATGGTGTTGAACAAGGATACGAAGTGCCATTTGAAGTTTTGATCAGAAGATTTGAAATTGCTAAGTTCAGGGGACTTTAATGTCGGACTATACGAGGGAACTGAAAAAGCAGTTGCATGAAGTTGGGTGCTGTTTTGAGCGCCACGGAAAGGGTGACCACGAAATTTGGTTCAGCCCGATAACCCAAATCAGATTTGTCGTCGACAATCACATCAAGTCTCGCCACACAGCGAACGCTGTTTTGAAACAGGCTGGCTTACCAAAACGATTTTAAAAGATAATTTACCTGTCCCGGTTTTTTCGGTTTTTTTTTGAGGGAGCCGGCGGGTACAACTTCTTGGCTCCGTACAATTAAATGGCATTCGAAAGTCGCTTTAGTGAAATTATTGGCACGCTCTTTTTCCAGAATCTCTCCATCGATTACGCCGGCGGTGCTGTTCCCCGGTTTCGCCACAGCTCCGGCTTCATATACATACCGGCGATAGCGCCGTAACCGCTCTGTTTCATCCAGCACACCGAATTCAACGAGGCCGAAATCATAGGGAAAGAAACCCATCCTTATTATGTTGCTGAAAATGGTAACCGAGCGAATTCCACCGGTACTCCTCCGGCAGGGTAACGATGCCGGCGCGGATCGGATTCAGATCGATATAGGATAGGCAATTGATGAGTGTTTCGCCGTTTTCAACAATACAGCTTTTAAACTGCTCGCTCCAGAGGGTGCCTCGGCGGTGATGGCGTTTGTTGTAATCGCGGGAAATGCTTTGTTTCAGTTCCTCTAAAAATTCCGACAGGCCGGCCCATTTATTTCGGTAATGCGGAAGATGCGATTCATTGAAGTGGACGT
>JAZDPP010000030.1:0-12493 GCA_043797445.1 Pseudomonadota bacterium
CCGCAAAAAAACAGTTGCGGTAAATACAGATCCTCCAGCACCAACGGCGACCACAGCATTGCCGGGTGCTAATTGGGGATGGATGGGCGGCAGTTGATTTGAAACCCTTACAACATGCATTAGCCCTTCACGCTCCTTGCGCGAAGGGCTTTTTCTTTTTAATCTCTAACCTCAAAAGCACTTATTAATGATGAATACTGAGCCCGTCATCTGTTTCGACAAAGTTGCAAAAACCTACCGGGCTGATCTGTTTGGCAAGAAAACGCCTGCGCTATCAGACCTTTCCTTAACCGTCTCACAGGGGGAGGTTTTCGGCATTATCGGGCCAAATGGCGCGGGGAAAAGCACGGCGCTAAAAATTCTCATGGGATTTGTAAAATATGATGGCGGGTTTGTTTCTCTAACCGGCCACCCGCCTTCCACGCCGGCCTGTCATGAAAAACTGGGGTATCTCCCCGAAAATCCTTGTCTCTATGAGAATCTGACCGTTACCGAACAACTCACCTTCGCCGCCCGTATTTCCCGTATCCTTCGCGGGGACAGAACCGACAGGATTCGGAAAATCCTTGATCGGGTGGATCTGAACCATGCGGCAAATATGCCGATCCGTCGATTTTCAAAGGGCATGACCCAGAGAGCGGCGTTGGCCTATGCCCTTATCCACGAACCCGACATTCTGGTTCTCGATGAGCCGATGTCCGGACTCGACCCGTTGGGCCGCCGGCTGGTAGTGGATATCATCAAGGAATACAATGAAGCGGGGCATACCATTCTTTTTTGCTCCCATGTCTTGACGGATGTGGAACGGATATGCGATCGGATCGGCATTATGGACAAGGGCCGGCTGGCGGCCGTCATTACACCCGATGAACTCGATAGAAAGCCGGTTTCCAATGAGCGGGGGGCGGCTTCGCCCTTAGAAGCCTTTTTTATGGAAACTGTTAAAAAAGGGTGAACACGTGAACAATATCATCGCTATCTCACTTATCAGTTTCAAGGAGGGGCTTCGCCACCGGGTGCTTTATGGCGTTGTTATCTTCTCTCTCCTGTTGATGGCTTTCTCCGTGTTGTTCAGCGGGCTTTTCATGCGGGATATTTCCAAGATTATCCTTGACCTGTGTCTATCGGCCGTGAACGTGGGCGGACTTCTGATCCCGTTTTTTCTCGCAGTGAACCTCCTGGCCAAAGACATCGAACGGCGCACCATCTTCACCATTCTGGCGCGTCCCATCTCCAGGAATCAGTATATCGTCGGCAAATATTTCGGCATTGTGCTTCTCACCGGCGCCGTGATGGCGGTGTTGAGTGGGGCCACCCTTGTCTCGGTGTGGATCGGGAAGCTGATGTACGGGGAGATATTCTTTACCGGGTTTTCCTTCGGCGCCGTTATGACTGGCATCGCGCTAAGTTTTTTAGGGATGATGGTGCTAAACGCCCTGGTGGTGTTGTGGTGCAGTATCACCACCAGCGCCTTTATCGCCACGCTGCTGACCCTCTTTACCTATTTGATCGGCCAGACCATCGATGACGTGGTCCGGTTTTTGGCTGTCGAACTGGCGAGAACCGGGCTTGAAATTTCCAACTCGGTTCGCTATGCCGTCAACATCTCCCAGTACCTTTTCCCGAATCTATCCTCCTTTGACATCAAGCTTCAGGCGGCTCATGGTATCTTAATCCCTTTTGGAGATATCGCTTTCCTTGCCTTCTATGGCGCCGCCTATATCATCTCGGTGCTCTCCATTTCCCTGCTCATTTTCAACAGAAGGGATTTCGCGTGATAACGGTCCACACGAATATACGGCAACGCCATCATCGGGCATGGATACCCATGATTCCGCTGATAGCCGGCCTTCTCCTCTGTGGCATGATCACCCCCACGATCTATGATATTCGCGGAAAATACGTAACGGAAACCATCAGTGAGTTCGGTCAGTTTCCTTCACAGGGCCTTCAGGCGGCGTGCCTTGAATTCAAAGGGATTGTCTCCGACTACCTCTTTTTCAGGGCGATCACCTATACGGGGATGAAACTTCTTGAGAAAACGGATCCGACGCCGGAAGAGTGGCAACTTATTTATCAAATGCTTCAACGGGTAACCGATCTGGACCCGCGTTTCTTAGACCCCTATGTCTATGCCGAAATGACACTGGCCTGGCAGGCCGGGATGCTGGAAGAGGCAAATCAACTCCTGCTCAAAGCGACCCAGCATCGTCCGGAGGATTATCGTTCCGCTTACTATATCGGCTTCAACCATTTTTATTTTAAAAAGGATGCCGTAAAAGCGGCGCCCTATTTCCGATCCGCCGCCCAAGCTCCCAACGCTCCGGGCTTCCTGAAAGGCCTCGCCGCCCGCGTCAGTCTCTACGGCCGTCAAACCGCTCTCGGCATCTCATTTCTGGAAGATCTGATCAAGGAAACCCAGGATCCGCAAATTGCCAAGTACCTGCAAAAGCGACTGATAGCGCTTAAGATGATAGACTATCTGGAACAATGGGTGCTTGAATTCAAGAAAAGGAACGGAGAGCTTCCGAAGCGGCTGGAAGATCTGGTGTCAAGCGGGCTCATTCCCTCCATTCCAAAAGACCCGTATGAGGGTAATTTCATCCTGCTGGAAAACGGCAGGGTTTACACCACCAGCGAGTTGATCGGTCCTGAAAAGCATAAAAAAAACACCCAACCGCCTTCGCAATAACCGGTTTCAGCGCGGCCGCGCTTTCCGATGCGGGTAAAAGCACTCCACCCCTCCTGATCATCCTTTCATCCTGCCCATCCTGATTCAGACAATGTTTCTCAGGGACTTGGAAAATATTAAAATTACCTTTTGGGGTCACACATTTTGCACTGGTGAGCAGAAAAAATGAATATCAAATTTTCATCCTTGAAAATTAACTCGCAAAGAATATAATCGACACGGGGTTAAATCAGCAAAATAAGGGATATCTATTAGGATCGAAAACCATCAAACGCCGAGTGGATCGGGTACTGAGCGCCCCTTATCACAACACCGAGCCGCTGGGCGATATCTCGGGCAATTTGAAGCTGCTGGGTTGCCGCGAAGCTCGCATCGCCCTGCCGCAGGCGCGAAGCCTGTCGCTTAATTGTGTTTACACCTTTACCCGATTGAGTTACTATTGGCCATGTTAGAATATGAATTCACTGAATATTTCGAAAACGAGGTGTTGCGTAAACGGTCATATCTGAAAAAAGAATGGTGTATCAGGGTCATTGAGAATCCTACCAGGGTTGAACGCCAGGAACATAATCGTTTTAGGTTTTGGGGAGAAATTGAGGAACTTGGGGGGCGCATTTTAAGAGTCGTCACACTCGACGATAAGAAAACGATTCATAATGCTTTCCCTGACAGGAGGTATAAACCATGAAGTTGAATTATTACCCGGAAACAGATTCCCTCTATATTGATTTGTCATCTAAACCAAGCAGGGAAAGTGTAGAGGTATCGGAAGGCGTTGTGATTGACTACGATGAAGATGGTCGGATTACAGGGATCGATGTCGATAACGCGACTCATAAAATCAACCTTGACGAAATCATACTCAGCAGGGTGCCGGCGCAACGTCAACCCATTTCCGCTTGACGACCTGCGTTTACAACCATTCGATGTTTTACGGGATTCTCATCCGGATGTTCTTTCGAGATACCGAGAAACATCAAGTGCCACACATCCATGCCGATTATCAAGGGAAAGTTGGAGTGTACTCGATTCTTGACGGAACGCTTCTGGCGGGTGAACTGCCACCGAACAAAACGCAAACTGGTAGTTGCGTGGATCGAAATTCATCAAGAAGATTTGCTTTCCGATTGGAACTTGTCTGTAAACGGCAAGAAACCTTTTCCAATCAAAGGACTTGACCAATGAGGATAGCAAAAGTCTCTCCAAAACCTGATTGGGTGTTGTCCATCGTCGCAGACGATGGTCGCATCGGCAACTTCGATGTCAGACCCTATCTGGCGTATGAGGCGTTTGAAGCTCTTCAAAATCACTCCGAATTTCTGAAGGTTTTCAATGGCGGATACTTTGTTGAATGGGATTGCGGTGCTGATTTATCAGCCGACACCATTGAGGCCCGATGGCAGGTAGTTGGCACAGCTTGACGTCGAAACGCATGACTATCGGGAATTGGTCATTCTGTTGAGCAATTGTCCATACAAGGCAAAATGGGGAATGATTGAATACGATGCCCTATGAATTCACTGAATATTTCGAAAACGAGGTGTTGCGTAAACGGTCATATCTGATAAAAAATGGTGTATCCGAGTCTTCGAAGCCTATTTATCAATCCCCAGCTTATCCAGCCGATACCGAAAGAACCGATTCTTGTCCGTTCGTGATAAAAAAACGTCACTGCGACCGGGATTTTTGCCGAGGGCATGACCCAGAGAGCGGCTTATCGCCCGTTGTCAGTTACTTGGTTATTATTTGCTCCGGAAGGAATAAAAGGAGTCTAAAATGGACATAGTAGAAAAAATAATTGAGGAACTTAATTCAATACCGGAGTCGGATCAAGCTGAGGTGCTGGATTTTGTCGAATATCTTAAATCCAAGAAAAGACGAAAACAGGAAGATTCCGAATGGTCCATATTTTCATTAGATTCTGCAATGAGTGGAATTGAAGAGGAACCCAGCCCATATGGTACTAATGATATCAAGGAGAAGTTCTCATGATCCGGAAAGGGCAAATTGTTTTGTTTCGATTTCCTTACGCAGATCAAAAAGAGGGAAAGCTACGTCCTGCATTCTTTCATCCTGCCCATCCTGATTCAGACAATGTTTCTCAGGGACTTGGAAAATATTAAAATTACCTTTTAGGGTCACACATTTTGCACTGGTGAGCATAAAAAATGAATATCAAATTTTCATCCTTGAAAATTAACTCGCAAAGAATATAATCGACACAGGGTTAAATCAGCAAAATAAGGGATATCTATTAGGATCCAAAACCATCAAACGCCGAGTGGATCGGGTACTGAGTGCCCCTTATCACAACACCGAGCCGCTGGGCGATATCTCGAGCAATTTGAAGCTGCTGGGTTGCCGCGGCGCTCGCATCGACCTGCCGCAGGCGCGAAGCCTGTCGCTTATTTGTACACCTGAAGAATTAATGGGAGAATAGTTATCTGGGAAGATCCGATCGTTAAAGAAGTTAGAGAAATACGGAAAGAGCTTTCAGCAAGCTTTAATTTTGATGTGCACGCTATTTTTGAAGACTTACGAAAGAAACAGACCTCGATGAATTCGAAACGCATACGACATAAATCGTGTAAAACCGCCGAGAAGGCGGCTTCACTTGGCCGAGAATCCACTGCGCCACATCCCGGCAGGTAAGCTTTTGCGTTAACGGATCATGCCGATGAAGAAGCCGCATTCACCAATTGTCATTCGACGAAACACTTCTCGGTTTTCAATGGGGAGTTTATTGAATATTATCCGAACGATGCGCCATATCCAAGCTGCTTGATATATGGCGATACGTTCAGTGGAGACCCCGTTCATCGTGTTTGGGCATATAATGCGGAAAGCCGATATTCCGTCCTGATCATCGTTTATCGCCCGGATCCCCATCGCTGGATTTATTTCAGTGAAAGAAAAGGAGGAAGAAAGAATGAAACCGTTTGAAAAATGCCCGGTTTGCGGCGGTGAACTGGCGCTAAAAGAAGTCGAAAAATTGCTGAGGGGGGGAAACCATACTGCAGCGCTTCGTATCGAGGCCGACGTCTGTTTGCATTGTGGTGAGCGCCTGTACTCCGAAAACACCGTGAGATACTTCGAGCAGGTCAGAAATAAACTGAAACGTCAGGAAATCAAAGGGTTCCAGCCCATTGGACAATCCTTTATCGTGGGTGGCGTTGGGCCGGACAAAGGCTTGAATGCTGTTTAAGCCACTTTCCGAGGCGGGTAAAATGATTCAGCCAAGGTTTCTCAGGGACTTGGAAATTAAATTGATAGGCCCATAAAAACATGCTCGGCATGAAAACGAATATCGAATTTTCATCCTTGAAAATTATCCCGCAAAGAGTATAAATAGGAATGGACTATTATAACAGGATGAATTTATCATGAAAAATGTTAAAATCGTTGTTGAAAAACATCCCGACACCTATATTGCGTATCCGTTAGGACTCAAAGGTGTCGTTATCGGTCAAGGCGATTCTTATGAATCAGCTTTAACTGATATCAAGTCAGCAATACAATTTCACCTTGAAACATTTGGATCTGAAGCATTCGAAATTGATCCTCCAATAATAGAAGCGTTCATTGCCGAAACAGGAATTGCCGTCTAATGCCGAAATTTCCCATTGATGCGCCTATTCAAAGGGTTATTCAATCGTTGGAAATGCTTGGCTTTTCTATGGTTCGAGAGGGAAACCATATTGCGATGATAAGGGATAATTCCGATGGAACAAGGACACCATTAACAATACCAAACCATCCCACGTTAAAGAGTTCCACGTTGCGAACAATCCTCACTCAATCCGGAATCTCTCGAAGCGAGTTTTTAGACGTTTACCATAAGAAATAATCAATTACTTAAATTAATATAATTTTCAGATAGATACCGAACCGATGTGGCAATCTCTTATCCCCGCTGTCTGAATCAGGATGGCCAGGATTTACAGGATACACAGGATAAAAGCACCCCAACCCTCCTGATCATCCTTTCATCCTGCCCATCCTGATTCAGACATTGTTTCTCAGGGACTTGGAAAATATTTTTCTGATTATAGCGGATTTTGAGGAATGCGAACCTGTAAATTCGACGGGTTTTTCCAAGGGCGGGTTGTGCGCGAGAATCTCGGAAGAATAACGCAAAAACGCCCCGGGCTTCAGAACCCTATATCATCGTGGCGGAAATCCTGCTTCCTTCTGGTGCCGAACGGCCACGATGACGGCAGTTCTCCCGTCGTAGTGGTATAGCACGATATAGCCGCTATCACCAAAGTTGATCAACCATTCCCGGTACTCCGGTTCCATGTCCTCCGCCGGTCTACCAACTTCAGGTTGTATGGCAATGATCTTCAAACCTTCACGAATGGCTTTGGCCGCACGCTTGGCTGCATCAACATTCTTCGTTGCCAAAAAGCTATAGAGTCGCTGTACGTCAAACAGTGCGGACGGCGACCAAATCAGATGTGGCATTCAGGAGGCTCCACGTTTTTACCTGCTTCAAGTTCGGCAAGCCATGCGTCAGCCTCTTCCAACGTAGCATGTAGCCCGTTTGCCTGGTACTCGTTCCACGCCCGAATTCCGTCTTGCCGGAAGGCATCACGCTTTTCTTCACGCTCAATGTACTGCTGGATCGCTTCACGCATCATCCAGTGGGTTGTGCGGCGGCGAGACGCTGCTAAGTGTTCGATCCGAGCACGCGTATCCGGGTCTAACTTGACAGACATTGGCCTATTGGCAGTCATCAAAATCTCTCCTGGAGGTTAGTTATAGGTAGTACCATATCATACCTTTGCGGATGACAAAACCTTTTTGTTAACAGGCGAGCCGAAGACAGCTTGACAGCCATTGCCATTTTAGTGCCTTTGAAAAAATTTTCTGCGTTTTTTTACCCCTCAAGGGGGTACTGAAAATAGTCCCGTCAGGGGCTAGCTTCCTGCTCAATCCGAATCAGGCTGGCCGGGATTTTAGGGTCACGCATTTTGCATTGGTGAGCACCTAAAGGGACATGTTATGCAATATTGAAAGATGCTGGAATCAAAAAATAAAAAGCGGGGGGGGATCAGAATGATAGATTTGCAATATTCTTTGATAATTGAGGCAACAAAGGAACATGATTTTTTTGGCTTCTATTCCCCCGACTTGCCGGGTTTTTCAGGAATTGGTCATTCTGTTGAGGATTGTCTGTACAAGGCAAAATGGGGAATGATTTAACACGTTAATCTATTAAAAGAACAGGGATTACCCGTTCCCTCGAAAAATTCCGATCCCAAAATTATTATCCAAAATGAAAAAGCCGCGATAGCGGCTTGAAAATGGGATCCCCCATGCGGACCTTATGAATGAGTTCAAAGATAAAATCAAATGACCGGCGCGCTCGAACTACGTTGCCTATTTATCAATCCCCAGCTTATCGAGCCGATACCGAAAGGATCGGAACGTCATTCCCAGAAGATCGGCCGCCTGTTTTTTGCGGTTGCCGACGGTGGACAGGGCCTTGTTGATATAGGCCCGTTCGATATCTTCCATAATGGCATCCAGTGACACACCGTGAACCACATCTTCCAGGTTGAATCGCTTCCCTTCGACGCCTTCGATCCAGCGGCGCTTTTTGACCGAAAGGGCGAGGCTGTCCGGCAAGATAATATTGGTGCTGGTCAGCGCGACACTTCGCTCGATCAGGTTCTCCAGCTCGCGAATATTGCCGGGGAAATCGTATTTTTCCAGCAAATCGATCGCGTATGAGGAGATCTTCGTGACCTCCTTTCCCATTTCCCGGGCGAATTTTTCCAGGAAATGCTGAACCAGGACACGCAGATCACTTTTACGCTCCCTTAATGGGGGCACATTGATTTCGATAACGTTCAGCCGATAAAAAAGATCTTCCCGGAAGTGGCCGGCCATGACCTCCTCGGCCATTCGCTTATTGGTGGCGGAAATAAACCGAACATCCACTTCGATGTCTTTCAGGCCGCCCACCGGTTTGAACACCCGCTCCTGAATGGCCCGCAGCAGTTTCACCTGAAGGGCAAGCGTCAACTCACCGATTTCATCAAGAAAAAAACTACCGCCGTGGGCAATTTCCATGAGCCCTTTCTTGTCTTGAGTCGCGCCGGTAAAAGCGCCCTTGCAATATCCGAACAGCTCGCTTTCTATCAGATTTTCGGGAATCCCACCGCAGTTGACCACCACGAACGGCTGATCCCGTCGATCACTCTCGTCGTGGATCGCACGGGCAATAAGCTCTTTTCCCGTTCCGCTTTCCCCGGTGATGAAAATATTCGTCCGGGTCTTGGCAACCTGACGGACCATTTTGTATATATGCAACATTCGCGGACAGCTGCCGATAATTTTGCCGAAGTGAAGTGTTCTTTCCAAATCCCCGTCCACACGTTCTTTTTCCGCATCGCTGGTTTTCAGCTCCAGGGCTTTTGCGATCGTGCCTTTGAGTTCGACGTTGTCAAACGGTTTGGGAACATAGTCAAACGCCCCGAAATTCATTGCCTCCACGGCATTTTCCGTTGAGGAATAAGCGGAAATCATGATCACCGCCGTGGCCTGATTTTTCGACTTGGCGGCTTTGAGCACATCGAGACCGGAAACATCTCCCAGGCGGATATCGGAGAGCACCAGATCGAAATCCGTCTTTTGGATAATGGAAATCGCCTCGCGACCGGACGCCGCGCATGCCACCCGATAGCCCTCGCGGGTCAGCATGAACTCAAGCACTTCACGCATGCTCAATTCATCATCAACAACCAGTATGTGCGCATTTTCTCGTGACATATTTTCTTACATCCCGCGCCCGCAGAACCTGTTAATGGGACGTGACGGATCGACCCCCTGGAATTCCCGGCGATCTATTTCAGCAAGTGCCCGATCCGGCTCCACCGAACCCCAAAATTCTGGGTATCCCAGGACCAGTAGATGATCATCGCCTTCCCCTTGACCTTGTCCAATCGAACCGCGCCCCAGTACCGGCTGTCAAGACTGGAATCCCGGTTATCGCCCATCATAAAAAGGCTATTTTCCGGCACCGTTATCGGGCCGAAATTATCCCTCGGGCTGCCGCCCCGGGGCAAAAGATGCGAGTCCGTATGAATTTCATAATTGGCCGTGACGAGCTCGTTGTTTCGATAGAGGTGTTTGTTTCTGATCTCTATGACATCACCGGCGACCCCGATCACCCGCTTGATATAGTCCTTGTCCGGCTCATGCGGCGGGGTAAAAACGATAATGTCATCATGCCGGGGATCCTGGATGGGAACAATCGTTTTTTGAATAAATGGAATTTTAATTCCATAAATAAACTTATTGACGAGAATATGATCCCCGAGCTGAATGGTCTCCAGCATGGAGCCGGAAGGAATCTTAAATGCCTGCACCACGAAAGTGCGAATGAAAAGCGCCAGGACGACGGCCACCAGGACCGCCTCTATGTTTTCTCTTGAAAAAAATTTTCGAAGCGCGGAGGGAGGCTCGTCATTGGCCGCCATCGGAGGGGAAGATTTCTCGTTCATTGTTTTTTGTGTCGATTTCACGGGCGGTTTCACACCTTTCTCTGTAAATAAATCGTCCTGGATATCACGCGGGACCGGCGAAGCGTAAAATGAGTCTTAACAAAATATTGGCGGCGATTCCGGCAGCCACATCATCAAGTACAATGCCGGCGCCTCCGCTGAGTCTCTCCTGCAGAGTGCGAATCGGCGGTGGTTTTAAAATATCGAATCCCCGGAAAAAAAGAAATCCGATGGCGGCGGAAAGAGGGGTAAACGGCAGCCCCGCCATCGTCACCATCATCCCGGCAATCTCGTCGATAATCACACAGCCCGGATCTTTTTCCCCCACGCTCTTTTCCGCCTCGCCGGATATCCAAATGGAAAAGAGGATGAAGACGGCAATGCAGGGAAGCGTTATCGGCAACGGGATCAGGGATAAGAGATAACAGAAAAAAAGCCCCTCCACCGACCCGAAGGTTCCGGGCGCGAAACGAATAAGCCCGACATAACCGCCGGTTGCCAGAAACAGGGCCGTTTTTGCTTTTAATTTCATGCCTCTGTCTATAGTCTGGCGTCCTCTTTGTCAAGACTTGGAACTCAGCGATTGCACCATATCATAAACCGCTCTCAGCGGCATGTCATTTTCAAGCGCAATCGTTTTACACGCCTCATACTCCGGTGTCATCGGGACTCCCCTTGCGCATGGAGCCGGATAATTTCGATCATCAATTCGGCGGTATCGATCATATCCGCCAGACCCACCGATTCCCTCACGGTATGCATCTCCTTCATTCCGGTGCCGATGACGCCGGTGACAATTCCCTTGTTGAAAAAAATATTTGCATCGGCCCCGCCCCCGGTCCTTCGGCTCACCAGCTTTCTGCCCAGGTTGGCGGCCGCTTTTTTTGCAAGCCCAACGACCGGATGATCCTCGGGGATGTTCGTAAGGGGAAAATCGCTTTCGACAATCGCTTCGAATCCCGGCAGCCCCTGTTCCCGGGAATGAGACGGATACCCGTCCACCACGCGTTGAAACTGCTGAAGAATCTGATTTGTGACGGCGTTCAGCTTCCCCTCATCATGACTGCGAACCTCCCCCAGCAGCGTCACCGCATCCGGAACGATATTGGTCGCCTTTCCGCCTTTAATGACACCGATATTGCAGGTGGTTTCTTCATCGATTCGCCCGATCGTAAGGTCCGCCAACGCTTTGCCGGCCAGCCAGATGGCATTGATTCCCTGTTCGGGCGCGGCGCCGGCGTGGGCGTCCTTTCCGATCACTTTCAGTTCCAGCCGGTTCGCCGCGGGCGCGCGCGTGACAATGCCCTGCGGATCGGAAGAATCGAGAGCGTACCCGAATTTGGCGGAAATGAGATTTAAATCGAGATGCTTCGCGCCGAGAAGCCCGATTTCCTCGCAGACCGTCAACACCAGCTCGATCGGACCATGCGTCAGGTTTTTTTCCTGAAGTGTCATCAGAACTTCGAGCAGGATGGCAATCGCACTCTTGTCATCCGCGCCGAGAATGGTGGTGCCGTCACTGGTAAAGCGACCCTCCGCAAACCGCGGTTTAACGCCCCTGCCCGGCTCCACCGTATCCATATGGGCATTGAGCATCAACGGGGGGGCAACCGTATTTCCTTTAAATTTCGCGATGAGGTTCCCGGAATCGCCGCCGATCGCTTCTCCGGCCGCATCCATCAGAATTTCCGCCCCCATGGACTCGAGCCGCCCCCGCAAGGCCGCGGCAATCGTTCCCTCTTCCTTTGAAATACTGTCGATTCGAACCAGCCACATGAACATTTCAGTCAGGCGTTCCCTGTTTATCATGCGTTTAAGCTCCTCTCATGGTCTATCATTTTTAAGACGCCATCCATTACACGATTGACTCGATTTGAATTTAATATTATAGGTCACCACGTTTAAATTTGGAAGCGCGCAGCTATCTGGTGTGGCTCACGGTCTTCAAAACCGTTGTGGGGCGCTAAAACCGTCCCGGGTGGGTTCGATTCCCATGCGCTTCCGCCATACCCCCATTAACATCATTCAATCCGGCGCCCCCCCAAAAAAATATCCCCAACGGATTCCCGCTGGTGCTTCCAGATTGAATTTTTATTGACCGGGCTTGTAACATGACGCAGACCGGTAGTCAAATTAGGATGTATTGCAGCAGCAATTCTAATTATGGGAATGGGCTGAGGAGCACCACCAGTACCCTTAAGAATTAAAAATTAATTTTCACACGGATTTTTAAGAAGGGGTCTGTTGTGTTGGCTTCCTGGTTATTTAATGTTTTTGAAAGAGGGATAAC
>JAZDPP010000031.1:0-11598 GCA_043797445.1 Pseudomonadota bacterium
TAATTCCTCCGCCGGGGGCATCCTTTTTCTCTCCCCCCCCCCCCCCCCCCCGAAAGTTGATTTCGATCGATCTCGTCTTGTCGATAGACCGCTTCTTATTTCCACTTGTCGCTTGAATTTCTGAATACGGCGTTTATGTAATCTTTTCCGATTCTCTCAAAGAGACGGAGGGGCGGCATTTGTTACGGGCGTCAGCCGGATTCCGGGTGCGAAATAAGTTTTTTTAATACCGATTCCCGGTTGCATCGATATTATGTATTGGACTTGTTTTTTGCTTTCAGTATAGGTTTTGCCGCCATATTGGCAAAGGGGATTGTCCGGTCGTTTTACAGACAACTGGGCACCGTCCGTTTGGAACCATCCAGGATAATTAACCATGAGTAAACCACCGGCTTTGCCGGTGGTTTCTGGCTCCCAGACGATATGAAATATATAAGAAAGGAAGTAAAAAATGAAAAGATGCTCTGCGTTTCCAGTCTTACTCTTGTCGCTTGCCCTATTCCTTATGGGATGCGGCAGTTCATCCGAAACCAAACCCGCTACGGTCATAACTGCTGCAAGCCTTGAAGCTGTTTCAACGGAATATCCCAATGGGGACCTGCTGGTTTCCGCGGATTCGCTTGCGAAAAGTCTCGGCAGTTCCGGCTTGATCGTTATCGATGCCCGTTCGAAGACGGCCTACGACCAGGGGCATATTCCGGGCGCCATCAACCTTCAGCATAGTGCTTTTTGGACCAGGGGGAGCGGCTTGAAAGCCGTTGCCGACTTACAGACCTTGTTGGGAAATGCCGGCATCGGCAAAGACGGAACTTATGTTGTTTATGATGATACGACGGCGTCCTGGGGTGCGGCCGGGCGCATATTCTGGATGCTCGAATATTTGGGATGCCGTGATGTGCACCTGCTGGACGGCGGCTGGGACAAATGGATCGCCGAAAAGCGCGGGTCGGAGACCTCAACCAGGACGCTTGCGCCGGTCACGTTTACTGCTGCAGTGGACAATACCATGCGGGCTACAAAACAGAGTATTCTGAACCGCCTGCAGAACAAAGACTTTCTGGTCATCGACGCACGCACGGATGAGGAATACCTGGGCTGGCAGATTTACGGAGAAGCACGCGGCGGCCATATTCCAGGAGCGGTGAATATTCCCTATGCCTGGTTCTACAACAGCGACAAGACCGTTCTTTCTTATGACGAGCTCAAAGCCTTGTTCGAATCCCGCGGCATTACATCGGACAAGGACGTCACCGCCAACTGCACCGTGGGTATCCGAAGCGGATTCGTCTATTTTGCCCTCCGGCTGATGGGTTATTCTAGGGCTTCGAATTATGACGCCTCCATTGTGGAATGGGCCGCCGATTCATCCTATCCCCTGGAGCAGGCTCCGAATTTCTCCCGTATTGTCTATCCCGGCTGGGTGAAAAGCCTGATCAAAGGCGAAACCCCGGCGACCTTTCCCGCCGGAAACGGCTATGTGGTGTTCGAATGCAGTTGGGGGCCCTCATCCTCGGCCTATAACACCGGACATATCCCGGGTGCCATCCATTTTGACACGAACAATGTGGAGGCAAGAGACTACCTGAACCCGGATGATCCGGCGGTGAGCGACGCAAATGAAATTGTGTGGGACCTGGTGAAAGACAGCCTGCTCCAGGAAAGACTGAGAAACATGGGCATTAGTGATAATACGACAGTGATCGTTTATGGGAAATCAGCCTCCGCCGCAACCCGTATATACTGGGCCATGCGCTATGCCGGGGTGGATGTGCGTTATCTGAACGGCGGATACAGCGCCTGGATCGGAAGCGGCGGAGAAGCCGAAACCACGGCTCATACACCCCCGGCGGTTGGCAATGTGACCGTCAATCCCCAAAACCAAATCAAGGCACTTACTCCGGAAGTGTTGACCTACGCGGAACATTTCAGGACCAATGGGACCATTCCCGAGGATACCATCGTCGTCGACGTGCGCAAGATGGAAGAGTATATCGGGGCTGTTGTCGGCTATAATGATCCCAACATTACCCGCAAAGGACGCATTCCCGGAGCAGTCTGGGGCTATGAGGCCGCCAAAGCGGTATATCAGGACGCCGACGAGACACTGCGCAGCTTCACCGAAATCAGGGATCTCTGGGAAGCACAGGGAATCACCTCCGACAAGACCCTCATATTCTATTGCGGCACAGGGTGGCGGTCCACGCTGGCCTTCCTGTACGCCGACGTTATGGGGTTCCCCGACATCAAAAACTATGATTCCTGGTATGTCTGGGCCACCTTCTATGAGCAAGTCACCGGAACCATTCACCGGGATGCCCCTTTCAACGATCCGGCCATGCCCGTGGACACCGGTTGGCCGGAGATGTGACGGACAATTATTTGCACGAAGGCATACCGCGGCTATTTGAATTGATTCGATACGCTGCAGGATTATCTTCGATTTCACGCCGGCTTTTTTTGCCCGCCGGCGTGAAATAGAGGGTGTTCATCTTTCGAATTCGGAAAGATACTATGGAGGTACCTCGGAACTATGAAAAGGCACAAAACGATTATAAAACCCATGGCGGCTATGCTCTATACAGCCATACTTTTGCTGGTTATCGCGTCCACCTGTTTAGCGGGTGCCTGGACCGCATCGAAAAATGAATTGTATGACCGCCTGTCGTTCAACTACTACTATTCCAATGAAGAGTTTAACGCCGACGGAGATAGGTCCGGATACCTCCATAACGGCAAATTCCGCGACCTCAATCTCGGCAACTATTTGGAATACGGACTTACCGATCGTCTTACCCTGATCAATTCCCTTTACTATAAGTACATCGTAAAGGAGGACGACCTGCGCAAGGATGAGACCTACGGTCTTGGTGATATCGACCTTGCCTTGAAATGGAAAGCCCTTGAAGGGAATTTGGGTGTTCTTTCAGCCCAGACGCTGGTTAAAATTCCGGATGCCTATGATAAGGATGAATTGCTGCCCCTCGGAAACGGCCAGTATGACCTAGAGCTAAGGGTTTTATACGGCAGGTCGCTTTATCCTCTTGTTCCCGGTTACTATAACGTGGAATTGGGGTATCGCTTTCGATTCGAGGACCCTTCCGACGAAATCCGTTACATAGCGGAGTTCGGCATGGACTTTACCCAAAATTTTTACGGCCGGATCAAACTGGACGGATTGTACAGCATGGACAATGGCGAACATCGCGACGATACCGGCAACCCGACGGCGACCAACAACTTCGATATCGGAAAGCTGGATATGGCGGCGGGCTACAAGATCACGAAAACCTGGGGCCTGGAAATCGGATGTACCCCTGCAATTTACGGCCAGACAACATCCAGGGGTATTACCTATACGGCGGCCGTTTTTTTTCGGGTGCCTTAGTGTCTTATGGGCTATTTTAAC
Source organism: Pseudomonadota bacterium (assembly GCA_043797445.1). Taxonomy (GTDB): domain Bacteria; phylum Desulfobacterota; class Desulfobacteria; order Desulfobacterales; family JAFDDL01; genus JAZDPP01. Next base: position 3,407 of record JAZDPP010000031.1, read on the forward strand.
AAGAAAATAACCCATAAGGCACTTACACCCCTCAAGGAGGTGCCAAAAGAAGTCCCGGCGCCGGGGTTAGTTCTTGCCGTCAGCCATTTCCTGGCGTGGGCATCAAGGATTTTTACAAATCCGATGAAACACTCATCTCTCATGACAGCCGGTATTCCGGCTGTCATTTTGGCCTCCTTTTTCGTTCTCTCGGTATCGGGCCATCTGGCGTTACGGGTTCCGGAACTGGTGGGGTATACTGCCCTGACGACCCTTCTTGCCGTGTTTGCGGTTTATGCTGCGGAAAGGGGCTGGTGCCGATGATCACCGGCATTTGTCCTTTTGATTGCAGCCGTTCTGCGAATCCTGTTGCTTTTCAAACACCCCGAACTTTCCGATGATCTGTTTCGCTACCAGTTTGACGGGCTCATGATGCTTGATGGCATCAGCCCCTACGCCGCCGCACCTTTAGCTGCAACCATATCGAATCCGGCAATTGCGGCCCTCGTACCCCGAATCAACCATTCCCATCTGACGACCCTTTATCCGCCTGCAGCCCAACTGATCTTTGCCTGTGGCGCTTTTGCGGGGGGAGTCATAGGGATGAAAACGGTGCTTATCTTCGTGGATCTGGTGGTCTGCTGTCTTATCCTTGGAATCCTTCGGCGTCTGGGTCTTCCGGATGCAAGGCTGATTTTGTATGCCTGGCACCCCCTGGCCCTAATTGAAATTGGAGCATCCGGCCACATTGAGACCGCCGCACTCTGTTTTATTCTGATTACACTTTTCATCACCCTTGGCCGTGAGGCCTCCGACCCTATCGTAAAAAAGTCTGGAACAGAATTAGGTAAGCATTACGGCATTACCAGAGCATTTTTGTCAGGATCATGTTTTGCCGGAGCGGTTCTGGTGAAGTGGATTCCGCTTCTGTTTTTTCCCGGCATAATTTTGCTGGTTCCCTCCCCAAAAAGAAAATTCTGGTTTTTCGGGTTTGGCCTGACAGGCGTGTTTCTGATTTATCCCTTCTGGCCCCATATTAAGGCCGGATTTGCAACCCTTTTTGTCTATCTTGCAAACTGGGAATTTGCCGGTTTCGGCTTTCGAATGCTGCGCCAACTCACAGGGTTCGGATTGACGGCCAGACTCATTCTGACAATTTTCGGCGCTTCATCAGTGGGGTTGATATACACCAATGTGTTTCTGCGGGGCTCTCTAAAAAAACCGTTTTTGTCCGTTCGATCGCAACCGGGTTCTCCAAATCCGCTTCGTATTATTCAGGCATTTTATGCAACCGTTATGATCTTTCTTTTGACAACGCCCACGCTTCATCCCTGGTATGGGTTGTACCTGGTCTTTCTTTTGCCGTTTGCGGCAGGGCCATCGGGAGTGGTTTTGTCCTGGTCTGTTTTTCTGGACTACCACGTCTTGATTCCCTATCATGTCGCCGGTCAGTGGGTGGAGGATGATTGGCCGCCCCTTCTTATCGTAGCGGCCCCTGTTCTGGCCGGCATCATCTCCGGATTTTTTTCTGCTAATTCAACCCGAAATCAGAGATCATTTTTTAAAATGGCGGCAAGCATTGATTTTAACGATACCATCCCCCCTATACGTTGATAGTAGTAATTTGACAAAATATTTTTCATATATTGATAATCTCGATAATCAGATGCTTTCCTTATTCATACTATGTATTGGACTTGGTTTTGGTTCTTGTGCTACCGAGCAAATTTCTTCTCCCAACCCATGGTGGGGGTTCGGAAATCGTTCATAACCAGCCCGATGTCCGTCAACCGGCCATAATCGCGTCACTACAAGGAAGCATTTTGTCCGTAAAGATATTCATTATCCCTATTTCTTGTTTCATTCGAGAGGAGAGCGTATACATGAATCACCGTAACCATTTTCTTATCCTGGTATTTCTCGTATTAACGACTGCCTTAGTCTCCGGTTGCGGTAGCTCCGGCGGCGAGAAACACTCACCCTTAGCCCTCCAGGTCGCGTCAGCGGATTATCCCAATGCCGATTTATTGATCACAGGTGCCTCTTTGCAGAACAGCTTGGACGCAAGTGACCTGATCGTTATCGATGCCCGGACGGCCGGCTACAACTCCGGTCATATTCCGGGGGCAATCAACCTGATCCACGGCACATTCTGGACCGGTGGCAGTGGTCTCAAGTCGCTGACAGTGCTTCAGGACCTGCTAGGGGCAGCGGGACTAACTAGAGACAAGACCTATGTCATTTATGATAATACAACGACATCCTGGGGCGCCGCGGGGCGCATATTCTGGATGCTTGAGTACCTTGGCTGTACAAAGGTCCATATTTTGAATGGCGGGTGGGACAAGTGGATGGCCGATGGAAGACCTACTGAGACTACTACCAAAACGCTACCCGCTAGAACGTTTACAGCGGTCGTGAATAGCTCGATACGGTCAACAAAGGAATCAATCCGTAGCCGGATGGCTGACAGCGATTTCGCTATCGTCGATGCCAGGACGGACGAGGAATTCATTGGGTGGCAGCTCTATGGGGAAGCGCGAGGCGGGCATATACCGGGGGCCGTTCAAATCCCGTACGAATGGTTCTACAACAGCGATAAGACTGTTCTATCGTACAAGGACTTAAAGGCTTTGTTTGAATCCCGCGGCATAACCTCCGAGAAAGAAATAACTTCCCATTGCACTGCTGGTATACGTAGCGGGTTTGTCTACTTCGCACTGAGGCTGCTGGGATGCACAAGAGCATCCAACTATGATGCCTCTATTTTCGAATGGGCTGCGGCCGATGCGGGCACGTATCCAATGGAGCAGATGGCCAACTATCAAGTTTTTGTCAACGCCGACTGGGTACGGGCTTTGATTTCCGGCGGCAATCCCCAAACGTACCCTGGCCATGGTTACGTTATTATTGAGGCCTCTTCGGCCAAGGGAGCCGACGACATGACTTCTTATCTCACGGGCCATATCCCAGGCGCCATATATTTCAATATTTACCGTCAGGAAAGTGGATGGAACAACACCCCCAAGTATCCTTACCAGATATGGAGTGACGGAAATCTTCTTCCCGATGCCGATCTTCTATCATGTTACGGCAATTTAGGGATAAATAGTCAGGCCACGGTTGTTATTTACGGAAAAGGACTCGCTTCGTTGCAACCATTCAGACTTGCATGGGGACTGATGTACGCAGGCGTGCAGGATGTTCGCATTCTCAACGGAGGTTGGGAACAATGGATTGCGAACGGGGGAGTCATGGAGACAGCGGCCAACACCCCTGTCCCCGTTTCATTCGGCTTGACCGTTGTTGCTCATCCCGAATACCTGGCAACCACGGAACAGATCAAGGCAATGCAGCTTGATTCAAGCTCTGTGCTCGCAGATATTCGTTCGTGGTCCGAGTTCATAGGAGAAACAAACCCATACACCCACAATGGATTTACCGCCAAGGCCAGAATTCCAGGAGCGGTTTGGGTACACGAACCAAGCTGGTATTTTGACAAAGACCGTACGCTCAGGAGCTATGCGGAAATCGACTCCATGTGGCAAAGTGTGGGGATTACGTCCGGCAAGAACATCGCGTTTTACTGCGGGACAGGCTGGCGGTCGAGCCTCGGCTTCATTGTCGGGTATATGATGGGCTTTGCGAACGTCGCGAACTACGACAGCGGTTTTTATGGATGGAGCTATAATTTCAATAATCCATCCAACCCGATTGATACCGGCATTCCAACCAACGGAATACCGACTCCATAAAACAAAAGAATAATAGCGAACCCCGGCCGCGGTAGCCTATAGCGCACTTACTGCGGCCGAAATTAGAGGGATATTCACAGATTCAGGAGGACTTTCATGAAACCACAGCATGCAGCAGCAGCGACAATCCGACTGCTACCAACAATTTCGATCCGGGCAAACTGGACCTTGCTCTCGGGTATCAAATCAGCCCCAAATGGGTTCTTGAAGCTTCATATCTGCCGGAAATCTACGGCATGAACACAGCGTCGGGTAGCACCTGGATGATGGCCATTTGCTTCAAAACACCTTAGGGATGAGAGGTGGCTGTCTCTATTTTTTATTTTTTCATTTAACGGCCAATTATTAAACCGGTTGAATATGGGCAAAAAAATGTTAACAGATGCTGCTGAGAGGGCGGGACCGTAGGGGCCGTTGCGCATGAATTTTCAGATACTTGGCGGGGCATTCGCAAAACGGAATCGAACAACCGACACATATTGACCTATTGTGCGGGATGCGCCGTGTTGTTGAAAAAAGACACCCCGACCGACCATATCCTGGATGCGATTTTCTGCCCGGAAGCCGTCACCTCTGGAAAACGAAAGGTCGCTTTCGCGCTCTTCACTTACTTGAATCGAATCCGGCTCAATCGTCATATCCAAAAGAACCACCCGGCCCCTGTCACACGGGAACGGCATTTCCGGCCGGAAACCATGCAAACTTCAAATTGCATGGTGAAACAGGGTAAGGTGAAGAATACGAGCCATGATTCAGCAAAAAACCATCGCGCTCATCATACCGGCCCGCAATGAAGCCGATTCCATTACCCGGGTGCTCCAAAGGGTGCCAAGGCAGGTGGATCGGATTATTGTGGTGGACAATGGGTCTGAAGACGGAACCGGAGAGATTGCAAGGGCCGGAGGTGCGCAGGTGGTTCGGGAAAAGAGGCCCGGTTATGGCCAGGCCTGTCTTGCCGGAATCGATGTACTGGCCCAAAACCCGCCGGACATCGTGGCCTTTGCTGATGGAGATGGAAGTGACAATCACGGGGTGCTTTGCGACCTGCTGATTCCCCTGATTAAAGAGGGAAGGGACATGGTCTTGGCCAGGCGTATCCCTCAAACCCCAAGGGCTTTAAGTTTTCAGCAAAAGATGGGCAATGGGCTGGCTGCCCGGCTGATGAGATTTTTCTGGGGGGGCGATTTCACAGATTTGGGCCCCATGCGGGCCTTGACATGGAAGGCGTTGCAAAAACTTAACATGCAGGACATCAACTTCGGATGGACCATTGAAATGCAGATCAAGGCCCTGCAGCAAGATTATCGCATCCGGGAGATTCCGGTGCTCTACCTGCCACGATTTGCCGGAAAATCTAAAATCAGCCGGACTTTTTCAGGCGTCATTTCGGCGGGAACAAAAATTCTCTGGATCGTGTTCCGGGAAGCATGGAAAGATCGGAGAAGACTCATTAACAGACTTGAACAGAATAAGGTAATGAAATGAACTTCTTAAAAAAAAGAAAAACCCATATGGGAAGATATTGCACCGGTGCCTTGGTATTGGTTTTCTTGACAGGTGCGCTCCTTGAAGCGAATGCCCTGGATCTTCACCGCGTGACCCCGGATGGAGCCGCTTCGGCTGGGGGAAAATGGATTGTTCTGGACGCCAGGCCCCAAAAAAACTGGCAGGAAGGACATCTTCCGGCAGCCCTGTCATTTTCCTGGGAGGCCCTCACCCGGACAGATCCGGACGGGGTCAGGTTCCGCATATTTCCGCCTGAAGAATTGTCCATGATCTTGGGATCCATGGGAATTTCCCATACGGATGCCATTCTGATTTATGGGGATGCAAACAGCAGTTGGGGCGGGGAAGGATGGGGGATCTGGGTCCTGGCCTGGCTGGGCCACCAGGGCCCGATCTATTTTCTGGATGGGGGCATTCAAGCCTGGCAGGACCAGGGAAAAGCCTTGACAACCGATCTGCCCGTTAAACGGCCCCCGGCAACTTATCAGGTGCAGGTCAACCCCGACATGTTCTGGACCGAAGACCAGGTAGCGGCCAGAGAGAAGGATATCACCCTTATCGACACCCGAGGGTATCTCATGGAATGGCTTCCCGGACACCTGCCCGGCGCTATTCATATTCCCTGGGAAAACTTCTACCAGGGGAAAAACCGGACAGCCTTGTCTTCGGATGCCCTCAAGGCCCTTCTTGAAAAAAACGGTGTGAATTTGACAAAACCTGTAGTCTATTATTGCACCGGTGGCATACGTTCCGGATATGCCTGGCTGGTTCATGAACTGAGCGGCCTGCCGTCGGCGGTCAATTTTGAGGGCGGCACCGAAGTGTGGACAAAAAAGCGCCCCCTGGTGCGATAAAAATCAGTCTTCTTTTGAGTGGTTATAAGCGGGAAATGATTGCCCTGCCGCCCATCTTCTCTCCAATTTCTGTTGGATGTTTGGTTTTATAGCCACGATCACGGGCTATCTGGTGCTGCTTAACCGCATAGGTATCGGCCCCTATCAGATCATCTGGATCGACCTGCCTCTGTATTGCCTGGCAGCGAGGCACCTGGACGGCCATTCCTTTTTTATGTCTTTTTTCCCCTTGGATTTTACCTTATCCTCTGCCATGATCTCTGGAGTCTTTTGACTTTGGGGATATGTTTTTCTTTATTAAAAGCAAGTTGTTATCTCTAATATGATCCGTGGGAGTTTTTTTGGTTCAGGATTCCGGCACATCCGGCGCAATACGTCAACAGATGACGATCCCCGGCTTCCTTCCGGCGGACCTCTCCCATCCGAGAAGACTGTTACCCTTTATTTCACCCTTAATGGATTGAATTCGGGATGATCTTTCCAGAATTGAATTCTACAATTCATGGATTCACCCATCCAATAGCCGTTGAACACGGGCGCGGAAAGGCAGTTACAGGCGAAGTTGAGTAAAGATACATGGGACATTGCTCCGTTGATTGATCGATACCGCACTTTGTTTTCATGAAACGTATTGTCTTTGATACCGAAAACACCGGTTTCGGTATCCCAGTGAAGCAGGATTCTGTTAAGAACGCCTTGAGCCTCCCAATCTCGGGGAGGGCGATTGGTGATAAAAAACTGCCGGTCTATTTCCCCCGACACCAAGTTGGTTTTTTTTATTACAAATCCTTCTTGGATACCGGGATAGACAGCATATCGTAACCCAGCCAATCTCCACAGTATTCGGCTATGAATCTCATTGCTTTGAAGATGGAAGTCCTGGCGGTAATCGCCCTGAGGATCGCGTTTGACCAAATCCTCAGCCCAATCCAACACCCTCAAAAAAATATTACCGGCGTTTTCCTTTATTCTGAAGATGTAAAAAAAAACGATTTGCGTCGAGCCATGCACAAAATTCCTCAATGCAAAATCCGGCGTCGCCACTAACCACAATCACTCTGTCATCCGGAAGAGGCGTTAACGCATCCAATATCCTCAGTGCAGCGCCCCACTCTCCGTTTCGATCCAGTTCCGTGGGATGCGTTCCTATGATAAAACGACATCTATTGTCCTTTTCATCCAACCAAATCTCCGTCACATGGACAAAGCGCTCCTTTACACCAGCGTTATACGATGATTTCACCACCTTGCCGTCAATAACCAGGTCATGTTGAATTCCCGTTGTCCGAGGGGTGGAGTTGAGCTCAATGGTGTCTTGCCTATTTGGTGCATTTTCACTTACCGGCTTCATCGATTCGGAACGTTTCGCCTTGGCAGCGCTCATCCCCTTCGACCGCTCCCGGGCCTCTTGTTCCGCGGAAATTTTTGCCCGCCTCTCGCGTTCGGCCCGATTTTGGTTTTCTCGGAATTCATCCGGAATCACTTTTGGATTTCTGAGCTCACGCCGCACGATCAAGTTCGGCGTATATCCGAGACGCTCCCACAATGGGGCAAGAACCTCATTGGCTTTTGTCCAGTCGATTCTTCTTAAAAGGCTGTAAACAGCTTTGCGAGTGGGAAAGGCGCCCAACTTTTTTTTGCCGGGTTCGACGTTCATTCGCTTTTTGGGGAATAGAACACCAATATATTTATTCCCCTCAGTGAAACCGGAAATAATGCGGTGAAGAATCAAGTGCAGTGGGTAAACTCGGTTATCCGGGCTTCTTGGGTCGGGTACGGATTTTAGTCTATCCCAATATATTTCCTGGATATCGGAAAAAATATCCGGAAGCAAAGCTTCTGGCAACTTCTCTATCACCTCGTCGTCGTGGATAGCCTGGATATGGTCTTGACGCCTTCGTCAAATTCATAATATCTATCTATTATTTTTAAATAATTGAAATATTCTATAGGGGGTCAGCAATTCTAATTATGGGAATGGGCTGAGGAGCACCACCAGTACCCTTAAGAATTAAAAATTAATTTTCACACGGATTTTTAAGAAGGGGTCTGTTGTGTTGGCTTCCTGGTTATTTAATGTTTTTGAAAGAGGGATAAC
>JAZDPP010000032.1:0-12473 GCA_043797445.1 Pseudomonadota bacterium
TTTAATGACGTGGGACCACTGAAGGGAGGAAACTTTTGGCGCATCCGGAAAAGCGGTTACCGGGGAGGTTGATTCCTCCGCGCCGACCTGCCGCAAGCCCATCTGCTCGGGGCGGCTACGAACAAACGCACAGACAACACCTGCAATCACCAGAACTCCCCCCCCGAGGATATACCAGGCAAACCGCCAGCCGTCTTGACCGAAAGCGGTCAGGATCGGGGGAACGATCAAACCGGAAATGAGTGTGCCCGCACCGATTCCCCCGGACACGATACCGGTTGCAAACCCCCGTTTCTTCATGGCAAACCAGGTGGATCCCAGGGCCATGGCGGGAACATAAGCGGCGCCGTTGCCAAGCCCCGTCAAGAGACGCATGGCGAAAAGGTAGCCGAAGGAATCGGCAAAGCCGGTCAGGATCATGGTGATTCCCATCAGTATCAGGGCAAGGGTGATGACTATACGGGTTCCGAAGTGGGCGGCCAGGAAACCGCCGATGATCGCCATGGTGAGATAACCGATGAAATTCCCGGTGCCCAATAGACCCAGCTGGGTGTAATTGAACTGAAGCCCGTCTTTCATGGCCGGAAGGATGAGGGTGTAAGACATTCGGCCAAATCCATGGGCGGCGATGGTGGTCAGAAGTCCCATGAAAATGACGATCCATCCGTAGTGAAGCCGGTTTTGCTGCATGACGTCTCCTCTTTTTCGGCCTTGATCATGGTTTCGGTCACGCCAGGGTATTTTTTCCAGCCCGTCAAGAACTCGCTATCGCTCAAACAGCTTGCCGGGCTTCCAAAAACACTCTGGCGTGACCTTCTCGCCACTCGGGTTGGCCGAATCGATGATCAAGGCCTCTTTTTCTGAATAGATATTTTGCTTATTCTCTCTCTTCTTCCCGCATCAGGTCCCCTTCCGGCAAGGACAGCATCGCCACCAGTTCCTCCCGCGAAAACGTCTTGAGAAGGCCCGGGTCATCTTCTTTTACAATGCTGTCCATGAGATCCCGCTTGGTCATGATGATGGCGGAAATCTTTTCTTCGAGCGTTCCCTCCGTGACGAGCTTAAAGACCTGAACGCCTCTTGTCTGGCCGATCCGGTGCACCCGGTCCGTGGCCTGATCCTCCTTGGCGGCATTCCACCACCGGTCATAATGAATCACCACCGATCCCCCGACCAGATCGACGCCGGTGCCGCCGGCTTTGAGGCTTCCCACATACACCCGGCATTCCGGATCCTCATTGAAGCGCCGGATGATATCCCCGCGTTTCCGGCTGGCGCCGGTGAGGGTCACGTACCCAATGGCCTGCTCGGTCAGGTGTTTTTCCATTATCCGGACCATTCCCAGAAATTGGGTATACACGACGACCTTTTGGCCGCTGTCGAGGCTCTCCGCGAGGAGTTCCTTGAAAAGCTCCCATTTGCCGGAGGGGTGGGCGGCAAAATCATCCACCGATGGTTGAATCAGCGCCGGATGGTCACAGATCTGTTTTAACAGGGTGAGAAGCGCAAAGATATGAATATACGGAACCGCCGTGTTTTTATTTTTCAGCGCTTCCAGTATGCCTTGTGCTCTGAGTTCGATGGCCTCCCGGTAAAGTTTTGCCTGGGGGGCGCTCAGCCGGCAGGTTCGAATGTCCTCTATTTTTTCGGGAAGATCGTGAAGCACCGTTTTTTTCAGGCGTCGCAGGGTAAAAGGAGAAATGAGGCGGCTCAACTCCCGCTTTCGGGGCATCGCTTTATCGTCATCTTTCAGGGCCGTTACATAACGATCCCGAAACTCACGGTCCCGGCCGAGATACGCCGGTAACGCCAGATCCATCAATGCTTTCAGATCGCTCAGCGCATTTTCGATGGGAGTGCCGGTCATGCCGAGTTTCATTTCCGCCTGAATCTGCGTTGCTGCCACATAGGCCTGGGTCGCCGTATTTTTCACATACTGAATCTCATCGAACACCGCCAGCGTGAACACGAGTGCGCTCAAGGGGGCGATATCCCGGCGCAAAATTCCGTAGGAGGTGAGCAGCACATCGCTTTCTTCCAGGGCCGCCGGCAAATTCCGTCCGCCCCCATGGTAGACTCGGGCGGTGAGACCCGGGGCATACGCCTTTATTTTCTGCTCCCAGTGACTCAGGACGGTGGTGGGGCAAACCACCAGAAATCGATTCGTCGTGGATGGCCGGGCTTTGAGACAACTCATTAAGGCCATGGCCTGATGGGTTTTGCCAAGTCCCATGTCATCGCAAAGAAGCCCGCCAAACCCGTTTTCATACAGAAACCAGAGCCATTCCACGCCGATATTCTGGTAATTTCGCAGTTGCGAGGTGAATCCCTTCATCGGCGGAAGTGCTTCGGCGGGTTTCATTTTTAAAATCTGCTTAAGGAGCGCCACCCGGTCCGTTTCCCCGGTAATTTTGAACGGCGTTTCAGTGGTTGCCTGTACCCGGAAAAGATCCATTCGCCGAAGGCGAACGGCGTCCGGATGGTTTTCGAGCTTCTCGTCAGTCGATAAATCGCTCACCCCATTTAAGCCATCGAGCGGTTCGGCATCGATATCCACCCACCCCTCATCGGTTTCGACAAACTTCTCTCCCTCTTTTTTGGCGCGCAGGATATCGCGCAAAGACAGGGTCGATTTTCCGAAACGATAGGCGACAGACAGCCAGCACCAGTCCCGCCGAAGCGCTTCCGGACTGATGGTAACACTGTCAAAAGTTTTAAATATCCTCAGCCGCTGTACCGCATTGTCCAGCTCATAAGGCTCCCGGCTGAAAACATGGCTGAACTGATCCAAAAATGCCGGCACCCGCGATCGTTTCACCACCATTTTATCATCACTGGTTATCCGGGGCGCCCGGGGATCGGGTGGGGCGATGGTTACCATCACGCCGTGGTCTTTCAGATACACCAGATCCCCGTATTGAAATTCCGCGAGATCGTCCTTGCTGAAATAGACGGGGTTCCCGTTTGCCAGCGTGAACCGGTAATGAGTGGTCAGCACCAGGTCCTTTTCGTCATTCAGCCGAATCCGGAAAATTATCCGCAAGGGTTCTGAATGAAGAATGAAGGGGGCTTTTCCCGGAAGATATTTTTCAAACCATCCGAGGAGGGGCCGGACCCGGTTTTTCGGGATATGCAATTCAAACAGCGAAGCGCCCCCCCTGTCCGTTACGGAGAGTAAAAATTCGCCGGATTTTCCGATCGCCACCATGAAACCGCAGTGATGGCCGTATTCCATAAACCCATGATATGCCAATCGATACCAGAAATTGCGCTCAAGGCTTTGCCGCCGGGTTCGAAAGCCGCGTTCCTGCATGATCCGCTCATTGTCGGTCAGCGTATATCGGGCCAGGTGTTCCAGAATGACGGCACGATGAACCGGCTGATGGTCTTTTGTTTGTTTTCCGATCCGTTCCAGAAACCGATCCAGCGGCTTGCCGTCTTTTGAGAGGCAGAGCATCCACTCACCGGTATTGTCAACTATTCTTACCGGCGGCTCGGAAGGCGGATTCCCTCGTCTGATATGGATGGCATCGAGTGACGTCCGGGAATCTTCCGCCAGTATCACCGCCAGGCTGTGCCACATGCCGGATTGAAAGCGCTCAAATAAATCATTGAGGCCGTTTTGTGGTCCCAGCTCTCGTTCCATGGCGGCAAGCGCCAGGATATGAGGGCAGGTATTTCTGCGGAATTGGCGGCAGGTGCAATGCCGGACGGAGTGAGGCGTGCGGCTGTCGCCAATCTGGTAAGCGACTCCGGGATGTGAATCGTCGGGATCGGGCAGTAACGCGAGGCCGTTGCGATGGAATTCCATCCGGTTTCGCAGTGTATCCAGCAAGTGCTGTCTTTTGTCGTCCTGTTTGCTTGGGGAGCTTTTTTTCATGGCAACAATATTTAGCGGTCTCCGCCGGATGCAAAAACTTCCCGGTTGCAGATGCAATACAGGAAGGTTCCACATCCCCCCCCCATTGCATCGGCAAGCACGTCCATCATATCGGCTGTTCGGACAACCACAAAATATTGATGTGCCTCATCGCTGAGCCCGTAAGCCGTGGTCAGAAGGATGCTGTAAAAAATGATTCGTCTTGCCCCGAGCCGGGGGATCGATTGGGTAAACGCCCGCATGAAGAGCAGTCCCAAAACCCCGTAAGCGCCAAAATGCAGCAGCTTATCCATTCCGGAAAAAGACGGCAATAGTTCCGGGGCGGAAAAAGAAGACTGAATAAACAGGAGCGTGCAGTATCCGGCAACCGGGAGCCAGGCATTTGTTGCCCCTTTTATGGCGGCCGACAACGATTCAGGCCTCATGATGAGCTTTGACCCCGTGTGGCTGTAAGCGGCTCGACATTATTCCGGGAAAATGTCATACCCGAGCTTTCGTTCGCGAATGTGGACCAGGACGGCCCCTAAAAAGGCATCCCGGTCCATGCCGTACCGGACGGTTCCATCCAGTGTTCGCACGGACAAGGTCCCGGCCTCTTTTTCCTTACCGCCAATGGTCAAAATGAGCGGGATTTTCTCAAGCTGGGCATCCCGGATTTTTTTATTCAAGCTTTCGGTTCGCTCGTCAATGGTGATGCGAAGCCCTTCCTTTTCAAGCGCTTCCCGTACGGATCGGGCATAGGGGATGAGATCATCGTTCATGGGCAGAATCACCCCCTGAATCGGCGCCATCCACAGCGGAAATTGTCCCGCGAAATGCTCGACAAGGATGCCGAAGAAGCGTTCAATGGACCCGTAGATTACCCGGTGGATCATGATGGGCCGATGCTTTTCGTTGTCTTTCCCGATATAGTGAAGATTGAATCGCTCGGGAAGAGACATATCCAATTGAACCGTTCCGCATTGCCAGGTCCGGTTCAGGGCGTCCTTTATGTGGACATCGATCTTCGGACCGTAAAACGCACCGTCTCCCGGATTGATTTTGTATTCTTTTCCGTAGCGGTTGAGCGCGGATTTTAGCCCGTCTGTTGCCATTTCCCATGCCGCATCCGAGCCGATCGATTTCTCGGGTCGCGTGGAGAGTTCCAGATGAAAACCAAGGCCGAAGGTGCCGTACACCCTTTCCACCAGCTGCAAGACGCCGAGGATTTCATCATCGATCTGATCCGGGGTCATGAAAATGTGGGCATCATCCTGATGAAACGCCCGAACCCGAAAGAGACCATTCAGTACACCGCTCAGCTCGTGCCGGTGGACGAGGCCCACTTCCGCGGCCCGGATGGGCAGGTCTTTGTAGGAATGGGGTTTTGTGCTGTAGAGCAGCATCCCTCCGGGGCAATTCATCGGTTTGATGGCATAATCGATCTCATCGATTCGGGAAAGATACATGTTTTCCCGGTAATTATCCCAATGACCGCTCTGTTCCCAGAGCGTGCGGTTGAGCATGATGGGGGTTTTGGTTTCCACATACCCGGCTCTGCGGTGCTCTTCCCGCCAGTAATCGAGAAGCGCATTCCAGATCTCCATTCCCTTGGGATGAAAAAAGGCCATTCCCGGCGCCTCATCATGGAAACTGAAAAGATCGAGCGCCTGGCCGAGCTTGCGGTGGTTTCGCTTCTTGGCTTCCTCAAGAAAATGCAGGTGCGAGGCCAGTTCCTTTTTATCAAAGAAGGCAGTTCCATAAATCCGTTGAAGCTGGGCACGGGAGGCATCGGCTCGCCAGTAGGCACCGGAGACTCTCATCAACTTCACGGCTTTAATGAATCCGGTATGGGGCAGATGGGGGCCACGGCAAAGATCTGTAAAATCTCCCTGCTCATAAAAAGAGATCGTTCCATCCACCAGATCGGAGATCATTTCAAGCTTATAGGGCTCATCCTTGTAGAATGCGGCGGCTTCCGCCTTGGGGACCACTCGCCGCTTGATGGGGAGTTTGGCCTGGATGATTTTTTTCATCTCCTCTTCGATTTTGGGGAAGTCCTCCTCCGACACCGTTTCCATATCGATGTCGTAATAAAACCCGTCTTCGACCACGGGACCGATGGTCAGTTTTGCGTTCTTGTAAAGCCGCAGGATCGCCTGTGCCATCACATGGGCCGCGCTGTGTCTCAGAATTTCAAGCGCTTCGGGGTCCCGGGTGGTGATCAGCCGGACACGTGCATCCTTATAAATCGGGGTAAAAAGATCGACCTTTTCCCCATCCAGTTCCATCGCCACGCAATTGCGGCCCAGTCCCTCGGAAATCGCTGTCGCAACATCCATGCCGGTGGGCGAATCATCAAACTCCTTTATGTTGCCGTCAGGAAGTGTTATGATAACCATTTTTAGCTCGCTATTATGATATTAGGCACTCGGGTTTAATAAAGACGGTCACTCGATATTCAATCAAAAAACAGAAACCTATGGGAAATACCCTTGCTGGTCAAGGAAAAAAATGGAAACAACCAAACCCCTCCCTTACGAATATATAGATACACCGGCCGGGCTCGAAGCGGTGGCTCGCGCACTTGAATCGGAACCCGTTGTGGCGGTGGACCTTGAGGCGGACTCCATGTACCACTTCAAGGAAAAAGTGTGCCTCATTCAAATGGCATCCGCGACGAAGAGTTTTGTCATCGACCCGTTGGCACTGACTGATTTTTCATCCTTAAAACCGATCTTTTCACGAACGGATATTCAAAAGGTGTTTCATGGCTCCGACTACGATGTGAGAAGCCTTTACCGGGACTTCGGAATTGAAATCAACACTCTTTTCGATACGGAACTGGCGTCCCGGTTTCTCGGGGTGACCGAAACGGGTCTGGAGGCGGTTTTATTTCACCGGTTTGATGTCCGGCTTGATAAAAAATACCAGAAGAAGGATTGGTCTCAACGGCCCCTGCCGGTGGAAATGGTGGATTATGCCTCCCAGGATGCTATCTATCTGGTCCTGCTGGCGCAACAGCTTGAAAGGGAGTTGGTTTGCCTCGGACGGCGTGACTGGGTTGCCGAGGAGTGCGAGTTATTGAGCCGGGTTCGGCCCAACGACCACGATGAGCTTCCTCTTTTTATGAAATTCAAGGGCGCCGGTCGATTGGATCCCAGGAGTCTGGCCATTCTCGAGAGCCTGTTGCAGTTTCGAAAGCAGATGGCGGAAAAAAAAGACCGGCCGGTTTTCAAAATTCTCAGCAACCGAACGCTTGCCGCTATCGCCACGGAAAAACCGACTACCTTTAAACAGGTGGAAACCTGTGGCGGATTGAGTTCAACCCAGTTGGGAATGTTTGGCAAATCCCTTTTCAATCTCACGAAACTGGCGCTGGAGCTTCCGGAATCCGAACTGCCACGTTATCCGCGTCAACGAATGCCGTCGATGCCGGCGGCGCTACCGCGCCGCCTGAGCGTTTTGAAAGAATGGCGGGATAATAAAGCCGAAGCGCTGGCAATGGATCCCTCGCTTATCTGTAATAAGGCGCTTATGTATGCAATCGCCGCGGTGAATCCGGCCGATGAGGCATCGCTGTGCACCGTTGAGCTCATTAAAAATTGGCAAAAAAGTGCATTCGGCGCGGAAATTGTATCAGCGCTTGCGGCGGTGTCGAGAAAAAAGAAAAAAGGCTCTTAAAAAGGATCGTTTAAAATGACATCACGGGTAAGTTTTTCCGCAGGCGGTGTCGCGTTGGAAGGGATGCTGAATCTCAAGGGAATGGACAGAGCGGCGGTGGTCGCGCATCCGCATCCCCTTTATGGCGGCAATATGTTTAATCCGGTGGTTGAAGCCATCGCGGAAAGCTACGAGCGGAAAGGCTTCAGCACCCTGCGGTTCAATTTCAGAGGCGTCGGCGGCAGTGAGGGCAGTTACGATGATGGTCGGGGAGAAGTAGCCGATGTTCTGGCTGCGGTCTCATTTCTCACGGAAAGGGGCATTGAGCGCATTGATCTGGCGGGGTACTCTTTTGGAACCTGGGTGATTTCCAAGGTTCCGATGGATCCATCATGGACGGGACAGATCGTGATGATATCCCCACCGGTTGCTTTCATGGACATGCCGTCATCGCTTCGGCTGCCAAATTTGTACCTCGTTGTCACCGGTGAAATGGACGATATTGCGCCACCCGATAGGGTTCGAAAGCGACTGACCGACTGGAACGGCATCGCGCGGATGGAAATAATAACGGGTGCGGATCATTTTTACGGCCGGGGATTTGGGAAACTGAGAGAGATATTGGATAATTATCTATAATCGAGGTATCCGATTAATTCCCACGGGAAGGCTGCCTGGCGGCCGCCAAGGGTGTCGTCCTGAAATTTCCGGGGCAGGGGACGGGTAGGTTTTCGGAAACGAATCAGGCGATAATATTCAGAACGGAACCCAGCATCTCATCCTGCGCCCGAATGACTTTGATGTTTGCGTTAAGTCCGTGTTCAATAAGCGTGCTTTTTGCAAACTCCGTCTCAACGCTTACATCCGAATCTTCGCGGAACGCCTTTGAAATCCGATCCGAAACAGACGCCATTTCTTTTCCGTAATGGGTGATGGCGCCCGTGCTTGCTTGAATGGATCCTATCATACCCTCTCCCTGTCCCTCATAAACGTTAAGGCTTCCCTGCGGTGCCGTTATTTTTCACCGGCTCAAATTCTGTTTGAGTGGAATAGAGGCGGTTAAAAAGATGCACGCACACCCGAGAAGCCACAATCCTTCCCCACAAACTTCATTAATTATGAATTTCCTTTCGCGCTTATTGGACAGTCCCGTCCTAATCAAATCGGTGTTAAAGTCGGTGGCCGAGGAATTACATCCCTCTCTGTCAAAGAAAGCATCCAAAATTCATGCCAACTTGGTCTTTAATTCAGATATTAAAAAATCAGATGGTTATTGATGCTAAATGAAATGGGTGGCAAAAAACAGCCAAAAAACGGCACCGATTTTGACAAAAATCGTCAGTTGACATTCCCTGATTATTCCCCGGACGCCACGTCATCCCTTTCGATGTAATAAACAGCCGGTTCCATATGGCTGCGCTTGCACTTCGG
The DNA here is from genome assembly GCA_043797445.1 of Pseudomonadota bacterium. Lineage (GTDB taxonomy): Bacteria > Desulfobacterota > Desulfobacteria > Desulfobacterales > JAFDDL01 > JAZDPP01. The sequence goes on from JAZDPP010000032.1 coordinate 8,954, forward strand.
GCACCGCCCCGGTCGATGGAATCTTTTTCGATCCACAAATTCATAACCGCATGACAGGCACCGGAAGGGGGCCATGCGGAGTTGTTTGCCCTGGTGCGCCAGACTGCACGAAATATGGTGCAAATGATCATAGATGTCTTTTTCCCGAATGTGAAGGGTTTGGGACAAGTCCCTGGCATCCATTTTATAGCCGGCTAAAAGCGTCATCATCTGCCTGCGAATGGTCGACATGGCGAGCTCGAATTTCGTAACTCAATTTAACGGTTATGAGGTTCCGAAAAATATTCCACTTCATACACCTTGATTATCGTTTTTTTGTCTTGCCAGGCTTTTTCAGGGAGACCGGCTTTCATGCAAAGATGAGACAGAAAAGATTCCTTTCGGGGAAGTTGCGACCACACCTGAGGTAGAAACGTCGCGGCGTGCCATCCTTGAGAAAGAATAACGCCATGAACTCCGGGTTTCAGTTTCCGAAGAAGATCTTCGGCGTCAATATAGTCGAGCAATTCCGGGGCGGTCAACACGCTTATTTCAATCTCTATCTCCGGTAATTCTCTGTCCGTTACGGGGGAAAATCGGGGGTCACTGAATGCAGCCTTTAAGGCATTATCCTTAACATTTTCGATAAGGGTATTGACCGGCTCAATGGTTCCGATACAGCCTCGCAACGCCCCGGTCTTATGCAAGGTTACAAAACATCCCCGATTTTCCTTTAATGAAGGGAATAACTTCGCCGTATTCTCCGGAGGATGGTGACCGGCATTAAGTGAGGCTGAGATAACCGCTCTGGCCGTTTTCAGGAGAAATTCTCTCTCTGCCGAGGAGTAGACCGCCATGGCACGCTCCGCAAATTTTAGTGCCTTAAGGCACTTATACCCCTCAAGGGGGTACTGAAAAAAGTCCCGTCGCCGGGGGTTAGTCTTTTAAAAACGCCCACCACACGTATAGCCCAAATGCGATCCAAGCTGCAACACAAATACCATAAGTGGCCAAGTCTATAGGCTTTTTAGCCCGGCCGTGCGGGTCCACGGGACCTACTCGTCTGCCGCAGCCCGTGCAGCGAACTGCAGTTAGAGGAAGCTCTGTGGAACAATCCGCGCATCGTTTGGTACGAAAGGAGAAGTTTTTTTTCCCCGGAGCACGCTTCATGTTTTAACTCCTCTTAATTGCGATATGATTCTCCGATCACAATCTTGCTGTTTGCCCGGACTTTTTCAATCCATTGTGAAAAGTAGGCTTGCTCCTTTTGTGTCATGAGCTGCTCTTCTATTTTTTTCTTTTCCGCCGCGAATCCATCCGGGGAGGGTGCGTTTCGTTCCACAAACTGAATGACATAAGCACCTTTCGTCCCCTGAAGTACTGACTCCGGAAGGGGCTTGTCCTTGTATAATTCAAAGGCAACTCGGGCGATCTCACGTTCATTACCCAATTGGGGGATCACTGCGCCACGTTTAAAAAATCCGGTGCGGACGGGTTTGATGCCGTATTTTTCGGCCTCCGCATCCATTGGTGTGCCGGCCTTGAGTGCCGAAAGAAACGCTTCGGCGTCGCTCTTGGCTTTTTCCGCCTGCTTGCGCTTGATGAGATCCGAACGGACTGCCGATTGAACAGCCGCGAGTTCGGGAATTTTTTCAGGGTCGGTTTCTATTCTCTGGAGAACAACGTATCCCTCTTTCAATTCCAAAACGGTGCTGATGGCTTTATCGTCCAGCTCGAATGCGGCACTCGCAACCTTGGAAGCTTCAGCAATATTTAGAGGGTTGTCATTTTTTTTGAAAAAATCCGTTGTTTTTAAATCCATTTTCAATGTTGCTGCAATTTTTTCAAGCGTCCCGTCCGCAAAAACGATATCGTAAGCGGACTCGGCAGCGGCAAAAGCGAGTTCCCGGGCTTTTTTTTCCACCAGCTTTTCACGGATGTTCTGCGTCGCCTCCTCCAGCGAAAGGAAGGAAGCTTCATTGACTTTCTCGACTTTTATGATGTGCCAGCCAAACTCTGTACGAACCGGATCACTGATCTCTCCGGCCTCCATGGAAAAGGCTTTGTCGGAAAACGGCTTGACCATTGCACCACGCTTGAAGGTACCCAGGAGCCCCCCCTGATTTTTACTCGAGTCGTCAGAATGCTTTTTAGCCAGTTCCGCAAAATCGTTCCCGTCTCGGGCCTCTTTTAAAATCGTAAGCGCTTTTTGTCGGACGCTCTCAACCGTTGCCTCCGGCGACGATGGGGCCAACTTCAGGAGAATATGCCGTGCTTCAACGGTTTTTTCTGTTCGGAATTCTTCCGCAAATGACTCATAATAATCTGAAATATCGGCAGGCTCCATGGTGACTTTTTCTTTAAATTTTTCCGGCTCAAATTGCAGATAACGGATTTTCACCATCGTTTCGGTTTTATACGAAGCTTTATTTTCGTCAAAAAACGCTTTCAGATCCTCATCGCCCGGTTCAATGTTCTTATAAGCTTCCGGTGAAAAAAGCGCAAAAGCGATATTTACCGTCGCGTTGTTGAATTCATACCATTGTCTGGCTTCCCCCTCAGAGACGTGAATCCCGTTGTTTATCATCGATTTTAGCTTATCGATCAACATATCCTGGCGGTGACGTTCTTCGAAAACCTCGGGCGTCATACGAATCTGATTCATGATGGCTTTGTAGCGATTATTATCAAAGGAACCGGCTGTTTTAAATGCCTCGATTCCCTGAATGGTTTCCACTAATTCCTCGTCGGATACCCGCAGGTTCAATTTTTTTGCCTCTTGCAACATCAGTTTCTGGGTGACCAGCCCATTAACCACCTGTTGCTTGACTTGAAGCTTCTCGATTATTTCAGGGGTCAGGTTATCGCGAAATTGGCGCCGCAGATTTTCAATATAATTATTGTAGGCCTGGCGATACTCATCCTGCTCGATTGGTTCCCCATTGACGGAAGCGACCTCGTTGCGTCGGCTCTCATTGAAACTGCCGACCCCCCAGAGCACGAACACAACAACGATGGCAAACAAAATGACCTTGATGAACCATGATCCCGCTTTTTCCCGCATAAAACTGAGCATATGAATCCCCTCTGCATAATGTATTGATAGCGGACAGTTACCGCACATGGGCATTGGATGCCATTACAATTAACATTGAGTTGTAAATTGAAGAAAATCAACAGGGTTTATCCGTCAATTTGCCCTTAGCGGTATTATTTTATATGCGCTGTTTTGTCAACACGTGTCCACATCGAATTTTATGGTTGATACAAGCCGCTGTATCTTTGAATAGCAACCACGTCACACACAATGATAACAGCGCTGACGCATGAATATCGAAACTCAACGATACCAGTAATCCCGACCAGTGTCTGAAATTATTTTGTCGCAAAATAACTATAAACAGTCAGGTGGCCTTTTGATAGTGTGGCATGGGGGTGTGCGAACACACAGCCCGATCAAACGCTACGCTTGAAAAGGGGGTACACCATGATAGTCCAGTGTGGTCGGGAGATTAAATCCGATGAACTCAAGCAAATTCGT
>JAZDPP010000033.1:0-58520 GCA_043797445.1 Pseudomonadota bacterium
TTCCATGACAGCAATAAGCATACCAAAACACATATCATATTGTTTTAAATTGCTTTAAATAATTATTTAATTAATTTGTATTCAGACATTCATGGCCAATGTTTGCCATATCGGCTAATAATTGCCGTAATTATACTGATGAGGGGTAATTTTTTATATGCCATACCAATGGTGTCTGGATAGAATTTTGCAAAGAATCCTGGCCTGGCCCAGAGGACAAGGCTTTGAACTGAGCCCTGAGGGCATGATTCACACATGGGTGGCCCGACAAAACTCGAAATTCGAATATCGAAATACGAAACAAATCCGAATATCGAATGACCCAATGTCAAAAACAAAATCATCGCCATGGCTTCGATAACAGGCACGGTTTGGAACATTTGAATTTCGGTCATTGAAAAAAAAAGCTGAGGCCATATAGCTGTAAATAAAAAAATGGCTGACAAGTCAGCCATTTTTTTATTTATCACCCTCTTGAAGCTTCCTTTTATTTTCTCGGACCCGGCCCCCGAAAAGCTCTCCAGTGCTTTTCCAGCGCCGGGAGTTCATTTTTCCACCACGGCCGGTGCAAAGCCGGCATCGGCGCGTTCGTGACGCCTTTCATCAATATGGATTCATGCTTCTGTCGCGGACCTATTTTGTATTCGTCGTTGTCATACTCCCGGCCAAGCCACTCATTGTGGGGGCATTCGGGTGTAATGCCCGATAAGCATCGCATCAGACATATATTGCATCGTTTGCATATGTTGATGTCATTCGCACGGCCTTCCATCACCTTGTTGGCATATTCCGGATCGATAAATAACTGACGGCCCAGACCCGAGATATCAAATCTGCCGGCTTCAATATCGGCATCCGCCTTTATGGGATCATGCTGAGAGGCGACGATGACCGGAATCTTAATGGCCTTTTTGAAATCCGCACCGGTTTCGGGAATATGTTCCGCCGCTTCTTTCGTGCCGACCAGCTGGGTGGTCTCTTCATATCCGCCGCCGTCCGACAGGCTGATGTAGTCGGCCCCGCGGGCTTCCAAATCTTTTGCCACATCTATCATCTCTTCCCGGGTCAATCCCCCTTCGAAATGTTCCTCGGCGCTGATCCGGACGCCGACGGCAACGCCGGGACACGCATAGCGGATCTGCTCCATGCAGTCATTGAGAAACCGTTTGCGGTTGCGCCATTCCCCGCCGTACATGTCGGTTCTTTTATTGGAAAGCGGAGAAAGGAACTGATGCTCCAAATACCCGTGGGGCGCATGGATCTCGATGGCGTCGAAGCCCGCTATCACCGCCAGCTGGCAGCTCCTGGCGTATTCCTTCTGTTCACTCTGGATCTCGGAGATACCCATCTCACGGGTCATCTGACCGACCAGAAAACCCCGGGCGCTTTCGCTTTTCATCATAATTCCATCAAGCCCTTTTGTAATGGTTTCCACGGATGCCTCATAGGGCAGTCCGGCGGTAGGGGCCGGCGCCAGAAGACTTTCGTCATAGGAATGGCCCTGACGGCCAAAGCCGATGCTCATCTGGGCGCTTATCAGGGCTCCGAAATGGTGAACATGTTTGGTTAACATGCCGAGGCCATGGAGGTGCCCCTGATGGAAGCAGTGCAGGTTCCTGCCCCACACGAATTTCGAGCCCAATTTTGTCCCCATGATCGCCCCCGTAATAACCATGGCCACGCCCCCCTTTGCCCGCGCGGCAAAATAGGAAATACACTGAGGGGTTGCCTGGCCGACCGCGTCCGACATGGTCTCGTTCATGGGCGACATCACCATTCTGTTTTTCAATTCGAATGGACCGATTTTGATGGGCGCAGTTAGATGCTTTAATGGGAGAGATCTCTCTTCTTTTTCCATTGTACTCCTCCTGATCCGGCTTCGCCGGAGGTTTTAAGTTTCAAGTTTTAAGTGCTAAGTATTCAGTGTTAAGACCTTCTATAAATGGCTCTGATCATCGTTCCGACCAATTTCCCGAGGCAGAAAGGCCGGTCCAGGGCGTTTTTGGAAGAGCGGCAGGCTGTTTGAGCGACAGCGAGTTCCTGCCGGTCTGAAAAAAATGCCCTGGACCGGCCGGCAATTTGATAAAGGCCCTATAAATATACGCGCAATAACGTGCATGTTTTTGATAAAGGGTCTGATATTCGAGATGAATTTCGTTATGATTCCGGAAACCGGAATCCGGCTCTGACATAAATAGGTTCAGGGATGACACGTACCGCATATGAACTCACCTGTGTGGTGACATCCTGAACAATAGCTCATCATATCCGGCTTTTTTTTATGCACCCTATGGCAGGTATGGCATTCGTCGGTTTTATAGTGCTTTGAATTTTTGGGTACATCATGCGGATTTACCACTCGACCGTTAATATCAGTCAGCGCCTTGCTCTCTGCCGTGCGATTCGCAAGCGCTTCGACTGTTCCATGGCATTCAAGACAGAAATCTTTAGGGAACTTGCGTGCTTTAACGAAGAAGGGCTGACCCGGCACGACCTTTGCGTGATCTTCTTTCAGTTTCTCCTCTCCATGACAAGCGGAACACTTCTCAACCCCATTCCCGGCATGAACACCAGCAAGCATGCCGGCGGTTTTCATTGACCCGGCCTGTTTTGCATGGCAGGCAGCACAATCCATGTCGGATCGCCATGCAAGGGGACCTCCCGGCATCGGCGATGTTGTGTCGGTCGTCTCACCTGCAAAACCCACCGGAAGTGATACATAATTCAACACCACGGCCATCAGTAAAATTAGTATTTCTTTTTTACGCATCTTTGTTCCTTTATGATTTCAAAGCCTTGATCTCCACGGATACGCCTGCTGCATGTTTGGCTGCAAGATAGCCCGAAACACAGCAGCGCCCGAGGCTGCCGATATCCGCATCCATCGAGAACTCATAGGAATTGAAACCGCCTGAACAGTTTCCGACCGCGTACAATCCCGGGATGATCCTGCCTTGTTTGTCAATCACCTGGAAGTATTCGTTGACCATGGGACCGGCCATGGTTACCAGTATCCCCAATGTCGTTCTGACCGCATAGAACGGCGGCTTATCACAGGGGAAAAGCATCTGGGGATCCTTGCCGAAATCACTGTCATGTCCCGACGCCGCCAGCTCGTTATATCGTTTAACCGTGGCTTTGAAGGTATCGGCATCCAGATCCGAACCAATACCTAATGACGGGCCCTCCATTTTCATCTTTGCCGCCAACGCATCCAGCGTGTCCGCCTTCAGGATGATACCCGCCGCGATCAATTTCTCAGTCGTCTCTTTCGTGTTCATCGGAAGAATAAAGGGGAGGCGTCGAGTCGTCATGCGCCTACAGACGGTGCCTGCCAGCTTTTCCTGCACATCATCGTCCCGCCATCTCTCGTCGAAAACAGACCACATCATACTCCGCGGTTGCATATAAATTGACCTTGCAACACCGGCGAACAGCGTGTTCTCGTTCATGAACCTCTCACCGAAAGCATTCACGTAAAGCCAGGCCTGACGTGCCACGCCGATGTAATCCATTTTATACTTCTCCAGCGCCTCGGGATTCATTCCATCCCAGGTCATGGGGCAATGCGGCCATGGATCCATCCGTGCGCCGATCCACTGGGCCATCAGGTAGCCGTCGCCCGTGTTCGTTTTCTTCCCGACAACCGTAGCGTAGGTCGAAGACTCCGGAATATATTTTCTTATCATCTCCTTATTGCCTTCATAGCCGCCGCTGCAGATGATGACCGCTTTTCTCGCATTGTATTTGACATACCCTTTTTTGTTTTGAGCGATGACCCCGGTGATTCTGTCCCCTTTCCGTATCAATTGCCTGGCGGGTGTCTCATACGTGATTTCAAATCCGTTATCATTCAGATACCTTTCCAGGGCCGCTTCAACCTGCGCACACGGAATGACATGCCCCACCGGATGCCAGTAGAAATACTGACCGGGCCTTGCTTGTGCTTGCGCCGGAAGCTCCTGCTGGTTCATTTCCGCGTGCGTTTCAATAGGGATAGCATCTACATTGACCCCCTGCTCCTCCAGTATATCCAGCCACCAATCGGCAACTTTCTCTCCGTATTTGACGATTCGTTGCACCTGCTTCTGATCGCACCGCCATAGGGCGGAACGAATTTGAGCCCCTGCCAGCTGCTCTTTGTCCAGCTTAATCCCTTTTTTCTTGTACAGTCTGCTGCCCGAAAACCCATACCAGGCGCCTATGGCTCTCCCCAAGTCGGGCCTTCCGGGAGTAAAGGTCTCGGCTTTAGAGAGCTTCTCAATGGCAATCACTTTCAAACCGGTCTCCAAGGCAGCTACCGCGCATGGCATTCCGGACGCGCCTGTTCCGATAATGACAATGTCCGCTGTATGGGTTTCCACAATCCTGGAATCGGGAATCGGGTCCGGCCGCTTCTCAAAGTCCCACACCTGTTCATCCAGCGGAACATTATTGTTACCTTTATTTGTTTTTACTTTATTTTCTTTCGGGGCGGTTCCGGCTGCCAATATTCCGGGACCGGCCAATGCGGCCAGCGCACCGGAGGCTATTGCAACACCGCCGCTGGTCAGGACTTGCCGTCTCGAAACGAGGCCATTTTTGCCTTTGCTTGTCTTTTTGTCAGACATATGAGTACTAACTCCTTTAATATGTGTTGATATTTCCTGCTTATATCGGAATTGTTGACAGCGGTTTCGGTTATTCTTTTCATCGTCTCGAACCTTGAGTTACCTGATGAAAGGATTTCTTAATGAACCTGTTATCAAGTAATCCTTCAATCCTTCCAATCATGGTTCAGACATTGAAACGCAAGAAACCGAAGCGACCTCTCTCAGTGGTATCCTGATTCGCCCGATCTGCGTTTCACCACAAAGGATGGTATCCCCGTCAACGATCAGAACGCGGGATTGCCCGTTTTTTAACACCATGGCCGCTGAAAAGGCGTCATCGTCTTTCTTCTGAAATGTAATGGAAACGATATGTTCCGTAGAAATTTGTATTTCCCACTTTCCGGCATTTCCGGAAAAATACGTCTGGTCATTGAAAGAAAGATTATTAAGCTGTTCGGTATCATTTTCCCGGTCGCATATCTTCCAATAAAAGGGGAGCAAATGGCGAGTGAGGGCAGTGTTTTCGGGAAGATAAATGGCCCTGGTAACAAAGTCCAAAGCGATATCAGCCAACGCTTCAGCGCTGCGCCCTTTGTTGATTTTCAGGAAATTGCCCATGCTTTGCCCCATCCCTAAAATAAGATAAGCCACGATCTCTTCGTCAATGTCGCGGATCAGTTCATTTTTTTTATCCTTTATAAAATCCTTTATCAGGGGTGCGACAAACAGCTGATATGTCTTTTTGGCCTGCCGCTCCATGTCGGGGTCATTGCTTTGAAGACCTTGATTTGCCAAGGAAAGGATACCTGAAATAGTGGGGTACCCTTTAAGAAAGGCATCAAATCTCATTTTCATTCGGGCGCGATAATCGCTTTCTTTCTGAATATCTTCCAATACTTCTTCGGGAACGCTGATCGTGGTGATACGCTCGATACAATGCAGGAAGAGATCTTTCTTATTCTCAAAATAGCGATAGAATGTCCCCTTTCCTATTTCGATAAAACGAATAATATCGTCAATGGTAGTGTCCCAGATACCATTTTGGGAATAAAACGTTATGGTTTTATCGATGATCTGTTGTTTTTTTTCCTTTTCTCTTGGAGTCAAGTCACTCTCTTTCAACAATGGGGAGAGATGCATGTCGGTGTTCCTTTTTTCCGTGCTCAAGGAAATCTAAAAAAATTTGTCGGGAGGTTTAATTTCAATAATGGGATATCGTCTCAACAACGGTCAGCTCGTAATCATTTCGGTCAAAGGCGATACACTCATACGGTACATTTTATTATTGTTATGAGAATTGTCAAGAAATTAATTCATAGAAACAAAAATGATATAACAAATCTGAATTTTTGCTATATTTTGATTTTAACCGACTTATTTTTTTATTAATGATACTATTTAGTTCTATTATTTGATTTATAGAACCGTTTTATTCCATTAAAAAAAATAAAAAACCATACCGCGGGCCAAGCAAATCCGCGCAAAAGAAGAAGAAATGATCAGCTCCTTATTCTTGCGATGTTGAGCCATAATGCATGGGGTAAGAATGTGGGTGCGGGAAAGGCTGCTGACATTGCCAAGGACGGCAGTGGGCATTGCGCGACGGCTCTTTTTCTTGGTCGCTGACACAGCAGTGCGTAATGAAGTTGGATCTTAAGGGTTGGGGTGAAGAAAAAGCAAACGGGGCGCTAATGCGCCCCGAAATGATCATCTTCCGTAAAAAGAATTCTCTTAAAAAAGGCGGTCCGTATTCAACCCGGCAATGCGGCCGAATACGATGGCACTATTCCAGGTTATCAACATCCCTCGGGCCGGGACCGGGGCCCCTAAACTTCCGGAAATGCTTCTTTATAATCGGCAACTCCGGTTTCCACCAGGGGCGTTCAAGCGCCGGCATGGGTTTATTGATCATTCCCGGAGGGATGAGATGCTCGTGTTTCTGGCGCGGTCCGATCATGTAAGTCGGATTGGCATATTCCCTGCCCAGTTCCGGATTCAAGGGACATCCCGGTCCGATCCCGGCCAGACAGCGCGTCAGGCAGGTATTGCAACGCGTGCAGATCTTGAGTTCATCGAGATCCCCGTTCATGACCTTGTTGGGATACTCCGGATCAATCATCAGCTGCCGGCCCAGGGCCGCAATGTCGAACTTGCCGGAGGCGATATCGCCATCGGATTTGACGGGATCATGCTGGGAAGCCACGATCACCGGCACTTTCAGGGCCTTTTTAAAATCCGCTGCGATGTCCGGCAGCGGCGCCGCATGGTCCTTGTCGGGCACCAGAAGAAAAGTCTCTTCGTAGCCGCCACCGGATGAAAGACTGATATAGTCCATCCCGCGGGCTTCCATATCCAGGGCTACATCGATCATTTCTTCCTGGGTCAGTCCCCCCTCAAAATATTCCATATTGCTGATTCGGACACCGACCGCCACACCGGGACACGCATATCGAATCTGCTCGGCGACTTCGTTTAAAAACCGTTTCCGGTTTCGCCACTCCCCTCCGTACATGTCGGTTCGCTTATTGATAACCGGAGATAAAAAGGAATGCTCCAGATACCCATGAGGGGCATGGATTTCGATAATGTCAAAGCCGGCCTTTACCGCCAGCTGACAACTTCGGGCATACTCTTTTTGCTCTGTATGAATCTCCGGGATACTCATCTCCCGGGTCATCTGCCCGATCATGTCCTGTCTGGGCGCCTCTGCTCTGAAGGATCTGATCAACGCGCCGCCCGGCTGTTTATCCCACCCCATTTCATAGGGAAGACCGGCGGTACTTGACGGCACCAGTTCATGATGGTTTCGGGAATGCCCCTGTCTTCCGAAGCCAATGGTCATCTGAGCGGCGACCAGACTGCCGAAATAGTGCATGCGCTCGGTAAGCATCGCCATCCCCTGGAGATGTCCCGTATGAAAGAGCGCAAGGTTGCGGCCCCAAACGTAACGGGAGCACATTTCCGTCCCCATGACGGCGCCGAGACTCACCACCGCCGCGCCGCCCTTGGCACGGGCCGCAAAATAGGAAAGACACTGTTCCGTCATTTCCCCGTTGACCCCCGAAAGGGTCTCGTTCATGGGCGCCATCCACATCCGGTTCTTCAGCTCAACCGAACCCACCTTGATGGGACTGGTGATCGTTTGCAATTTTTGTTTTTCGAACTTCGGTTTTTTCGACATAATTTACGCCTCCGCTGATACGCATTCTCGATCATTTTTCCTTACATTATTTCCATATTCCGGTTTTTTCATCCCGCCGTTATCACCCCGGCCGCTATTCCCATCAGGTAAACGCAACAACACTCTTTGACCCACTCTTTGACTCCCGAACATTCTTACCGTGATAAACGTTGTGCCGAGGCATGAGGAAAAAAGCGAGTGCCGGCAGCAACAATAACGTTCCCAGCATATTCCACAGAAACATGAACGATAGCAAAATACCCATATCCGCCTGGAACTTGATCGGTGAAAAAACCCATGTCGCAACGGAAACCGATAAGGTAACACCAATCAGGACCACGATTTTACCTGTAAACAAAAGCGCTTTTCGGTACGCATCGGCTAAGGTCTCTCCGGAGTTCAGATTCACCATGACCATGCTCAGCAGGTAGAGCGCGTAATCGACGCCGATGCCAACACCAAGGGCGATAACCGGAAGCGTTGCGACCTTGACACCGATTTTCAACCAAACCATGAGCGCTTCCGCCAGAATCGAGGTCAACACGAGTGGCAAAATTGCGCAAATAACCGCTCTCCAGGATCGAAAAGTGATAAAACAAAGAACGATGACCGCTGCATACACCCAAAAAAGCATCTCGCGATTGGCCTTCTTGACGACCATGTTCGTGGCCGCGCTGATCCCCGCGCTTCCCGCCGCTAACAGGAACTCGGCGTTTTCCGTTTTGTTGTTCCGTGCAAATGTTTCAACCGTATCGACCACGCGGCCCAACGTATCCGCCTTATGATCCGAGAGGTAGACGTAAAGCGTTATCATACTACAGTCTTCACTATACATGGTTCGAGGCGCCGGATAGGCGATTGAATTGATCATCTCCTGGTTACGCAGCAGCTCATACCATCGGATATTGCCCTCATTGAACGCAAAAAGCATCTGACGGTTGTATAGCGCCAGCGATTTCGTTGATTCCACGCCCTCAACCTGCCGCAATTCCCACTCCAGGGCATCCGTGCGCATGAGTGTATCGTAGATAGTACAGGCACTCGTCGGTGTTTTCACCATAATGGCAAAAATATCCGAGCTGGCCCCATAATTTTCCGTCATGAACCTGGCATCACGGTTATACCGCGAATCCGCGAGAAGCTCCGGCGCTCCCGGATCGAGATCTCCGATTTTCAGGTCAAGACTCACGAAATACCCCAGCACCGCTAAGACAACACTTATGGCGATGGTTGTAACCGCCCATTTAGGCCGCGTAAAGAGGTTGAAAAAACGCCAGAGAAAATGCGCGTTGTTGCCGTTGAGTTCCGCGTCTTGAACCCTGACGCTTCGCTCCGCGGCCTTCGGGCTGACACCGATGTAACTCAAGATGATCGGCAGCAATATCAGATTCGTGAATACCAGGCATGCGACACCGACGCTGGCAATCGTTGCCAGTTCCCGTATCACCGCTATGCGGATAATCATCAATACGGCAAAACCGACCGCATCGGCCATCAGTGCCGTTAACCCCGCCAAAAACAGCCGTCTGAACGTGTACCGCGCGGCGACCATGCGGGGAATCCCCTGACCGATATCCTGCATGATGCCGTTCATCTTTTGAGCGCCGTGGCTCATTCCGATGGCAAACACCAGAAATGGTACCAGTACGGAATAAGGATTCAGATCGTATCCCAGCATCGTGGAAAATCCAAGTTGCCAGATGACGCTCAAAATGGAACAGATCACCACTAACAGCGTGCTGCGGACACATCGGGTGTACCCGAAAAGAACCGCCGCGGAAACGAGAATGGCCGCACCGAAAAATACTAAAATGGTACGCACGCCTTCGATCAGATCGCCCATCACCTTGGCAAACCCGGTAATGTGGATTTTTATGGTATCGCTCTCGTACTTATTCCTGAGCGCTTCCAGCCGATCGGACAACAGCCCGTAGTTCAGGGGCTTTCCCGTTTCCGTATCCATGGACATCAGCGGCACATAAATAATGCTCGATTTGCTGTTCACCGCCACGATCTGACCGATTTCGCCGGACCGTTCAACATTTCGCCGGACCAGCTCCACGCTCTTTTCAGATCCATTGTAAGTGCTGGGAATCACAGGTCCGGCTTCAAATCCCTCCTCCGTCACGCCGGACCAGATAGTGGACGATGTCCACAGCGATTTCATAAAGTTCCGGTTCACGCCCGGCATCAAAAACAACTCATCGCTGATCTTCTGAAGAACCCCCAGATAGCCCGCATCATAAATGACCCCCCGGGTCGTCTCGACGGCAATGCTGACCGCGTTTCCGAGTCCCTGCAACTCGTTTTTATGGGCCAGGTAGTTGGCGATGAAAGGATGACCGGTTGGAATTGTTTTTTCAAAGCTGGCGTTGAGTGCAAGAAAGCTCGCCTTATACCCCAAAAAAACCGTAACGATAACGCATAATATCATAATGATCGCCCGGTTGTTGAACAGCATCCTTTCGGTCAGAGAACCGGACTGCCGATCGAAATCCGCCAGGCAATGGATAACCGGCTGATCATTTGTTCCGCAATTTGGTTTCATAGCGGCCCTCCCGTTTTTCCGGCCCCGGTTTCAGTCAGAGGCAATTGCATGATCCCTCCGAGGCCAACGGCCACCAGATTCCCATTTCCCAGCCGGGTCAGGGAAGAAATAAGCGGCATCCGCGGCACATTCACCGGCAAAAACTTTTTCTCCTGCTCGCGATAGGTCAAAATATCTCCGGCCTGATTTGCCAGATAGATTTCTCCATCTGCGCCGGTAATGGAGACGCTGAAAGAAACGGGAATGGGGACATCGATCCGGGTAAACGTTTCGCTTGTTGCGTCATACCAAAACGCATTCCCGCGCATACCGGCAATCAGCAATTCCCCTTTTGGGGATACCGTGGAAGTAAAATAGCTTCCCCGATAAGGTGTCTCGATCCGTTTGAAAGTCTCTCCTCCGTCTATCGAGCAACAAAACACACCCTGTTCACCGGCAATGGCAATCCTTTTGCCCACAATCTGCAGGGTATATAAATGCAACCCTTTTGAATTATCCAAACGGCGCAACCAGGGAGTCCATGTCTCACCCGCATCCCGGGTATGAAAAACGAGTCCATAGGCGCCCACGATAACGCCCTCTTTATCGTTGATAAAGCTGACATCCAGAAAGGGCTTATCCGCACCGTCGTTGACAAGAAGCTGGGCGTCGGAAAGAAGCTGTTTTCCTCTTTCATCATCCGCTCCGAGACGCTCCAAACCGGCTTGCGCGTCCTCCAAAGCGAGCCGGGCCGCGGCCACGCCGTCCAGTTGACGTTCCCAGCTTTCCCCGCCGTTCTTTGTGTGCAGCACCATGCCGGAATGGCCGACCGCCCACCCATGAACGGGCGATGGAAAGGTTACGGCGGTCAGGGTAACGCTGGTCGGCATCTTCACCTGGCGCCAGGTTTTTCCCTTATCATCGGACAGAACCACAATTCCCCGCTCCCCAACCGCCACCAGACGATCTCCGGCGGCGGTGATATCGAGCAGCACGCATTTCCCAGGTTGATGCACCTGAACCGCCGGCCTGTCCAAGAGATCGGCCACTCCGGTTGATATAACCCCACCGGGGGACAAACCCGGCTCATTGGTGACGGCCGTGCTCCGCGCCGGGAAACCAACCATAGCGAAACAGAGACACCCAAAAATCCCCCAGCAAGAGAAAAATTGCTTTCCGAAAGAGGACAGTTTAATTCCCCGCGTTAAAGTCTCCACTATCTAACTCCTTCTCCCGCCATTGCATCCGGTGTAAAAGTTCGCACATCGTAGGGCGGCATAACTTTGTACTGCTCGGCTTTTCCCGCCATCACCATATTGACGAAAAAAGTCCCCCCCAGCAAATCGTAATACCCCCAGGCTGTATTCACGGCCGCGGGAATATCGGGGGCGGCAATCATGACGGTGATGAGCGTCCGCCAAAGCTGCCCTCTCGCATCCCACCGGTCCGCAAGGACAGCCGTCCATGAGTCCTCGTCAATGTAATAGGTGGTCTTTGGCGAAGTATGACGCTGCCCCTCTTTAAGCTCGGATTCTATGATCCAGACCCGATGCAGTTCCCAGCGCATAAGATCTGGCTTGATGAAATGATCCGCAAAAACCGCCTCTGGATTATCGGGCTCAAGTAATTTGTTCGAGTTGTATGGGATGAACATTTCCTTTTTTCCTATAATCTTCCAGTTGAATCGCGGGAGCGTATCGGTGGTTTGAAATAGATCGACCTCATCGAATGAAGACATCCCCGCGGAAAAGGGGGTGGGCGTATCGCAGCAGGAAAGTGGAAGCTTTCGTACGCGCCGTTGGCCGGTGATATATACCCATGTCATCGTTTTATCGAGCACCTGGCTGACCCGGCCCGTAATGGCCTCACCGGCACGTATCGGTGGCCCGGCATTTACGGAACGCACCAGATAGTATAATCCGTTGTAAGTATCCAGAGATCCATCCTTAAGATAGTAATCCGACTGCGAATCATTTTTGGTATCCAGAAGCATGACATGCTTTCCTTCAGCGGTTCCCATCCAGCCGGTAAAGTCCAAATGCCACGAGGCGGCGCGCCACCGCATCAGGCAGTTCCACATCACCTCCACGCCGATTTTTGGAATGGGGAAGGGGATGCCGCCATATACTTTCACGGGAGCATCCCCGTTCATTTCACCGCGAGTTGCATTGGAGAAAGTATTATCGTAGACCCACTGCGGCGCCGCATGGGTGCGGCGAGTCGGATAGACATCCAGGCGGTAGGCGCCGGGGTATTTTTTCAGCATCACCTTCATGCCTTCCGTGAGTTTGTCCGCATACTGATCCATATTATTGGCAACTATCGAGTAAAGCGGTTTTTCATTCGGAAAGAGATCGGGCCGTTTGCCGCCATTGACGAATCCGGCCGCGGGTGTCGTAAGTCCACCGTCCCACGCTGGAATGGTGCCTTCTTTATTCCCGGCTTTTTCCGCACCCAAGGGTGTTAAGGTTGTTTTCAACTGCCCGGCTTCCTGCGCGGATACGGCAGCGAAAGAAGTGGCAGAAATCGCAACCATCATTCCACAAATTATGCTGATAATTATTGCCGTCTTATTTCGTTTCATAGTGATGCCCCCTTAAAATGTGCGGTATATGGATAGCGCGACAAAGTCCCGGTCCGCATAAGATTGTTTAAACGAGAAAAAATTATTCCGGTCGAGGAACGTCCCCGATGACCCGTAGTAATGGGTGTAAGTCAGGCCGCACCGCCACACATCCAGATAAGTAATTTTGAGCCCGATGTTCATGTCCCCTCCCTGATCGGGACCAAAGCTGCCGACCACGGACGACGTGCCTTCCGGGAAATAGGCCAGACCGACCGGAACACTGAGGTCAACCCCGGAAAATACCTGCCGGTATTTCGGCTCGTATACCATGCGCAGCCCCCAAGCATCCTTGGTAGTATTGGGACTCAGCGCCCCGGGATTATCCGAGATATGGGTCCGTCTGTTATAAGCGATCTCACCGAGAAAATCCGCCTCATTCGCAATAAAAGAGGGCTCCAGGCTGGCAAGCCATGATACTTGGGCATGAAAAGAATCGCCCACCGCATACAACGGATCATCATCATTATTCGCAACCACCCCCGGAACCGTGACCTGCAGATCACTAACAAGCGGGGTGTTATGGCGCATCGATACTTCACCTGCCAGATTTACGATTCCGAATGTGGAGGTGATGCTAATGCCATAACTTTCTATATTCTCTGGATAAACAAGAAAATATTCTCCAATTTTACCGGCAGCCGGATCAAAATTGGCAGGATCCAGCACCACAGGTCCTCCAGGGGTATCAACAACGCTGAGGCGCCCATATAGCTGCGGGGTTTTATCATGATAACGAAGGGCGTAAAAGCCCAGATCATACTCACCGAGCCGATATCGGACCTGAATACCACCCTGTCCCGAATCGCTGGCTTCCAGATCGTCCCCCCTGTAAAAAGCGGCCGGACTGCCACCCGGCATCAACGGCGGCCCGGCAAACAATCGCTCTCCGCCGGTACCGACGATATCGATATTCCCGAAATAGCTGTCCACCGCCGGCAACCGGGCCTCTTCCCAGCTGAACTGATAATAAACGCCGACCGAAAAGCGGGAACCGATCTGAAACTGGCCGGAGACCTGCGGCACCGGACGAATCAGCTCCTTGAACTGGGTATTGGGCACGGAGAGAAGTTTTACGACATCGATCGGCGCCATCCCGCCGGCGATCCCGTTATTGCCGAAAAAGAGGCTCTCCCCCCATTGCATGGCATATTGTCCGGCTCTGAAACTAACGGTGCTGTTTCCCACAACCTGTTTGCCGAAAACGAAGGCGTCCAGAATCTCGGCGTCCCGGCCATGCAGATCTCTCGTATCTTCGGTAAATTCATCGTAGGGTTTGGAAATGGTATTGGTGGTGGAGGGTGAGCTGTTGTCGTTGTCCTTATTGTATACGTCATCATACCAGCCCGCCCCGCTGACGCGCACGCCCCATGCCTTATATATAACGTCCATCTCGGACAATACATCGAAGCGGTTGGATATCAGGCCCCGGCTAAACGCTCGGTCACCGGCATCCTGGTTCAGAGCTGATACCAATTCGCCCGACTGGGCCTCAAGCCGCATGGCCGCGCTGTACTTCAGGGTGTTATCCCACCGGATGGTGAGATCCGGGTTGCCGGTGTCAAAATTGAAAGCTTGGGCGGATTTGTCCGTCAGCACCATGGCCAGGATAATCACACCAAGGATTACCAAGACTCGCCGGAAAAGACGATATCTCAAAATTGGAACACGCATCGATACTCTCATGACCCCCTCCTCCTGTTAATGTCAGCCCCCCATCATGGGATAATGCAATTATAATTGACCGAAGAACCATAATGATTTTTCATGTTGTTTCGTTATAAAAACGGGTCAGCTGAAAAACCGCTATTTTCCGGGTCCCCAGGCGCAATTCGCTAATATTCTTTTTTTATGTTAAATTGTTATCTATTTATATGGCAAAAATAACCTTAGCAGCGGCCGAACAATTTAAGACAGGAGATGAGCATTAAAAATAAATATCAGCTTGATGTTCCCGTATTTGAATTAACATTATGACCATAAATTCATTTAGGTTTTTTTAACACCATAACCGGCATGTGTCAAGCAAAAAAACACCTATCTCCCTAAGGGGTCATTCGCTGAATAACAACACGATTAAATGGATAATTTTGTATTGTAAGGGTAATTGAACGCAAGACGGAAAGACAGATCACGCCATTGCAGGCGGTGATGAGGGGTTTCGGCATCGAAAAGCACAATCAAACGCAATGAATCTGATTTGGATTAAAGAGGGGGCGAACCGCCGGACAGTGACTCGCTGGGAAAGCAGGGGCGATTGAAAGCGGTTGGAAATTCAGTCCTTGATCATCGATTCGGCCAAACGTGAAGGATGGGCAGGTCACGCCAGGGTGTTTTTGGAAGCCCGGCAAGCTGTTTGAGCGATAGCGAGTTCTTGCCGGGCTGGAAAAAATGCCCTGGCGTGGCCGTAACCAAGATCAAAGCAGCCCCCCAACCCACAGAGGGGGTTTTTCTCTTTCACTTCTTCTTACCGTAGCACCTTAACCGCATCCAGCACGGCGGTGTAATCCGGTTCACTCGCGATTTCATCCACAATTTGAAGATAGCGTACCACGCCCTGGCGATCCAGAACGAATACGGCGCGGGCGAGCAAGCGAAGCGCCGGGATCAATACGCCGTATGCCGTTCCAAAATCCGCCGAGCGATGATCCGACAGCGTGATAACATTTTCAACACCGGCGGCGCCGCACCATCGCTTTTGGGCAAAGGGCAGATCCATGCTGATGGTCAATACCGCAACCTCACTTCCCAGCTTTCCGGCTTCAACGTTAAACCGGCGGGTCTCCATATCGCACACCGGGGTGTCGAGTGATGGAACCGCTGACAGAATAACCACCTTTCCTCTGTAGGATGAGAGCTTTGCCGGCGCCATGTCGTTTGCGACCAGTTCACAATCCGGCGCCGCATCGCCCACATTAATCACTTGTCCCGCCAATGCGAGCGGGTTTCCTCTCATGGTAACGCTTCTGCTGGTATCCGTCATATCACTTTCCTCCGTTAACAAGGGTTAACTCGCGTACCTCAAGGCCGGATCATCTCCCGGCCCTGATCAAAGGCGGTCAGATTCACCGCCAGCTTATCGGCTGGAATTTTTTCGCTGATAACGCTTTCAAACTCTTTACGATTCAAGGGCAACTCACCGGTGGCCGCCAGGGCACCGACCGCCATGATATTACCGAAAATAGGATTCCCCAGCTTCATGGCGGCTTCCGTGGTATCGATAAACCACGCGGCTTCGGAAAGCTCGGAAATCCAGTTTCGAATCTCCTCCCGGGAGGGATAGGATTGCTCGCCGCAGATAACACCGATAGAATATATCGGCCGGGTATTGCAGATCACCTTGACGCCCGGATTCCCATAAACACCCAGTACCCGGAGCGCCTCGGTGGGCTCAAGCGCCACCACCAAATGAGCCCTGCCCTTGGGGATCTGGGGGGAATAGCTCGATGCCGATGAAATGCGCAGGTGACTCATGACGGATCCGCCGCGCTGAGAGGCACCGAAGGTTTCTCCGATGGTGACAAAAAAACCGAGCCGGGTGAGCATGTCCGCAACGATTCTGGAGGCGAGCACATTTCCCTGCCCTCCCACACCGGTAATAATAAGATTATACGGATCGCTTGCAAGTGCAAGTGGCGTTGTCATTTAAACGGCCTCCTTTGCCTGTATGGCCCCGGAGGGGCACACCGAGGCGCACACCCCGCAACCGGCGCAAATCACCTCGTCAATTTGTGTCTTTTTCAATTCGGCATTCCAGGTCAACCCCGGGCATTTGAAAACCCGGGTGCAAAGCCGGTTGCAGCCGCAGGCATCCCCGAGACAGGCAGACGCGTCGATCGTCATCGTGAACATCTTTTTCCCCTTTTTCCGGGGACTCAGCGCACACAGTTGGCGGAGAATGAGGACATTGACGCCGTTTCTGTCTTCGAGAAGCGTTAACAGGGTATTTCGGGTTCCGGGCAGGTCAAAAGGATCACAAATGGTCACCCGGCCGCCGATGGCCGTGCAGATCTCCGATATACCGATGGCCGGGGCCGTCCCGCCCGTCGCATCCACGGGAAGTCCCGGATGGGGCTGAAAGCCGGTCATGGCGGTCCCGCTGTTATCGAGAATGACGAGCGTAATATTCGATCGATTGTGAACCGCGTTTACCAGCGCCGGAATGGCGGCATGAAAGAAAGTGGAATCACCGCATACGGCCAGTACCGGCTGGTCAAGTCCGAACCGGCCTAGTTTTCCGAATCCGCTGGCGATCCCCGATCCGGAACCCATGGCGTGGACGGTTTTAAGGGTATTGAAACCGGTAGCGGCGGCGCCCAAGGTATAGCATCCGATATCGCCGCAGACGAACCCGTCCCGGTGGTCCATGGCCAACGCGCTGTGAATCGACCAGAAAGAGGCGCGGTGGGGGCAACCGGGACAGAACGTCAATGCTCGGACCGGTGCGCCTTCCGAAGCGATCTTCGCGGCCCGTAACGCATAGCCGGCAGGGACGCCCTCATAGTCGATATTTAAGATCCCCGCGATGGCGGCTACCACCAGATCCGGATTGAGTTCATTGGTGGGAGGAAGCGCCCCGCTCGCCTTTCCGAAAAAGGCCGTCGGCCCGATTTTTTCAGCTCTGTCGGCGGCAAAGGCCTTGATATTATCCTCCATAAAGGGAAGCACCTCTTCAATAATGAGCACCCTAGCGGCCCGGGCCAAGTGGCGCTCCAGGGTTTTCGGCGGAAGGGGCCAGGTGGTTCCCAGCTTTAAAAGCCCCACCCGGTCCCCTGCCCCGAGAAGCGAAATAGCCTCCCGGCTGTAGAGGTTGCACGCGGAGCTGGTAATGATCAGCAATTCCGGCGAATCGGGTCCGGTATAAGTATTAAAGGGGCTGGCATCGAACAATTCCATGGCGGTTTTAAGCGTTTCCTGCTGTCGCCGGTGCATGACATCGACGATTCCCGGAATGGTGGCAACGGGTCCCGCCCCCTGCACCATCAGCGGCCCCTCATGGTTAAAACGGGCTTGGGCGGAGGGGTTGGGAAGCTCCCCCAGAATAACGTTTCCGCTGGCATGCGACATACGGGTGACGCTTCGAATCATCACCACGTTCCGGATGGTCTCGGAGAGTTCAAACGCCCACCGGGTCATCTCCTTTGCCTCCTGAAAATCCCCCGGTTCGAGCAGCGGGAATTCCATCATCTTGGCATAGGGCCGAGATTCACCCTCGTTGGTACTGGAAAGTCCTCCCGGGTCCTCGCACGACACCAGCACCATGCCCCCCCGGGTGCCGCAAAGCGCGAGATGGAGGAGAAAATCGGATGCCACATTGACCCCCACCTGCTTCATCACGCACATGGATTTGAGTTCCGCAAAGGAAGCCGCCGCCGCCACTTCAAGCGCCACCTTCTCGTTTACCGACCATTCCACATAGAGGTTTCTTTCCGTTGCCACCTTCGACAAATTTTGAATTATCTCCGACGAGGGGGTGCCGGGGTATCCCGAGACCACATTGACGCCGGCCTCAAGGGCGCCTCGGGCGATGGCGTCATTTCCCATGAGAATGACCTGCTCGCCCTTACGACCTTCGTTCAGTATTGACATATCTCCTCCCTATTCGAGCTTTCGCCGAGGCCCCTATCTTTCGTCAGAACCGGCTTATGCACTTTTTCGTTGCCATTGCGGCGCATGAGAAATCCCCATCAACCCGTCTATGGAAATATCTTCATCCAATATAGACCAATGAATCCCGCAGCCGGAGGGTGAAATTTCATAACCATTTCTATGAACAACCGATCACCGCCGGATCATCCCGATCCAGATAGATAAGGTCCGCCGCTTGACCGCTTTTTTCGGAAAGATGCCGCACACAGTTTCTCTTTTTGTTCATGGAAGCGGATTTCAGTTTTTCAAGGTTTCCATCCGGCACGGGTTTGAACTCCAAGATCCCCCGGACCCGGGCCAGTTCCAGAAGCGCTTGCCCCGTATCCGATCGCACAATGACCTGATTCCACCCCTTATCAACGGCCCATCCTTCCGGGCTTCTTGCGGAGCCAACCGAGATATCCGAAAATTCGCATGTCATGTCAAAGCAATAGCTGCAATTTTTCCGAACGGTCTTTTCAACTTCGGAAAGGGGGATCTCAACAATCCCCTTTTCCGTGGTCACTTCCATACAGTGGTGCTTGCTGGGCGGAATGTCCACCTTCAAAATCCGGGTGGCCCCGAATTTTTGATCCAGCAGCGGCTTCAGCGCTTCCCAGGACAGGGCCCATCCGCAAAAAAGACCGATGACCAGCTTCAGCTTGGCGGCTTTCTCCTCGTCGCCCTCCTTGGGAAATCCCCGCATTTTGGCAAGCGCCAATGCCTGGCAGGGAGTTGCCACCAGACCGATGCGCTTTGAAGGTCCCTTTGCCGCATCGTTGAACAATGCCACCGTCGGAGATACCACAAATTTGCTTTTTCCCCTGGAGGCAATGGTGTTACTGTCCGAAGTAGTGATGCTTTCAGACAAGAGATTCTCTTTCTGGCCCGCCAGCACGGCCGCATCGATGATCCCCTCCGATAAGGCAAGAGTCATCAGGGCGGAGACCGTACCGCCATGCTGGGCGGCATCGCGAATTTTCTGGTCCCTGGCGCGGGTCATGAAAAACCCCTTTACGGGGCCGATCTCCACTGTCCAGTCCGCGGGAGAAAACAGTTTTTCCCGCAAAACCGAAAGATTCACGGGCGTCCGGGGACAATAAGCATAACATCTGCCATCGGCGCCGTCGCATTCATGAAGGATCACCGTTTTGTCCCGGTAATGTTCAAAATAGGGGCACAGATGAACACAGGCGCCGCAGCCCGTACACAGATCATTTTTAATGACCTGCTCCTTTAACTCTTTTTGTGCTTGAAGTTGAAACTTGGCTTGCATGTATAACACCCTCCGGTTACAGCTTATCATGCGGGTAAGTCGTATTTATTTGTTTGCCAGAGCGATCCAGTACGCCAAAGGCGCCGGCGCCAGCGTATAGGTCGTTGCCGGACGCCAATCGCACTGGGCACTCACTTCCACCCCCTCCTGAAAAACGGAAACGGGACGATCCGAGGAGACGACCACAACGAGAATATTACGGTGTGCCGCCGTAAATCGAAGCGCAGAGTTATAGCGGGCACCCCGGGATCGATCCTCGCCGGCAATGGCCTGGCCGTCAAGGAGACAGGAAAAGGCGTGGAGCTGCAAGTCCCGGCCGATATGAATGGCCCCATCCACCTTTGCAAGAGCCTCTGCCAGTTCCAAATTGTTCGGAATCCGTAAATCGATGGGGGTATCCAGTTTCTGCCCCGAAAGACTCAATGGTGTCGGATTCAGATCGATAACGAGCGAGCATCCGTGTTTTTTATTTTCCGCACTGTGAACGATGCTGGAAATGATTCTAAAAAGTGCGTTGCCGCTTGCGGGATCGAGATCGATTTCAAGCAACGCCTCTTCCACCTGTACCAGTTTCGCCTGGCGAGTGGTGGATTGAAACCGGCCATCTGAAAAACTGCACACCGGGTTATCGTTCACGTATAAAAACCCGTGCCCGCCTTTAAACTCCGCCGTGATGGAAAAGGCCGGCAACGTAAATTGAGTGATGCCGATTATAGTTATTCCGTCCGAGACCAAGACCCGGTCGGAAAGCTCCACCGCCTGAAGCAACTTGCGCACGTGCTTATGATGTCCGATGCCGGGCTGCTCCATTTTGGGGAATCGCGCCAGAAACGCCAATCCCGGCAAAGTTCCGGGTTCGACAAAGCGTAACCGGCCCCTGGCCCAGGCACCTTCTTCGGGTGTTCGGGAAATCCCGAGAATCGCATCGAGGATGGGATAGATTCGAAGATCCGTATCCCATCCCAGGTGAATATTCATTTCATCCACAATATAATCCCGTACGGAATGAGTGGCGTACTCCCTGAGAAAACTGCCGGAAATTCCCGTATATAACTCGGCATCATTGGCCATATCGTGTGAAAAACGCCATGCCGCATGCTCCAGCCAACGCTCCGTAGGACCGATGGAGCACATATCCGGGTGATGCTCGGTAAACCACATCTGATAGAAAACGGAACCGGAACGCTCCCCGAAAGAAATAAGCCCCGCCAGTTCGAGATTGCCGATTGGCTGGATATTGCTGAAGGCCTTTTTTTCTTTGGGAAAACTCATATCGGTACGCCATGCCTCGTTCTCCAGGTAGAGCTCCTTTAATTTCGGCTCATGCCCCTCGAGAAGAAGCTGGGGGTCGTAAATAAACATAGGGTCTTCGGGAGAGATGGCGTAGATGACGGCAACGCGGCTCAAACTAGAGAAAAGCGATAGCCCCGCACTTAAGCCATCCGCGGTATCAACGATACACTTGCAGGTAAAAGCGCTATTCGTCACGTGTTATCCTTGTGTGCATGAATTCCGGCATCCGTTGCGAAAAAGCAGGGGTGATGGCAACGGCATGTTACCAGGCGTGTGTCCGGCCGATGCGCCTCCGGGCCACCTCACCCCGCATCTATATGGATTTTGAGGGGTGTTTTCAAGCCTATATTTATCTAGAAAAGCGGCCTGCCGGTTACCGGGGTAAGCCCGCATCCCGGCAGAACTATCCGCCATGATGGTTTTAAGTTGAAAATAAGACGGTTTTGCGCTCTAACATAAATCTTATCGGGAAACGAACGCATGCGATTATAATGGAAATACCTTTCGGGAGGGTTATACGGTGGGCAACGATATCAACAAAATAATTTATTCGATGATGAGGGTCAGCAAGTTTTACGACAAGAAACCGGTATTGAAAGATATTTCTCTCTCCTATTTCTATGGCGCTAAAATCGGTGTATTGGGCTTGAACGGGTCCGGAAAAAGTTCTCTTTTGCGGATTCTGGCGGGAGTGGACAAGGAGTTTAACGGGGAGGCGATTCTGTCCCCCGGTTATACGGTGGGATATC
This sequence comes from Pseudomonadota bacterium, assembly GCA_043797445.1. GTDB lineage: Bacteria > Desulfobacterota > Desulfobacteria > Desulfobacterales > JAFDDL01 > JAZDPP01. The sequence continues at coordinate 21,870 of JAZDPP010000033.1, forward strand.
TCGAACAAGAACCGCTCGTGAATGTGGATAAGACGGTTCGCCAGGTGGTGGAAGAGGGCGTTCAGGAAACGGTCGATCTTTTAAACGAATTTGAAGCCATCAACCTCAAGTTTGCCGATCCCATGTCGGATGACGAAATGAATCGGCTCATCGAACGGCAGGGAGAGGTTCAGGAAAAGCTCGATGCCACGGACGCCTGGGATCTTGACGCGCGACTTGAGATGGCCATGGGGGCCTTGCGCTGCCCCCCCCAGGAAACGCCCGTCAATGTGATATCCGGCGGTGAAAAGCGGCGGGTGGCCCTATGCCGTCTGCTGTTGCAACGACCCGATATTCTGCTTCTCGACGAGCCCACCAACCACTTGGATGCCGAATCGGTCGCCTGGCTGGAACATCATCTGCAAAAATATCCGGGAACCGTCATTGCCGTTACCCACGATCGATATTTCCTCGACAATGTGGCCGGATGGATTCTCGAACTCGACCGGGGCCAGGGCATTCCCTGGAAAGGTAATTATTCGAGCTGGCTGGAACAGAAGGAAAACCGGTTGCGCCATGAGGAAAAGGCCGACAGCGCCAGGCAAAAGACGCTTGCCCGGGAGCTTGAATGGATCCGCATGTCTCCCAAGGGCCGTCACACCAAGAGTCAGGCCCGCATCAACGCCTATGAATCTCTTCTTTCCCAGGAGGTGGAAAACCGGGAAAAGGAGCTGGAGCTGTTCATACCGCCAGGCCCCCGCCTTGGAGATGTCGTGATCGAGGCGGAAAATGTCGGCAAGGCATTCGGCGACCGGCTGCTCGTTGAAAACATGACCTTCCGATTGCCGCCGGGCGGCATTGTCGGGGTGATCGGACCCAACGGCGCCGGCAAAACAACCCTTTTTCAGATGATTACCGGGCAAGAAAAACCGGACAGCGGCGCCATCCGCATCGGCGAAACGGTCAAGCTGGCCTACGTCGATCAGAGCCGGGAACTCGATCCCGAAAAAAGCATCTGGGAGGAGATCACCGGCGGAAACGAACAGATCGAACTGGGGAACCGGCTCGTTAACTCACGCGCCTATGTAGCCCGGTTCAATTTTTCCGGCACGAATCAGCAAAAAAAGGTGGGTGCCCTTTCCGGCGGACAGCGAAACCGCGTGCATCTGGCAAAGATGCTAAGGGAAGGCGCCAATGTCTTGCTGCTGGACGAACCCACCAACGATCTGGATGTCAACACATTACGGGCGCTCGAAGAGGCGTTGGAAAATTTTGGCGGCTGCGCGGTAGTGATCAGCCATGACCGCTGGTTCCTGGACCGCCTCGTCACCCACATTCTCGCCTTTGAAGGAGACTCACAGGTTGTCTTTTTTGAGGGAAACTGGTCGGAATATGCGGCGGATCGAAAACGGCGCCTGGGGGCGGATGCGGATGTGCCGCGGCGGGTCAAGTATCGTCAGCTGACCCGTTAGCTTCGAACCCGGGCGACCCCCTTCCGACCCATGGATTCGACATGCCGGTTTCTTTTCTGATAAGACTTGGTGTATACTGGCGCTATCCGATGATGCGATGAGACGGCGGCTTTTCTCATCGCATCTTTAACCGAAACCGGTTGGGAGGTAATATATGCAGCCCTTTAATCCTGAGCAATCGCTTGTTGAAATCCGGCGTGAATTCGGCGAGTTCGGTGATGTAAATCCTTCCGTTTCGCGGTCTTCCACCTTTACGGTGATGGACCCGGACACCATGCCACAGCTCTTTAAAGGCATTAAAGGTCCGGAGACCGGCGGATACTATCTCTACGGCCGGCACGGAAACCCGACGGTTCGCGTGCTGGCCCGATACCTTGCCGCCATGGAGGGAACCGAAGCCGCCCTTTGCACCGCAAGCGGGATGTCCGCCATCTCCTGCGCGCTGACGCAAAGCTGCAAAATCGGTGAACATATTGTGGCCAGCAACACCACCTACGGAGGCACCTATGCGCTGCTGAAAGAGCTCTTTCCCGAAATGGGAATAACGGCCACATTTGTCGATCCGGCGGACCTTTCAGCGGTGGCGGCGGCCGTAACGGATAAGACGCGCGTGATCTATGTGGAAACGATCGGAAATCCGACGCTGAAGATTGCGAATATTCCCGCCCTGTCGACGCTTGCCCGCCAAAAGGGCCTGACCCTCATGGTGGATAATACCTTTTCCCCCATGATCGTTTCTCCGGCGCGGCTGGGCGCCGATGTCGTTGTCTACTCGCTGAGCAAATTCATCAACGGCGCCAGTGATACGATTTCCGGTGCAATCTGTGCGAACAAGGCCTTCGTGGATAAGCTTCTCGATCTGCATACCGGGAGAGCCATGTTGCTGGGGCCGACCATGGATCCGAGAGTTGCTTTTGATCTCATTCAGCGTCTGCCGTATCTCGGCCTTCGAATGCGCGAACACGGCCGGCGGGCCCTGGCCATTTCTTCACGGCTGGCGGACCTGGGCGCGCAGGTATGCTATCCGGGGTTGCCATCCCATCCCCAGCATCCGATTTTTCAATCGATGATGAACGACGGGTATGGATACGGCGGCATGCTGACCATCGATTGCAAGACACAGGAGAAGGCCCACGAACTCATGGGCGTGCTTCAAAACCAGGAGCGCTTCGGGTTGATTGCCGTGTCGTTGGGCTATTATGATACGTTGATGTCCTGCTCGGGATCTTCCACCTCCTCGGAGGTTTCCCCTGAAAACCAGCAGGCCATGGGGCTTTCCGCGGGACTTTTACGGATATCAATGGGAATCACCGGAAGCCTCGAATCCCGCCTCGCCCAAATTTCGCGCGCCATCACGACAGTGGGACTGGTGTAAGGAGGAGTTATGACCGATTACCAGCAACTCATAAACACATTGACGCTGACCATCGGTGCATCATGGGCCAGCGGATTGAATCTTTATGCGACGCTCGCGGTTCTCGGAATCAGCGCCGCCACCGGAAACGCACAACTTCCCCCGAATCTTCAGGTTCTTACCAACCCCCTGGTGATAGGGGCAGCCTGTCTCATGTACGTGGTCGAATTTTTCGCAGATAAAATCCCCGGTCTGGACACGACTTGGGACGGTATCCATACCTTCATCAGAATACCGGCCGGAGCGCTTTTGGCGGCCGGAGCGGTGGGGGACGTAACCCCGGCATTACAAATCGCCGCCGGCATTCTGGGCGGCGGAATCGCCGGCGTGACGCATGCCACCAAGGCCGGCAGCCGGGTCATCATCAACGCTTCCCCGGAACCTTTTTCAAACTGGGCTGCCTCCATCACCGAGGATCTGGCGGTAATCGCCGGCCTGTGGACAGCCCTGCATTACCCTTTGGTTTTCATCGGGCTTTTTGTGCTCTTTATCCTCCTGGTGATCTGGCTTCTTCCCAAAATCGCCCGTGGAATTGCACGCATATTCAGGTTCATGGGTCGCCTGTTCGGCGGGGGGGAAAAAGGACGAAAGTGCCAATCGTGACCTTACGCCCCGACAGCCAGGGACAATCGGCCGGGTGAAAAAGCGCTTTCCGCCGATGGGGGACAGCTCGCTATTTGGGGAACGGAAACCCGGCGCCGTTCAGCGAGATGTCGCGGAATACAGACGCGGATTCCCTCATCCGTGCTCACAATACCGATGGGCGTATTATAGAGTCGATACAGGTTCTCCTCGTTGGTAACGGCCAATGCCTCCCCATCCGCCATCACCCGGCCGGCCTTCAGCATGATGACCCGGTCCGATATCCAGATGGCATGCTCCGGAAAGTGGGTCGTTTTGATAAAGGTGTGCCCGTTTTGCGATAGATCCGCTATTTGACCGAGCAGCCGGATCTGATTGCCGTAATCGAGCCCGCTGACCGGCTCATCCATGATAAAGATGTCCGCCCCTTGCGCGATGGCACGGGCGATCAGGGTGAGCTGACGCTCTCCGCCGCTGATTTCGGTATAGGGGCGATCCTTGAGGTGGGCGATGGAGAGCCGCTCCATGGCGTTTAGCGCCATTTCCTTATCCCGGGCGCCATATTGAAAAAAAAACGGTTTATGCGGCATTCTTCCCATCAGCACCACATCAAAAACGCGGTATGAAAAGGAAAGCCGGTGCACCTGCGGCACATAGGCGATGCGCCGGGCCAGCTGCTTTGGGGGAATGCGAGATACGTCCCGGCCCTCAAGGCGGATTTCCCCGCTCCGGGCGCGGTTCAGCCCCAGCAGCAGTTTCAGCAGGGTCGTCTTCCCGCTGCCGTTGGGACCCAGAATGGAAATAACTTCGCCCTGGTTAAAGGAGAGGGTGACATCTTCGAGGACCGGTTTGCGGGCATAACCGTAGGTGACATGATCGACGGACAGTATCGTCATTAGTTCCATCCTTTCTTTGCATTTCGAAGCACAAGGGCGAAAAACGGAATTCCCGCAAGGGAAGTGAGAATACCGATTGGAATCTCCACACTTAAAAGCAGGCGGGAGATATCATCCACCACCAGGAGATAGATGGCGCCGATAATGGCCGATGCCGGAAGAAGAATTCGATTGTCCGGACCGACGATCATACGCGCGATATGCGGAATGACGAGGCCGACCCAACCGATGATGCCGCCCACCGCTACGGTCAGCGCGCTGATGAGCGTGGCCGGCAGAATAAGGAGAATTCGAATCAGGCGCACATTGACGCCCAGAGTCCGGGCCTCCTCGTCGCCCATGCTGAGTACATTCAAATAGCCGGAAAGAAAAAAGAGGATCACCATCCCCGTCAGAATGGGAATCGAGACCAGCCACACAGTTTTCCCGTCGGCCATGGAAAGACTTCCCATCAGCCAGTAAACGATGGCCGGAAGCTGGTTATAAGGATCGGCGACGTATTTGACCACGGATAACAGAGAGGTAAAAAGCGCGCCGCTGATGATGCCGCCCAGAATCAGCATGAGCAGCCGGTCTCCCCGGTACAGGGCGGCCATGCCGAGGGCGGCCGCCACGGACAGAAGTCCGAAAAAAACCGCGCAGCTCTGGACCACAAACCAGCTCGACGCAATCATCATACCCACCGCCGCGCCGAAAGAGGCGCCGGCCAGAACGCCCAGAAGTCCGGGAGATACCAGCGGGTTCATGAACATGGATTGAAAGGTGGCGCCTGAAACCGAAAGCGAAGCGCCGATCAGCATGGCCGCAACGATTCGCGGCAGACGTATATCCACGAGAATATTTTTCAGCGTCTCAAACCGCTGGGTGTCCATGACCTGCCGGTGCCGCAGCGCCTGGCTGAATCCGTCCCGCAAATCCCCCCAGGTGACCGGATACCGTCCCAGGGTCAGGGAAACGAGCGCCGTGAAGCACAGCAGCACAAACAGTAATGGGATAAAGGCCGGCGCTTTTTTCATGGTATGCGCTATGCCGTCCATTTCCACCGGGTCGCCGGCTTGCTGAAGGACCGGTTGACTTCCCGCGGCACGAAATCCATTCCATAAAAGGTGCGGTAAAATGTTTTGGCTTCAGCGGTGATATCGAAATCGCAGTGCGCAGGATGAAGGACGCTCGCCAGATACATGAGTCCCAGTATCCAGCGGGGGCTGCCGAAGTCCCAGCCGGGAGCCGGATGCGTGTAAATCCGCCGCGTCCTGACGGCCCCGACACGCACTCCGAGCCGAAAGCATTCGGTGTAAAAATCCTCGACCGTGCTGGAGATAAAGGCCGATATGAAGATGATTTCCGGATCGAGCGCGTTCAGATGCGCCGCGGAAAGCGTCCGGCCCGGCCGGCCCCCCACGGGCAGTTCCCGATTGGTGCTGATGCCGCCGGCCATTTCGACCAGCTGGTTTTCAAGCCGCCCGCCGTTGAGATAAAAAAGAGGCGTTCCCATGGCATAGTAGACCCGCGGCCGGTGCGTAACCGATGTCAGGGCGGTTTCGATTCGCGCCAGGCGTTCTTCCAGATACTCACTTAAAGCCTCCGCCCGATCCGTGATATCCAGCAGCCCGCCCAATTGGCGCAGGAGTTGGATGTAGGTCCGGGGATGTTGAATGCCGACGTGGAGTCTTTGGAGGCCCTCGTTCACTAGCAGTTCCTCCCATGCCTTGACAACCATCGCCTTGTTGTCGACTCCCATGGCGATGAGCATGGCTTCCACCATTTCCAGCGCGCGGGTGAAGGGATACCCCCCTTCGAAGTCACCCTCCTGATAGGTCGTCTCCGCCGGGCAGCCGATGATGTTCAGCTTGTGCTGACACACGGGACATCGGCTGTCCGCGGGAAAATCGTTCGGAGGGGTTTTTAGTTTGGCGCCCATGGGACCGTAAAACTCCCGCTGGTAAATAGTGTTTCCGCATGACGGGCAATAGGTGTGCAGATAGTCGGTTCCGGGGGAGTTAAACAGATAAACGTAGTCGAGTGTTTCCCGCAGTTCAGCGCAGAACTCTTCAGCCTCCCGGATGGTGGGTTCCTGGGAGACATCCACATCCTCAAGGGGAATAAACCGCATCATCTGCAAGGGAATCTCGCGGCTGATGCCGGCGATATGGGAAGCCATCGCGCGTAATGCTTCCCGGTTGTCCTTGGTGAAGATGCAGGCGATCTCCACATGGACACCACTTTTATAAAGCGTGCTAAGATTCCTCAGCACCGGATTCAAGCTCTGAGCACCGCAGGCGCGGTAGTCCAAGTCTGAAAACCCCTTGAAACCGATGTTGATAAAATCAACACACGTGATGAGCCGGGCGAGCGAGAATTCCGTAAAATAGGCATTCGATGAGCATCCCACGGCCAAGCCTTTTAACCGGGCAAGAGATGCAACGCTCAAAAAACTGGGCAACGACGCGAGGGGGTCATTCATCAGAAAGACAATTCCCATGCACCCGCTTTCAATGGCCTTTGCGACGACCTGCTCCGGGGTAAGCTGCCGCAGGGCGCTGCTGGTCGGCGGCATTTCCCGGACGATGACGGTTGAAATGCACCCCGGGCAGTCAAAATTGCATCCGGTCGTGCTGATCTGAAGAAACTTTCCTCCCGGGTAAAAGTGGAGGATTGGCATGGTTTCAATGGAAATGGGGAGGGCGACCAGGTAGCGGTTTGGAAACCGTTCAACGACGTGGCCCTCTCTTTGTTCGTAAAGACCGCAGGCGCCGGCTTTCCCATCGCCCAGCGTGCAGCCGCGTTCACAGATATTACAGGGGATGATGCTCATTTTTCTTTCCTATAGGTCAACGTGTCAATCCGGTGGGCGCTCGCCTGCCCGCCGGTTATCTAATTCCATGATGATGTTCACCCAAGGGGTGACATCCCAAACGGCACCATGGCACACCCCTACACCATTAAGCGTAACAGCGTCAATATGTAATTTTTAAGCGTCAATATTTTTCCATGTTTTCTCCCGTAAAAGCGCCGGTGGCAGTTATTTCTGCCCCGGCTGGTGGTTTCAGCTAAATTGCAGCTGCCGCATATTTTCATTGACAAAGCGCAAATTCCTATCAAATAACGTTTATAAATCGATCTCAACGCCGTCCAGCCTCCTGTCGAAAATATGAAAAAATGAGGTTCAACGCTCAGGGCACTTGATATGTAAAAAAACATTGGTTATACTCCTCGGGTAAAGTTTAACCTATTCACAAGGAGTATCCCATAATGATTGTTGTTAAGACGCATCCAAAAGGTCAGATTGTCATTCCTAAGGACATACGTGATCACCTTGGTATCATACCTGGGAGGAAACTTTCCATCAGCATAGTGGGTGACCACATCGAAATCAGGACATTGCCGGATAATCCCATTGAGTACCTGACTGGCATATTCGAAAAAGAACCGGGGTCGATGGCTTCGGAACTCTTGGAAGAACGGAAAAAGGATAATGCAATTGATGAAACGGATCCTCTTTGATTCACACGCCATATTAAAATGGATTCAGAAGGAAACAGGATATGAAACGGTCAAAAACCTCATGCTTGGGTGTGAGAACGGCTCTGTAAACGGATATATGAATCTTATCAACCTCGGTGAAGTTTACTATAAGAGCATTCGAACTGCAGGCGCGGAGAAGGCAAAAGCATTTCTCGATAATTTTCAACAACTCCCGCTGCATCTTGTTTTGCCCGACGAAAACCTCATCTGGAAAGCGTCTGAAATAAAGGCCCTGCACCCAATTTCATTCGCTGACTGTTTCGCCGCCGCTACCGCTCTCCGACATGACGCATCCATTCTGACGGGCGACCCCGAATTTAAACAATTGGATGGTATGGTTTCCATCGAATGGCTTTGATGAGAAAATCTCCAGGCGAGAAGCGTTGACCGGATGCAGCAAATCTTAACCCCCGTTAGGGTGTGTTTGAATTTTGCTTGAGACATGACACCACATATTGCAGTGCCGGCATTTCATCAGAGCGGATCGATATTCCGCTCTTTCCGGGGTACCCTACCGGGCCCTGAACCGCCAACTTGATCGGGAGCGACCAGAGAGGTGTGACGCCCCTCATCGCTGTATCCCAACTCCTGTCCGAAAATGGAATCGCTGCGAAAATGCATGTTGTCATACCCTCGCTGTTCATATAGGATATCGTATCGATAATCTTAAAGTGTGTGGTTTGCCATGCTCCATCGCCACCTTAATCATCAACGATTCACCCTTGCCGCCATCGACGACATGATCTCGCGCGGTCGCTGGGAAGACTGGGCTGACCTGCGACGGGCGGTCCTGGCCGACCGCTCCCTGCTGGACAAGGTCGATAAAGTGTGCCGCCCTTACCTCGCTGATCCGTACGCGCAACGTCATCACTTCTGGATGCACTATGTCAAAGAACACCGAACAGCTGCCTGATTGGGAACTCGTCTTGTCATCTGCCGCTCGACTCCAGCGCATCCTTCCGGACGCCGTGCTGGTCGGCGGAACTGCCTCGGCGATCCATGCTGAACATCGCTTTTCGCGTGACGCCGATCATGTGCTGACCGATCTGCGCCACCGATTTGACGAAGTGCTGGCCCGGCTCGAATCGGTCGCGGGCTGGAAAACCGCTCGTGTGAAGCGTCCGGTGCAAATCCTCGGCAGCCTCGACGGAATTGAAACCGGTGTTCGGCAGCTCATTCGAGACGAACCGCTGGAAACTGCGGTTGTGAACTACCACGGTGAAAACATCACGATTCCGACGGAGGCGGAGATTTTACGCATTAAGGGGGTGTTGATCCTCAGGCGCAATGCCACCCGGGATTATCTTGATTTCGTGGCCTTGGCGGATCACATGGGCGATGAGAGCGTTGCTTCGGCGCTGCAATCTTTCGACCGCCTTTATCGACAGGATAATGGTGAGTCCCCCCTCCAGCAGTTGCAGATTCAACTCGCAAACGCCTTGCCTTACGATTTGGAAGAAACGGAGCTTGCCGAGTACAAAAGTCTTGATCCTCGCTGGCACGACTGGAATACCGTGAAAACGGCTTGTTCACACCTCGCCACGGAGATTTTCGACCGGGTTTGCGAAATGAAAGCAGATCGCCCTGACTAAGGGACTAAGGTTAAATCTATTCGACCAGAACCACTTCAATGTTGTTTAGCCCTTTCACAATCCGGGACCCGGTGAAAAAATCCTGCGCGGAGATGAGCTCGAGCTCGCTGTTTTTTTCACACAACGATTCGCCGTCTTTCTCGGTCAGAATCATGATGCCTTCGCCCATCGGCGAATTAAATATTTCCTGCCAGGAGAAGACCACTTTGTATCCGTCCGGGGCCGAGGCGACAATATACATCTTTTTCGTGTCGTTGTGCCCATCCTTGATCACATCCGCTTTTCGGATCACATTTTCAAGAAGCACCCCCTTGCAGCTTTCGATACGTCCCTTCGGGGTGCCGGTGCCGCAGATAACCATTAGATCTTTTACTTCCTCGAAATCCCCCATTTCGCATAGATCTTTCATGGACAGAACGATGGGCTCTCTGACTTTTCCGGTAATTCTCACGGTATTTCCCTCCAGGCGGTCATACGACCTATCCGGTGGACTTTGCATCTTTGTGTTCATGGAAAACTCCCTTCACTGTTCGACGGGCTGATTGTTTCTTTCTTTCCGGAGTGACCGGTCCCTATGGTTTCCGCACCGGCAAGGTTTAGTGATACACTGTGTAATAGTTGCTCCCCTCCCGTGCGCACGGTTTGCACAGCACTCTCCCCTCATGCCTCACCTCGCGCAAATCTCTCACCGTTTCACCGCACGCCTGGCATCTCACCTCGCCCAGGGATTCTCCGGGAAGATCCTCGGGCCTCAATTCGACCCGCACCTTCTCAATCCGGAGAAGATCCGCTTCGGTTATCGATTTGAGCGCCTCCAGATCGGCATGTTTTTCATCATGCCGGGAACGAAAGGTTTTTGCAATCTCTTTGATCCGAGCACCGGAATCCCCTCTGACACTCACTCGCACAGCCCGGCCGGTGCGAGTCTCGACAAATGTGGCCGCCGCCTTTCCGTAATCCATCATCTTGATGCTGCGCTTTCCCGGGGTCCGGCCGGTTACGGAAATGATGGCATCCGTGACGCACCGGTCGATTTCCACAAATATCACCAGATCCCGGCCCTCCTCGCCTCTTGAATTCCCGATCTCCAACTCCCTCAACCCGGCCATCGCCATCCTCACCCCGAGAATCTGACCGCCGCAGAGATGTCCGTGAAAATGCACCGCATCCGCGAGCAACTTCTGAAACCCCTCACTCGTTCCGTCCATATTGATCTCCCGAATTCGTCGCCAATTGTATTCATTCAAAGGGCCTGCCCGTTTATTTAATGAACCGGTCAGTTACGCCTTGATTTCAAATTTAAAAAAGCGTAACGATAAACATTAAACACGACACAATGTACGATAAAACGACTCTAATGTATTTTAATTTTTTATAAAGTCAACACAAAATTTCCATATCATTTGAATGGATTTGCCGAAGAGGATCTTAAAATGGGGACATTCGTTTTAGCGCATGACACTTTTCAAGATACCGCCCCCCCAGAAAGAATCGGGTCAATTCTGCGTCCCGCCTTGTGAAATATCTGTTGACTTTTTCGCCGCTCATACATAAAAGTCCCAATCTGACGTTTTTAGAATACTTTTTATATTTTTAAACATCATGTTTAATAACATATTGCGCCTATCCCTCCCATTTGGCGTCATTTCAACCCGATAAAAGGAAGAGGCAGATGAAACACCACGCAGCAAAATGGTTCAGCACTTTTTTAGCGGCAGCGATTTTGATCCTGGGACCGCATGCGCCCGCACTGGCCGAAGAATCCGAAAACAAACAAAAATCACCGAGTCATTTAGAGCCGATCACCGTGCTCGGTACGCGCATCGAAATCGGCGATACGTTTGCAACACCGCTTGACGTCCTCGCGCCGTCAAACAATGAGAGCTATACGAAAAAGGGCCTGGAACTCTTTGGCAAACAAGGCAATATCAATGTGTTTAAGATCGTTGAGATGTCGCCGTCCATTAACTACACCGCAGCCGATGCGCTCGGTACCAACGAAGCGGGGTTTCACGACCCTATCCGGGTAAGAGGAAAAAAACAGACGGGACCGGGAGGTATCAAGCTCTACGACGGCATACCGATCAGCGGGAATCCCGGCGGCGGAAAAACGATATTCGACATGGAAAATATCGAAAGCGTGGACTTGTATAAGGGCTATATTCCCGTGGATAAGGGGCTTGGCTTTTCAAATCTGGTCGGCAAAGTCGATTTGAATATCAAAAGACCCGAGCATGTCTTTGGTGCCGATCTGTCCCAGACCATGGGGAGCGACAACCTATTTAGGAGCTTTTTGCGTCTCGATACCGGTGACATGGGGCCCGTATCCGCTTTCGGTTCTTTTTCAAATACGACCAGCGACAAATATAAGGGCGACGGTGATCTTGAGCGGACAAACGGCGCCTTGGGAGTCGTACTCCAGCCGAATAGCATACTCAAGACAGAGCTTTTTGTCTCGCACAACAGAGACGACCACCACAACTATTACAACCTGACCTATGCCGAAACCCGGAATCTGGGGCAAAACTTCGATAAGGATTTTAACACCAACAAAGCAAGCGCCAATTACTACGATTACAACAAGCAAAATTTTGAGGATACGACGATAGTCGCCCATATCGAAGCGGCGCTGTCCGGGGACTCCAAAATCTCTTTCAAACCGTATTATCTCAATGACAACGGCGAGTACTGGTATGCGTCGGGAACCAATGTCATCCAGTGGGATATCGACCACGAGGTGTTTGGCGGGGTCTTGAAATACGAAAAAAGCATTTTAAAAGAGCTGACCGCAAAACTGGGATATTGGGCGCATAGACAGCAGCCTCCCGGACCGCCGCTGGCACAAAAGAAATTCACGGTGGGCGCAAATGGTCTGACATACGCCGGATGGGCGGTTCTGGCCGATAACGACTATCATGATTTTCTCTCGCCTTTTACTGAACTTAGCGGTCAAATGGGCAACTTCATTTATTCGGCGGGGGTCAGACATCTTACCTTCAAGCTGGGAGAACTCCGAAGCTACACAAACGGCACCAGCGCGGCCACAAACCAAAACTACGATACGGCGATCTCAACCGGAACGCTGGATCCGTGGGCCAGTGTAGCGGCGAAATACTTCAGGGAGTGGCTGCCGATCGCTTATCTGGGCTACAACGTGAGCAAAGAGGCAACGCTCTATGCCGATTATACGAGAACCTACGGATTGGATGTCAATCTCTTTCCCACCTATGTTCAGCAGCGGCAAAATTTTGTCTCAAAAGGGGTACGACTCCAAAGTCTGTGGCACGAGTTGGAGCTGGAGACCGCCAACAATTTCGACCTCGGCGTCAAATACAAAATCGGCGATATCTGCCTGAACCCGAACGCCTTCGTCTCCGTTGTCAAAAACAAGCAGGCAAGGATTTATGATGCTGCCTACAACGTCACCTACCCTTACAATGCGGCGGATGCCATGGCCTATGGCGCCGAGATTGCGGTCAGCGGCCCCCTGTCAAAATCGTGGGACTTTTTGGTGGCGCTGTCCTACAACAAGTACTACTTTACCGAAGATTTGCGAACCGCGTCCAATACTGCCACCCCGTCGGACGGAAACCAGGTTCCGGACGCGCCGAAATACATGGCGAAAGCGGCTTTATCTTACAAGATAGAGGGTCTTACGCTGACGCCATCGGTTAGATACATGTCGGAAAGATACGGGGATGTGCTGAACAATGAAGAAATAGATGCCTCAACAATCGTGGATTTTGACATGTCATACGTGTTCAAAAAGGTGCTGGGTACAAAATCCGTGGAACTTCGCCTGACCGCTACCAATCTGTTCAATCAGGAAGACATCTCCGTCATCAATACGGCGGATGACGCCCTGGCCGCCACCAATACGGCGGCAACTTACCAGACCGGCGCTCCTTTTGGCGTGTATGCCAATATTAATTTTAAGTTTTAGTGCCTTAACAATATCCCGGAACCGGGAAGACCCGGTGAAGGAACAGTCGACATGATCGAGCTGGATTTTCGAAAGAAGTTGATAGGCGCCGAGGGTCCTTTTGAACTGAGCGCCCACCTCACCATTGAAAAGAACGCAATAGCGGTGTTATCCGGCGCGTCCGGCGCGGGGAAAACGACGATATTGCGCCTGCTGGCGGGGATCGACCAGCCGGATGCGGGTTCCATAAAGGTAGAGGGCGCCACCTGGTTCGACAAAGAGCGCCGCGTTCAATTATCTCCTCAAAAGCGCAGCATCGGCTTTGTTTTTCAGAACTACGCCCTGTTCCCGACCATGAGCGTGCGAAAGAATTTGGAGTATGCCGCCCCGATTCGAAATGATCCCGCCATTGAAAAACTGCTGAAAATGGTCGGACTTGAAGAACTTCAGAACCGGTTTCCCCAAAGGCTGTCGGGAGGCCAGCAGCAGCGGGTGGCGCTGGCGAGAGCGCTCGTCAGGCGGCCGAAGATCCTTCTCCTTGACGAGCCTTTATCGGCCCTGGATCCGGCCATGAGAGAAAAGCTTCAGGACGAAATCCTCCTGCTTCACAAGGAACTGGATCTGACCATTTTGCTGGTTTCCCATGATCCATGCGAAATCGAGCGACTGGCCACGAAAGTATTGATGATCGATGGGGGCACCATCCGCACCCGTGTGTCGTGGTCCGGATATCCGAAAATCGGACAGGGGTCTTCAGGTTCGGCACTTTCAGGAAAAATCGTCACTATACATCGGATTTCCGGGGCATGGTCCGTACTCATTGAAGCCGGCGGCGATCTGGTAGAAACCATTCTCCGGGACGGGGATTTGAGAAATGGGAGCGGTCAGGTGGAAGATTTTTTAAACGAAATAAAAACGACGGCGGAAATCACTCCCAGCACCGTCGAGAGCACAATGGCCCTGTCGAACTCCCCTGAAAAGGCCGCATTGTAGATTTCCAGGGAGAGCGTGTTCGTCTTCCCCACGATATTGCCGCCCAGCATCAGGGTCAGCCCCACTTCTCCCAAAGACCGGCCGAAGGCCAGCGAAAGACCACTGATAATGGACTTTTTGATGCTCGGCAGGACCACATGAAAGAACGTCTGCGATTCGGACTTTCCCAGGGTGTATGAGGCTTCCATCAGACTGAAAGCGGTTTCCTGAATGGCGGATTGCACGGGTTTTACGATCAACGGTAGGCCGGCGATAAGGGAGGCGAGAATCACGCCCCAAACCGTAAAAATAATCCGTATGCCGAGGTACTGGCTCAAAAAGTATCCGACCGGTCCTCCTTTCCCCAGAATCAGGAGCAACAGGAATCCCAGCGCAATGGGAGGGAAAACCAGGGGAAGCGTAATCGCCAGGTCTACCGCCGAGCGCAGCGGAGAGGACTTCCGGCTCAGGTACCGGCCGAGCCATACGCCGAACACGAGTTGCAGCAGCGTGGTGACGGCGGTGACTTTGGCGGTAAAAATCAACGGAAAAAGGAACCGGTCGTCCGTTAGATATTCCCAGATGAACCCGGCCATTCTATCTCCCGATGGATACGATACCCGCCTTTTTCAGAATTTCCCCGGTTTCATGATCCGTGGTCATGAACTCCAGAAATTGCCGGGTCTCGGGCCTGTTTTCAAATCCTTTCAGGACACCGATCACCAGATGAATGGGGCTGTATCGGGTTTTATCCACCACTACCCATCCGCCGATCGCATCCTTGATGTAGATGGCATCGGTGATGTTGATGAACCCCGCCTCGGCATCCTTGCTGATGAGATAGGACGAGACCTGCGGGACGGTGGCAACCGTTATGATTTTGTCCTGTATTTTTCCGAACAGACCCGCCTTTTGGAGAAACTCGACGGCGGCTTTGCCATAGATGGCCTGCCTGGCGTCGGGAATGGCAATTTTTTCGATTTCCGGTTTATTCAGATCCTCCGCGGACACCAAGGTGACATTCTTGCCGTATGCCAGCACCAAAACGCCCTGCCCGATATCCGTGAAGCCGGCAAATTCCAGGCCGGAGGATTTCAGAAAAGAAAGCTCCCCGACGATGATGCCGATAGTGTCGGCAGCCTTGGCCTGCATGATGATCTGGCCCATATGGCCATAGACCTGATCGATTTTCCGGCCGGTCTTTTGTTCATACCCCTTCAGAACTTCTTCCAGCATCCGCCGGTAACCCGCGCCAGCACCCAGTGTCAGGGTCTCGGCTGCGGCGAGCGAAGCAAAAAAGAAAAAAACCGCGATGCAGGTCATGGTTTTAAGTGCCGTCAATCTTTTTTTCATCATTGTCATCCTTCCTGGAAATTTCGGCTCGAATGAGAACAGCAACCCGTGGGCGCAAAACCTATCGGCTATCTTTATAAATGTCAAGAAACGGTTATGGACGACATTCGGCGGTTCAAAATACCTGTTGTCTTTTCCGCAACTCATACATTAAAAGCTTCTTTCTGACGTTTTTAACATGCAATTAAATTTTTAAAAGTACCTACCACCAACCAAAACTTCCGGCGCAGCCGGATCAGGGTGAACTCGAATGACAATCAAGAAACATTCATTGATGAATTTACGGTTACCGGCCGGAATAGAAAAACTGGACCAGGTTCTGGAAGGCTACCAGAGCTATCAAGCCCTTCAGGCAGCCTTGAAACTGGGGGTATTTGAATTTCTCGATAAGGAGGGCCCCAGTGACACAGCACCCAGCGCTATATTGAAGACTTCCGAATGCGACAGCGTCTGTCTGCGCAGGCCGGCGACATCTGCAGCGACAGCTTCGGCGCCGGCTACGACATCGTCATCGTTTCACATCTGCTTTATAAATTCCGAAAAGACCTTTGCGCCTATTTTCGACAAAGTCTGCACCTGTCTCAACCCAGGCGGATTGCTGGGCACCAACCACTGGTTCTGCGCCACCGGATACGTTCCGGAAAACAGCGGGGTTCAGGAGTTGTCAAAAGCGCTGCAAAGTTTCGGGCACCCCCTTTGCCACGTTGAAGACTTTGAGATGAATACAACACCTTTTTTAAAACGGATATTCAAGAAATAATGTCAACAAAAAGATTCTCATTCTAAGAGATCTGGGGCATAAATTCATTGACGTATTTTCTTTGTGCTCTTCGTGTCCTTTGTGGTATTTTAAACCCAATGAATTGAACCACAAAGTTCACGAAGAGCACAAAGGGTAGTTCAAACATCATTTGTCGCCGTATTTATGCCCTTGTGTACTAAACCTGGCGAAAAGCCAAAGTCCGTATCGCGGGAATCTGCGCCTCGGCTGCCCGTTATTGCTCGCTCATAAAAACGTTCTGATGTCACGAAGCAAGAGTTCCGGTTGTTCCATTGCCGCGAAATGGCCTCCCGTCGGCATTTCCGTCCAATGGACAATGATGTGGATGCGCTCCAACCATAATTCACCGGCAACTCAGGCCTTCCTGCAAGTCCTCCTCGCGTCGGAAAGGCAAATTCAGCTGATCAGGGGATTTCGTGTTTTTAATTCATGAAATCGTCCAAAATCCCGATCCGCCGACAACAGTTCAGTGACGCCGTTCTGCATGCAGATTACAGCAATACGGGCATCATGGATCATAGGGCCGCTGATTTGCGCTGAAGACACGATCAAGCTGAGTATAGACCAGTGCGCCATCGACTCGGACAACAAAACAAGCGTAGGGGACTCAAACCATGCATCCAGCTGATCGACAGCACGTTCTATGGGGCTTGGCGGATTATAAATCCGTGGATGGGTTATGATGGAAAAAAATTCATGGATGCATGGCCAGGGGATTGCCCATGGCGCCCTTCCTTCGGCAAGTTCGGTAACACATGCAACCGCCTTCTCATGAAAAGGGGATTCCTCGCGATGGGCATAAACAAGAATGTTTGTGTCTATGGCGATCATCCACCATGCCCTTCGTAAGCCGCTTTCCGTATCTTTTGCCAGTTTTCGCCACGAAATTCATCCTGGAGGCCATTTCCTCTAAAACCGGCCTTTCTTAATGTGAACTTGGGCACCGATTTCTGTTTTGATATAATTTCGCGAAGTCCCTGCTCAAAAAGAGTACGTAATGTAATATCCCGCCTGGCGGCCAAGTCTTTTGCTTCCTGCAATAATGAATCTGAAATATCTATTGTTGTTTTCATATTGATACCCATATCAGTTGATACGGGCTTATGCAAACTATTTTTTAAATGACCGACTGGCTGGCACCGTTCCGGTGGACCACGAAGCGTCCTCAAATCGGTGCGACACGGCCAGGGGACGCCGATCCTCCACCGCTTCAACCGGTTTTCATACCGGACCATTACGAATATGGTCGGTCGCCGGGTTCTGATTCCGGAAACGATCTCAAAGGCGCTGAGAACCTCTCCTCCTCCCACCACATTAGTGTACATGCTGGCGCCGGCAAAGCTCGGGGGGCTGATGTTCCGGCTGAGGGATGAAGATAAAAATTTCTTCATTCAAGCGTCCACCCGCTTCCCGTAATCGGAATACCCGGGAACACGGAAGCATTGGTGAAAGCCAATCCGGATGTTATCATTGTCTGGGCCGAAAAGAAGTTCCCCTGCCATGGGCCATCGGAAGCGGTGTTAAGCCGGCTCAATATCCCTTACGTATATGTAACGGTGGGAGATCTGGCCGACCTGGCCGATTATCCGGATGCCTACGATTTTCTCGGAAAGTTTCTGGGAAAGGAAGAAAAGACCACGAAAGAGAGCGCTTATTGTCAAAAAGCGCTGAATGAGGTGGCGGCCACGATTCAGAAAATTCCCCGGAACTCAGACCCCGCGTCTACTATGCGGAAGGCGAGGATGGACTTTGCACCGAGTGTGACGACTCCCTGCACGTGCATCTGCTGCGGCTCGCGGGAGATGTCAATCCTTCATGCGGATTCTCGGACTCAAGTGGCTTATGCGCTGCCTGTATCCGGAGGCGTACCAGGTGGATCTGATTCAAGAGACTCGGGAGTTCTACAGCCTCTTTCTTGGCGTAACCCTTTCAGCCGATGATGCCACCCGTATTATCACCGGTGACGTTTCTAATCGGCTGCGGCCCCAGAATACCTCTCAAAAGAATGCGGCACATTTTCCTTTGCATAAGGCATAGAGAATGCTATATTTTAGCCAATTTATTTAGCCAGTTGCTTTAAAACAAACTAACCTTAAGGATACTCCCGCAATCAGCTATTTTTTGATAGAATCACAATATATTCGTTTCTCATGGTGTTGGCAATTCCCGATATTTGCCTTGCCAAGGTTCGGACATGAGAAAAACGATGGGTCTGTGCGATATCAATAATGATTTTGTGGAGCCCCGTCAGTTCCTCCTTGGGTAAATCAAGGGCTTTGCTTAATTGATTATCGTTGGTCCCGATAATGATGGTGCAAAATCGATCCGGCTTCAACACACGGGCGCATTCAGCCAGGATTTTGCTCATATCCTCGATATAGTGGACATATTTTTCTTTAACGGTTTTTCCACGTAACCCGACCATCTTTTCCCTTAACTGGTCAATATTTTCTCCCATAACATTTAAATGAAACGAGTCGTTTGCCAAATAATCAATGGCAAAACTATATGGCGGGGAAAACAAAATTCCGTCAACAAGATTGTTTTGAAGTTCCAGACTGCGCGCATCCCCCTGCCGGATGTCCGCCTCGGCCAGAATGGATTCCGAGCCTTCCAGAACATGTTGGATTTTTTTCACGACGAAAACATAGCGTTCAAGAATGGCTTCGAATTGGTCAAACGGCGATATTCGCTGGCTCCTTTCCGAATATCCGGCGCTGTCCAGATAGGCCAGAAGCAAAAAATCAAGAACATCCGTGTGAACCTCACCCGTTAGGTCGGAAAGCGGATGCATTATATCCGAACTGAAGGCGGCAATTGATTCATTGATCCCGGCGGCTTTGGGTTGCGATGAACCGTTCCGGGCCTTGCTACCGGAAACCGGTATCCCGGCTTTTTGGGAAAACAATTCAAATAGCCGTCTGGCGTTTTTCAGGGCCATATCCAGCGGCTTTTGAGGAACCCTCAAAGCGCTGTATTTTACTTGGGTCATAAACCGGCAAAAAGGGCTTACGTCAATGCCGATCGATCGGACGCCCATGAGGCTCGCCTCGATCGGAACCGTTCCCGATCCCATCATGGGATCGAAAATGATGTCCCCTGCTTTAAGTCCCATGATATTGATCAGGGCCTTGATCATCTGTGGATGGAATTTTCCTCTGTACGGAAACAACCCATGGGTAGCATATCCGGTTCTGAATTGATTTTTTTCAAAAAAGGATTTGAGCCGGGATGAAGAATGCTTCGGCAGGAGCAAGGGCTCACCGGTGCACATCAAATAGTGCCGGGTCATCCGCTCCCCCACCCGGATAAAATAAGCGCCATTGTCAACGAGTTCATCTTCGCTCAAAATGCCGTATTCATAATAGGCAAGTGCGAGTTCGTATACCTCATTCAGTTGAGGAGAAAGCGCCAGATGTTCCGGAAAAAGCCGACAGAACATCCCTTCCGAGAGCACATCGCCTGGTGTCTTCTTGATAAGTGGAGTTTTATTTGAATGCATGGATGTTCCGGATGAATTGATTGACGGCATGGTGTGTGGTATCAACGCACAGAAGTACGGGGTGGCCAGCAGACAATAGAGACAAGATGTTCAAGGAAAAGAATGAGAGACCTCCTTTTTAGGGCGCCGATGCCGGCTTTGGTATTTGAATCAACAATGGGCAAGCTTTACCGGGGAGATTGCCTTGCCTTGATGCCGCATGTGGAAGGTGACAGCGCAGATTTGATATTCGCCGATCCGCCGTTTAATCTGAAGAAACTATACCCTTCCCATATCGACGACAATTTAAAGTCGGAACAATATCTTGGGTGGTGCGAAAAATGGATCGATGAATGTATCCGGATTCTGAAGCCGGGCGGCAGCTTTTTTATTTGGAATCTGCCAAAGTGGAACACCTATCTGGCGGGGTATTTAAACAGCCGGTTAACTTTCCGCCACTGGATTTCAGTGGATATCAAATATTCCCTGCCGATAAAGGGAAGGCTTTATCCGTCACACTATTCCCTTCTGTATTATTGCAAGGGAAAAAAGGCCAACGCATTTCACCCGGACCGGCTGCCCATGGACATCTGCCCCCACTGCCTGGGCGATCTTAAGGATTACGGTGGATATAAGGATAAAATGAACCCCGATGGCGTCAATTTGACGGATGTGTGGCTGGACATCCCCCCGGTACGACATAAAAAGTATAAAAAGAGAAACGGTTCAAATGAGCTTTCCGTGAAGCTCATGGATCGGATTATAGAAATGGCTTCCGATGAAGGGGATTTGGTGTTTGATCCTTTTGGCGGGTCCGGCACCACCTATGCGGTTGCGGAAATTAAAAAACGTAAATGGCTCGGAATTGAAATCGGCCCGGCGAATGATATTATCAATCGTTTTGAAAACATTCAGGAGGATGCCGATTATATTGCAAAGCTCAGGGAAAATATCAATTGTTTGATTACAAAAGAAGCGCTGAAACGCAGGATTGAAAACGGCTGGTGGACCCCGACCTCGGTCAGAAAAAAAATCAGTTGATCCGTTATCGCCTTTTCTATTAATCCGCGCTACAACCTTTCAAATTCATTTATAGAAATGAAGGGTCCCTTGGCATGATACACGACGACATAACTTCTTTTGATAATCTGTTCACGAAGTATCATGCCCTGATGACCGAAAACAATAACTTGAAAGAAGAAATAAGAATCCTCAAGGCTCGACTGGACGGTGCGAAGCAGGGGATTCCAGATGACGAAAGCTCCGAACAGGGGTCTGAACCGGAGAAAGTTCCCCCTTGTCATTCAGTGGCTGACGTCCCGCCCGCCGATATCAGCAACAAGTCCGACAGCGTGGAAAAGATTAGGTTGTTCATGTCGCTCTTCAAGGGCCGGGATGATGTTTACGCAAGGAGGTGGGAAAACAAAAAGAAGGACACATCCGGCTATTCCCCTTATTGTGTGAATGAATGGAAACCCGGAGTTTGCATCAAACCGAAAGGGTCATGTGCCAGATGCAGTCATAAGGAATATGCCGCCTTGGACGAAACGGTCATTGACCAACATCTGCGGGGGAAAATAATCGCTGGAATATACCCGATGGGCCTTGATGACACCTGCTGGTTTTTAGCCATTGATTTTGATGAGGGTGAATGGCGAAAGGATATCTCGGCTTTGAGAGATGCGTGCGCCGAGTTCGAACTCCCCATTGCCGTTGAGCAATCTCGCTCCGGGAACGGCGCTCACGCCTGGTTATTCTTTGAGCGGCCAATACCAGCAGTTCTTGCCAGAAAACTCGGTGCTTCCATGGTCACCTACACCATGAACAAGCGGCACGAAATCACATTCAAGTCATATGACAGATTTTTCCCCAATCAGGACACATTGCCAAAGGGTGGACTGGGAAATCTGATTGCACTCCCCCTGCAAAAAGAGGCCAGAAAACTTAACAACAGTGAATTCATAGACGAGAACCTCGTCCCCTATGGCGACCAATGGACGTTTTTAGGCACTGTCCGAAGACTGACCGAAGATGAGGTCGAAAGGCTTATATCAAAACTATCCGGCGGGAACGAATTGGGGGTATTGAGAATAGATGAAGAGGAGACCCAAAAGCCATGGGAAACGGTCAAGATCCAGTTGAAGAGAGAGGATTCCCCACGGAAAATCGAAATCGTGAAGGCGAACATGCTCTATGTCCCGAAAGCAGGCCTCTCACAGCGAGGACTGAATCGGCTGAAGCGTCTTGCCGCCTTTAAAAATCCCGAGTTCTACAAAGCCCAGGCGATGCGTCGGCCGACCTATGGAAAGTGGAGAATTATCGCTTGCGCTGATGAAACCGCTGACTATCTCTGCCTGCCCAGAGGGTGCGAGATAGACCTTAAAGCGATGTTTTCCGACCAGGGAACAGAAATCACCAGCATCGACAATACCACCTGCGGCAGGAAAATCGATGTCGAATTCATCGGCACCCTGAGGGATGAGCAGCCCCTCGCCATCGACCAATTGCTCAGTCATGACATCGGTGTCCTCTCCGGCACAACCGCCTTCGGTAAAACAGTTGTGGCGATCAAGCTGATCGCCGAAAGAAAAGTAAACACGCTGATCATTGTCAACCGGGCCAGCATGGTCTCTCAGTGGACTAAGCGATTGATGGAATTCCTTGCCATTCGGGAGACCTTGCCAGCAACCGATACCGATGGTGAAAAAAGGAGAGGAAGGAAAAAAATTAGAACCATCATCGGACAACTGGGACAGGGAAAGAACACATCTGGCGGTATTATTGATATAGCGCTCATGCAGTCGCTCGGCAGGGTGGGTGAGATCAAGGAATTCGTTAAGGATTACGGGATGATCATCGTGGATGAATGCCACCATGTCGCTGCCTTCAGTTTCGAGAGCATTCTGAAGAACGCGACTGCAAAATACATATGCGGGCTGACCGCGACCCCCACCAGGAAAGATGGACATCATCCGATCATTTTTATGCAGTGCGGTCCAGTACGGTACCGGGATGATGCAAAAAAGCAGGCGGGAAAACGGCCTTTCGCGCATTACGTGATTCCAAGATTCACAGCTCTGCGGGTTCCGATGGATAAAGATGAAGGGGATGTTTCCATTCAGGAGCACTATGGGGAAATAGCGATAAACGAGATGCGCAATCAACTGATTATCGATGATGTGGCCCAGTGCCATGTGAACGGCAGGAATTGCCTCGTTTTGACAGAAAGAACCGCCCACGTGGCACTGCTCGCCGAAAGGCTGAATAAACGAATTCCAGGAGTGATATCTCTGACCGGAGGACGGGGAGCGAAAGAAAGCGGAAAAATCTTTAAACAAATAGCCGATACCCCCCTGGATGAGCAATTAACGTTAATCGCCACTGGCAGATACATCGGGGAAGGATTTGACGAACCGCGTCTCGACACCCTGTTCCTGACCATGCCCATATCGTGGAAAGGCACGCTGCAGCAATATGCGGGTAGGCTCCACCGGCTGTTTGACGGCAAGAAAGAGGTGCTGATCTACGATTATGTGGACGTCCATGTGAGAATGCTCGAAAAAATGTATCATAAGCGCCTCAACGGATATGCATCCATCGGCTACAAGGCAAAAGGCGGCTTTACGGCGCCCGATTCCATCGACATCATTTTTAACAGAAGCAATTTCTCTCCGGTTTATGAAAATGATATCCTGGCGGCCACAAGAGAGATTCTGATAGTCAGCCCATTTGTTACCAGGAAGCGCACCGTGGAAATGATGCAACACCTTGAAGTCGCTCTACGGAATAGAGTAAGGGTAACCGTGATGACGAGACCTTCGGAGGATTACAGAGCGAAAGATGCGGCAGCGCTGGAAGGGACTCTGGATTTGTTGCGAAAATCCGGCGTGTGCATGATATGCCGCTCAAACATTCATCAGAAATTCGCAATAATCGATCAAAGGATCGTATGGTATGGGAGTGTCAACCTGTTAAGCTTCGGCAATGCGGAAGAAAGCATCATGCGCCTCGAAAGCCCAAATATCGCCCATGAACTGATAAAAAGCCTGGAAAGGGCTGGAACCGGTTAATACCTGAATTGAGTTTCAAATTCATATGCAGGGGACGCCTCAGCTTGGATTCGCCAGGGGGAATTGCAGGCCCATGGAGGGAAAGGATTCGTTCCGGCCCTGGTGATTGGAAGCAAGAAATATCTCACCCCTCGCTCCCGCAGGGATGCACTGAAAGGTGGAGAGACTGGCCGAACCGGGTAGCCGGGAGGTTTTCTTTCCCGGCTACCGAGTGGGGGATGGTTATGGGGTGATTTCGACTTACTTAAGGCCACTGTGCCAGCACCTTTTCCGCTTCATGGCGGGCCTGTTCAAAGGGATCCGAAGGGGCGGGTTCAGTCTTCCCGCCGCTATCGGCCGGCAGGATGTAAAAATAGAGGGCCTGAACCAGAATGAAAAGACAGAGGCCGATCGGCCAGGCGGCCGTTGAACCGGAGCCGAGGGTGCTGACCAGCGTGATGCCACCGGCCACGGTGATCAGTTCGGCCATGAGGCCGCGAAGCGGCGCGCCGGTATAGCAGATGCCGCTTCGCACCCAGCAAAGAACGCCCAGCGCCAGAGCATAAAATCCGATCCAGGTGCCCGGCCAGAAAGCTGCTCCCAACAGAAGTGCCAGGGGGAACAGGATTGGAAGCAGCCGGGTGCGGCTCCACCGGGCGAGAAGCAGCGCGTAAATCGCCAGATCCAGCCAGAGGATCCATTTGAAGGCCGTCGGATAGCCGCCGAAACCGCTCAACACCTCGGTCAGGGGCAGGGCCAGAAATCCACTGGCCAGCGCAAAGACAACGGTGGTGCGAATGGGGGTATTCATGCGTCACCTCCCTGTTTCAGGGCCTCTTTTCGTTGCAGCAACTCTAACTCGATCTCTTCTTCCGTGAGCGGGGAGGCGCCCGGTTCCGCCATCATTTCGGCGGTATTCGAAAAGGGGCGGCGTTCGGCTTCGCGGCAAAATTCGACGGCTTTCACTTTCAGCTCCTGATATTGCAGTTGTTGTTGCGTGAGGAGTTCAGCCAGATTCGCCTGTTCCACTTCAAGGCCCTGCAGTTGGCGTTGCAGTCTCTCGCGGCAGGCGTGAAGGGTACGGCGCTTTCGAATCAGCATTCTGGCGATATCATCTTTTTCCATGCGGACGGCAAGTTCCAGCTCTTTTTCCAGTTTTTCCCCTTCCGATTGCTGAAGGGAGAGATCCCGTTGAATTTGCCGGCAGGTCTCGTTCAACCGGGAGTGACGGGCCTGCTTTTGCCCGAGAGCGCTTTCCATCTCCCGCAGATATTGTTTCAGAAGAAGGCCCTTGTCTTCGATCTGGTCCATGACGCCGTGAAGATCGGCCTTACATAAACGAAGCATCCGTGAAAGAATCGTCATTGTTTTCTCCTCCTATTTCTTGTCTCGCCGGATCTGATAGCTCTCGTACTGCAACGCTTTGGAGCTCTGTTTTTTCTTTTCAGCAACGGCCGCGGGGGGTCCCGCAAAGGTGTTTTCCACGCTTTGACGGAGCGCCTGGACGTCTGTTTTGAGATTCTCGGCCACAACCGCCGATCCCACGGTTTCGTTGATGGCCCGGTTGCGGGTCTCGTATTCGCGAATTTCTTCCATGGCTTTATCCTTTTCTCCCTTGACGATCGCGTCGGCCACGACCTCTTTGAGCTGACTATAATCCTCCTGTACCACCTGAGCGCTCCAGGCCGGTGCATCGATACTGGCCATCACCTCCCGGGGATCCTTTACGCAGGAAAGATTGATCCGCCGGGGGACGGCCATGTCGTGAACCGCGCCGTTGCGGTGGAATCGCACCTGAAATTCACCGAGTGTAAATTCCCGCTCCCGGTCGGTGGGAACCTGAAACGTCAAAAAGAGGGTCCGTTGCCGGCCGGAGAGCAGATCGCCGGGATGGATGACGGCCTCACCGTCTTTAACCTGAATGGGGTAACCGCCGGCGTTGACCAGCCGGATTCCTTTTTCCAGCGGCACCCGGATTTCCAGTCCGGAAGCGGCCACGTTGCGTGTATCCTGAAATTCCTTTTCAAAGACCTGCGCAAACCGTTTGGGGTCTTCCAGAAAATAATAGCGTCCGGCGCCATGATCGGCCAAGGTGGTCATGAGTAACTCGTTAAAATCATATCCCACGCCCACGGTGCTCACGGCAACGTTTTGTTCAGCGGCGCCGGCGGCCATGTTGCCGAGTTCCCGGGGATCGATGATTCCCTGATTGGCTTGCCCGTCCGAGATCAGAATCACCCGGCGCTGACGGCTATTGGCGGGTGTTGTCTGCATCAGGGTTTGAATGCCCTGTTTCAGCCCGCCGCCGAGGTTGGTGCCGCCATCGGCGCTTACCCTTGCCACGGCCGCCTTTAATTGCCGCCGGTGGGCCTCATCCATGGCGGAAAGGGGGCAGAGCGTCGAAACACCGTTTGAATAGAGGTGTATCCCCAGCCGGTCATCGGTGGTCATCCGATCGATCAATTGCATTACGGCCTCTTTGGCATCGCTCAGCTTTTGGCCCTCCATGGAACCGCTGCGATCGAGGACGAGAACGAGATCGGCGTGCTGGACCGGCCGGTGGTCAGACGGGGGAATTTCAGCCGCTTCCAGGCTCAGAGATAAGGACACCTGCCCGTCCGAGCCTTTCAAGACCTTGTCCTGAACCGGATTGGCATGCACGGTCACCCAATCCGCCTGGACGGGTACGGGGTTGGGCTGAATGGCCACGGGATCGGTTTGAGGGGCCATCGGCGGTTTCACCGCGGTATTTGAACTCAAAAACTGCGCCAAAACCGAATTGCCCGACCCGACATAGGACAGCGCCGCGCTTGCGGCGACGATCAGACCGAGAACCAGCAGAAAGCTTTTCTTGTAAATCTTCATGAGACCTCTCCTTTTTTGGGTTATGGGGATTGTTCCGGATCGTTTGATTTGATTCTAAGTGAATTTCATGGAAAGACAATTCAAAGAAATGCAAAAGGTTATAACATGTTTTTTGCATAAGTTTTACTTTGCGAAAAGGGATAAATCGTGTAAGACAGAAGGGAGAGCCCGCGGCGGAAAATAGAGGATTAGCGTTAATGATAATTCCACACCAAAAGTTGAGCCCGGAAGCCTTGAATGGGCTGATAGAGGAATTCGTGACGCGTCATGGCTCCGATACGGGGTATACGCAGGCCACCCTTGAAGAAAATGTTGCGATGATAATGCGGCAGTTGGAACGAGGTGACGTTTTCATTGTTTTCGATGAACGCCAAGAGGCGGCGAATATTGTTCCGAAAGAAAGGGTCAAATCCTTTTTACACGATGACATGACCAGTCAGTAGACTTACGGCATTCTTGCCCCAACTTGTTCTGAAGCTATTTTTACGGAGCGCCGTCGAGGAGACAATTCATGGGCCTGCTCAATCTCTTGCTTAAAGATCCACTTGCATTCCTTCTCATCGCCATACCGCTCTTGTATTCCATAATTTTTCATGAGTTGGCGCATGGCTGGGTCGCTTATCTCATGGGGGATCCGACGGCCAAATCGCTCGGCAGACTCAGCCTCAATCCGCTCAAACATCTCGACCCCATGGGCACCCTCATGCTTTTTATTTTCGGCTTTGGCTGGGCAAAGCCCGTGCCGGTAAATTTTAACCAGCTGCGTGACAGGCGAAAGGGAATGATATGGGTTTCTGCCGCGGGGGTCATCACGAACATGCTATTGGCATTTTGCGCTCTTTTGTTGAATCGGCTGTTATCCCCTTCGCCGTCCGGCATCTCATCGGATTTTATCAATTATTTTGCGAGGATCAACATCATGCTGGCCGCCTTTAATTTAATTCCGTTGCCGCCGCTTGACGGGTCGAAAATTCTTATGGGGTTTGCAGCCCCAAGCGTCCAAAACTTCCTTTTCCGCATGGAGCGGTATGGATTGATTATTATCATCGCGCTGCTTTATTTAGGGGTCCTAAACCCGGTAATCCGGTTTTTTGAATGGCTGATTCTATCGCTTATCAAACTGTTGTTGCCCTGAATGTCAGGCGTCTTTTCGGAAAAGAAGAGGCGGCTCTCGGAAAAGCAAACCCATCACTATCTCTGATTGCCCGACATTCTGGAAGCCCTTGAAAACGAGGCGATTTTATCCATTGTGAAAACTGGATATTACTCGGCGGTTCGTGAACGCCGGCATCCTGAGCGCTGTACGTTAAAAATTTAACTGCTCCGGGGAACAGATAAATACACCCTTCTTTATCTCATAAGGTTCATCTACAGGAGCAATAACCCAGGCTGATTCAGGCTTCATGCTATCCACCAGTTCATAGAACCCCCTGGAGGGTTTTGGCGCTTTTGAAAGCTTGCACTCAAAAATTCGACACTGCCCGGCCCGCTCTAAGACCAGATCTATTTCAGCCCCGTTGGAGGTACGCAGAAAAGACGGTTTCCACCGATCATACTGAGCTATGATATTCTCAATGACAAAACCTTCCCAGGATGCGCCTGCGACGAGATTGGCAAGGAGGTAATCATAGGTTTCAATTTCTAGAAAAGCGTGAAGAATGCCGCTATCGCGCAAATATAGTTTTGGAGATTTGATCACTCTCTTTTTTAGGTTTGTTTCTGTTGGCGGCAGCAAACGAACCATATAGGTCTGTTCCAGAACGGCAAGGTATTTTTTCAGCGTAGGAATAGAGAGATCCGCCGCTGCTGCCAATTTCTGGTAGTTTACCGTTTGCCCATGATAGTGTGCCAACAGCAGCCATAACCGTTCAATTACCGGAACTGGAATATTAAACCCCAGGCCTGGAATGTCCCGTTCCATGAATGTCCGGATAAAATCGAGGCGCCAGTCGAAACTGTCTGAATCACTATCAGCAAGAAGGCTTTCAGGAAAACCGCCCCGGAGCCAAAGATGGGACCATGATGAGACCTTGGCAACTTCTTTGAGGAGAAAGGGTGTGAGATCAGTATAAGCAATGCGGCCGGCAAGAGACTCGGTTGTTTGCCGGATAAGATCCCGGGAGGCGGACCCTAAAATCAAAAACCTGCCGGGTCTTCGGTCTTTATCTATTTCCGAGCGAAGTGCGGGAAAAAATTCAGGCATGAGCTGAATCTCATCAAGGCAGATCAGCCTGTCGCGGTAATGATCAAAAAAAAGCTCAGGTTCCATGAGCTTATTTCGATCCACCCGATCCTGCAGATCAAGATAGACTGAAGGAATATTTCCAAGCAATATTTTGGCGGTTGTTGACTTACCGCATTGGCGAGGGCCAAGAATGGCTACGGCAGGTGAACGGGCCAATGCCCTGTGCAGTTCTTTTTCAATAGCCCTTTGGATATATTCATGCATATCGATAACACCCTTTTGTAGTTTACATGGATATTATCGAGAGCACACATCAATTGTCAACCTTTCATTAAACCCGGCAACCTGGTGCCGGTTCAGCCCCTGAATGCGGAGGATGTGACCGTCTTTAATGCCGCTCTGGCGGTGGTGGACTTGAGCCCCACCCTTACCGCGGCCTTTATTTCTCCCGCAATTGCCGGACAAATGGTTCCGCCTGAATCCATTGCTGAATTGCAGCGAATCGAACGGGGGAAACCCACCTATAAGATTCTGATTGTTCGGCCCGGCGTGGAAGAGAGAATGGTATGCATTGAACTGTCCGAACATGCCGAAAAACCCGGCCTGGATATTTTTCAGGCTGGCGTTATGTTGGGATCCTATGATTTTACAACGCAACAGGACTGCCTGGACAATTTAACAAAAACGCTTCGGACGCACATCTGGAAAAAGGGTAAATGGAGCCTGAACGAGCATAAGGCCTATACGCTCAACTGGTTTGAAAAAATCCTGTATTTGGGTGAAAGTGCCGGGGTTCATGTCGAGAAAAACGCTTCCTTTTTACACAGCTCCACTCTGATTAAAGGGGACCGAGTCGAGGCGATTTTTACGCTGCTTACCGAGACGATTCTGAATCACTGCAGCGACCCGGACGAGCGGCTTAAGCAAGCGCTTCAATTGATTCAAAGCACCCCGGACGAAAACCTTCGAAGCACCCAAACGGCTGAATTTATAGAAGGGAATCTCCTTGAATATCTTAATCTGTTGCGAACGGAGGCGCTGGTGAATTTTGACGAGTTTTCAGAGAAGGAAAAGGAACAGTTTAAAACCGAATTTTCCAGGGCGTCCCGCCGGTTGGTCCAAAAGGTTATGGGGAGAGAGTCAAACTTTGATTAGTGCGTTATTATGGGAGATTGCATCCTCTTCCTGTGATTTCTTTCGAACCGCCAAGCCGATCATAAACCTGACTACCCAGCCACCTGGAAACCAACTCCTGTAATTCAGGCTTGCTCATATAGGCGTTAAAAAGCGCTTCGTTGAGTTCCATGCGCTCGATAAACAACGACTCAAGGGCTTGTTTAAAAACCAGCTGAAACTTGTCCCGGGAGTTTACCTCAGCCGCTTTACGCAAGGATTCGTTCTGACTGGCAGCTTCTGCGATCTGATCGAAGAAGAATTGATCCGCTTCACTCAAGTCGCCGCCAAAACGCGCATTTATGAGGTCGATCAGGCGCGAGAGCGTCACATATTCTTCGCGAACTTCGCCCGTGCCCACCTCGCGCTGACCGTCGAGCGGTTTGGCATACCCGTCATTGAGGCTGATGGAACCTTCGCTGATTTTCTGTAAGCGGTAATAATCGAGTTCCACCTCTTCATCGAATTGATACCCCGGACCCGTCTTGCGCTTGGGCAGCTTCAATGCGAGATGCCGCATAAAGGTGAACAGTTTTTCCAGATCAGTGTCCTGATACGGAATCACCTGGCTCAAGAAGCTGTAAAGATTGCGAAAGGCCTGGGCTTTGCCGCGCCACAACTCCGCCTCATCTTCCTCGGTGTTTTGCAGTTGCTGAAACCGCGCCACCGCCTGATCGAGAATCGCATTCATGTTCTTGTGATCGGACGGGCTTTGGCGGCGCTTGGGGGCAAAGAAAATCTTGGTGAGTGCATCCACTTCCGCTTGCAGGTAGATGCCCGAGGCATCCAGTTCGGCCTTGACCGCGTAGAGCCGATCCGGGTCGACCTGCTCGCCCATGACCGAGCCTCCATAGTATTGACGGAAGGCCTCCTGAATCTCGTCCGGGTTGTTCACGAAATCGAGGACAAAGGTATCGTCTTTCAGGGGATGGGTGCGATTGAGGCGTGACAGCGTCTGAACCGCCTGAATGCCGGCCAGCCGTTTATCCACATACATGGTATGCAGCAGCGGCTGGTCAAAGCCGGTCTGGTATTTTTCGGCCACCAGCAGCACCCGATAGTCGGGCTTGGCGAAAATATCCGGCAGCTCTTTTTCTTTCACCCCACTATTCATCTGCACTTCGGTATAGGTGACGGAAGGCAGCTTGTCATCTTCCACCGTGCCGGAAAAGGCCACCAGGCTTCTGATGGGATAACCTTTTCGAGCAATGTACACATCAAACGCCTGCTTGTAGCGAACCGCCTCCATACGTGATCCGGTGACCACCATGGCCTTGGCGCGGCCGCCGATTTTGTGCCGGGTATGCTGCTGGAAATGTTCCACCATCACCTCGGTTTTCTGGCCGATATTGTGCGGGTGCAACTGCATGAAGCGGGCCAGCGCGCGGGCCGCCTTCTTGCGCTCGACGTTGGGATCGTCCTCGGCTTTTTTGATCAGCTTGTAATAGGTTTTGTAAGTCACATAGTTGGCCAGCACATCCTCGATGAATCCTTCCTCAATGGCCTGGCGCATGGTGTAGCGATGGAAGGGTTCGCCGTCCCGGCCGAAAATGGCCATGGTTTTATGCTTGGGCGTGGCCGTAAAGGCAAAAAAACTCATATTCGGCTGGCGACCCCGCTTGGCCATGGCCCGGAACAATCGCTGCAGCTCCATTTCGCCCTCCTCTTCGGCCAGCGCCTGAGCCTTCCTGCGCAACTCGGCACCCCCCAGCACCCCCTTGAGTTCGGTGGCCGTCTCGCCCGACTGGGAGCTGTGCGCTTCGTCGATGATCACGGCATACTGGCGGGTCGGCAGATAGCTGCGGCTTCCCTCGCCGCGCTCCTCGGCGAGCTTCATCAACGGGCTGGAGACAAACGGAAACTTTTGCAAGGTGGTGAGACGATCGGCACTGCCGATTCCAGGGCCTCGGCCAGTTGCCGCGAATCCTCGTCGATCTTCTGCACCACGCCCTGGCGGTGGTCGAACTGGTAGATCGTATTCTGTCACTGCCGGTCCAGGACCACCCGGTCGGTGATCACCACCACGCTGTCGAATATGCGCGCATCTTTCTCGTTGTGCAGGGAAGAGAGGCGGTGGGCCAGCCATCCGATGGTGTTGCTCTTGCCGCTGCCTGCCGAGTGCTCGACCAGGTAGTTGTGCCCGACGCCCTCGGCGCCGGCGCCCGCCACGATTTGCCGTACCGCCTGCAACTGGTGGTAACGGGGAAAGATCATGGTCTCCTTGCGCACCTGTTTGCCGTCATCGCCGGCCTTCTCCTGTATGTTCAGATGAAGAAAACGCGCCAGAAGGTCGAGCAGGCTGTCCCGCTGAAGCACCTCTTCCCACAGGTAGGCGGTTTTGTAATTGCGGCCTTCCGGGTCCGGCGCGTTGCCGGCGCCACCCGCATGGCCCCGGTTAAAGGGCAGAAAGTGGGTGCCGGTGCCGGCCATTAGGGTAGTCATGTAGGCCTCTTCCGTATCCACGGCAAAATGCACCAGGGTTCGTTTGGTGAACTCGAAAATCAATTCACGCGGATCGCGGTCATGGCGGTACTGGTGGATGGCGTTGGCGGCCGTCTGGCCGGAGAGCGGGTTTTTCAGTTCCAATGTCACCACCGGAAGGCCGTTGACCGACAGCACCACATCCAGGGATTTTTCGTTCTTGGAACTGAAGTGAAGTTGCCGGGTCAATCCCATCCGGTTGGCCTGATACCTCGCCTCCAAATCCGGGTTGAGCCCATGAGCCGGACGGAAAAAGGCTATGCGCAAGGTCTTGCCGAAACACTTGAAACCGTGGCGCAGCGTGGTCAGGATCCCATGCATGTCGATCCATTTGCACAAGGATTCCAACACCCGATCGCCGGTCTGCTCGCCGTGCAGGGCGTGCAGCTTTTCACAGGGCCTTGCCTGGGTGGACCGAATGAAATCCAGCGCTACTTCGGCGAAAATCGCCCGCTCGCGGTCGAAGGCTTCGGATGCGAGCGTCTGATAACCATTGGAGAGCAGCACGGCCTCAATGGCGGTTTCAAAGGCTGCTTCGGATGTGGATTTCATGATGGCCCTCCCAAAACAAACCGGGCCCGCTCCCGCCGCAGCATATCGTAAGGTGTCATGAAGCGGAGGTTGAGGCCCATGCACACATTTGGGATCTTGACGCGCTTGATTGAATTGGAAGGGATCTCGTGGGTTACCACGGTGTGACCGCCCGTCAGGGCATGGGCGATGAGGTAAAAATCGGCCACCTGAAAAAAAGTATTGATCGCGGCCGGCTCGTAATGCTGTTGCATGGCCCAAGCAGATACTTGGCCGAATTTAGCGGCTGTTATAGAGTCGGTTTTCAGGAACAAACCATTATCGTGCTGCCGCATCCAGTCGGTCAATTCGTCCGCGCCGGCGGCGATTTCATCACTGACCTTGTCAATGCTGAATACCAGACCCGTGGCGTTGGTTTCGAGCAGCCATTCCCAGAAAGCGGGGCAGAAGTCCAGGCCATAGTGCAGATTTTTAGCCTGAATGAAGACATTCGCATCGAGCAGGTAGGTCACGGCATCACCCCGAGTTCGCGCGCTGTTTGATAAAAAGTAGCGGTCTTGCGGACGCCTAGCATGCGGAAGGCATCCTGGAACAACGTTTGACCCTCCAACGTGCTGGCCACTATCGCCCAGGCGAAACGTTTGCCGGTGCGCGCGCCCAGTGTGCGATAGAAGTCGCCGCCACCGCTGCTACGTTCCAGTGCCCGCAATCGCTTGATTTCGACCTGGTAGTATTGCCATAAGGCGTGGGTGTCGATGAATCCGGCGTCATGCAGACGGCGCAACGCGACCAGCGTGCTGACCTTGAAATGTCGCGCCAGCCGTTGGATGGCATGCGGAACCGTTTCGTCGGGATCATGCACCGCCATCACCTCGGTCAGCGGCATCAAAACTTCCGCTGCCACGCGATTGCACCAGCGCTCGGTGGTTTGATCCGGCACCCGACCGGCCTCCACGTCCGATACCCCGCTGAGCCCCAACCACAGATGCGCGAGTTCATGGGTCAAGGTAAACATCTGAGCGGACTTGCTGTCGGCGGCATTGAGAAAGATCAACGGCGCCAGGTCGTCAGCCAATGCAAAGCCACGAAACTCTTCGACATCCAGTTTGCGATGACTGTTGCTGCCAACGATGGAACTGGCCATGACCAAAACACCTGCTTCTTCGGCCTTGGCGATGAGCTGCCGTAAGGCATCGGCCCATGTGGGCAGCTTGCGCCGCTCGGCGATGGACAGCGCAAGCGTGTCCCGCATCTCCTCGGCGACCGCTTCCGGCGAATCTTGCATATTGGCGTGTCCCACAAATTCCAGGCGCGGCAGGCCATGCAACTGCGCATACTCGCGAAACCAATCCTGCCGCTGCTGGCAGAGATAAAGCATATCCAGCAACTCACTGCTGGGCTCGAGCAGGAACACATCGCGCACCGTGCGAAAATCCGGGACCGGCAAACTCAGTTCTGGAGGCTCCGGCAGGAAAAAATAGCCGATCGGGGTATGGCTGAGCTGTGCGAAATCCTCCAGTTGCCTGAGCGTGGGCCGGGCCTCTCCGGAAAGCCACAAAGGCCATTTGCGAAAGCGCTTGGCCAGCGCGGCCTCGGCCAATCGCGCCCGACCCGCGGCCCAGCGCAGAACCGGAATGGAGGCGGGAACGGTGCTCATGGGGTCATCTCCTCTATGGAAATTTGGCCGGTGACGGCATCAGAGATCAGGGCGGCGCGACGTTCTGTGAGTAGTGAAATCGATTTAGAAAGTTGGTCATTCATAGCCTGAGCTTTTCTTTCTGCTGCTTGAATCTGATCTACTATTTCGACTTGCTCTGACAACGGCGGTAGGGGCATTTGCCAATCAAGCACATGACCTTGTGATACTTTTACCATTGACCCGCTTGATCCGCGTGCATCACGTCGAATTTGAACCCTATCTATCTGTGTCGTCAGAAAATAGGTTAGGAATTCAGGCACTACCTTGTCCATTCGAACACGCAAGCGGTAAATAAGGTCCGGCAGCAATAAGTTGGGCTCATTACCCGGAACGTATGCAACATCCGCCACCAATTCTGGTGTATTCCCTCGGGTAATCAAAACATCCCCCTTACGGAGTGAAAGTGTTTCCTCGTTCCCGTCTGACTCTTTAAGTGCCTTGTTTTCCTCGCGCTTGAACCGGCCTTTGCTCACGGCGCTGAGTTTAAGTATTCCCAATTCATCTGGGCTGGCAGGTAAGTTTCCTGCAATTGGAGAACTTCCTTGGTCCAAGGTTTCTGAAACAAATTTCAAGCGACGAACATCCCAATGCGCCGGAATATCCCTCAGCCAGTCCAGGCCGGAAGGCTTGAGAGGGGCACCGGAGTTGAGACCGCGGGTTACAGCGCGGCTAATCAGGGCGGCGCGCTTTTCTTCCAGCAGGGCCAGCATGCAATTCTTTTCCGCCACCAAGGCATCAATGCACGCGGTTTCGCGGTCGAGGTAGTCGGCGATAAGAAGTTGGAGTTCCAGGGATGGCAATGGTAGCAGCGCAGAGCCGATTGCACCTTTAGGTAAGCCGTATCGTGTAACGCCGGTTGCTTCAAGCTCCAACTGGAGCGCAACAGGCCGAGACTGAATACAACGAAAGAGAAAACGGCCATCAAGCATTTTGCTATCGGGGCGGATGAAGGCCAGATGATACCCGCATATGAAATCATCCGCAGTTGATTCTACGTAAGCCGGGATGGCTATGTCACCCCAGGACTCGGAGTCCTTGGTAATAACGACGTCACCCACTTCAAGGTGAAATTTCTTAATTTCATCCTCCGTGGCCGTTGCCACCATAAGTTCAAGTTCTGGCGATACTTGCTCATTCTTATAGACATCGGTGTAATTGCAGAGACGAACCGTTACTTCTCCTTCAATAGAAAGCTTATCGACGTTGCTGACAGTGTAGTCACAGATTGCCTTGAGGGGCATTTTCCGCCAACCATCTGGAAGCGCTGCAAGCAGGTCTGTGGCTTTCATTCTCCCACCTCCCGCAGTCCTTCCACCTCCGCACTCCACTCCTCCAACTTCCGTCGCAGCAGCTCCTTATCGGGCAGGTAAAGCTGATATTCCCGGGCATGGATATTGGCGCCTGCGGGCAGGGTGATTTCCACCAAGGCATCGTGCTTCTTTTTACATAGGACGATGCCAATGGTCGGGTGTTCTTCCGCCAGTTTCACGAAGCGATCGAAGTAGTTGACGTACATTTGCATTTGCCCCAGATCCGCATGGGTGAGTTTGCCGATCTTCAGATCTTGTGTGGCGCTCATTGTTATGTGGCGTTCATCCGACAAGCTTTGTCCGTGTTGGGGTTGCAAGAAAGATAAACGCCACATAATTAAAGTTCTCACAATGTTTTTAAGAAAGCCATTAGTCCCGCATCCTCGCTC
>JAZDPP010000034.1:0-2644 GCA_043797445.1 Pseudomonadota bacterium
CGGAAACCGCCTCAGTCAGACCCTTGGCAGCGAAACGTCCACCTATGGGTATGAACCCGGCACGAACCGGGTTTCGGCGGTAACGGGCGCAAGCCCCCAGAGCTTTTCCTACGATGCCCACGGCAACACGACCCGCCGGGGAAATAAGACCCTCACATATAATCAGGATCACCGGTTGATCGAGGTAAAGGAAAACACGGCAACAGACACCCATTACGTGTACGATGGCAACGGCCGAAGGATTAAAAAAGCAGCCGGCGAAGTTACCACCGTTTTTCACTACGATCGATCCGGTAACCTGATCGGAGAGTCCACCCCGACGGGAGCCTTTACCCGGGTGTATTATTATCTGGGAGGAACTCGGCTTGCCCTGGCGGAGAAAGAGCCGGGCGAAGAGTTGGCGGTAAAGGTGTCAACGAGCCTGGGCCGTTTCTTACCCGGTGTGAAGGTATATGCGTTCACACAAAGCGGAACGAATACGGGCAAGACCGCCACGACGGATGAAACCGGCACGGCCGTATTTGAAGCGGCTGATTTTTCAACCGGCACGTATAAGTTCCGGGCCGATTATCTTGGCAGCAAATTCTGGTCCGATCCCGTCACAATGCCCGGTGCCCAAAGCGTCGATATTCATATCCAGGAAGCAGTTGCGACGGTTCTGGTGACGCAGGATGAAACCCCCGAAGCCAGCGTGAAAGTATATTTATTTAACGCAACCGGCACCTATCTGGGTCTGAACGCCGTGTCGGATGAAACCGGCAAGGTCAGCTTCAATTTACCGGTAGGGCAAGCGTTCAAGTTCAGAGCGGATATTCTGGGGAGCCAGTTTTTTTCAGAGACGGTTACCATCGTTTTCGGCGGGAGTAACAATTTCCAGATCGCAAGCGGCGGGGGCTCACTTACGGTAACGGTGGACAAGGGCGAGGGCACCCCGATCCCGGCTATAACTGTTTTTCTTTTCAACAGTGAGGGGCGTTATTTGGGCGTATCCGGAAAAACAAGCGACCAGGGGCAATTCAATTTTGATGTTCCCTCCGGAACCTACAAGATCCGGGCGGATTACCTGGGGTATCAATTCTGGACTCCGGACATTGTGGTAAGCGCCGATAAAAACGAAAAACTCTCCATTGCTCATCAGGATGTCACGATTAGCGTGGAAGAAGACTATGCCGGAGATATTCACGGCCTCAATGGCATCAATGTTCATCTCTTCTTGGCATCGGGTTCCTCCCTCGGAAAGAAACTCGTTACGAGCGATCTCGGGAAGGTAACCTTCAACCTCCCGGAAAAAGAGTATAAGGTTCGGGCCGACTATCTCGGGCAGCAGTACTGGTCCGAAATATTTAACGGGGACGATGAGACAGTTACCATCGAAGCGGGGAAAGTCCTGCTGACGGTATCAAACATGGGTCATCCCCTTTCCAATGTCAAAGTCTATGTGTTCAACAGCACCGGGAACTATCTTGGCGTAAACGGACTGACCGATGGCGAGGGGCAGAAAGCGTTCCCGCTGCCGCCGGGTAGCTATAATTTTCGCGCGGATTATCTGGGGACCCAGTTCTGGAGCGGTGTCTCCACGATACTGGCCGATATCGAAAATCCGGTCACCATATCAACGGGCGGCGGCAACTTCGCCCTTACCGTGCTCAAAGGTGACGGAACGCCGCTTGCAGGGGTCAAGTGTTCCCTTTTCAACGCAAGCGGGTCGTCCAATCTGCACCTGATCGGCACCACCACCAGCGACGGCGTAGCCTCCTTCCCGCTGGCGGACGGGACGTATAAGATCCGGATCGATTATCTCGGCTATCAGTTCTGGACCGAGGTGTTTGGTATTCCCCAAACCGATGCGTTGACGCACACCATTGCTCACCAGGACGTGACGATTTCGGTAAACCGAAATTTTGCCGGCGATATCGAGCCCGGAAGCGGTCTGAAATTATATCTCTTTACACCTGCAGGCGGTTATCTTGGGGTTCAAACCGTAACAGACAACCTGGGCCGGGCCGAATTCAGCCTCCCGCTCCAGGAATACAAGGTGCGGGCAAATTACCTCTCCGAGCCCTACTGGTCGGACAGTTTCCTTGGAACGGACAAAACCATAGTCATCAACGAAGGCGGGGTAGATGTTCAAGTAGCCCAAGGCCAGACGCCGCTTGCAAACATTCCCGTTTATGTCTTTAATGACGCGGGGGTATCCCTCGGAATCAATGGCCGGACAACAGCAGAAGGCCTTGCCGGGTTCCGGCTGCCGGAAGGCACCTACAAGTTCAGGGCCGATTACCAGAAGGGTCAATTCTGGGCAACCGAGCCGATCCTTTCGCATCAGGACAATATCGTCGATATCAACACCGGCGGCGGAGCCGTTACCATCCGGGTTGAAAAGGCGCCCGGGAGCCCCTTGACCGGCGTTCCCGTCTACGTATTCTCGGCAAACGGGGCGTACTTCGGGCTATCGAAGCAAAGCAGCGATCAGGGCGCCGTATCCTTTGACTTATCGGACGGGAGCTACAAGTTCCGGGTGGATTATCTGGGATATAGCTATTGGAGCAATACCATAAGCGTTCCCTCAACGCTTTCGGAAGTTGTCACCATTGCCCACCAGGACGTCCCGGTAACCGTTGAAAGCCTATACCGGACGAGCGCC
>JAZDPP010000035.1:0-2304 GCA_043797445.1 Pseudomonadota bacterium
CCGTCCAACCGTATTACAAACGATCTCGACTTCTGATACCTTACTATTATCGATCTAACCTACCTGGGGATTTTCGCGGGGGGTTAAATAACGTGACATTTTTGGGTTAATATTGGGGATATTAAACAAACACTCTACAAGAAAGGATAAATATTATGGCTTGCGCCCGGCCGGTTCTGGCAGCCACGGACTCGAGTTCCGAACTTTCCCGGTTGATCGCCAATGCCGGTTGTGGTGCGGTTGTACCGCCGGCATCGGCTGCGGCGATTGCCGATGTGATTCGATCCGCGCATCGAAACCCCGAAACATGGCGAAACATGGGATTGGCGGGTTGGGAGCACGTGGTGCACCATTACGCGCGGCATCGGGTGACCGACCGGTATCATGCACTGGTTGGCCGACTTGCCCTTCCATCGGATAGAAGGCCGGGTCAAGCTGCTGGATCTGTTGGGTGAATTCGGAGATGTGTTGCCTCAACCGGTGAAGCATGGTAGCATAAAAGTTATCGCTTTAGCCGAAGGAGGTAATATTTATGGACCGGATAGAATTCAGAACTGAAATCCGAGAAAATATCATCAGATTGCCGGACAATCTGAAAAACCTGAATCACAAGTATGTCCGCGTCATCCTTTTCGAGTATAACCGGGAAGATATTCCGGCAAGAAAATTGCCGGAAGGGTTTTATACTCCGCTGCATACACAAAGCTATCGGGTA
This sequence comes from Pseudomonadota bacterium, assembly GCA_043797445.1. GTDB lineage: Bacteria > Desulfobacterota > Desulfobacteria > Desulfobacterales > JAFDDL01 > JAZDPP01. Next base: position 716 of record JAZDPP010000035.1, read on the forward strand.
ATCGGTAAACGTGAAGAAATTTATGAACGATGATCGTGTGTTCATTGATACCAATATCTGGATTTACGGTATAGTCGAAAGTAATGATCCCTCCGAAAAAGAGAAGCGAGACATCACCCTGTCGCTTTTTGAAACAATGGTGACGCAAAACGAACTGTTTGTTTCAACTCAAATATTGAATGAATGTCACTGGAACCTGACCAGAAAATTTGGCTATACTGACTCGGAAGTGTACAACCGCATTCAACAAAACATCATTAAAATTTGTAAAGTTTTGGAATTAACGAAGAGAACCTATAACAACTCTTTTAAAATCCGGGAAAAATACAATATATCTTTTTGGGACAGCCTTGTTGTAGCTTCTGCCATTGAAGGCGGTTGCGCCGTGATCTATACAGAAGATATGCAGCACAATCAAAAATTACATAACACGCTGATAAAAAATCCTTTTATCCGGGACTGCGTCAGGTAAAGATTTATCCGGATTCTTGTGAAACCCTTCCCCCTCGCTCCCCGTACAGCGTTACACCCTTTCCTCGGCATCCCCCGGCGTTTTGCGGGTACCACCGGGACACGCCTGTGCCACGGTGATGCTGACCGATGATGCGCTGCTGGGGGTCTTTTCTTCCGGAAAAATTGAAGATACCTCAAAAGATGATTGGCGATTTGATGTGGGGAACATTCCTGCGCCAAACACCTTCCTTTGGGGAAAGTGATAGCGTGTAGAGTGGGATAAGTTTGAAATGAATGTTGAAACCACGGTAGCAATGATTTAGATTAGACAGAGGTTAAACCCCAAAAAGACGACTGACAAGTGGTTAACTTCTTGTTATATTTTTAAATACACACCCGATGTCGATGGATTCGGCTTCTTGGCGGCGCCGGTGGTCATTGTGTTTGGTTTGAGCAGGGGGGAATAATCGATTCGATAATAAAAAGGAGCGTTAAGGTGGCAAGCCCAAAATCGCATATAACGTATGATGAGGTTGTGGCGGCGCTTCCTCAGCTTGATCCGGAAGAGCAACTGGAACTGCTGCAGGTTCTTTCCGCGGTACTGAAAAAAAACGTCATGTTAAGGAAAGCGGGAAAACACAGCTTGCTTGAGCTTGAGGGACTCGGTGCGGAAATCTGGTCGGGAGTTGACGTCGAGGATTACGTACGCCTGGAACGCGAATCATGGGATTAACCCGTTTATTTAATGGTAAAAAGGTCTTTTTCGACACTTCCCCGTTTATCTATTTTATCGAAAAAAACATTCGCTACCACGGTCTTGTGAAACCCCTCTTTTCCATGCTTGATACCCGACAGGCATGGGGTGTAACCTCAACCATCACACTTCTGGAAGTCTTGATTCACCCACTTAGAGACGGGAACAAGAAACTTGCAGAAAAATACAAGAGCATCCTGCTGAAGAACGGTTCTGAAATATGGGCGCTTATTCATGTGGAAATCCAGGGAAAATCGGACTCCGGATTTGCCAAACGGATGTACGTGTATAACTACCGGCTCTTTGATAAACATGACAAGAAAATCGTCAGCCTGGCGGTATTGACGGATGAGCGGAAAAACTGGAAGCCGGAGCGGTATGG
>JAZDPP010000036.1:0-62985 GCA_043797445.1 Pseudomonadota bacterium
GGTATGCGGGGTAAGGTAAAACCAAGGGCGGGGTATGGCTGCGGGATATGACTGCGGGATATGCGGGGTCTCTTACCCGAGTGTTACACTATTTTGTTACAATAAGACAAATAAGCGTTACACTATTTGAATCTTACCACCCCGGTCTAACCGTAATGACCGCACCTCCGGATACATCACAGCTGACATGGGTACTCACCTGGCCGCTGTATTCCTGGCGAATGAGTTTGAGGGTATTGCCCTCCAGGCCGTCAACCCCCATCACATCGGGAACGTAAGCGGCATTCAATTTAATGGAAAGACCCGGCGCCATATCCATCCCCAGATGCTCATGCGGTATCAATACGATACTCCCGGCGGGAACGACGTTAGCGAGCGCCTTTTTCACCACTTCCCCGTTGGGGTAGACCAGCGCCGCGTTATTGATTTTCCAAACCGCCGGAAACGCCCCGGTCAATTCACTGCAAACCGCATCCAGATTGCCGCCACTGCCGGTTACAACGGCCGTAACCACTGCACCCGAGTCGACCTTTTTTGCCGCGGCCAGAAGCTCCAGGGCGGAATCGTCCGCCTTGCCATCATTGTAGGTAATATAAGCAAAAAACTGTAAGGCCATTACTTGATTCCTCCTTTGGCTTTTAAGAGTTCCACCAGTTTGACGGCAATCTCTTCGGCGCTTCCTTCAAGAATTTCTGCGCCTTCCCCCATCTGCGGGACAAAATAATCGAGCCGTTTCACCTTGGCGGCCGAGGCGCCGACTGCACCGCCGACCAATCCCAGATCACCGGTGCCATACACGGGGATCTCCACGGAAGCCACTTTTCGAATCCCCCGAATACCCACGTACCGCGGCTCATTGATGCCGGTCTGGATCGACAAAACGCAAGGCAGATTGATATCGTTCATTTCCTGATTACCACCGGCCACCTCTCGTCCGACCTTAAGCTTCTTGTCATCCACCAACTTTACGGAGCTGACAAGAGAAGCGTATGGCAGATCCAGCATGGCCGCGAGCATACCGCTCACCTGTCCCGCGCCATCATCGGCCTGGGCTCCGGTGAGAATCAGATCATATTTGCCTTTCTCCACGACTCCCTTTAAAACGGTGGCGATCCCTTTCCCATCCGAGCCGTTAAAATCATCGCCGGTGCAAAGAATGCCTTTATCAGCGCCCATGGCCATTTCCCGGCGCAGCACCTCTTCGGCATCCGCATCCCCCACCGTCACAACCGTCACGCTTCCGCCGACATTGTCCCGAATCTGAATGGCCTCTTCAACCGCATAATTGTCCCACTCATTGACTGAGTAAACAAGATCCTCCCGTCGAATATCGGATCCGCTGCTATTGACGCTTATCTCGTTTTCAGAGGTATCCGGCACCCGTTTCACACATACTAAAATTTCCATTCGCTTCCTCCAACATCCTTCTCCATTAGCGATAGCCAATCGCATGAATCATTTATTTTGTTTGATCTCTTCAACGCAAGTTATCTTCACAAAACCGATGCTTTAATTTTTTCTGGTCTTGATCACCGTTTCAGCCAAACCCACATGATGAACATGCCACGCCAGGGCATTTTTAGAAGCCAGGCAAGTTGTTTAAAAGACAGCGAGTTCTTGCCTGACTGGGAAAAATGTCCTGAGGTGGCCGCAGCCATGATCACGGTTTGTTTTCTTCAACTTTACAAAAAGTTATGGGTTAAATTTCAGCAACCAGTGTTGCTCTGGGAAAATAAAACAGTGGATCGATATACTAGTTTCGCAACGGCTTCCCGGTTTTCAGCATATGCCCGATCCTGTCCAGAGTTTTTTTCTCCTTTAAAAGATCAAGAAATGCTTCCAATTCGAGATTGAGGATGACATCCTCATCCACTTCACTTCCGCTGGGAACATCTCCCCCGGAAAGAACATAAGCGATACGCTTGGTGAGAAGTGCGTCATATTCACTGATCCGTCCACTTTCAAGCAGACTCGCCGTTTGCTCTTCCGCCAGTTGTTGCGCAACTTCACCCAGTACCCTGATCTTCTTTTTGAGCGGCGGCGCATAGCCGTCACGTACCATTTTCAGCACCTCGTTGCTGGCATGGCCGATCAGATGGTCCCGGTTGAAAACGATTCGGTCGGTCTTTCCCAAAAAGCCGTTAGCCCTTGCATCGGCCGCCGACGCGGAGACCTTCGCCATGGCAATAGTCGTCAAAACAGGAATGAAAAGCCGCGTGAGGTCGATGTCCGTGACGGCCGCCGGCAGGGATCCGACGAATTTTTTCCACAGGTTTAAGCACCCGCCGCCGGACGGCAACAGCCCGACACCCGACTCAACCAGCCCCATATAGAGCTCGGCGTGGGTCACGATCCGGTCAGCTCCGAGGCATACTTCACACCCGCCCCCCAAGGCCAGCCCGTAAGGAGCGGCCACGACCGGAAACGCCTCGTAGCGCATCCGCTGAACCGCACTCTGGAGCCGGCGAATCAGCCGGCGAATGTCATCGAAGCGCCCCTCCTTGGCTGCCGTGACCACCTCCAGGAGGTTTGCGCCGGCGGAAAAAGCGCCGGATTCTCCCCCGATCACCATGCCGGCTCCGTTGTCATCCACAAAATCCAGGGCCTCGTGTATAAAATCGATAAGCTCGGAATTGAGCGTGTTCATCTTTGTTTGAAACTCGCAGCAAAAAACACCCTCTCCCAGATCCACCAGGCGCCCGGAAGGACAGGCGTTCACCACACCGCCCGCGTCCGCCAGACGTTTCAAGGACAGGCCCAGTTCGCTGACAGCCACGTCCTTGTAAGAGCCGGATATGAAATCGAAGTACAGTTGCTTTCCGTTCTCGGTTTTGTAAAAAGAATCACACCCCTTCTTCAACATTTTCTTTACCGCTTCCGGTACGCTCATCCCTTCGGCTTCCATGCGGCCGACCGATTCAGCCACGCCGATGGCATCCCAGGATTCAAAGGGGCCCATCTGATAGTTGTAGCCCCATTTCATGGCATTATCGATTTCAACGATCGTATCGGCTATTTCGGGAATCCGGTTGGCGGCGTAAATCAACCATCCGGAAAGCGCGCGCCAGGCATAGTGGGCACCGCGATCCTCCCCGCCGATGACCGCCCGCATCTTCTGCCCAAGAGTCCTTTCACTCCTGGCGGCAATCAAGCAGGGAAACTCCGGAACCCCGAATTCTCCATATTCACCCGTTTCCGGATCGATCACAAGAGCGATACTCTGTTGATCCGGTTTCTTTTCTTTTTTATAAAATCCGCCGCGTGTCTTGTTGCCAAACCTTTTCTTTTCGATCATCCGGGCGACAAAGTCCGGAAGTTTGAAAATGTCCCGATCTCTATCCTCCGCCACCAAATCGTAAGTGTTTTTTGCCACATGCCCCAGGGTATCCAGCCCGACAAGATCGGCGGTTTTAAATACGGCGGTTTTGGGTCTTCCGAGCACCGGACCCAGCAAAGCGTCCGCCTCCGGAATACTCATCTTATGCTCGACGAGCGCGTGCATCGCCAACATCATGCCATATACCCCAATTCTGTTTCCGACAAAATTGGGGGTGTCCTTGGCCCAAACGATCCCTTTTCCCAGGATGCGTTCCCCAAAATCAACGATAAAGGTTTTGACCTCCGGCAGCGTTTCCTCTCCCGAAATCAGTTCGAGCAGATGCATATGCCGAACGGGATTGAAAAAGTGGGCTCCCATGAAGTGCCGGCGAAATTCCAAACTCAGCCCCTCGCTCATAGCTTTTAAGGGAATCCCGGAGGTGTTGGTGGTAATAATAGCCTCTTTCTTTCGAACGAGCTCGATCCGCTTCAGCAAGGCCTGCTTGATGTTCAAGTTCTCGACAACCACTTCGATGATCCAGTCACATTCCGCCACCTTGTCGAAATCGTCCTCCAAATTGCCGATACGGATCCGATCGGCATCTTCGGGATGCATCAAAACGGCTGAGCCCGCCTTGAGAAGATTCTCGAACCCGGCTTTGACAATTCTATTTCTGGCATTCGTATCTTTTTTTTCTTCTTCCGATAGATCGAACGGAACGATATCGAGCAGCAGTGTTTTGATACCGGCGCCTGCAAACAGGGCCGCTATTCCACTTCCCATGACGCCGGAACCGATGACGGCAACCTCTCTTATTCTTCTGATCATAGTTTTCTCCTTACAGGATTTCGATGGCACACGCCATGGCGACGCCTCCGCCCCCGCATAAGGTGGCAAGGCCCAGTGTTTTTCCACTGTTCTTCATGGCGTAAAGCAGGGTTACGATGATCCGGGCGCCGGTGGCGCCTACCGGGTGCCCGAGACCGATACCGGAACCGTTAACGTTCGTAATCTCCCGGTTGAGTTTTAACTCTCTTTCGCAGGCGATGTATTGGGCGGCAAACGCCTCGTTCACCTCGATCAGGTCGAAATCATCAATTTTAAGCCCGCTTTTCCGCATTAAATCCTGAACCGACGGTACGGGTGACAGCCCCATGACGGACGGGTGACACCCTCCCTTTCCGATAGCCCTTATTTTCGCCAACGGCTGAATCCCCAGTTCTTTCGCTTTTTCGGCCGACATGATCACCATCGCGGCGGACCCGTCGTTGATGCCGCTCGCGTTGCCGGCGGTAACCTTTCCGCCTTTCGGTAAAAAGGCAGGAGGCAGTCCTTCGAGTTGTTCCAGTGTGATTCCGGGACGGAAATGCTCGTCTTTATTAAAGAGAATCGGCGGTTTTTTGCGTTGGGGGATTTCGACGGAAACGATTTCTTCCGCAAAACTGCCATCCTGGGTGGCACGCTCCACATTGTTATGGCTTCGAAGCGCCACTTCGTCCATCTCTTTTCGCTCGATTTTCAAATGCTGTGCAATAAACTCGGCCGTATGCCCCATGATATAGGGTTTGCCCTTGAAATAAGAAAGAGGCGCTTCCTCGGCATTGACCGGACCTTCCGCGGCATTGGGCAAAAGATGGGATCCGCAATGAAGCCCATGGATCATGGCATCGACAAAAACACTATCCTGAAGACGACATCCCCAGCGGGCGCCCGGCACCGTAAAGGGAACACCGGACATATGCTCCACCCCGCCCGCGAGAATCACATCCGCCATGCCGGACTGGATCATGGCCATGCCGGAGATCACCGCTTCCATACCCGATATGCAAACCCGATTGAGCGTCACCGCGGGAACCGTCTCCGGAATTCCCGCCATGAGCGCGCTGACCCGGGATACGTTCAGCGCATCCACCGGTTCCAGGCAGCACCCATAGCGCACATCATCAATGATGGCGGAATCGATGCCCGCCCGGCGGATGGCCTCTTTCATCGTCACGCTGCCGAGAACGGCGGCATTACTGTCCCGCAAAGTCCCGCCGAATGCCCCGATGGCCGTCCGGCAGGCCGAAACAATCACAACATCCTTCATGTGTTTTTCCTTTCCCTTTTGAGTCACCTTTTTCGGATAATCGGTTTATTTTCCGCCAAAAGAATCATCTGCAATATCAATAACGGCGCGGCAGTTATTAAAGATCGCGGCAATCCGGCCATGCGTTACCGGCAATACGGTCCCGGCAAAAAATTCGGCCGATTTGAGCTGACCTTCATAGAAGGCGGCATCCTTTTTCCCGGTGGGATTTGCCAGGCCCTTTGCCGCGAGAGTGGCACGCCAGAGAAGCATCCAGGCCATGACGACATCCCCGATCACATCGAGAAACTGGGTGGCATTGGCAAAAGCGACGGCGACCTCCGGGCTCATCGCGGTCTTTCCCAGATGCCGGGCTACCTCTCCGGCTCTGCCGAGCGCCTTTTCCACCGTTTCGGCAATTTCCCGGGTTTGCTCGATAGTTTTTCCCACGGCGATGGTTTTTTGTATCTCCCCTAAAAGATCCATAAAGAGCCGGCCCTTTTTCATCCCGAGCTTCCGGCCCAGAAGATCCATGGCCTGAATGCCGTTGGTTCCCTCGTAAATGGGGGTGATCCGCACATCCCGCATCAGCTGTTCCACGGGATAGTCCGCGGTATACCCGTACCCGCCGAAAACCTGAATCCCGATACTGCACATCTCCACGGCCCGGTCGCTGACATACCCCTTGGCCACCGGGATGAGGACATCGATCAGGTTCTGGTATTTTTCTTTTTCGTCTTCATTTTCACCCAGATGTTTTTGGTCTTCGCAGTGGGAGATATAGTAAAGAAGACTTCTCGCTCCCTCGACATACACCTTCATGGTAAGCAGCATTCGCCGAACGTCCGGATGCTGGAGAATGGGAACCGAGGTTGTATCCTTGGACCCCAGCTTCGGGCCCTGAACGCGGGTACGGGCAAATTCAAGGGCGTGCAGATAGGAGGAAGACATGCAGGACATCGCCTGGGCCCCCACCATCAGGCGCTCTTCGTTCATCATCACGAACATGGCGGCAAGGCCCTTGTTCTCCTGCCCCAGAAGCGTCCCGATGCATCTCCCCTTTCCGCCCAGGGCCATGGAGCAGGTGGAACTGCCGTGAATCCCCATTTTCTCTTCAATGCCGGTACAAACGACATCGTTTCGCTCCCCCAGGCTGCCGTCATCCTTTACCAGAAATTTTGGCACCAGAAAAAGCGAGATCCCCCGGCTTCCCGCCGGCGCCCCCTCGATTCTGGCCAGCGTGGGGTGAATGATGTTGTCGGTGAGATCATGCTCACCGTTGCTGATAAAGATCTTATTCCCGGTAATGGAGTAGGTTCCGTCCGGGTTTTTGACCGCTGTCGTCGTCAGCGCCCCCAGGTCCGATCCGGCTTCGGACTCGGTGAGAAGCATTGTGCCGGTCCATTCCCCGGTGAACATCTTTTTCAGATAGGTCGCCTTTTGCGCATCCGTTCCGAAAATCTCAACGAGACGCGCCGCGCCGTGGGTCAACCCGCCGCAGAGGAAAAGCGCCATATTACCACCGATAATATAATCCTTTGTGGCAATGGCAACCGTTTCCGGCATCCCCTGCCCTCCCCACTTCGGATCACGGGCAGGGGCAAACCATCCGCCTTCTCTTAATATCCGCCAGGCCCGTTTAAATTCCGCCGGCGTTGTCACCTCGCCCTTTTCGAATTTGCACCCGATTTCATCCCCGATTTTATGCGTCGGGAGCAATTCTTTAATCGCCAGCCCCCGGGCCTCGGTGATAATCATGTCCACTACTTTTTTGTTGAACTCCGCAAACACCTCATGCTGACTCAACGCCCCGACCTGGAGCTGTTCGTGAAGTACAAAATCGACATCCCTTCTATCCGCGATTACTTGCGCCATGCCATTCTCTCCTATCCTGGCTTTGCCAGTAAATTTAAATTAGCAGTGTATCTTTTTAATGATACAACCAACAAAGAGACCTAACGCATTAATAATGCCAAAATTTTTATTAAAGAAATCCAGATAGATATAAAAATGGGAATTCCAACTCGTACCATAGAACAGAAAATTCTGTTCTTAAGTACGAAACTTGGCTGTCCTGTTCCATGGAACAGTCATGCCGGCTTTACATCGCAATGGCAGTTGCTGACGCACAAATGATGCACAAATGTTGAAACGCATTAATACCAATGGTTCAGATCAGGGGTAAAAAATATTTTGTCGCAAAATAGCCATAGACAGCCGGATAGCCATTTGATCCGGAAATTTTGACGAAACAAGATAATCACGGTGTATCGTAGTTTGGCTCAAATAGAATTGAGAGGATACGATAACCAAGGCAGCGATAAAGAAGCGACCTTGCAGAATTTGCCGGCGGTGGTTTTCACCGGATTAGATTATTTTTTTTCCGAGTTGGTCTCACATTGCTTTCGTTCACGTTGACAACACAATTCGGTTCCACGAAAATTAATTTTCTCTTACCGCTGAATTTTTTATTGACATGAAAACAATAGCCCATTATATTCTAACGAACGTTAGATAAATTTTATTAGACTAAAAACGCGACCGTGATTGGTGTCTGCATTTTCGGTTCGCTATGGCTTATAGACTGGGATAAAGGATCATTCAAATGGCGGGAATAAAATATTTAGCTAAAAAGAAAGAAGTAAATAAAGTTATCTGCGACATATTCGCCCAAAAGGGCTTCCATGCCACCTCTATGCGGGATATCGCCGAGAAGTTAAACTTGGATAAAGCCTCGCTCTATTACTATATTAAAAGTAAAGAGAAGGCGCTCTTTACGATTTTAGATGAAGAAATGGATGAGGCGTTGAGCACTATTGAAAACCTTATAAGCCAAGGAGAAAGCCCCGAAGAACGGCTTTCTCAGATATTGGAATATTATACGCGCCGTTTTGTCACGGATAAGCATCGTCTGGTGTTGCTAATCAATGAATTCGGTGCCCTAGATGATAAACACCAACAAAGCCTTATTGAAAAACAGAGAAAATTGTTGCGGATGTTTGCTTCGATTATTGAAGAACTTAAAGCCAACGGCAAACTAAAAAATTTTCCCACGATGGTGGTTATTTTCAGCTTTTTTGGCATGGCACACTATACCGTGAAATGGTTTAACCGAGGCGGTTCTGTAACAATCGAGGATTTGGCAATGATGTTTAAAGAAATATTAACGACGGGGATATTTAAGGTAACCTGACATGGAACCATTTCACACCAGCTACTGGCATATTAATTATGTCGGAGGATTTTATCTTCTGGCAGGATTGGCTATTTTCGTTTTTCTCGCAGGAGTTTTTTCTCATCTATCGATTTGGAAAAAAGGAGCCAAGCGACAAAAAAGTTCTTTTTTGATCGAGGATTTCTTGGAGCTCTTTTTGAATGGGCTCCTAGGCCGAAGAATATTTAAAGGTGACATCAGTGCTGGAATGATGCATCTTTTGATTTTGTGGGGATTTCTAGGGCTTTTCGCCGGCACCGTTTTGGTTGCAATAGACCATTGGCTTGATCACTTCCTTCGGGGAACCTTTTATTTATGGTTTTCTTTTTCTTTGGAAATATGCGGGTTGATGCTGATCGGCGGCGTAATCTGGGCCATGGTGCGCCGCTATGTTCAGCGTATATCCAGACTTGAGCGGCGGGCGGAAGATTTCATCGTCATTTTGTGGCTATTGGTTGTCGCTCTTTCGGGTTTCTCCGTTGAAGCCGCCCGCCTTGCCGCCGAGACCTCCCAAGGGCCTAACTGGGGGCAATGGTCCTTTGTCGGGCTCTGGGCGAGTGCTTTTTGGCCGACTTACACCCATGCTTTAAATGCCTACCCTTATCTATGGTGGGGACACGGAATTTTAAGTCTCTCTTTTATCACCTACATCCCTTTCAGCAAACTTTTCCATATAATGGCCGCGCCGGCGAGTATATTTTTACACAGCCGGCCGGTAACGGTTCTTCCGGTGAAAGACCGGGCTGCGTCCACAGATATTTATACTGCCCGGGAGTTAATCTCTTTTGATGCCTGCACCCGATGCGGCCGTTGTGTCGATGTCTGCCCCTCTCAAAATGCCAATGAACCTTTTTCCCCTAGAGCCTTCGTTTCATGGGCAAAAGAGATATGTAGCTTAAAATACAATCCCCTATTAAAGAAAGAGGCAGGATTCAACGTTTCAGACAGCACAAACGATGATTTCAGCAGTAAGTCACTTTGGCATTGCACCTCTTGCCGCGCATGCATTGAGATTTGCCCCGTTTACATCGATACACCCGAATCCATTCGTCTGGCAAGGAGCAAACTGGTGGAAGAAGGCACTCAAATGCCAACTTTTTTAACTGTAGCATTGAAAAATTTGTATAAATACAACAATCCGTGGGAAGCGTCAAAAAAAGGGCGAGCAAAGTGGGCCGAAGGGATGAATATCGTTGATTTGACAGCGACCACGAACACAAATCCGGGCTTATGCTATTTTGTCGGTTGTACCACCTCCATAGATCTTCGCGCACAAAAACTGGCCATATCTTTTGCACGAATCCTCAATTTTGCCGGAGCCTCATTTGGGACGTTGGGGAAAAAGGAGCCTTGTTGTGGCGACATCGCACGGCGTTGCGGGGAAGACGGGCTATTCGAGATGAAGATGGGAGATTGCGTAAGCCTGTTTGCCAAACATGGAATCAAAGACGTCGTAACCTCATCTCCCCATTGTTATAATGCGTTTCAAAACGATTACCCCGCTTATCAGGCGCTTAAAGATCCAAAAGAGCGTATCGATTTCCGTGCTCGGCACTATACGCATGTGCTGAAACAGTTAATCGAAACCGGCGCCCTGAAATTTAATACGCGTTTGCACACAAGAGTCACCTACCATGATCCCTGCTATCTGGGGCGTTACAACCGAATTTTCGACATGCCGAGGAAGATTATCCGCTCAATACCGGGCGTCCAATTGATTGAAATGGCTCACAACAGGGAAGACAGCCTTTGCTGTGGCGGCGGAGGCGACCGAATGTGGCAGGAGGATTTGGATGGCAATCCCAAAATGAGTGAAATCCGAATCCGGGAGGCCGTTGCAACCGGTGCCGAGATAGTGATTACAGCCTGCCCTCTTTGCTTGATCATGCTCGAAGATGCCAGAAAAACGGCTGCTCTGGAAGACAAGATTAAAGTGCTGGATCTCAACGAATTGGTGACACAGGCTTTGGGTCTTGGGTAGATATAGGCCAACACCGGCTACGCAAGCAACCCGAATTTGCCCATTCTTTCGCAATCGGGCGGGACCGGGCAGGCATTAAAAAAATTGGCCTTGATCATCGATTCGGCCAACCCAAGTGGCGAGTAGGTCACGCCAGGGTGTTTTTGGAAGCCCGGCAAGCTGTTTGAGCGATAGCGAGTTCTTGCCGGGCTGGAAAAAATACCCTGGCGTGGCCGAAACCATGATCAAGGCCAAAAAATTCACAAAAGAACCATAAGGCTAAAAGGAGGATATCAAATTGGATACAGTGGTTTGCATCAAACAGGTTCCGGGAGTAACGGGAGAAGAGCTCGAAATAAAGAGAGATTCGAGTGGAATTGAAACCGAGGATTTGGAGATGGACATCAGCGAGTGGGACAACTACGCGATCGAGGCAGCGATTCGACTCAAGGAGTCCCATGGGGGCAAAGTGACGGTTGTCACATTGGGAGATGAAGATAGCGAGGATGTGTTGCGCCAGGCGCTTGCAATGGGGGCGGACAACGCCATCCTGATCGATGCGCAGGGATTTGAGGGTTCTGATGCGGCGGGTATCGCTAAAGGCCTGTATGCAGCGGTAAAACCGCTTTCTTTTGACCTGTTGCTTACCGGTGTTCAGAGCAGCGATGAAGGATGGGGTCAAGTGGGTGGCATTCTCGCCGAGCTTTTAGAAGTCCCCTCCGCCGCTTTAGTGGTAGGTATCGAATCAGGAGATAAAACACTCACGGTTTTAAGAGAGCTGGAAAACAACACCCTTGAAAAAGTTAAATTGCCTTTCCCAGCCGTACTGACCGTCCAAACCGGAATCAATGACCCGAGGTATGTTTCCATAATGGGAATACAGAAAGCAAAAGAAATAGAGATCACGGAGACGGACGCATCCGATCTGGGAATTAAACTCGAAGAGATCGGCTTGAAAGGATCCGGTATCGCTTCACGCGTTCTTAGCCTGCCTGTCGTCGGCGACGGGGCTGAATTTCTAGAGGGTAGTATTGATGAGATCTGTGACAAAATCGGCAAAATAATTAAAGATAAAGCGGGGATGGTATAATCATGGATGAGATATTGGTACTGGCGGAACATCGCGAAGGTAAAATAAGGGAAATAACGTATGAAATGCTTGCCTTGGCCAACACGCTTTGCGAGCGGAAGAATTTGAAAGTAGCGCTGTTATTTTTAGGCGACGGCCCTATTCCTCAAATTGAAGATCTTAAAAAAGCCTGCGACACCCTTCTGCTGATGGAAGCACCTGAACTTGCCCGTTATAATTCGGATACGTATCTGCCGGCTTTAGAAAAGATAATAAAAGACCGCCTCCCCCGCTTGACCTTGATGGGTCACACGGCACAAGGCGTGGATCTGGCGCCGGCATTGACGATCCGCACCGGATTTCCCCTGGTGACGGATTGTGTGGATATTGATATTGAGAGCGACCATATCAAAGTTCGTCGGCAGATATACAACGGAAAAATCAGTGCGCAAATTGTCATGAAACCTGCCGAAGGATACCTGGCGACCCTTAGACCGGGAAGCTTTTCCGGGACCGGTATGGAAAAATCGGCGACGGTAGAAACTATTGCCGCTCCGGATTGGACCGGTCTTCGAGGGCGCCAATTCGTGGAGTATATTCAAAATGAGCAGGAAGGCGTGGACATTACCTCAGCAGATATTCTGGTTTCAATAGGCCGGGGAATCGGTAAACCGGAAAATATGCCGATTGTAAAAGCCTTGGCGGATGCGATTGGCGCCACCATTTCCTGTTCCAGACCCGTCGCGGACAAGGGATGGCTGCCCAAAAACCATCAGGTCGGCACCTCCGGAAAGACCGTTAAACCCAAAATTTATATTGCGCTCGGCATCAGCGGCGCCTTTCAGCACCAGGCAGGAATGAAGAACGCTGAAACAATCATTGCCGTTAATTCAGACCCCCAGGCCCCGATATTTGGCGTGGCTCACTATGGAATCGTAGGGGATTTGCTGCAAATTGCACCGGTTCTTGCGGAAAAGTTCAAAAAAACCGCATAACCCGTTAGACTTGGTCGTATAGTCCCTGATGATGCTATCAAGGTTATTGGTTTTTACCGGCATTTTTTTCTAACGAACGTTCGCATTAAAACACTTTAAACGACATATTTAAAAAAAAGAGGGGCATTATGGATTTTAATTTTACCAAAGAGCAGCGACACATCAAAAAAGCCGCACGGAAATTTGCCGAAGGAGAAATTAAAGATGTTGCCAAGGAATTCGATCAAAAAGAAGAGTTCCCCATGGAACTCTGGAAAAAAGCCTGTGCCCTGGGGTTTGTAGGGGTATACCTGAAAAAGGAAAACGGCGGCCCCGGGCTCGGGCTGCTCGAAGCTTGCCTTATTACTGAAGAATTCTGGCGGATCGACCCGGGATGCGGCTGTCTGCTTCTGACGCCTTTTGGCGCTGAACTCATTCAGGATCACGGCACGGCCGCTCAAAAGCAAAAATATCTTCCGCCTATTTGCAAGGGGGAAGCGATCATGGCTTCCGCCATTACAGAACCCAATGCCGGAAGCGACATATTTGCGATCAAAACAACCGCCGTAAAAGAGGGCGATGAATATGTTATCAACGGCTCTAAAATATTCATAACCAATGGCACCATCGCCCATTATATGCTGGTCTATTGTTTGAGCGATTCCGGAACGGATAATCGTAAAAACAGGTTTTCCATTTTTATTGTCGAAACGGATCGACCCGGCTTTGAGGCAACTAAAATAAAAGGGAAACTGGGAATCAGAGCTTCCGATACGGCAGAGCTCTGTTTCAGAAATGTCAGAATTCCCAAGGAAAATCTTCTCGGTGAAAAAGAAGGAGAGGGGTTCCCTCAGATTATGGAACTTTTCAACGCCAACCGGCTAATTGCTGCCGCTCAAGGGGTGGGCGTGGCCCAGGGTGCTTTGGATCAGGCCATAACCTATGTTAAACAGCGCAAAACGTTTGGCCAATACATCGGAAAAAATCAGGCCGTTCAATTTAAACTCGCGGAAATGGCCACCCGAGTGGAGGCGGCGCGCATATTGACTTATCAGGCAGCCTCACTGTTTGACGGCGGTAAACGGGATCCTAAACTTATCGCGATGGCAAAATGGTATGCAGGTGAAACCGGCGTTCGTGTCACGGATGACTCGCTGCAGCTGCATGGCGGTTACGGGTACATAAACGAGTGCGATATCGAACGATTTTACCGGGATGCTAAAATTGTTGAAATCTATGAAGCGACCAAGGAAATGGAAAAAGCTACCATTGCCAAACTGCTTTTAGGGAAATTCTAAGTGACAACCTGAAGGGGCGAAAATTTTTTTCGCCCCTACAACGCCGTGTTCCTGCTTTCGGTTGACCGGATGGACACCCTGCAATCATCGTCAACCATTTCAGTTATGTGCCTTAAGCAAATTCGTTGCCCGCGCCATTATTATATACAGCCACTTTAACTCCTTCTTCTGCCTACCTTTCTTTCCAGTTGCCGGCAGGAAATTCAGAAATAGAACCGCAATCCAGGCGCGAATTTTCCCTTTTGCTTTGAGGGTCGCCCTTTCTCAAGTTCTATCCCCGCAGCCATTTATACTACCTCCTGTATTTCTCGAATACCTCAGCAAGCAGTCTTGTATCGAAATGAGGGCAGCGGCTTAAAAGCTCACGATCTCAATCCACCAACGTCAGCGCCCCGTTAAAACAAACCTTCACACACATCGGGTCGGGCGGCTCTCCGCACATATCACACTTCAAGGGAAAGCCGGTTCCGGGCTCGAAAAAAAGATGCCGCGACGGACAAGACGACGCCGGACATAAAAGGCAGCCATCCAATTCCACCCCGCCGATTACCCTGACGGTTTTGTTCGTGCACTGCGCATCGGTAAAGGGACCAGCTATGAGCGGGATGAATATTCTCTGTTCCGAATTATGAAGGATGCGAATCCTGGACTTCATGGGATTCACGACATTAAAATGTTCCAGAGAACAAATGGCTTCACAATACCGGCAGCCGGTGCATTTGCTTAAATCGATTTTAACCCTAGGCATTTCCTGATCCCTCATCCTAATCCCAACCTGTTCAATGTTTCTTCGGTGGGAATCCCGTTCTCATCCCAGCCCCGGATTTCGTAATATTTTTTCAGCATTTGCGCCAACTCGACCACATGCCCCTTTGGCGGCCCCAACGGGGCGGGATCTTCCAGCAGCCGTTTCGGAAGGGTGTCGTCTTCTTTTGTGAATCCGGCGCCGATATTGAAAAGCCGCTCCAGATTCCATATTCTCTCTCCCGCTTCGAGCATCTCTTCGTGCGTGAAATTGCAGTCCGTCGCCGAGTTAAGAAGCGTCACCATCTCTTCCTGCCATATTCCCCTGAAAGCGAAAATGCACATCCCGCTCGAATCGATCACGCTCGCGAAATTCTGAAAATCCAGCACCAGCTCCGGCTTTCCTTCGATGGTAAGGGGGTCGTAAAGTTTAGGAACACCGATCAGCTCAGCCCAGTAGGAAGAACCGCGAAGATGACAGGCACCCCGATTTGATGTTGCCATCGAAAGGCCCATGCCTTTTATGCCGCGAGGCTCATACCCCGGAAACTCAAGCTTCTTAACTCCCATGAAGAACTCCGGATGCCCGTATTTTGCCGCCAGCCGGAAGCCGCCTTCGGACAACACTTTCCCGAAGCCTTCTCTTTTGCCGATCATCTCGACAAGTCTCACCATCGCCTCGGCGTTACCGAAATTGAGCTTGAAGCCCACATCCGCTTCCGGCAAATATCCCCTCTCGAAGAGTTCCATGGCACAAGCGATCGTCCCGCCGGTGGTGATGGTGTCGATTCCGTACTGATCGCACAGATAGCTCGCCTTTGCGATGGCGTTCAAATCATCGATCCCGCAGGAAGAGCCCAGGAGCGCGAGGGTTTCATATTCAGGCCCAAGCCCCCGCCAGACTTTTTCTCCTTCTTTGACTTGCGTCACCTTTCCACAGCGGATCGGGCAGCTGAAACACCCGAAATTGCGCACCACGATGGTCTCTTTCATTTTCTGCCCGCTGATTTTTTCCGCGCCCTCAAAAACCCCCGCCTGAAAATTGTGGGTGGGCAGTGTTCCAAGTGTGTTGTAGAAGAGGACGCCGGCAGGCGTTCCGTAAGCCGGAAAAGTCTCTCCGGTTGTCTTTGACGCCTTCGTTTTCTCCCATATGGCGAGCAGTGATTTCTTGAAACCCTTCGGGTCGCGCAAGGATATACTTTTTGATCCCTTGACCACTATGGCTTTGAGGTTTTTCGACCCCATCACCGCTCCGACGCCCGACCTTGCGGCATGTCTCTCATCATCGGTGATAATCGAGGAGATTCTGACAAGGTTTTCTCCGGAGGGGCCGATACAGGCGATTCGAAACTCTTCGGCTTCGAGAGAACTCTTTCCGTAGCGCTCCACCAATTCCTTCCGGGTCAGCGTCACCGTTTCCTCGATCGTTTTTCCCCATAGAAATCGAGCAGACCGAATTTGAATCCGCTCATCCTCTATGTAGAGATAGACGGGCTCTTTTGCCTTGCCTTCAAAAACGATAAAGTCGTAGCCGGCAAACTTCAATTCCGGTCCAAAATTCCCGCCGCAATTCGAGGAGGCAATGGCGCCGGTCAGATACCCCTTCGTCACGACCATGAATCGGCAGGCGGCAACGGCGCCGGCGCCTGTAAGAGGACCGGTCGCAAAGATTAGCCGGTTTTCAGGGCTGATGGGGTCCACCTTCGGATCCACTTCATCATACAATATTTTCGAAGCAACCCCTCGCCCGCCAACGAATTTCCTTGCCAGATCCGCATCCAGATCGACAACGGTGACCGTCTCTTTGCTGAGATTGACCCGAATGATCTTCCCTACCCACCCATCCATTGAATTTCCCCCTTGTCCCTCTATTTACTCAGTTGCATGCCGCAGATCCGAAAGCATCGTTCCGCCTCAAATCGGGCCTGGGTTTCGCTGAATCCCAGATCAACCTCCTTGAAAGTCGTCATCCGCTCGGAAATCGAAAGACGCGGCATGTCGCTGCGCTTGACCGACTCCCGTTCTTTGGGCAAATAGGCGATGGCCGTCCAATCAGCCCTTCGGGTTTTTACGTCCCCGCCCTGCAGATAGGTATCGATGGCGATGGCCGCCTTTTTTCCAATGGCGACCGCCTCGACGACCGTCCGAGGACCTGAGACGACATCTCCGCCTGAAAACACTCCCGCCAGAGAGGTCACGCCGGTTTGAGGATCGGCCAGGACAAGTCCTGAGGCCGAGACCTTAACTCCCAGCTCATCGGAGAAACAACAAAGGTCTGCAGTCTGCCCCAAAGCCGTAACGACCCTGTCCGCCGGAATCGTGAATTCGGACCCCGCGACGGGAACGGGCCGCCGCCGGCCCGAGGCGTCCGGCTCTCCCAATTCCATCCGGATACATTCCAGGCCGGTAACCCTGCCCTTTTCCCCGCTGATTTTCATGGGCGCCGTGAGATACGCAACATCGACTTCTTCCTCGATGGTATCTTCGACCTCCCAGGGGCTTGCCGGCATCTCCTCCCGGGTTCTGCGATAGATAATGCTCACTTTCGCATATCCCAACCTTTTGGCTACCCGCGCACAGTCAACCGCCGTATTTCCCCCGCCGACCACCACCAGTTTTCCCGCAACGGCGGGCGCCGTTCCGAGGCGGATCTCCCTTAGAAACCTGAGACCGTCCCAAACGCCGGCCAATTCATCCTCGCCGGGAATACCGAGCTTCAGGGGCTTTTGGCACCCGATCCCCACGAAGATGGCATCGAATTGTTTCCGCAATTCCGCAAAGCCGATATCCTTTCCTATCTCGACATTGTGCCGGATTTCCACTCCCATGGATTTTATGGCATCGATTTCTGCCTGAAGAATGTTTTGGGGTAAGCGGAACTCGGGAATCCCCACGGCCATCATGCCGCCGGCAACGGGTAATTTTTCAAAAACCGTTACACAATAGCCTTCTATCGCCAGATAATTGGCCGCCGTGAGCCCTGCCGGTCCCGCCCCGATAACGGCAACGCGCTCTTTTTTGTTCGGCTTCTTTTCCGGAAGATGGTCGCTCTCTTTTGCTATATCGGCATCCGCTAAAAACCGCTTCACAAATTCAATGGCCACAGGACTGTCGAGATCGTTCCGGTTGCAGGAAGATTCACAGGGGTGAGGGCAGATCCGCCCACAAATCCCCGGAAACGGCATCTGTTCTTTAATAAGCCTCAACCCATCGGCATATCGCCCTGCCGCAACGGCCCTGAGAAAGCCCGGGATACTGATATGTGCCGGACAGACGGCCTTGCAGGGAGCCGTGCCCCATTTTTCGATATTTTTTCCCACATACCCTTCCGTGACGGCCATGTCCCGAAGGACATCCACCACCGTGCTGAACCGCACATTCTGAGGGCAAACAAACCCACAGGTATCACAGTGCGTGCAATGCCATATAAACTCGGAACCAAGGAGTCGATCCTTAAGACCCATTTTGATCATATGCAGGATCTTTCTCGGATCGAACCCGCTGCCCGATTCACTCACGGGACATACGCCGGTGCAGGTGCCGCATTCAAAACAGTTCCGAGCCGATTCGCCATTGGGCGCGGCGGTTATCTGCGATTTAAATTGCGCCTGAAATTCACTGTCCGTTAAAATCAAACACGCCTCCTCTTGAGATCGTTTTTTCCATCTCGCGCACGATCGCCTCGTTTAACTTGGTCGACATTTTTCCTTCTATCGCTTCGGCAGAATAGTCGTTATCCTGCCTCAGATCGAGGGTGAGCTTCGCGAGCTGGGTTCGAAGCTTGACACTTTCAGCGGCTGTCCTGGCTGCAACCAGCCGCGATTTTAATTCCTCAAGAGGAATTCCTTCCGCCGCCCCCAAGGGCCCCAGCGCTTTTACCTTTTTGGTGAATTGGGTGATCAGCTCCACATAAAGCGGCGCTTCGGCAGCCGATGCCCAATCAAGGGTAAATCTTTCCGGGTTGACTCCCACCTCTTTCAACAGCTTCCGGCAGAAGTGATCTGCGGCCATGGCGTCATAATTACCAAACTGGTAATGACATTCGTGAAGCTGTCAGCCACCGGCAAATACACCGTCCACACCGGTTCGGAAAGCCTCCATGATAAAAACCGGGTCGATTCTGCCGGTACACATGATGCGGATCGCTCTGATGTTAGGCGGGTACTGAAAACGGGAAATGCCCGCTGAATCGGCAGCCGCATAGCAGCACCAATTACAGAGAAAGCCGAGAATTTTTGGTTCGAATGGTTTTTTGACTGTCATATGCTCCCACCGTTTATTCTTCTGAGGCGTTGAATTCTAATTACTTTCGCCGAAGGCCCGGATCTGCGCCATAACCTGCTCGTGGCTGAAGTTACCCATGTATATCGCCAATGTGGGACAATGTGCGGCGCATATGCCGCACCCCTTGCAGGATGCCGAGATCGTCCCGGCCTTTTTTCTCTTTCCAACCGTGCGGGTCCTTATTGCAACATAGGGACAAAGCTTTTCACATAATCCACACCCGATACACAACTCCTGGTCCACAGAGGAGACAATGGGCGCCACGGCAACGAACCCTTTTGCCAGGGGAATGCACGCCTTGCCGGCAGCCGCCTTCGCTTGGGCAACGGACTCGGAAACCGGCTTCGGAGAATGCGCGAGTCCGCACAGATAAACCCCCTCGACCGAAAACTCCACGGGGCGAAGCTTGGGGTGCGCTTCCATGAAAAACCGATCATTTGTGAGCGGGGTTTTTAGAATCTGCGACAGCGCATCCACATCCCCGGACACAACGCCCACGCTGAGGACAATTAGATCAGGATTCAGCCGGACGTTCTCTCCGAGCAGGTGATCGAAAAATTCTACCGTTACGATTCCGCTATCTTCCGTTACCGCAGGCGGAAGTTCGGGTTCGAAACGAATGAAATTCACGCCCATTTCCCGCGCCATCCGGTAGCTGTCTTCCATAAAGCCATAGGTGCGCATATCCCGGTACAGGATCGTAATGGTTGCCAACGGATTATGATCGAGAATACGGATGGCGTTTTTGACCGCCTGGCCGCAGCATAATTTGCTGCAGTATGACAAGTCCTCCCCCCTCGAGCCCACGCACTGGATCATGACGATGTCGGAAACCGCGTTCCCCTTCCCCGGATCATCCAGCATCTTTTCGAGTTCCAACTGGGTGACCACCTGTTGGCTGTCACCATATCGGTACTGGGTGGGCCGATAGGGCTCTCCGCCGGTTGCAACGACAATGACGCCGTGATTCAAGGTCGTTGCCTCGTCACCCGTCAGCAGCGTAGTGGTAAAATTACCCACATAGCCTGAGACTTCTTTCAGAACCGTATCGGTGAAGACATGGATGTGTTCGTTGGCGGAAACCCGCTCTATCGTCTTTTCAAGAAGTTCTTTGACGGGCTCGCCGTCCATCGTCTGCCGGATATGCCGCAAGTTACCGCCCAGTTCCGATGATTTTTCCACCAGAAAGGACTCGAACCCCTGGGCGGCGATGCTCAAGGCGGCCGTCATACCGGCAATACCGCCGCCGATGACAAGCGCCTTCGGGTCGACGGGGACACTCTGTTCGACAAGCGGCTTTAAAATACGGGCCTTGGCAACCGCCATCCGAACCAGATCTTTCGATTTCTCGGTGGCTTCCTTCGGGGATGCGCCATGAACCCAAGAGCAGTGGTCGCGGATATTGGCCATTTCAAAAAGACATTTATTGAGACCGGCATTTTTTAGCGTTTCCTGAAATAGCGGCTCATGCGTCCGGGGACTGCAGGCTGCCACGATGACCCGGTTCAATCGATTCTCTTCGATCTTTTCGGAAATGAGCTGCTGGGTATTTTGTGCGCAGCTGTACAGGTTCGTTTCCGTATAGACTACACCGTCCAGGGTTGCAGCGTATTGCGATACCGCGGGCACATCCACGACAGCACCGATATTGCTGCCGCAATAGCAGGTAAACACGCCGATGCGCGGCTGTTCTTCGATTTGCCTCTCGGGAGGGTATTCCTTTACATTCATGCGGGTATTTCTTACCGTTGAAAGCACCTCTGCTGCGAGTCCGGCCGCCCCGCTGGCATCGGTTACACTCTCGGGAACATCCTTGGGGGACTGAAAGGCGCCGGCCACAAAAATACCCGGGCGCGAGGTTTCAAGGGGAGAAAAGGTCAGCGTCTTACAAAAGTCATACTGATTCAGCTCGATCCCGGCCACCTTTGACAGAGAAACCGCATCCGCCGGTGACTCAAGCCCCTCGGGAAGCACCACCATATCAAAAAATTCCCGCCGGTGGGTCCCGTCTTCTGTCACATACTTGATTTCGATCTGTTGATCCCTGGGCCGAATCTCACCGATGCGACTGTTGACGAACCGAACCCCCTTTTCCTTTGCCTTAAGTCTTGCGTAGTCGAACTCCTTGCCCTGCGTGCGCATATCCATGTAAAAAAAGGTGATCTCCAGATTCGGCTCGTGGTCTTTGGCCACCAGGGCTTCTTTTACGGCATACATGCAACACACGGAAGAGCAGTAACCGTTGCCGCTGGGCAGGTCTCTGCTGCCGATACACTGAAGAAAAGAGATTTTCTTTGGATGCGCACCGTCGGAGGGTCTAACGATTTCTCCCAGGGTAGGCCCCGAGGCGGAGGTGATCCGTTCGAACTCAACACCTGTCACCACATCGGGAGAACTCCCGTAACCATAGCGCATTAACACGTCTTTGGAGATTCGCCCGAATCCGGGTGCAAGAATAACCGAGCCCACATGGAGATCCTGGGTGGAAGGCGCCTGCGTAAAATCGATTGCTTTGGCGGTGCAGACCATGGCGCATTGCTTGCATTCTCTCCGGGTCAGGAAACGACAGGCGGTCTCATCGATATAGAAGGCCGCGGGGACCGCCTGCTGATAATCGATGTGCAGGGCTTTGGCGGTGCAAAGGCCTTCATTGTAGGAATCCGTAACCGGCACAGGGCAGTAAGTGGTACAGATGCCACAAGCCGTGCACCGGCTCTCATCCACATACCGCGGCTCGCAACCGACTTTTACGGTAAAATGGCCCGCTTCACCCGCTATGGACAATACTTCTGCCTTCGTAATGATCTTGATGTTCGGAGACCGACCGGCCTCCACCAGTTTCGGCGCGAGAATTCAGATGGAACAATCGTTGGTGGGAAACGTCTTATCCAATTGCGCCATAACGCCGCCGATGGAGGCGCCCTTTTCCACCAGGTACACATAGTAGCCCAGGTCCGCCAAATCCAGCGACGCCTGAATGCCGGCGATGCCGCCACCCACCACCATGACGGCCCCGACGTCGTCGTTTCGATTGTCTTTTACCAGTCTCATATAACTATCGCTTTCACAAAGAATTAACGGGTCTCCATCCCTGAATTGAAGATTCCCGGATGGAGCGATTCGCTTATCATTAAGTTACTTTATAACTATTTAATATTACAATATAATAACTTTCATCTAAAATTTTTTTGCTAACAGCTTCCATCCAAGACCCTTCGTTATGGATGGGAACCAACGGAAGTAAAGTGTATCCTTTATCAGTCCATCAGGCGACAAATTTTTGGCTTTAAAGATACTAATAAGTATAACAATTAGGCTATGATATTTTTCATAAACTCAAAGACGTTTTATTGTCAACACTTTTTCGTGTGCGGCAAGCCTTCTACCCACCTGCAGCCGGCGGAAAAAGGGTAACTTCGTCTCCATCTTTCAGGCTGGTATCCAACCCCTCGGGCATAACGCGATAGTTACGCCCGTTCACCAATAACATGAGATGATCAACTATTTCCCCGGTATCCGGAACAAAGATCTGGTCCGCCAATTCCTTTCCAAACTGAAGGATCAGGTGATCCAGCAGTCGCCGCAAAGTCGCCGCATTGTTATCCTCAACCGCCACGGCGTTCAGGTTGCCCAACGTCTTTTGCACATCAAGGTAACTTTTTACCTTAATCGTCATTGCCATCAACCTTCCGGATCATTTTATTGCTTCCAACGACTTCGATAGCGGGAAATACCCCCGCCATGTCGCCTTTCGCAAGATGTATCGAAACATCGGGTGATTGCCGGTATCGGGAAGATGATGCACATCTTTTCCGGCGGCAGCGACCGCTCGGGACGCCGCGCTCTTCGGATCATCGAGATCACCGAAAATCAGCGCCCTCCCCGCACACTGAGAAACGCACATGGGTTCTTTCCCGTCCGCCACGAGGTGATGGCACAGGGTGCACTTTTCGGCCACATTTTCCCGTTCATTGTAATGGCACAGACTGTACGGGCAGGCCTCTATGCACAATCGGCAACCGGTGCACTTCTCCCTGTCGATGAGTACCGTTCCATCCGCCGCCTTGTAAGAGGCCTCCGTCGGGCATACCGCAATGCATCCCGGGTCCGAGCAGTGCTGGCACATGAGTGGCAAGAAATACATCTCAACTTCCGGAAACCGGGCCCCCTCATACTTGGGATTCGGCCCCATCCTTATGACGTCGATACAGGACAGGCCAATCGGGACGTTATTCTCCAGTTTGCACGCCACCGAGCAGGTTAGACATCCAATGCACCGATTCAGATCACAGACAATTACTTTTTGCATGATGCCTCCTCTCTGTTCAGCGATGCCCAACGCTTCAACCTGCTGTCGTCCCGTGAAATAATGATCCCCTCCGGGGCCCCCTCCTCCGCCTTATAAATCCGGACCGGATAGCCCCGAAGATGAACCGAACCGCAGATGGGATCCTGTGAATGGTTGTCAACCAGTTGATTGACACACGAGTAGCGCCACCCGTGCTCCGGTGCCGGCATCTCGGGGTACCACCATGAGTGCTCGCAGTTGATGATATCCGGGGCGATCCCATGGTAGAGATCGGCTTTCTGACGAATTCGGCCCCGGTCGTTTTCAATCCAGACCCAATCCCCGTGCGCGATACCGTATTTGGCCGCCGTCTCCGGATTGATCTCCACCAGCGGGACGGGCCATTGCTCACGACACCAGGGCAACTGCCGGTGCTCGGTGTGGAAATAAACCGGAATCCGCCGGCCCGTAATCATCATGATCGGGTATTTTTTGGAAAGATCGGGGGAAAGCTCCCGGCTTTCAGACGGATATTCAAAATCCGGCAATTCATAGTTTCTATTGGGCATGAACGTCTCCAGAACGGTGGACCAGATCTCCTGCTTCCCGGTGGGCGTATTGAACCCCGGCACCGGCTCCCGCTCCGTATTCACCATGAAAAAGTTTTCTATCAGCTGACCGGGGGGAGCGTCCAGTGGCCGACGCAACACGCCGGTTTCATAGCGCCGGTAGGTTCCCCAATGATCCGGAAACAACTTCTTCACATCGAACCATCCTTCGTTCTGAAATTTCTCTTTATACGCTTTCCAACTCATCCCCGATCCGGCCACGGCCATGTCGAGATCCGCTTCCGCTCCCGGCCAGGGATTGGCGGGGTCCGGTCCATAGGGAACCCCCATTTCCTTAAAGATCAGCTGTACGATTTCATAATCGGGCTTGCATTCACCGAGCGGCTCAATACAACGGACATTGGCACCAAGCCCCCCGCTGCCCCCCTGAGACATCCGCGCACAATCCACTTCGAGCCAGTGACACGCCGGAAAAACGATATCGGCCATCTCGACGGTCGGGTGGTGCCACAGATCGATCGCCACAAAAAATTCGAGCTTCTTCAACGCCTCCCATACGTAGGTGGTATTGCACATGACGACAAAAGAGCTGGCTTGACAGATACCAGCCTTCACCGGATAGGGTTTTCCGGTGTGAACGGCCTCCCAGACCGAGGAGGCATCGGCCCACACACCGCCCCACCACTTGAGCAACGGGAACCGATCGACCCCAAGTATATCGTCCAGCGGGTAAGACGGCGCGCCCGGGGCGCCGCCTCCGATCGCGGGGATAACATTCGCCTTTGTCGGTCCTCTGTGTCCGGCGGGACCATCGAAATTGCCGGTGATCCCCACCAGCAGGGCCAGTGCCCGGACATTCTGGATGCAGTTGCCGCTATGCTCGATTCCCAGCATATACTGGATGCCGCCGTTCCCGTACCTCTCGTCGAAACGGGACGCATACGTTTTTGCCGCAAGTTCTATCTGTTCGGCGGGAACACCGGTGATCTTTTCGGCCTTGGAAGGTGTATATTGCGCTGCCCGATCGGCAAACAATTGAAACACGGGGGTGACAATCGAAGTTTTTCCGTTTTTCAGGGTTACGGGAAATTGACCGAAAATCGCCGGATCGATGGGGGGATCGAATTTTGATGGCTCGGGAAGAAAGCCGCCCTGAATATGTATCCCCTCCGTGGGCGCTTTGAAGGTCTCCCCTTCCCACAGGATGGTGTCGGCGTCGAAGTAAGTGAGCCGATTTTTCAGCTGATCCCACACCATGAAGCGCTTTGAACTGCCGCCCTCAAGGATATCGCTCTCCTTGAGCAAGCGGGTCTTTAACTGAAACTCAAATCCCCAGCCGTTGTCGTGCATGCCGCCGTCGGGATCAACATCCGGACAGTGAAGAAACGGCCCATTGGTCCATCGTTTGCAGAAAAGCTCATCATAGAGGTTGTTGCGGATAATGACGTCGATCCAGGAAAGCGCCATCGCGGCATCGGTTCCCGGCTTCAAGGGCAGCCAGATATCGGCATCTTTCCCGGCGTTTGACAGCCGCGGATTGACGTTGATGAACTTTTCCGCACTGTTAATCACATCCACGGTGGTGCGTGCGGAATCATCGTAATTGGAGATCTCGGGAGATGCGCCCCACTGAACGTAAACCTTTGGATTGTCTACCGTCGCCATCCAGCTGGAAGCAAATTCGTCGGTCAGCTTGGTCGCAAAATGACGGGGCCCTTTGCAAATCTGGAAGGCGACAACGGAGTTGGGCGTCTGAACCAATTGCTTAAAGGCACTAAACGCCCCCATCGGCCAGATTCGGCTCGTACCGCCCATGGTAAAAATGCCCTTGCCGCCATACCGGGCCTGAATCTCCTTTAATTTCCTTGCCGTCGTTTCCAGCGCCTCTTCCCAGGAAATTCTGACCCAGCCGGGATCCTCCCCCTTGGGCCGGGTCCGCTTCAGCGGGTATTTGATACGATCCGGATGATAGACGGCCTGCAGGGATGCCAGACTCTTCGTACAAACATTTCCCCTGCTCTGAAAGGAATCTGAATCGCCCTCGATTTTAACGGCGCGACCAGCCTCAACCGTGACCCAGACCCCGCACTCCATCTTTCCGCAGCCACGGCAGGTCGTTCGGATTCGCTGAGTTTTTTGCATTTTGTTCCTCCATAATCGGCGATAGGAATTGCTCCACTTACCCGCACACCCTACCTCCGTTTCAGGCGCAGGGGGTAACAAATACGAATCAAAGGAAGATGCTCCGCCCCCCCCTGATAATCGGATTATAGCCGTTTCCTTAAAATCGGAACCGCGGCCAAAATACCGATCAGTCCCGCAGCAATTATCATATAGAATCCGGTGTCAAGTGTCCCCGTCATATTATAAAGCGCCCCCATCGCATAGGGAAAAAGGGAAGATACGATGTAAGCAAATCCGGTATAAAATCCGACTGCCGTGGCTACCTCGTTGGGTTCCATCGTGTTTTGCATTATATTGGTTGAAGACACCGAAGCAATTGCGATACCTGCCATGGCGATACTGATACAGGCAACAACCGCTACGGAACTCTGAAAAACGAGAGTCAAGGCAAAACATACGGTAAAAACAACGATACTCCCGCACGCAAATTGAGATCTTGCATTATATTTATCGATTACAGGCGTTACTATGATAAGCCCCACTACGCTGGCAATGTAAGGAACTGCGGATGCCGCACCCATATGGGTCCAGGAGAACCCAAGTGTTTCTTTGAGAAATGTTGGCAACCATGCCAACATGCCCCATGCGGCGGCATTTATCATACAATACATCATGACCAGCTGCCAGAAAGTGCTTTTTTTAAGGAACTTGAAACCGGGCTTACCCTGGTCAGCGGCGTTATCTTCCGACTTCCGGCCGTCTTCTATATACGCGATTTCTTCCTCGGTAATTCCGGGATGCAGCGATACCCTGTCATATACATGATAGCATACTAAAACTAAAGGGAAAAACCCTATCAAAGCCAATGCAAAAAGGCATCCTCTCCAGCCTATTCTTGCCACCAGGGCAGCAACAATCGGCATTGACAGAATCTGGGCTGCCAAAAGACCGTTAAACCATGCCGCATTGGCTTTTGCCCTCTCGTGAATGGGAAACCACGTTTTTATTATCTTGGAAACACCGGGGGTAACAAACGATTCAAAGGCACCCAGGAGTGCTCGACAGGCAATCAATACCGCAAATGAGGAAACAGAACCCATGATCGCCATCAGAACGGCCCACAACAGCAACCCGAGCCATAAGGATTTTCTGACACCGAAACGCTCTATGAAAGGTCCTGCAAAGAAGCTGCATAATCCATAAAACAAGAGGAATGCAGTCATAATCAACCCGAGGGAAGATTTATCCCCCGTAACTGCGAAAGTATCCGTAAAATGATGGTCTACAATTAAAACGGAAACGTTGGTACGGTCGATATAAGAAATAAAAAAAACGACAAATAAGGTGACCGCAATCCAGGTTCGCACATTTCCTTTTGCCTTGACGGCCGCTTTCTTCTCCAATTCTACCCCCACAGCCATTTAAAATGCCTCCCGTATTGCACCAATCCCTTCCGGATTCAAACATAGGGGAATTAGACATGGTCCAAGGAACAGGCACTTTTACGGGGCGTTAACCATAAAACTGCCCTATAAGCAGGCGGAGAGAAAACGTAGCAGGGCCGCGTTCACTGCCTCCGGCTGCTCAGCATGAATCCAATGACCAGCGCCCTCCAGGAGAGTCACATCCCCCATCCGCTCGGCGGCTTCGCGAAAACCCGGAAAGTGCAGAACGGTGTCCACCGTCCCGCCAATGAACGCTGCGGGAACGGGCAGCGCCATACCGTGCCACGGCGCGGTGAGCGCCCAATTGAGATCGAAAACCCGATAGCCGTTAAGACCGCCCCGAAATCCAGTGCGCGCATAGCTTTCGGCATAAGATTGGAGCACTGCATCCGGGACAAACGAAATCGGGCCCGGTGGCGTGGGAAGACTGCCCAAGAGCGACCCGCCTTCCGGGACAATCATCATGATGGGTGCCTCCGCATAATCGCCTGAATTGGCATAGAATAAGCGCTTCAGAGTCTCGCGCGGATCCGCGTCCAAGTCTCTCTCGGCGACGCCGGGCTCCTGAAAAAAGAGTATATAGAAACCGGGCGGCACAGCAGCGCGCAATGCCCCAATAAGACTTCGATCGCCGCGTGGCAGGTAGGGAACCGAGAGACCCACCACTCCCCGTACCCGATCGGGCCGCATCAACGCCGCATGGTAGGCGGTGGTTGTACCGGCATCATGACCGACGATCACCGCATGATCGATGGCAAGCGCATCCATCAGTCCAATCACATCCCCGACCGTGTGCAACACGGAATAGTCTTCGATGCGTTCAGGAGCATCCGAACTGCCGTGGCCGCGCATATCGAGCGCGATCGGACGATAGCCGGCCGCGGCCAGCGCTGGAATCTGATGGCGCCAGCTCAGCCATAACTCTGGAAAGCCGTGGCAGAAGATGACCGCAGGGCCAGCCCCCGCCTCGACGTAGTGGAGCCGGATACGATTGACCTCTACAAAACCAGAATGCTGCTTGATTTGTTCCATCATGCCTATACCCTTTCATCAAGGTAAAAGAAAGCGTGTGGGTAGGATCGATCTGGCCGGGACATTTTCCGGATTTCGGAAATATCAAAATCCCTTATGCCTCAAAAGGATGAAAACAATCCGTGCCGACCCCGCAGTTGGGACACCCCCACTCCTTGGGAAGATCTTCAAACGGTGTTCCCTCGGGAATGCCCTGCGTTGGGTCTCCGATTTTCGGGTTATAAAAATAGCCACAGTAGGCAATGTCACAGACCCATATGCCGTCGTTCCTGTCCGCCATTATCGACGTCCTTTCTGGTAACATGAAATCCGCACCCAGCCCGGGTCTTCCCCCTTGGGGCCGTGTCCGTTTCATCGGGTATTTGATGCGATGGAGCGCTCCCACGATAGAAGCCATTCGCATGAATGGACTCTAATTACATGTTTTTGGATTTGGGAGCCCGGCAAGCCGCCTCGCCCCTTTCCTGATACCTCCATGGAAAAGTCGCTTTAATTCCAGAATGCTAATGGGAACTCGCTCCATAATCTCATGATTCATCGGTGCCCGACCATTGCAGGCATAGTAATCCCGAAAGAAATGAACCGTCCGCCGATGAAAATCCGTCAGCGGTGAAATACTGCTTTCTTTCGCCAGAATCTCGAACACAGCATCCGACCAATCGTCAAAATCCAAAAAGAAACCTTCATTGTCAAACCAAATCCGGCGACCTTGTATCTCGCGGGAAATCCACCCCGGTACGATTTCGTCTCTTGCGATGTCTACTCTCATCATCTAATTTGAAGAAAAAAGGACAAGACGGATAGCACGCAGCTCTATCCGTCTTGTCCAAAGGAAATTTTAACAGGATCTGTCGTAGACAAGATTGGCGTCATTGCCAGCACTTGCGCGCAGCAAAATCGGCTCCATCCATTCACCCTCGAACTTCTTCGTCTCCAGGCTATTTTTTCGAAGATCCCGCGGGTCCGCCAGGTCCCTCGACTTTGGGAAGACTCTCTCCGCAAAACTTGCATACGTTCGTTACCGGCAATTGGGCCAAGTCCTGCGAAACCAAATCAATCATCGCTTGAGTGATCTTCCCCGCGGACATGGGCTTGACCTGTCTGAGAGTCATACCCATCGCCTTTTTAAACCGGGGATCGCTTGTCATGGCCGGGCAATGCTTCTCAAGGCTTGCCTTGCCGCTCTCATTGGCCATAATCTCCGATATTGCTGATTCGACTGAAAGTGGCAGCGGATTCATTTCCTTGCACTTGGGGCATGCAACCTGTCTTTTTTTAGCCACCGATGCGGGTCTGAAACACATATTCGTTCTCCCTATTTTTGTTATTCTGCTGAGATACACAAACCTCGTGACGGGACGAATAGCTCACAAAGCTACCCGTCTTTTCTCACGCAATTTTAACGGGATCTATCGTCGGCAAGCGTTGAGCCATCGACCACTTTATACACCTTACAGGGAAGGGCGGTATGCGGCCAGGTCCCGAATACGGGATCACACAATTCCGGATCATCCTCCGTCAGGACGTTGGTATTGGATACCCAGATACCATGCAGGTAAGGCTCCTCCCCCGGCATTTCCGGGTACCAGAAATGGTGTGTTGTCTTGACACAGTTCGGAAGAATTCCGAATGTCAATCGCGCCCGCTGCTTGATTCTTCCTTTTCGGGTTTCAATCCACACCCAATCGCCGTCGGTGATGGGCGGGTCCATTCGCCGGGCCGTGTCCAGATGAATATCCATAAACGGCTCCGGACACATTTTCCTCAGCGACGGAACCTCATAGAACTGAGAGTGATAGTTCGGTAAATGACGATCGATGCCGATCAGCGTCAACGGGTACTCTTCATAGAGTTCCGGAACATTATAGGGGCTCATTGCCGGCTCTACATAAGACGGAAGCGGATCATACCCCAGTTCCTCCTGCATCACCGACCAGATTTCGGTTTTGGCCGTCGGCGTTGCAAAACCGTTTCGAATCTTGTACTGCTCGATAACGGGGGCCGGATAGTCGAACCCGACTTTTTCCGCGAATTCGGCGATGTCCTTACAATCATATTCCTCCAGCAATCCCTTTGCTCGCCAGTTGTAGCATTCCGTGAGATCTTTCCACTGCCAGTCGTGACCAAAACCCAGCCGGTCGGCAAGTCCTTTAAAAACGTCATAATCGGAACGACGCTCGAATTCCGGCTTCATGACGGCGTCCGACATATGAATGAAGTTAAAAATATCACAGGGCGTGGAGGGACCGATTTCCGGCCTTTCAAACCAGTCGGACATCGGCAGCACGTAATCGCCCATCACCGCACTGGCGGTCATGGTAAATTCGAGCGTGACGATGAGATCCAGCTTTTTCATTGCCTCATACACTCGCTTTGTGTTGCCGTATTTGATCATCGGATTGCTGCCATTAATGATCATGGCGCGAGTACGACCGGGCTTTTCATCGATCAGGTCCTGCCACATGATATGGTGATGCCCCTGGTTGGAATACATCGCATTGGAGGCCACCCCCCACTGCTTCTTTTCATATTTGGCCTTCAGATCATACCCCAGGTAGGTCAAGGCGCGGAATCTGTCCCATCCCACCTGTCCCTTTTTCTCTTCTTCAGAGAAGGCCTCATCGGGTTTCAGCTCCATCTCGTAGATACTGACCAGCTTCTGATTGTCGTAACATCCGGTCAACATTTCGGTGCGATCCATGTTGCCCAAAATGGATTTGATGATGTGGACAGAACGAAAAACGCTCGAAGATCCGGGAGCGAAGGCGTCATAGCAATGCCCAGCAACCAGAAAAAGTCCCGGCTTGTTTACCGCGTAAGTTTCACATGCCTTGATGATCTTATTGGCCGGTATGCCCGTCACCTCTGACGCTTTTTCAGGAGTCCAGTCCTCGGCCCGCTCCGTCAGAAGCGTCCAGGCGGTTTTGCACTCCACACTTTCACCGCTCTTGAGCTTGACGGTATAGGTTCCGGTTAACGCTTTTTCAACTCCGTCTTCCAGGTATTTTCTCTCCTCGCCATCCCAGATGGCCGGCGCCTTTGTCCTGGTGTTCCATACTACAAAGGCATCTCTGGGTACGTCATTGACGAGATCTTCGGCCCGCAGAATATTCTTTGTGTCGGTCCGAACCAGAAAGGGACCGTTGGTCCAATCTTCCACAAATTCCTTATCATACCATTCGTTTTGGATGATCAGTCGCAACCAGCACAACCACAGGCCAATATCGGTTCCGGGCCGAATCTGAAGCCAGTGAGTCGCAAGGTTTGTCGTTGCCGTGGCCCGGGGATCCACCACGACCAGCTCAACGCCCGCCTGTGTAGCGTACTTGAGCATATTGAACATCTGCGGAATCGTTTCATGAACGTTTCCGACAATAACCATCGCCTTGGGAACAATCTCAGGATTGGGAAATGCGCTGTTGGGCCAACCGAAGGTCTGCTCTGAAGTGATAAACTGAACGCCGTAGCAAATCTGCTCATTCCCGATTTTATTCATGGTGCGAAAACCGACCATCCAGCGCCATGGCACCCAATTGTTATCGGAATGATGCGCCGTACCGGTGGCAAGACAAACGCTATGAGGTCCATAGTTGTCTTTAAGATCCTTAAGCTTTCCGGAGATTTCATCCAACGCCTGGTCCCAGGAGATGCGTTCCCATTTGTTTTCTCCCCGTTTCCCGACACGTTTCAGCGGATAGTTGATACGCTTTTCCCCGTAGTGATACTCAACAGAGGCCCTGCCGTCATGATCCAGGAAACCCCGCGTGCAGCTGTCGATACAGATTTTTTCTTCATCCGGCGTCACCTTCACCAGCTTTCCATCCTCAATATGTGCCTTTACAAAGCAGGCCGTGTGCGCACAGCCGTAACAGGTGGTCGTTTTAATTTCTGTTTTGCCCATCTTTAACTCCTCCCTTATTGGTTATTCACATTAAATATACTTTATAGTATAACCTTTTATATATGTCGTTTGACATTAGTTTGTTTAACTTGTCAAGCAAATTTAATGCGTTCATTAGGGTAATCGCATGTCGCTTTCGTTTTAGCCATCGCCGCCTTTATTTTTTCAGGGGTTGCCGGCAAATCACATATCCAGACCCCAATTGCGTTTTTTATGGCATTGATGACCGCGGGTGCTGTCGGCACCATGCACATCTCTCCGATTCCGGTGGCCCCCAGCGGACCCATGGGACGCGGCGTCTCCCGAATAATCGTTTCAATTTCAAAACTCTGTTGAATCTTTGGGAATTTAAAGGTGACCCAGTCTTTGGTCTTCCCGGCGATATACGCCTCTCGAAGCGCCCAGCCCACCCCCATGTCCACGCCACCTTCCATTTGTCCGGTAAGATTTTGAGGATGAATGACCGTCCCCGCATCCACGGCCGCCGTCATTTTGTGGATCTTTACTTTTCCGCTTTCCGTATCCACAGATAACTCCACCATCTGGACAGCGTGAACCTGCGATTCAAAGGACGGTCCCTGGCCGGTTTTGGGATCAAGAGGGCCTGCATCTTCGTTCTTCTTTTTCCCTAAATAGCGGATGGGCCGCCCGGCTGCCGCCAACGCATCGCCGGTCTTCGCGCCGGTTTCGTTCATGGCCGCTTTCAACTGTTCCAGTCCATTTATCAGGGCGCCACCGATCATATAGGTGATGCGGCTACCGGCTGCGGGCCCGCTGGCAGCCGTATTTTCGGTGCTTCGCGTATGGAGATGAATCTTATTCAGTGGCATACCCATGAATTTTGCAGCCAGCTGAATCAACATGGATTCGTTGCCTTCCCCGGGATCCGCCGCTGCGGCATGGATACTGATGCCGCCGTCGGCGTCCAATTCAACCACAACCACCGAAGAATCCCCAGGTCCGCCGATACCGAAGGCGCCGGTTCCAAGCCCCACGCCCCGCTTAATCTTTCCATTCGGCATTAACCGGGCTTCTTTTACGGCTCGATCGTAATGCGGACGAATGGCCTCCATCAGCTCGGGAAAGGGCCATTGCTGAACCACCCTGCCGGTCGATTTGCTCTGGCCCGGTTGAAGAGAGTTACGAAGTCGGAATTCAAAGGGATCCATGTTCAGCTTATCGGCCAGCATGTCGATCGCACATTCCAGCGCAAAATTTACTTGTGGCGTGCCGGCGCCTCGTGCCGCGCTTCCCCAGGGATTGTTCGTGTAAACCATTCTTCCCCTGGCGTTGATATTCGGAATATGATACGAACCGGAAAGCATCAGCAGCGCCCGATGCAATATGACATGCCCGATGGAGTAATAGGCCCCCTTGTCGATCAAAATGTCATTACAATAGGCGGTCAAATTTCCATCGGCATCCGCTCCCAGCTTCACCTTCATTCGGAAGGCATGACGCTTTGAAGTCATGAGCATGCTCTCTGCCAAGCTTGGAATATAACGAACCGACCGCTTGAAGTGAATCGCCGCAGCGCCGGCAATACCCTCCGAAATCACATCGATCCTGATGCCGAACTGACCGCCGGAATAAGCTTCGATATAGGCCATGTTTTCCCATCCGAGGGCATCCTGAAGCATTTTCAGATGATGGTGGATGTTGATGCTTCTGCTGATAATGACCAATTTGACATCTTCACCGGCGCCTTCCCAGCGGGCAACGCATGCCTCGGGTTCGAGCGGCGCCTGATGGTTTATCTGGGTCGTAAAAACGGCCTCAATAACCGCCGCCGATTGTTTTAAAGCGACTTCCGCATCTCCCTTAATCTGCGGTTGCTCGCAGCACAAGTTATCGCGATTATTGTGAACCCGAATCGCATCGGCGGCAAGCGCCGCTTCCGGATCACTCAGAACCGGTAACGGTTCCAACATCACCTTAATCTTTTTTAGTGCCTCATCGGCCTGTGCCTTTGTTTCGGCAGCCACGATCAGAATGGGGTCGCCGATATATCGGACTTTACCCTTGCAGAGCACCGGTCGATCCGGTACAAAATACTTCAGCCTATTGCTTCCCCTGATATCCTCCGCCGTCATGATCCCCGCCACCCCGGGCATGGCATCGGCTCCAGATGTATCGATCGATAGAATCCGGGCGTGGGGCACATCGCTGCGTAATACCGCAAGTTCCAGCGCATTTTCGATTTTCAGGTCCGCCGTAAATTGTGCAATACCGCAGGCTTTTGCAATACTTGATGGCCGTGGATGAGAAACGCCCAACAGGCCATCTGAAATCCCGGGCCGAACATCCTCTGGAGTCATTTCTCCGCGAAGGAAACTCGCAGCCAGTCTTACCGCTTCGATAATCTTCTTGTATCCGGTGCAACGGCAGAGATTCCGGCGTAGCGCCTCCTTTATTGCCGCCATGTCCGGGTCGGGGTTTATGTCCAGCAAGGCCTTGGTAGCCATGATCATGCCGGGTGTGCAAAATCCGCACTGCACGGCGCCAGAAAGAACGAATGCCTCCTGAATCAGGTGGGGATTTTCCGGTGTCCCCAGCCCCTCTATGGTAATAACCGCGGCACCATCCAAGGAGACAACCTTTAACAGGCAGGATAACACCGCTTTCCCGTTAACGATGACCGTACAGGCACCGCATTGCCCCTTTTTGTCACAGGATTGTTTCGCGCCTGTGAGATTCAGATCTTCTCTGAGGAGATCCAACAAGTTTCGGTCGGGATCAACGTCAAACTGCTTTGATATCCCGTTAATTTTCAGGTTAATTCTTTTCATGACCCGCTTATGTCGTTTTTTCTTTAAACGTAATGATTCTTTCCCATCCATCACGATGCAATCCCGATCAATTCTTCCCTTCCCTCCAGCACTTTCACCAATTCATTTACAAAAACGGTCAATTGCCGCGCCTGAACCGTCATTTCCCGTGACGCTTCGGAGGATTGTTCGGCATCCGCGGCATTTTGCTGTATGACGGTGTCCATCTCTCTGACAGCTTTATTGATCTGCTCTATTCCTTCAAACTGTTCCATGGACGCACCCGCAATATCCGCAATGAGTTCTCCAACCTTATTGCTGATGACGATTTGTTGAGAAAACGCGTTTACGTTTCTTTCAGTCATCTGCGCACCGGTTTGGACACTCCTGATGGTTTTATCGATGAGCTCCGCCGTGTTTTTAGCCGCCTCCGCCGCTCTCATGGCAAGATTCCGGACTTCTTCGGCAACCACTGCAAAGCCGGCTCCCGCTTCCCCCGCTCTGGCAGCCTCAACCGCAGCATTAAGGGCCAGAAGATTGGTTTGAAAAGCAATACCATCAATGGTTTTGATAATTTTCGACATCTCTTCGCCGGATCTGGCAATTCCCTCCATCGAGATTTTCAGCTCTTCCATGGATTGATTTGCCAATCCGACGATGGCCTTTTCCTCTTTCACTAACATATCGGCTTGTTGGGTATTATCGGCGTTTTGTTTGATAATGGAAGATATCTGTTCGAGTGAAGAGGATGTCTCTTCAATGGCGGCAGCCTGCTCGGAGGCTCTTTCAGCAAGATTCTCACCGGCGATTGCGATTTGCCCGGATGAAGAGTCCACCCGGTGCGAGCTTTCTATCAGACCTCGTATAACCGAGCCGATCGGTTTAATTATCGATTTGACGAGCATAAAGGATAAGACCCAAAAAACCATAAGGCCCGCACAGACCAGCGTTAACACATACAACGCTGTCCCGCTTTTTTGTTCGACGACGTAGTGTCCCATTTTTTCCAACAGGCTATCCGCCTCTTCGATAATGCCGATCCCCATCTCGTTAATGAGTTTCGTATTCTCTTTTTCCTTTTCATAGAGCTGATTGGACACCGCAATGGATTGAACAAATTTACCGAGCGCATTCTTGATCGTGGCGACAGTCTCCACAAAGGAAGAATTATTCGATATCGATGCGTAATGTTCAAGTTTTCCGATATATCTGTCCATCGTTTCTGCTGAAAGCTTCTTGTATTCCTGAATGATTTTTTCTTCACCGCTGATGAGATATTGAAGTTGCAAGCCCTGCAGTTGCAGTAACGCAATTCTACAATCGGTGATCATGGTTAACATATCGATATCTTCGGAGCTGAACGTTTCTCCCTTGCTATGAAGCTCCCCCTGTTTATCCTGAAGATCGTAGAGAATATCCGTAAGCAGCTTTTCCGAGGTCGCAATGGGAACCAGCATGTTCGCTTTTAAGCTGTTTTGTTCATTTTGAATTTCAATCAATTTTTCAAGAAGTGTTCGGTAGGCTCTTATTTTGCCTTCTATCGATAATAGTTTTTCCTGCCATTCCTTATTGAGGATTTCCTTTTTTTGGGCTTCGATTTCAACTATGATGTCATTTACTTTTTTATCGAAATTTTCCTTTAACTCGGGAGTCTGAAACTGCAGATAAGTTTTTTCCGCCACCCGAATATCCAGCGCGTTTTTAATGATTCGATGAACATCATCTTTCATGAAATTGGCGGTCTCTATGTTGGAATACGTAAATACTCCCAACCCGATGACCGCCAACATCAGCAGAGAGGCCATTCCGACAAAACCGAATAATTTTTTTTTCAGACTGATGCGCCAGCGCGATTTCATTTCCTTGCCTCCGTAATGTGCATCGCAACATTTGGTATTCACTCCCGGTCGCAACGAAATCGGCCGAGGCATCTCATTTCTTGGCACCTTTCCCTCTTACCAGTAAAAACCTCGCGTACGCCGGTAAAAAGATAAGCGCCCCCACCATATTCCAGAAAAACATGAAAGATAGAAGGAGTCCCATGTCCGCCTGAAATTTAATGGGTGAAAAAGCCCAGGTCGCAACGCCTATCGAAAGGGTCACGCCAATCAGAATGACAACCTTGCCGGTAAAAAGAAGACCGTGAAAGTAGGCTTCCGAGAGAGTCATCCCCTCCCGCATCCGTGCCAAAACGACCGTCAACAAATAGAGCGCGTAATCGATACCGATTCCCACCCCCAGCGCAATGACCGGAAGCGTGGCCACTTTGACGCCGATTCCCATCCAGACCATCAGTGTTTCGCAGAGAAACGAGGTGAGAACGAGTGGAATGATGGCGGCCAATACCGCCAGCCATGAACGAAACGTCATATAGCAAAGAACAATTACGGCGCCATATACCCAGTAGAGCATCGTTGCCATCGAGTCCTTGACGACGATATTGGTTGCTGCCTCGATTCCGGCATTCCCGGCTGCCAGGAGGAATTTGGCCTCCTCGCTATTGTTCTCCTTTGCAAACTTCTCGACCTGGTTGAGCACGGAGGTAAGCGTATTGGCCTTGTGATCTTTTAAAAATACAAATAACGACAGCATGTTGCAGTTTTGATTAAAAAGATCCCGCGGCGCCCGGACCGTAACGGCGTTCAGCACATTCTGGTTGTTGAGGATTTCATACCATTTCATGGAGCCTTCGTTCATTCCGACGGTTGCCTGTTTGCTCAATCCTGCCATCGAGCTGGTCGATTCGACTCCCGGCACCTGCTGAAGCTCCCACTCCAGCGCATCGACTTTAACGAGGGTATCGTATTGGCCGCACATATTTTCCGGTGTTTTGACCATCACCACCAGCACATCGCTGCTCGAAGCATAATTGGCGACGACAAACGCGTTATCCAGGTTATAGCGCGAATCGGGACGAAGTTCCGGTGCGCCGGCATCCAGATCACCGATTTGTAAATTAGCCCGCACAACATAGCTCATTGTCCCAAGAAGGATACTGATCACAACGATCAGGACCGCCCATTTCCGGTGCGTGAAAAGATCCAGGAACCGCCATAGCCAGTGCCTTTGCACCTCGGAAAAGGCAGCTTTTTCCGCCGCAAGGCTTCGCAGAGCGGCCTTTTGATTTACCCCCGTAAAACTCAGCAAAATGGGCAGCAGCACCAGATTGGTAAAAATGAGCACCGCAACGCCGATGCTCGCCATCAAAGCCAATTGCTGAATAACCCCGATTTGAATGATCATCAAAACGGCGAAGCCCACCGCGTCGGATACGAGCGCCGTCATTCCGGCCATAAAGAGTCTTCGAAACGTATACCGGGCGGCAACTAACCGGTGGGTCCCACGCCCGATATCCTGCATGATACCGTTCATTTTTTGTGCACCATGACTCATGCCGATGGAAAAGATGAGAAAGGGAACAAGCATCGAATACGGATCGATTTCAAATCCGAGTAGTCTGACAATTCCCAACATCCATAGCACGCCCAGAAGCGAGGAGATCACCACCAGAAAAGTGCTTCGCATGCAGCGGGTAAACCAGAAGACCAGAATCGTCGCAATCAGAATGGCAATAGCAAAGAATGTCAGAACATGTTCCAGGCCGTCCATGAGATCACCGGCAACCTTGGCAAATCCGGTGATATGCAACTTTATGTTGTCACCCTGGTAGGTATTGCGAAGTTTTTCAAGATTGTGGGAGAGTTTTTGGTAATCGAGGGGCTTTCCGGTCTGCGGATCGATATCGAGCATCGGCAAAATAATCATGCTGGAACGGTAATTGGCAGCCACCAATTGCCCGATCGTGCCGGATTTTTCGACATTGGCCCGCACCTGTTCCACACTGCCGGAAGATCCATCGTAGGTGTCGGGCATGACCGGCCCACCGGTCAAGCCGTCCTCGGTAACTTCGGCCCACCGTGTTGCCGGTGTCCACAGGGATTTCATCGCACTGCGATCCACCCCCGGAATAAAAAAAGCGTCGTCATTGATCTTTCGAAGCATTTCAAGATAGATCGCATCAAAAATGGTGCCATGCACGGTTTCCACTGCGATTCGAATGGAATTGCCAAGACCGGGCAGTTCATTTTTATTCTCAAAATAATTTGCGATATAGGGGTGCTTCGTCGGAATCATTCTCTCGAAGCTGGCATTAAGGCGCAATTGGGTGGAATAAAAACCCAGCACGACGGTGATAATGATGCAGGCAGCGACAATGGCGATCCGATTGTTGAAAAGCAAGCGCTCCAACCCATTTCCCGAATGAATGTCGAAATCTTCCGCCCGTCCTACGATGGGTTGCGGTTCAAAGGCATTGTCATTTTTCATTTTGTTCTCCATCCGATTTCTCTGACGCTTTCGCTAATTCCAGGGCGCCGGAAATCACCTTAATACCGCGCGCGCCAACCAGTACCAGGCTGCCATTTTCCGCTTGAGTGAGGCCGGTCAGCGGAAAAGACGGACCGGTTTTCAATTTACCGAAGGTTACACCCTTATCGCTGCTCATGAGGACATCACCGGAGAGCGTGGTCAGCGCCAAAGCACCGTCTCGCAGTTTTGCAGCCGCGGTGATGGAAACCGAGGTCTCTAAGTCGATCTTGCGCCACGTCATCCCCCTGTCCGCGGACTTGAATACATTGCCCCTGAGACCGAAAATAATGAGCTCGCGATCATCAAAAGGCAGCAAACCGAAATAGCTCCCCTCGTAGGGAGTTGAAAGCGCGCTGAAGGTTTTTCCATGATCTTCGGAACGGAAAAAATGTCCCTGTTCTCCCGCAATAAAAAGATCCTCCCCAAGCGCTTGAATGCCGTATAAATGCATGCCTTTCGGGTTATCAACATGATCCAGTCGGGGATGCCAGGACACTCCGCCGTTTTCCGTCTGAAAGATCAGATTGTATGCGCCGATGATCGAAACCTTTTGTTCATTTTCGCAATAGATGTCCAAAAAAGGTTTATCGGTGCCATCATCCACGTACTGCTGGGCGCTATTAAGTTTTTGGTTCACTTCATTTTCCGCATACCGGCCGGATTGCGCCTTAGTTTTTGTCGCTTCGAGGATCAACGCGGCGGCTTTTCCGCCGTCAAGCTGTTTTTCCCAGGTCTCTCCCCCATTTTCCGAATGGAGAACTACCCCGGAATGCCCCAACGCCCACCCCTTCTGATCGGATGCAAAACGAACTGCTGTGAGCGTCACACTGACGGGGACATCAACCTGCCGCCATGATGCCCCGTTATCATCCGAAAGCAGGATGATACCTCTCTCGCCCACTGCCACGAGCCGTTTACCGGCCGCTACAATGGAAAGCAGTACAGACCTCTCCGCCAACTTTGATTTCATGGCCGGCCGTTGCAGCGGATTTAACCCGCTTTCCGCAAGTAGCGCTGAAGGATTTGCCAGCATTATCGCCAAACCTATCAAAGCCGTTGCACACTGTCTTCGCAAAGACATTTCCATCATTCTATCCTTCCCGGAGGGTTTGAAATAATTTCGAAAGTATTCTGGAGTCAGAAGAACCACTGGCCGTTGGCCGGTTTCTTCTGAGATTCGCAACCGCGGGTGCTTAACGTTACGTTTATCGAGGTTAGGGTAATTGTCTATTTTCCCTCGCCCTTTTCTCAATAGGGCGAGGGAATATCTTTTAGAATCGACGTATCGAAATGGCCGGCTACCGCACGCCGCTGCCAGCGAGGGCATCAGGGGTAAAAAAACTGTCCGGACGGGGAGGCACCGCCTCCATCTGCTTTGGCATTTCATTGAACAAGATATTCACACCATAAGCACCGGTCTGCAAGTTATAAACCGCCTGAGTAAAAGTGCTGACGGCTGGCACTTCCATTGCAAGAAGGGGAACCGTCATGATAAATCGCCACAACTGATTCTGTCCATCCCAACCATCACACATAACCGCTTTCCAGGTATCCTCGTCAAGGTAAAATCGCCGCTTCGGGACAGCATGCCGCTTGCCCGAAGCCAGCGTTGCCTCCACCACCCAAACCCGGTGAAGCTCCCATCGAAGATAATCGGAGTTCAAATGCTTTTCTCCCATTACTTCGTTGTCTTTTTTATGAAAAAACGAGTTGCAGTTGTAGGGGATGATCATTTCCTGCTTTCCAACTATTTTCCAGTCGTAACGATCCAGCATACCGTTAAAGACAAAAACTTCATCGAAGTAATTATGACCGGAGTTCACGAAATCGGGCGTATCGTAAGAAATAGACGGCGCCCGGCGCACGCGGCGTTGCCCGGTGAGATATTGCCAGTTCTGTCTCCCCCCTTGGGTCCAATCATCTTGAGCCAGAATGGTTTCACCCGACTTGAAGGCTGGAGCCGTTTGAATCTGACGAAAATACCATGTTTTTTTATTCCACTGCTCAATAGGAACATCGCATTGATAATTCGGGTATTGTTCGTTGTCCTCCGCCTCAGCGGTCAACACCGCCTTACCGCCGGTCGTTACCAGATAATTCCTGAAAGGGATAAAAAGCGCGACCCCTCTCCAGGCGAGAACATGATTCCACATGGCCTCATTACCGTTCTTTGGAATCGGGAAAGGAATGCCGTTGTAAGCCCCTTCGAAGCTCAATCCATTTTCCGTGGTCTTGGCGCGGGTAGCATTTTTGAACGTACCGTCATACACACACTGAGGCGCCGCCGCAGTACGGTGTGCGGGATAGACATCT
The DNA here is from genome assembly GCA_043797445.1 of Pseudomonadota bacterium. Classification (GTDB taxonomy): domain Bacteria; phylum Desulfobacterota; class Desulfobacteria; order Desulfobacterales; family JAFDDL01; genus JAZDPP01. Next base: position 41,739 of record JAZDPP010000036.1, read on the forward strand.
ATTCTAAAGGTGGAATGCTTTTTGAGCAGATCCTTTGCCCCTTCGGCAAGCTTTTCGGCATATTGATCCATATTTTTGGCGGTAATGGAATACAGCGGCTTTTCTTTTTCGAAAGGATCCGGGCGAACATCGCCTGACTTATAACCCGGCGGCACCGTGGTGTAACCTCCCTCCCAGGCGGGAATCGTTCCTTCCTTGTTACCCGCCTTTTCAGCGCCTAACGGGGTAAGGGTGCTTTTCAACTTAGCGGCTTCCTGCTCGGATACTTCGGCAAACCCCGCCTGAAGTAACATAAAAACAGAAAAAAACACTATGGTAATTATGGCGGTATTTTTTCTCATATTTTCATCTCCTTTAGGTTAAAACGACCTCTGTGCTGAAAAAGATATAAAATCCCGGTCTCCCAAGTGCTGAGTGTCATCACTTCCAAAATAATTCGTATACTTGAGACCGAACTTCCATACCGTCAAATAATCGATATTTAACCCGATGCTGATGTCACCGCCTTGATCCGCACCACCACCGTTGAATTTAAGATCCACGGGTGAACGGCCTTTTGGACTGTAGCCTAGCCCGATAGGCACCATGATATCGATACCCGAAAACACCTGATAGTAAGCAGGCTCAAATACAAATCTGAATCCCAGGGCATAATCGTCCCGCGTGGAATCGAAAGCCCGCTCGCCTGGATTGGCTTGATTTGCGAAGGTCAGCGGATTTTTATCAATGCTGCTCAGATAAGTATAACCTACTTCTCCGACGAAGTTACCCCCCTGCCAAAGGAGGCTCCCGTTCAAAAGATAAATTGCTGACAAATTGGCATGAAAACTGTTGCCGGTTGCGTATAAGGCGTGATCATCGTTGTCGCCCGGCCTATAAAAAGGAAGCGGGACAGGCACTTTGGTGACCAATGCTGTATTGCTGACCAACGGCGTGTCAAATCGTTCGCTGATCTCCCCGGACACATTGACCGGCCCAATCTGAGTTCCAATACTGACCCCCACCATATGAATATCTTCAGGAAACACCATAAAATACTTGCCGGCTACCGGATCGATATAATTCCAATAAGTCGATTTTTCATTGTAATGCAGGTAATAGAGCCCGATATCCGCATCTATTACCTCTGCGCGAAAGCGCAATGCCACACCGTACTGGTCAGAATTTCCCTCTCCGAATTCGCTGGTAGAATCTCCCCCTCCCAAATCATCGCCCCTACCCAGAATGCCGAGGCCGCCCATGGCTGGTGGTGGGGTAAGAAGGCTCTCTCCGCCCGCATCGATCAAGTCCGCATCGCTGAAATAACTGCCGGCGGCCGGCATGCGGCTTCTGCGCCATTCAAATTGCCAATACGCCGCCAGGGTCAGATTTTTAACCAACTGAACCTGGCCGGAAAACTGCCCGACCGGCATGAAAAGCTCTTTGGCTTGAGTTCCAGGGACTCCTAATGCTTTGGTGATATCGAGCGGCGCCTGTGCATAGGCAATACCATTGGAAGCAAAATACAGTGTTTCTCCCCACAACAGGGTATGCCTTCCGGCCCGGAAACTCGCCGGAAGGCTCCCCAGTTTTCCTTTCCCGAAAATAAACGCATCTAACAGTTCGCCTTTTAGCCCGTTGAGCTCTTCCGTGTCGTCAGCGAATTCATCGTGCTTGCCTTTCCCGTTGAACGTGCCGGGAGAATCGTTATCATTATCCGAGAGGTAAACAGAATCTACCCATCCGGCACCGGAAACGCGGAATCCAAAATCGCGATAAGTGATGTCCATCTCGGACAACAAATCCAATCTATTGGATGTCAGTCCGGGATCAAAGTTTCTGTCCCCGTCATCGGTATTGGGATCGTCAATCAAGCCGTGTTCCTGATCCGATACACGATAGCCGGCGCTGTATTTGATCGTATTGTCCCATTGAACCTTCGTATCCGAATCCTTATAAATTTCAATTGCATTCACGGGTAATACACTTACCGCCATAAAAAAAAGTGGCATAAGCATATAATTGATCGTGGACCCGATCATGGATCGCCGTTTTCCATGCTGCATCAAACCGTACCCCACTTCCTTCATCTCCATAGCTCCTCCCCCAGCCAAAAGAATTACATCTAAAAGTTGTCTTGCCCCTAACAATTCAACCTGTCTTTTGCCGATTTTCTCAACCAGCAATTGTTAAGCAAATTATCACCCCCCCTTTCCTTGTTCAGCTCACCGTTTGCTTTTTCAAAGTTCATTCTACAACGACAACGCCTTCTCGCACGATTTTCCCTCTGTACCCCCAGCTGTTATCTTTTTCTTTTGTCGGTATTTCCAATTGATATTTAAATATACCGGCCTCTTTGAAAAGAAGACTGACCGTTTGTCCGCGGTTTAAAAAATCGGTAAAAAAACAATTTTCAAGCGCCATGAACCCGGAATTCATTTCAGTTGCTCGTATGCAGGACTGTCCGCTCCCCTGAAAGGTGATACTGACCTTGTATTTTTCAGTAAAATTCACCCACACAATGCAATTCCCCTTGGAAATAGTCATTTTTTCCGGATAAAGCCAAATTTGGCTGTTATCCGCCTTGACCTCTTCGCTTATTTTTACGATATAGCATTGATCCGCTTTTGCTGATTTCCAACAAAATAGGGACAAGAAAGAAACCATGAAAAATATAAGAATATACTTGAGATACTTGTTCCATTTATTAGGTGGGTGCATAATGACCTCTTATTGCTTTATTCGTAAGACCTATTAATAGTAAGATAAGAATGGACACGCTCTCTCCGATATGAATCAAAGCAGCATCGAATACGGCTCTTCAATCATCTCTTTAAACTTTGCGATGAATCTGCTGGGCTGAATACCATCCAGCACACGATGGTCAAACGTTAACGAAATCGGCATGATAGGCCTGATAACAATTTGACCTTCCTTTACAACCGGCCGTTCTACCGTCGCTGAAGTTCCCAGAATTGCGGATTGCGGCTGATTGATAATCGGCGTTTGGATATGCCAACCGGGAGTAAACATACTCGTATTGGTGATACTGAAAGTCCCGCCCGCCATATCATCAGTGGAGAGTTTTCCTTCCTTTGCCTTATTCATCAGCTCGATTCTGGCCTTGCATATCTCTGCAAGGCCCAGCCGATCGGCATTTTTAACAACCGGCACTACCAATCCGCTTTGATTCTCTCCGATACTAAGTGAGGTCGCAAAGCCGATGTTGATGTCTTCCCAGATCTTTATTTCATTGCCGATCAGGCTTGAATTCATCAATGGCGCTACCTTGACTGCCTTCGCAACGGCAAAAATGAAGATGTCCGTATAAGATATTCTGCTCCCGATGGTCTCCACCTTCTCATTGAGTAGGGATCGGAGCTTTATTATTTCTGTCATTTCGATTTCGGTCATGACCGTGACCTGAGCGGATACCGAAAGACTATAATGCGTGTGCTCGGCAATGACTTTTCGCATTCCGGTAACCGGAATCGATTCCTTGACCCGCTTGCCATCATAAGTATTCGGCTCCGCCGCCGCGGCGGTGACAACCCGCTCGGTCCTGGATACGACCTTGACCGTCTTCTCCTCGGAAAGGGCTCTCTCGATATCCCGCTTTTTGATCCGCCCGTTCGGACCGGTTCCGGTGATCCGGGAAATATCGATTCGGTTGTTCTCCGCGATACGCCGCGCCAGGGGAGTGATGAATATTCTTCCCTTTTCCTCCGTTGTTGAATCGCCGGGTTGCAATTCGGGTGGATCGTCCGGACCTTCCGCCATATCGGTTTTCTCTTTTCTTACCTCTATGCCGCGATCCTCTGTTCGGGCGACATCATACGCCGCCTTTGTTTCCGCAAGCAGCCCCACAACCGTCCCGCAGGGATACACCTTTCCGCGCTCCCCGATAATGACTAAAAAACCCGAAACCGCCGCCTCCATCTCGTGCGCGACTTTTTCCGTATCTATTACCAGCACGACCTCATCATGCTCAACCCATGCCCCCTCTTCGAAGCGCCATTCGGCAATGGTCGCCTCTTCCATGGTCATTCCCAACTTTGGAATAAAAATTTCTTGAACCAATTTTTTGCCCTCTCTCATGCTAAACGGTAGTAGTGGTCAGGCGCCATCAGTCCTTTGGTTTTATGACGGCTTCTCGCTTCATCAAGACAATACGGATTCGATGGCGGCGATAACCTGATCGACCCTTGGTATACAATATTTCTCCATCGCCGCTCCTGCGACCGGCATATTGGCGGAACACACTCTTGTCACCGGGGCATCCAGGTAATCGAATGCCTTTTCCATTATTTGCTGACCGATTTCCGCGGCAACGCCGCATCTTTCCGTGTCCTCGTCCACCACCACTACATGGTTAGTCTTTTGGATGGATGCGATAATCATATCCATATCCAACGGCTCCAACGACCTCGGATCAATGACCTCCACGCTGAATCTATCCGACAGCTTTTGTGCCGCCTCCAATGCCAGATGCACCATATAAGAGGTGGCCACCACCGTTATATCCGAGCCTTCCCTTTTGATATCAGCCTTTCCAAGCGGAATCAGATATTCTTCTTTAGGTACATCCTGCTTCATTCCCATCATCTTCTTATGGAAAAAATAGAGCACCGGGTTGTTATCCCGAATGGCGGATTTCATCAGCCCTTTTGCATCATAAGGCGTGCTTGGCAGCACAAGCTTGAGGCCGGGATTATGCAGCACCATGGCCGAAGGAATATGGGAGTGTTCCGGACCGGTCCCAAATCCACCACCGGCGACTCCTAAAAATACACAGGGCGCATTTACGCGACCGGCTTGAGCGAAATGCTGTTGGGCTGCTTTCAGCAATATTTCATCCGCGCCACAGTAAACAAAATCGGCGAAATTAAGATCACATACGGGACGATAACCCGCCGCGGCGGCCCCCACGGTGGCGCCGCAAATTGCAAGCTCACTCAGCGGCGCATCCATCACCCGATCCGGACCGAACTTCTGGACGAGTCCTTTCGTGGCATTAAACGGACCCTCCTGAACATTTTCACCGATAACAAAGACCGTTTCGTCCCTCTCCATCTCCTCGGAAATTGCTTCGGAAATGGCCTGCCAGTACATTAATTCTCTCATTGCCCCCCTCCCGTTCTATTTGGCATAAACCAGCTGACTCAGTATGGCAGGATCCGGATACGGGCTCTCAAGCGCCCATTTCTCAGCCTCTTTAATTTCAGTGTCATATTCCTGATTGATCTCATCCACCAGCTCATTTGTGAGCACATTCTTTTTGAGCAGGTTCTCCATAAATAGCTTGATCGGATCTCTCTCTTTCCATTTTGCTATCTCTTCCTTGCATCTTGGTGCACAATGGCTGACATCCGGTCTGCCTTCTGAATGAGGGCGGAATCTATACGTTTTGCATTCGATAAGCGAAGGCCCTTCGCCGTTTCTCGCCCGCAGCACCGCCGTTTCCACCGCATCATGAACCGCCAGGACATCCATACCATCCACCACTACCCCCGGCATTTTGTATGATTGCGCCATATCGGCAATGTTTTCGAGGGGGCAGGTGTCGCATCCGGGAGTAAACCAGGCCATCAGATTATTCTCAATCACCCATATTACCGGTAACTTCCAGCAGGCGGCAAGGTTCATGGCCTCATGCGCCTGGCCCCGTTGAACTGATCCGTCTCCGGCAAAACACACGGTGACCTGGCCTATTCCTCTTTTTTTGGCTGCCAGCGCAAACCCCACGGACAAGGAAAATGATGATCCAATCGTCCCCCCCTGGCTGAGTATCCCATGATCCGGGTCCGACACATGCACGCCGGTTATCCCACCTCCCCAGCCGGTGGCTCTTCCAAGATGCTCCGCGATGCTCTGTCGCGGGTCGATACCCTTTCCGATACAGTATGGAAGTCCATGACCACGAAGATGGGGATAGATATAGTCATCCTGGCGAAGAAACGTGCAAGCCCCGATGCCGATCGCTTCATGCCCCTGACAACTATGATAAAAAGTTAATAGTTTTCCTTCTGTCGCCATCTTGATATTCAGCTCATCATACTTGCGCGTCCTCACAAGATTTCTGTACAGCGTCAAAAGCTGATCACGGCTGAGTTTTTTCATGTGCTTACCCCTTGCAACAAATTCTCCGGGTGCCCAATACACTCTCCTGCACCCGGAGAATTATTTATGGAAAACCGATTTAGCCGGATAGCCGGCGTTTTCTCTTCCCGAATTTTCAGTTTAAGTAAAAACAATCCCTTTTTCGACATCTTTATCTTGCCGCGCAAACCATCAGTTCTTCGCAGGGCCATTGGGTAATAACCTTGTGACCGGTCTCGGTGACGATAATTTGAGACTCGATCCTGGCGCCATCGTCGCCTTCGCCGGCAAATGTTTCCAGCGCGAAATGCATGCCGGCTTCAATATTCATGGGATCATTCAGAGAAAAAAGTCTCGAAATCTGCGGTTTTTCGTGTATGCTTAGCCCGATACCATGCCCGACGCAGAGTCCGGCGGCGGCTATTTCGCTTGGATATCCCATTTCCTCGGCCGTCGGCCATTGTTTGGCAATATCAGCGGTAGTAATTCCCGGCCGGACGACATCGATGGCCGCCTGAAGCCACTCATACGCTTTTTTGTAGAGGTCTTTTTGTTTTTGCGTGGCCCGAGTTGTCACGAATGTCCGGTAGTAGCAGGTTCCGTAACCGAGATAATGGGACATGATGTCGATAAAGACCATATCCCCGGGTCGAATATAGCGATCAGAAAAATCATGCGGATGTGGGTTCGAACGCGATCCGGAAACGCAATTGGTTCCCGTTAACCGATCGGCGCCTCTTGAAAGCAGCCAGCCGTAAATTTGCCCCACAATTTCATTTTCCCGTACTCCGGGGCGAATCATGTCCACCACATGTTCCCAGCATCCGTCCACGAGGGAGGCAGAGGTTTCGATGATCTGAAGTTCTTCTTTGCATTTTATGACACGGGCGTCCCACAGTGCATCCCATCCGTTTGCCACTTTTATTCCGGCCGCTTTCAGTGCTTCCAGAATGTACATGTCACAGATATCGATTCCCAGCGGCATGTCTAGAACTTTATTTTCTTCGAGAACGGTTTTTATGCTTGCGACGCAATTTTTCAGCATCACCGCTGTTCCAGCCGGACTGCTGCATCCTCTGAGCCAACCGATTCCCGGACGGACATTTTCGGGTTTAATCCACGGGCACAGCTGTTTTTTTACCGCTCCGGCGGAACCCAGCTCAAAAATTACCGGGCTCCCCCCCCTTGGCATGACACAAAACCGTATGAATTTGTCCCGGTTCCACTCGCAAAGCGTCGTTGAAGATACATATCGCGCATTATCAGGATCAAAACACACTATCGCCCCAAGATTTTTTTCTTCGAGCTGCTTTTTTACCCTTTCCAATTTATACGTTCGCATCGCCTCAAAATCGATTCGTTGTTCGACATCCGAAGCCATCAGTCCAAGTGTCATTTTTTTTTGCTCCCTTTTTGAGGTTTTTTTTAATTTATTGCAGTTACCCAGGAGTCAACATTCAGCCACTACGTTCTTTCTATAGCCCCACATCCATCTGTTTGATCTGCTCTTGCCCGTAATCTTTCTTTTCATACTTGGTTAAGCCCGGTTTCATTGCCTTAACACTATTCAGAATCAGTCTCCTCGGTACCGCCGACGACCTTCCACCGTCTACGGGTATATTGACGGCAGTAATATACTCGGAATCCGAAGAAGCTAAAAACAGCGCTGCCTTCGCTACGTCCATGGGTGTCGCCAACCTTGCCATTGGAAGCGAGTTGGCAAAGGCCTCCCAGACCTCCGGCGGGTGATGCCGGAACATATCCGTTTTCACGAAACCCGGAACAATGCAATTTACACGGATTTCAGGACCCAACCATCCGGCCAATATTTTATATAAAGCGTTTACGGCATTCTTTGCCGTCATGTAGTGAGGATCGACCGGAGTAGAAACACCCGCGGAGCTCGTTGAGGTAAAAATAATGCAACCGCCCCCCTGCTTTTGCATATGGGGAATAACGAGTTTGGTCAGAAAAAAGGGTCCTTTGATAACACTGTTATAGGTCATGTCCCAAACTTCTTCCGTAACATCTTCAAGTTCGGGACAGACATAGTGAATTGCCGCATTATGATAAAGGATATCTATTTTCCCGTACTCCTGGAGACATGCATTTACGAGCGTCGGAAGGTCTTTCAGATTTCCGATATCGGCCTTCACGGCAATAGCCCGGCTTCCCATTTTTTTTATTTCTTCCACAACCTGATCCGCCGACTGCTTGTCGCTGTGGTAGTTTACGACCACGCTTGCCCCATGTTGTCCGAAAAGCAAAGCCGAGGCTCTTCCCATGCCTCTGGACGAGCCGGTAATTATCGCGACCTTACCCTCCAATTTCTTTGCACAGCATCCTGAATCTTGGTTCGGCATTATTTTTTCCTCCTTTTGGGTAACTCGATTTAATAGTATTATGCTGGGGAGAGCTAAAAAATATTGATATATTACGAATCCAATACTGAAGCGTTGCAGTCCATCATTAATGGAACACTGTTCTTATTTTTCCAGATTTCCATTATTTAATCATAAGCAGATCAAACAAAATGCATCAGGGTTATTTTACTACTACCCTTCAGCAGATGATTTATGAGAGCGTCTTCAACGGGAAATTGATTTCCAAAGACCCGGTTATCGACGAGAATGCGCCCTGCTTAAAAATATACAATCAGGTATAACAACACGTGTAGGATGAATGACATTAGTTTATTTTTATTTTAATTGTCAAGAAAATTTGTTGCGTTTCTCGAACAATTATAAATTCTTGTTTGGCACTTAATTTGCCCTCGCGCGAAACTTGCGGGTAATTGCGGTTAACTATTTTCATTAATTCATAAATTATGAATCTGTTCCATACTCTCATTATGGCCAAATCCCCTTTAAGCCAAGTTTTAAAAAATCGATTTGAGAAAATAGATATCGGTTTCCCATGCGATCGTATCAGCGCTCGCAAACCGGACAATTCGACCGCCGATATAATCAACCTGCTGAAAATGCGCAAACTAATGTAACATTGACTTGACAAAGGAAGAAAGTCAGGCAATATTCGGAAAGGTTATGCTTTATTGTTATACCAAATAGTATATTTAAAATTCACATTTGGAGATGTTAAAATAATTGAAGTGTCCTCTCTCGCGCTTACAGGTAAAAAAAGTCTGCGAAAATAGCTTCGTTTAATTTTTTACTGGGAAATCCGCCACATGATTCAAACATCAAAGGAAATTTATAAGAACCTATTTCATCCTGAAAGCATCGCGGTCATCGGTGCCAGCAATGACCCATTGAAGCCAGGTGGAAGAGTCATAAAGAACATAACGGAAAATGGATACAAAGGGCTCCTGTGGGCGATCAATCAAAAAGATAGCTCGATAATGAACCTGCCAACGTTTCAATCCGTGGAGAATCTGCCCGCTGGACCCGATTTGGCGCTGATTATCATCCCTGCTTCAGCTGTATTGCGGACGCTAAAGGCGCTTGCCGACAAAAATACCAAAGCGGCCATGATCATGACCGCGGGTTTCGGTGAAAAAGGCGAAGAGGGCCGGAAGCTGGAGCTGGAAATGCTCGGGAACGCGGATGCGGCTGGAATGACCATTATCGGCCCGAACTGTTCAGGCTTTCTGACCCCTGTTTATTCGGGGAAATTTGCCGGTATCATTCCGCGGGTCCGGCCGGGTGCTATTGATTTTATCAGTGGATCCGGAGCAACCGTGGATTTTGTGATGGAACTGGCGAACGGTCGCGGGCTCGTGTTCAGCAACGTTGTTAATTTGGGGAACTCAATACAAATGGGCGTGGAAGACATTTTAGCCCTGATGGATGAAAACCATGGCCCGCAAAGTGCTAAAATTATTCTTCTCTATGTGGAGTTGATAAAAAAACCCGAAAAGCTGCTGTTTCATGCACGCAGTCTTTACCGAAAAGGATGCACTCTCGTTGGCATTAAATCGGGAGTTTCGGAAGCGGGAGCCAAGGCCGCGGCGAGCCACACCGGCGCCATTGCCAGACCGGACAACGCGGTCCAAGCTCTTTTTGACAAAGCCGGCATCATCCGGGTAAGCAACAGGAGAGATCTCATCACCGTGGCAGGTGTATTATCGGCTGCAGGTGGCCCGATTCAGGGCAATCGCATCTGCGTGATAACCGACGCGGGAGGGCCCGGCGTGATGATTTGTGATGAATTGAGCCGTCAGGGACTGGTATTGCCCACCCTGAAAACGTCCACTCAACAACGTCTCTTGGAAATCTTGCCCCCCGAAGCCTCCGCGGAAAACCCCATTGACTGCCTGCCGACTCGTAACGCCAAGCAAGTGCGGGAGATATTCAATCTTCTTTCCGAGTCGGAAAGGGATAATCTCGATGCAGTGGTATTTATTGTGGGCAACTCGGGCATGTCCGACAATTGGTCGATTTATCAGGAAGTGATGACGGCGATGGACAGCTCTTGTGTTCCGGTAATTCCAGTACTCAGCTCCGTAAGCACTTGCGCCGATATCCTAAAAAAGGTCGTCGATTCCGGAAAAGTTTATTTTCCCGATGAAACGGCGGTAGCACAGGCATTGGGTAAAATCATCCGTCGCCCCTCCCTTTCCGAGCCATCGGGTCCGACAGATCGTTACGATTTAAAAACCATCTCCGAAACCATGCTCAAAGCCGAAACCTGGCTGAATCCCGAAGCGGTCAAAACGGTTTTGAGCGCCGCCGGTTTTCTGTTACCCCTGCAGGTTGAAATTTATTCCGAATCCGGAATTGAAGATGCCTGCCGCCACCTGGATTTTCCGCTTGTGATGAAGGTCATCGGCCCGCTCCACAAAAGCGATATGGGGGGCGTTAAAGTGGGAATCCATTCCCCTGCGGAAGCAACAAATGCTTGGTGGGAATTAATTAGATTTCCCGGAGTATCCGGCGTTCTTGCTCAAAGAATGGTGACGGGTACGGAAGTGATTCTCGGAGCCGTCCACGAAGAGGGATTCGGGCATCTCATTATGTTCGGACTGGGTGGAATCCACACCGAAGTGCTAAAGGACGTCACCTTTGCCCTTGCGCCGCTGTCTAATGCCGAAGCATTGGAAATGGTTCAAGGTATTCGCTCATTTCCGCTTCTTGGGGGTGTTCGCGGTCAGCAAGGCTTATCCGTCGATATCCTTGTGGAATATTTGGTACGCCTAAGCAGGCTGGTAACGGATTGCCCCCAAATTCGGGAAATAGATCTCAATCCGATCAAGGGCACGGCGGACACTCTCTACGTCGTCGATGCCCGGATATTGATAGCGTAATGCATACTGTATCCCATATCGCCCATGATTTCGGCCCCACAGAATTCATCGAAAATGCTGGTCGGAATTATTACGGCAACTTTCGAAGCCGCATACGGCCATTTTGTTGACAATATGAACAAAAAAAGAATAGAGTGTTAAGTTTATAATTGGTTTTTATCGGAAGATAAAAAATGAGAGCGCTGTTTTAAATATGAGACAGTCTGAATGGCTGTATTCAGAAACTTAAGGCAGCCGATATTCTCTAATTTCATATATTAAGGAAAGCCTTATGGCTACTAATTCAAAGCAAAACTACAGAAAAGAAAAGATCAAACATGTGATCGATGTTGCAACCGAAGTTTTCGCGGAAAAAGGTTTCGATGGTGCCCGTATTGAAGATATTGCAAAACGGGCTAAAATCAGCAAATGGAATCTTTATTATTTTGCCGGGGATAAGGAAACGCTCTACCACGAAGTTTTTAAACAGCTTCAACGTGAGGGAGATGAGTATATTAAAATCGATGTCAAAGCCAATCAGTCCGCTGTGGACAATATGAAAAAGCTTATTCAAGGTCTTGCTTCGATTGCAAAGATGCCGCACCTTCACGCCATGGTAATAACGGAAATGCTTCACGGAGGGAAATATCTGCCCGACAACATCTTAAAGGCAACTTCCGGCCTTATTGATGTATGCAAAAAAGTTCTCAGACAGGGCGAAACTCAAGGGGTTTTCCGCGAAACCAACCCATTGGTAATATTTATGTCGATTTTCGGCTATCTGACACTCTATAATATTGTTATTCCTTATGTCCACAAATCGGGCGGTCAACGTCAGCTCATTAAAAAAACGGGGATGACCGTTAATGACGGGGTGATTGAAGGTATCCAAGACATCATTTTAAAATATCTAACTTCAAAAGATGATACCGCAAAATAAATTTTTCTGTTGTGGGGTAACACGTTACAATCTTTACCATATATGAACTAAGTTATGATAACACCACCTAACTGGCAAAAAGGAAGGATGGATGACACGGAAAGTTAATAAAGAAAAAAGAAATGATAAAATCAATCATATCCTTCAAGTTGCCAAGACGGTTTTTTCCGAAAAGGGGTTTGATGGGGCACGAACGGATGAAATCGCCGACCGTGCGGGCATGAGCAAGATCGGCATGTATTATTATATTGGAGATAAAAAAACCCTATATGCTTCAGTCCTTAAAGAAATGTTGGTTTATGCCGAAAAATATGTCGTAGACAAAATAAATAATGATAGCTCGCCGGAAGATAATTTTAAAAAAGTCATCAGGGGCATCGCAGAAATCGCGGATAAAAACAATGAACTTCACGCCATTTTGTTAAGAGAACTGATCTCGGGCGGTGACAATATTCCCAGCGAACTGCCCGAGGCCATTGCCAAGGACGTTGAAGCCATAAAGAAAATTCTGGATAACGGGAAAAAGCAGAAAGTTTTCGGCGATGCGGACCCGCTTGTAATCTTTTTTATTCTTATGAGCTTTTTTGTGTATTGGAAATTTCACTTGCCAATAATGAAAAAAATTAACCCGAAAAGCAAATTGTTCGAAAACGGTTCCTTATCCATTTCAGATAAGGTTGTGGATATGATCGAGATGCTGTTATTTAAAATGCTCAAACCTTAAATAGATTCTCAAATCACTGAAATTGCAAAGTTTTAAAAAACAACTTTGCAATTCAGTATTCGCTGCACCTCGGCAACCGCAAGATTTAGTAAGTGTCATTTCCCCACTTATCTTGAGCCGTCAGTGCCTTCGACATATCGAGTTTTGAGCGTCCTGTGCCGAATCTTTCCATTGGGAGTTCTCGGCATCTCCTCGTCTTTTATGAAATCAATGCTCTTGGGTCGCTTGTAGCCGGCGATTCGGCCTCGTATTGCGTCGACGATGTCTCCGGCTAAAGCCTCTCCCGCCTCATACCCCTCATTAAGCACCACAACCGCTTTTATGGCTTCCCCCCATTTTTCATCCGGAACGCCGATAACGGCCACTTCCTTAACCGCCTTATGAAGCCGAAGTGCGGTTTCCACTTCCGAGGGATAAACGTTTTCGCCGCCGGTGATAATCATATTCGCCTTCCGGTCAACGAGAGTGTAGTAGCCATCCTCATCCCGTCTTGCCAGATCCCCCGCGGAAAACCATTGCCCTTCAAATGCTTTCTTCGTCTTTTCCGGATCTTTTAAATACTCTTTAAAGGCACACGGCGCCCGGTAGAATAATTCGCCGACGTCCCCATCCGGAACCTCCTTTCGATTTTCATCCAGAAGTCTGATCCGGTCTATCCCGAAGATCTCTTTTCCAATGGAACCGAGTTTCTTTAGCTGATCTTCCGGTCTCAACAGCGTTGCCAACCCGCCTTCGGTACTTCCGTAGGCCTCCCAAAGCTCCGCGTTCTTGAAATACGCCATGATGGCAAGTTTAAGCTCCTTGCGCGCGGGAGCGGATGAGATCAGAAGTTGCCGAATGGAAGAGACATCCAACCGGTCCTTAACGTCACTCGGCAAATCCAGAATCATCTGGTAATGGGTTGGAACTAGTGAGGTAAAGGTGATCTGATAGCGGTCGATGGTTTTCAGCAATTCCTCCGGATCAAAGCTTACCGCATTATGAATAAATACCGCCCCGGTCAGCAGTGTGTAAGCAAAGGAATACTGAATGGAATTCACATGACACATCGGCATGACCAGCATCACCTTATCCGTCGTGCGCACCCCCATACTGATATTACTCAACACGTAATGGGCAATATGGCTCTCATGCGTTCGTACGACGCCTTTCGGTTTACCGGTAGTTCCCGATGTATACATGATATTCCAAACATCATCGCCATACACCAGGTGGCCGGGCTCACTGGCTGAAGATCTTTCAAGAAATTCTTCGTAGCCGACATATCCTGCGGGCACCGGCCCATCTCCGATATATACGTATGAATCCTTTGGAATAAAAAGCTTGCCTTTTATGCTGTCTATGAGGTTCACAAACGGCGCCTCAACAACAAACGCTTTACATTCAGCATGATTGACAATGTATTCTATCTCCGGACCGGCAAGCCGGAACATGACGGGGACAACGACCTGCCCCCCCTTGGCGCAACCGGCGTAGATGTCCATCCACTCCCCCCGGTTGTAAGAGATGACGGCAAAAGCGTCTTTATACCCTACTCCCAAACCTTCAAGGCCGTTTGCAAAACGGTTGGCCCGGTCATTCCATCCGTCAAACGTGAATTCCTTCGATGAATCCTGCCACCCCAATTTCTTTGGGAAATTCAGGGCATTCATCTTCAAAACCGTACCGACATTTGTCCATTTGCTCATACTCATTTCATCGCCATCCTCATTCATGATATTACTGCTTGCGCAGGTAACTGTCCTCCATTGCCCTCACCATATTCGTCATGGCAATATAGAAGGGGGTTGGTATCCCTAATTCTCGAGCATATTCGACAACCTTTCCGCCCAAGAAATCGATTTCGGTTGGCGTTTTGTGTTCGACGTCATAGCACATGGAATCTTTGTGCGCCCCCGCTTTCTCAAGATATCCCAAGGCTGTCTGGAGATAATTCTCGCCCAGGTCATATCCTTGCGCCTTCGCGACGGCGAGAACTTCCTTGAAGCAATTATCTGCAATTTCCCTGGTAGGAGGAAAATCGAGGATCTGTTTCATTGTCCTGTCCGTCACCGCGCAGATGGATGCCATGGTGCACTTCATTATCATTTTCTTCCAGACATAGAACTTGATGTCATCGACGCACTCGGTATCCAAACCGCCGGCGGTGAGCACTTCAGCGATTCTTGAGCCCGCCGTCTTGTTTTCCTCAGTTAATCCACCTAAATGATTCGGGCGATTGAAAAAAGCCATTTCAATTTCACTCGGCCCTTTCAGGGAAACACCAAAATTCAACGACATTCGAAAAGCTGCATCAGGGCCAAACACTTCGGCGATGACATCCTCGGTGCCGAGTCCATTATGGGTACTAACGATCTTGGTTCCGTCCTGAAAAACCCCTTTCAGTTCCTCCAGAACCCGGGGCAAATGAAAGGTCTTTGTGGAAAGGAATATCAGGTTTGGCTTGAAGGATTTCATCAGTCCGATTTGATCGACAAAATTGGGGACTGAAACCTTGTAGTTCACCTCCCCTGAAATTTGGATCCCGGTTCGTTTGAGAGTTTCTCCCAAACCCGGTCTCGGGTCTACAAGCATGATATCCAAATTTTGATGAAGCAGGGCCGCGGCCAAAACCGCGCCCGTTGCACCTACGCCCACAACTGCAATCCTGAAGTCATTCATAACGATCTCCTCTTCCGATTTGGACGGTTTCCGGCCTATTCACGATTTCCAAAACCAAAAACCTATAGCATGTTAGATCTCCGCACTTCGGGTAAACCCGGAAATGCCCTCATTGTGAGGTGTCGAGACATTAATGGTCATTGCCATATTTTGCCTGTTGTATAGCCAATGC
The DNA here is from genome assembly GCA_043797445.1 of Pseudomonadota bacterium. GTDB lineage: Bacteria > Desulfobacterota > Desulfobacteria > Desulfobacterales > JAFDDL01 > JAZDPP01. The sequence continues at coordinate 57,556 of JAZDPP010000036.1, forward strand.
CTATTCAAACTCCCTGCCCTTATCAAACGCCACCAGATTGAGGTCTTTGAGTTTGGGTGGTACGCGCCCGGCAATGACCGTTTTCCACAGGTCGATGGGAAGATCCAGCAGGTTCGAGACAACTCCCAGTAGAAGGGTGTTCACCAGCTTGGGGTTCCCAAGGCCTTCGGCCAGCGACAAGGCATTCAAAAAAATCGGGTTTTTTATCCGTTCCTTGATAATCTCTTCCGAATTTTCCGGATAGGTTCCCATTCCGGCGTACACGGCCGGCGGAATGATTCTTTGCAGGCTGGAAATCACCCGCCCTTCGGGCTTTAAGAAATGGAGCCATCGAAGCGTTTCCGCCAGTTCAAAGGAAAGGACGATGTCCGCCTCCCCCTCCATAATCATCGGAGAGGCCACCATATCGCTGTAGCGCACATGGCTGGTGACCACGCCGCCGCGCTGGGACATTCCATGGATTTCACTTTTTTTGGTGTCATATCCGCTCAACATCGCCACATCCGATAAAATTTCGCTTGCCGTAATAACTCCCTGGCCGCCGGTACCAACGACCAGTACGTTGGTCGTTTTTTTCTTTTCCCGAGTCATTGTTTATCTCCTTTTGAATTCGTCATTGCGGACAAGCTTATTTAGACGCGCGAACGATGGCCTTCGATTTACAAACCTGCTCACACAGCGTGCATCCGTAGCATGTCGCCGCGTTGATAAAAGCGTAGCGGCGCTCCTTTTTCCCTTTCTCGTCGGGAATAACCTCTCCCTGAGAAATGGAAGGGCATCCCAGTTTCAGACAGAGTTGGCAGCCGGTGCAAGCTTCCGTATCGACGGTCAGAATCTGGCTCGGATCCTGACGAAACAGCTGAACACAGGGGCGTTTGGTGATCAGAACAGACGGTCCCTCATAGGCGATTTCATCCTTCAACGCCGCTACCGTTCCTTCCATATCAAACGGATCGATCTCCCGGGAACGTTTGCAGCCCATGGCCTTTACCAGCTCCAGAATATCCACCGCATAGGTTCCTTCCATCTGCAAGGTCAGGCCGGTACCGGGGTTTTGCTGTCCGCCGGTCATGCCGGTGATGCGGTTGTCCAGGATAATCACATTGACATTGCCTTTATTATAAATGACATCCATGAGACTGGTGATGCCGGAATGGAAGAAGGTGGAATCGCCGATCACCGCGAAAACCGGGCGTTTCTCTTCCAACCCCGCCTGTGCGATGGCTTTTGCGGTGCCATGGGCCATGCTGATACTCGCCCCCATGCAAAGCGTGGTATCAATACTTTGAAGGGGAGGTAAAACGCTGAGCGTGTAACAGCCGATATCTCCGTGAACGATGGCTTTCATTTTATTCAGCGCGTAAAAGAGCCCTCTGTGGGGGCAGCCGGAACACAGGAGCGGCGGCCGGGGCATTTCCCCGCCCGGCGCCTTTTGGGTCGGCGCCGGCAAATCGTATGGTAACACACCGGCTTTTGCAAAGCCGGCCGCAACGGCTTCAGGGCTCATCTCATCCAACCGGGAAAAGAACGCCTTTCCTTCCACAGCCAGCCCCATGATTCGAATCTCATCCTCAATGTACGGCTCAAGCTCTTCCACGACAAAGAGCCGATCGACCTTCGCGGCGAACGCTCTTATCAGCTTCTCCGGCAACGGAAAGGTCATCCCCAGTTTTAGAATGGAAATATCCGGCAGAATCTCCCTTACATGTTGATACGAGATGCCGCCGGTAATGACACCAACTTTGGTATCCCCCCATTCGATCCGGTTAAAGGGTGTCGTCTCGGAAACAACTTTTAATTTCTCTTCTCTTTCCAGAACCAGGGGATGTCTCAATTTGGCAAATGCCGGAATCATGACAAATTTCTTCAGGTCGCGCTTAAACCCTTGCGCAAGCGGTATATCCGCTTTCTTTTCCGCATCGACCGTGACAATTCCCTTGGAGTGACAAACGCGAGTGGTCATATGCAGCATCGTGGGCGTATCAAACTTTTCGGACAGCATCAGCCCCGCTTCGACCATGTCCTTTGCCTCCTGGCTGTCACTGGGCTCCAACATGGGAATCTTTGCAAACCGGGCGTAATACCGGTTGTCCTGCTCATTTTGAGAGCTGTGCATGCCCGGATCATCCGCGCAAACCATGAGCAGCCCCCCCGTTATCCCGGTGTAGGCCAATGTCATCAGGGGGTCCGCCGCCACATTAAGCCCCACATGCTTGGCGGTAAACAGCGTGCGAACGCCGGTCATCGCGGACCCGATGGCCACTTCGAGTGCGACCTTTTCATTGGGTGCCCATTCCGCATAGACGCCTTCATATTTTGCAAAATTTTGCAGGATCTCCGTACTCGGTGTGCCCGGATAAGCGCTGGCGATCTTTACGCCGGCTTGATATGCCCCCAGTGCAACCGCCTCGTTTCCTGAAAGAATTCGTTTTTTCACCTTATAACTCCCTTAATACTTGAATATTTCTAAAATGCCGTTTGTGCCCATCTCGAAAGACCGACTCGGTTTCTAAAACCGAGTCGGTCCGCCTCTGATAAACGGTATATAGGAAATGCCGTATCCCTTAAATTCAGCTTCTCTCTAAATAGCAATGCGCGCATCCACGGCACAAGCGCCGTCCCTAAGCGCCATCACCGGGTTCAGGTCCATCTCCTGAATCTCCGGCAGGTCGGTCACCAGCTGGGAGAGGCGCCCGATGAGGTCCACCAGGGCTGCCTGGTCCACCCCGGCCTGGCCGCGCACCCCTTTGAGCAAGGCCGCGCCTTTGATAGAGGCAACCATTTGTTGGGCTTCCGTATCGGTCACCGGCGTTAAGTCAAACACGACATCTTTCATGATTTCGACGTAGATTCCTCCCAACCCGAACATGATGAGATGCCCCAGGCCCGGTTCGGCCTTGGCGCCCATAATTACTTCCAAACCACCGGGTTGGAATTTTTGGATCAGGAATTTCAAATCCTTCGTCCCTGCCAGAGCGGTTTGCATCTTTTGAACAGCGGCACGAAGCATCGTTTCATCGGTCAAATTGACGGCAACCCCGCCCATATCGCTTTTGTGCACCACGGTTTGGGCATCGGCTTTGACTACTACCGGATAGCCGATTCGCGCCGCCGCGGCGGCGGCCGAAGCCGCATCGGCCGCCACCTGCCAATCGGCGACGGGAATCTTGTAGGCGGATAGAATACCGTACACCTCGGCCGCTGACAGGTTGGATCTTCCGGCGGCACGGGCCCCTTCCAATAGCGCCCGGGCCCCGGATTTGTCCACGTCACCGTACACCGGTACCGTGCCGGTTTTGCGGTTACGAATGCCATTATATCGCACCAGAGCGCTCAAGGCCCGGGCGGCCGCTCCCGGCAAATTGAAACAGGGAACACCGCCGGTTCGCAAAATCGACACGACCTCTGTCCACTGTTTGGGGTCTGTCATCAGGTTGCAGACGATCGGTTTTATTCGTTGCTGGCTCACCGCCACGATTTCACGGGCGATGCTTTCGTTGTCGACAAAAAACGGGGTCACGAAATTGATGTAGACGCTGTCAAAATTCTCGTCATCCATCATGGCGTCCATACATGCCCGATAATGGGCCGCCGTTCCGGTGGCCAGCACGTCTATGGGGTTGTGAACCGAAGCTTCGGCATACAGGACCTCTTTTAACCGGGCGGTGGTTTTTTCAGAAAGAGGCGGAAGTTCCAACCCGGCTCCCACCAGCACATCGGTTGCAATCACCGCCGGCCCCCCGGTGTTGGTGATGATCCCCACCCGGTTACCTTTGGGGATGGGTTGGGAGGCGAAGGCGACCGCGGCCTGAATCAGTTCCCCCTCATCCATGAATGTCAATACGCCTGCTTTTTTAAATATCAAATCGGTGGCCAGATCCTCCTTGGCAAGTCCCCCGGTGTGAGAGGCGGCTGCCTTGGCCCCCTCATGGGTGCGGCCGGCTTTCATGGCCAGGACCGGTTTTTTGGCCGCCACGTCCTTCACTACCGCCATGAACCGCGCCGGATCCCGCAGGCCCTCCACATAGGTGACGATGACCCGCGTCCCCTCATCCTCTCCCAAGTATTCGATAATTTCAGGGATGGTCACATCGCAGGCATTGCCATTGGAGGCGTAAATCCGCGTGCCGACGCCCATCTGCGCGAATTCCTGATGAATCACTTCGGCAACTCCGCCGCTTAACGCCACAATGGAGATGAATCCCGGCTCCGGCATGGTAAAAGTGAAATCACAGTAAGCGCGAATCTCGGGATCGGAATTGATGATTCCCTGGCAGTTGGGTCCCATAACGCGGATATTGTATTTTCGGGCGATCTCTAAAAAGGCTTTTTCAATCGCGGCCCCTTCGGGACCGGTCTCGGAAAAGCCGCCTGAATTGATGATGACATGTTTAACCCCCATTTTTCCGCATTCCTCGAAGGCCCCGGGCGTGAGCGGCGCTGGAATGGCGAGATGAACCACGTCAATGCCCTCTTTTTCGGGCACATCCAAAATGGACGGATAGGCCTTTAAGCCGCAAATTTCGGCTGCTTTCGGGTTAATGGGATAAATGGCGCCCTTGAACTTGAAGTCGATCGGGTTTTTAATCACCCGGTTGCCGATCGAAAGGGGTTTACTGGAGGCGCCGATGACCGCTACGGATTTGGGACGAAAAAGTGAACTCAACATATTATTTGGCCTCCTCAAGTTGTTCGATAAATGCTTCGATTTTGGTTTTGGTCTGCTCGTCTGAAACACAGCGCAGATCGTTCAAATCCCCGTCGATGATAAGGAAGGGAACCCGGGTATTTTCCTCCAGCCGTTGCGGCAAACCATAAAGGCAGTTGGTGTTGTTGGGGCAGGTCCGGGCATTGTGGTATAAAATACCGTCGCAATCGTAAAATTTCAGCTTGTTGGCGATATATTGCTGCTTGTAGGGATCATCCCGGACAATAAACAGCTCCGTGTAGGCGCGCGCCATGCTCTCGAAAGGTTCTTTCGGATCCAGCGCCGAAAAAATCCAGCTGCTGCAATAAGTGGAAGCGATCACATTGGCGTTTAACCCCGCAAACAGGTTGGAATGCATTCCGAGGCGTCCCCAAACGGGCATACCGTCCCAGTAAATGCGATGCTTTTCTCCCTCCACCAGGGCGCCCAGGCCCTGATCCACCCGCTCTTGTAACTCTTCGAGCAACAACTTGTAGGTATCGATCGCCTTTTGGGTGCCGCGGCCGACCACCGCCGGCCCCATCAGGGTCGTACCGTCAAAAAAAGTCAGCGGAGAGGGTTTGGCCGCCGCCGTCGCCAGGCACTTTTCCCAAAGATCGGAGCACTCGCGCGAGAGGGCCACGGCCTGTTTGAACTCGTCCATGTCCAATTTGCGTCCCGCAACTTTTTCCAGGGGTTCCACCAGGTTTTTTAGCTGGGCCGAGATGGAAAGGATGTGTGAA
>JAZDPP010000037.1:0-30221 GCA_043797445.1 Pseudomonadota bacterium
GGTATCGGTGATTTTGGTCAGCTCAACGGGCATGGGGATGCCGCCCGTCGGGGTTAAGGTCAAAAACGGCACGGCGCTTAACGGTTCGCTGACGGTGAGGGTCACATCGACCATGCCCGGCGCGATCCGGCCCGTGGCCGCATCGAACTTCCCGTGGGGCGAGTAGGCAATGGAAACGGCCGCCGGCATGGTCTTATCCGAAGTTACTGCCGCCTCATCCGAAAGCCCGCTTTCGTTTCCGGCCTCGTCCTGAGCCGTTACCCGGTAATACCAAGCACCCTCGCTGGAGGGCAGATCGTTATAGGCAGCAGTCGAGATCAGCGTAGTGTTGATCTTTTGTGCTTGTGCCTTGGTGGTAAAACTGCCGGGGCTTCGGTAGAGATTGTACCCGGCAAAGGTCGTGTTTCTCGGCCGCTGCCAGGAGAGTTTGACGGCTCCCGCCTCTTTGGGCGTAGCGGTCAGGCTCGTCGGGCTGTCCGGAATGCTGGTGTCCACCGTCACGAGAATCTGCTCGCTCATCGGGCTTCCACCCGCCCGATTGGAGGCCTTTGCTGAAATCCGGTTTTCTCCCTCGTTCACGGGAAGATCGATCTTAAAGGTCCCCAAGGGGCCAACGGTCTGGCTTCGATCCGTAACGGCGCCGTTCAAATAGAGAACGACATCGGTGTTTTTCTCCGAGGTACCGGAGACGGAAAGGATTTTCCGGTTGGTAACGGCATTGTTTGCGGGGCTCGTGATCGCAGGGGCAAGAGGTGCCCCGAGTCCCACCACGAGGGTATAGCTCGCCTGGCGGCTGTTGCCCAGCGTATCAAAGGCGGAAATCACGAGAGGATAGCCGCCGTCCGGTTTTTTGGCGATATCGAGATATCCCGAATACGGCGAGCTGTAATCCTGACGGATGAGGGCTCCGTCGAAGGTAAAATCGATCCGGCTCACTCCGGAGGGATCGGTGGCCGAAACCTCCACAAAGCCGGATTTGGACACATTTTGCCCGTCCGTGAGCGGCCCGCCGTTAAACGTGACGCTCGTTAACTGCGGCCCCTGCGTATCCACTGTCGGAGTCGCTGTAACGGTGGTTACTTCCTGTTGCTCCCCGCCGGAGATGTTCTCGGTCGTAACGGCAAAATAATAGGGGATGTTGTTTGTTAACCCACTGATGGCGGCAGTGGTTTGGGTTGTGGTCAGTTTGGGCGTCATTCCCGTTACCGATGCAAAGGGTCCGACACTGGCGTAAATCCGGTACTGTTTGACGTACTCGGCGGGTGTTACGGGGCTAAAGGAGAGATTCACGTATCCGCTGAAGGGCGTTACGGTGAGATTCTCCGGATTTGCAAGCAATGTGACCCCGGTAAAGGGAACGCCGGTGCTCTCATTGCCGTCGGTATCGACCGCGGTGACCTTAAACTGATAGCCGGTAGCGGCGGTAAGTCCGGTTTTCTCAAAGCTTCTCTGATCGGCGGGAACCGGAGCGCCTTCGGTCTCCTCCTCAAAATAGATCTTGTATCCGGATAGATCCCCGCCCGTATTCACGGAATGGGTCCAGTTCAGGATGAGCCGGTCATCAAAGCATTGGGCGGTGATATGGGAGACGTTTTCCGGAGCTATGATATCCACCGGTGCTGCGGAAATCGATGTGACCGCATCGGTCATTTTTCCGCCCTGATCCACCGCCGCAACGGCAAACCAATAGGTCGTGTGGCGGGAGAGGGTTTTAATCTCGGTCTGAAAAGTTCCGGCAATAACCGTTGCCACTTCGGTAAACCCGGTAACGGTGGTAAATTCGGCGGTCTGAACATAGACCCTGTATCCGGCGATATCTCCGGAGGCGGACTCGTTATATCCGGTCCAGCTGAGTTTAACCGTCTTTCCGTCTCCATTCGGATCGAGGACGAGCGTCGTAACGGGACCCGGCGCGTCATCGTCGAAGAAAATATCAACGGTCACCGTCCCGCTTTCATTCCCGGCCGCGTCCATGGCTTTCACCACAAACCGGTTCTCCCCGGCGGTGAGGGAGACGGTGTGCTGCCAGGTGGTTTCCGGGGTATTTGCCACCACCTTGACACCATTAACGATAATACCGGCATAGGCTTCCTTGGTTCCGCTGATCACCTGGAAGGAGGCGTGCGTGGGGGAGGTCACCGGATTTACCACCGGCGCGCTCGCAAGGGTGCTGTCTACCGTGAAAATCGATCGGACCGCAGGGCTTTGGTTCCCGACCGTATCTTTCAGTTGGATCTCCACCTGGTAGATGGATTCGGGGAAAGCTGCCGTCGGGGTAAAAATTAACGTATTGCCGGATAAGGCCCAGCTTCCGGGAACTTCGGAAAGGACTCGGTTTTTAATGGACAAAATACTATTTCCGGGGTCTACTTGGCTGGTTGCCTCTAAGAATTCGACGACCACGTTGGCCGGTGGGGTTATCATAAACGTCCCATCCGGTGGGGTGATGCTGACAATCGACGGCCCGACGGAGTCCACGAGGATATCCACCCATAGGGAGGCGCTCCGGTTGCCGACAGGATCTTCCAGCCAAAGCTCAAGGCTGTTCGCCCCTTGCGTCAACGTCAGCGGAATTGACCAGTTCCCGGTTCCGAAAACGACCTTGACCGTTCCGTTGATCCACAGCCGCGTGTTTGCCTCTCTTGTGCCGGAAAGCGTCACTGTTGGGGTGTTCGAAAAATTGGCGCCGGGACGTGCCTGTATCGTCCCGCTCGAAACGCTCCCGCCGGTAATGAGCGGTGGCGCAGGTGCCACATCATCCACCGTAAACGTAAAACCGTGGTTAGCCGAATTGCCTTCCGTATCGGCCGCAAGGAAAGCGACTGTGTACATTCCGGTTGGAAGAGGGGAAACCGCCGGAGTGAAGGTGAAGACATCGTTATTTTCGGAAACAGTGCCGATAACCGGCTGGCTGTGATGGTCCAACACGGTAAACCCGGCCATCACCGCCGCATCATCGACCGCGCTGAAGTCATCTTTCAGCGTGATCGTGACCGCCGATACCGTTTTTAAGACGCTTCCGTTCACCGGGGCCGTTGAAACAATCGTGGGCGCTGTGGGGTCGGTAACCCGCGCGAGAACAAGGCTCATGCGGTTATTGGTCTCATCGGGCTCCACGATGACGTCCGTGCTGTCGGCAACGGCTTGAATCGTATGATTCCCCGTAACGGCCGTCCAATTGAACAACACCGGGGTCGTCTCCCCGGCTGCGAGCAGCTGGGTCACCGGGACTCGCCCGATTTCGGTCCCGTCCAGGAGAAAGGCCACCTGGAACGCGCCGACGACCGGTCCCGCTCCGATGTTTTTTACCGTCGCCGTAAAAGACACCTGCTGTCCGGCCAAAACATCGGTTGCGGGCACTGGGACCAACTCCGTAATGGTGAGATCCGGTGACTCTCCTGTGGTTGTAAATTGCCACACCGGCCCGGTTGCGGACTTCCCGCCGCCATCCTTGGCCGTTACCTGCCAGAAATAGGTGGCCCCCACCGAAAGAGCGGTAAATTGAAACTCTTCGTCCGCGACATCGTGGGCCACCTGGGTAAGGCTGCCCGCGGCCGTGCCAAAGTAGATATCGTAGGAGAGTGAATCCCAGGCGTTGGGGTCGGTTCCAATCCACGTGACAAGTACTTCCCCGCCCGTCATGACGACATTTACCGCGTTATTCTCGGGACTCGGGTTCGATGGGGGGAAGGGCTTCAAATTCGTTGATGCGTCATCCACGCACTGGCTCTCATCGATCAGCCACGGTGTGAAGTCAATAGTACCGAATGTTGCTTCCCCATTATGGTTTGGTCCGTTTTCATCGTTCCACCAGTTGTCCTTGGCGACAACAGGCGTGCCGCTGGTGCTGTTATAAATCGCATAGCTGGCGTTTCTTCTGAAGTTGTTGCCATTAATGAAGGGATTGGTGCTTGAAAGATAGATGCCATAGGGATTGTCTTCGATGTTGTTGCAGGCGATGACGGCGTTGTTGCTGCCGGAGTTACTGATATAAATACCCCGATTGCTGCTATATCGAATGTTATTGTACTGAAATGTGGGAGAGGCATCTATAAGTGAAATATTGCTATTGTAATAGTCGTATCCGGCATATTCGATAGCACAATGTTCCATGATGGAGAGGCTGTCGCTGGAAGTATTATAAAATAGGATACCAACCCAATCTCCAGGGGCCGGAGTGGTTTTGGATGAGGAAAATTTGATGGGGTTAGCCGTAGTTCCTTGAGCAATCAAAGCACCGGAGGCTCCTGACCAACCGCCAATGGAAAGGCTATTCCGGGGGTCAAAATACAGTGAAGTGCCTGGCAAAATTGTCAGCGTCGTTACGCCATCAGCACCGTCTGTCCCCTGGACGGTAACATTACCTAATAATTTTATTGGTGAAGCAGACGACCACGCGGCATCTTTTGTAACAGTGCCGCCAATAACTTCTATAACTTTTCCGGAGCCGGAAAAGTTAAACGTATTTTTGCCGGACATCCCCATGCTATCAGCAGGAACCCTAACAGGCGTACTGAAAACGTTTCCATCAAAGCTGCCGCCACCGCTTTCAACATTCACATCGTATTGAACATTACCGGTGAACGTGTTTCCAGCTATATTGGGGTAAGCGTTTCGAATGAATATCCCTGAAGTCTTGCTGTTTCGTATAATCGAATCCTTTATGGTGGGGTTACTGACATCGGTGCACACATTGCCATACAAGTTGCTCCCCGCATATTCAATAATACAGTACTCCAGCAGACAGGTCGCATCGCTGGCGGTATTTAAAAACCATATGCCACTCCAATCTCCAGGGGTTGGTGTGGTGGTATTAGAAGTAAATTTTATCGGCTCGCTCTCGGTTCCATTCGCCACCAAAGCTCCCGGGGCGCCTCCATAATAGCCAACTTCTATCCTGTTATCCCGATTGGAGTTTATAACAAACCGCAGCTCCACGCCGGGCTCAAGTGTCAGCGTCGTTATGCCGTCCGGGCCGTCCGTACCTTGTACAGTTATAGGAGAAAGAATTATATAACCCAGTTTCCCTGACCAAACGGAATCGCGATTGAGCGCTCCCCCGCTTACTTCGATAAAACTGGTATCACTGAGGTTATTAAACGTGTTGTTGCTGGAAAACTCACCTACATTGTTTGGGTTAAGCCGCGACTGAGAATTATTCCCCCAGTTAATGATATTTGAATTAAAACTGCTTAATTCACCACCGCTCATGTAAAGCCGACCATTAAACGTGTTCCCCGTTACCGTGCCACCACCGCTGTCAACGTTCACATCGTATTGAACATTACCGGTGAACGTGTTGCCAGCTATATTGGGGTGAGCGTTTCGAATGAATACCCCTGAAGTCTTGCTGTTTCGTATAATCGAATCCTTTATGGTGGGGTTACTGACATCGGTGCACACATTGCCATACAAGTTGCTCCCCGCATATTCAATAATACAATACTCCAGTATGCAGGCGGCATCGTTGCTGGCGTCCCAGAAATGAATGCCTTGCCAATCTCCCGGAGCGGGTGTTCCGGTATCAGAAGTAAATATAATCGGCTCACCCTCAGTCCCCTTTGCCACTAAAGCACCTGGGCTGGTAGAATAATAACCGATATCTATCCTGTTATCCCGATTGGAGTTTATAACAAACCGCAGCTCCACGCCGGGCTCAAGTGTCAGCGTCGTTATGCCGTCCGGGCCGTCTGTGCCTTGTACAGTAATATTGCTTAATATTTTGATTGGTGAAGCAGGCGACCAAGTGGCATCTTTTGTGACAGTACCGCCATAAACTTCTATAACTTTTCCCGAGTCAGTATTGTTGAACGTGTTATTACTCGACAATTGCCCCACGCTATCAGGGAAAACCCTTACAAGGTTATCGAAAACATTTGCGGAGAAACCGCCGCCACCGCTTTCAACATTCACATCGTATTGGACGTTGCCGGTGAATGTGTTTCCAGTTATATTGGGGTAAGCGTTTCGAATGAATATCCCTGAAGTCTTGCTGTTTCGTATTGTTGAATTCTTAATGGCTGGGTTACTGTCATAGGTGCACACATTGCCAAACAAGTTACTCCCCGCATATTCAACAATGCAATGCTCCATTAGGCATGTAGCATCATTGCTGGTGTTATAAAACCATATGCCGCCCCAATCGCCCGGGACAGGTGTGCTGCTATGAGATGTAAATTTAATTGGTTGACTCTCGGTTCCTTGCGCCACCAAAGCACCCGGAGCACCTGAACCATTTCCTATATCCATCCCATTGTATCGATTAGTGTTTAAAGCAAACCGCAGCTCGGCACCCGGTTCAATGGTCAGCGTCGTTACACCATCCGGGCCATCCGTACCCGCTATGTACAAGCGCAAGCTGGTCGATATCAGATAGGGCATTATAGCCGGCCAGGTTGCATCCTTCGATAATACTTCATCCGTTACTTCGATATAGCTTTCGCCGTCCAACCCGTCAAAACTGCTGCCGTTGACAACCGTGCCAACATCATTTGCTTTCACTTTTATTGGAAACGAGTTGTTATAGTGAAATATATTTCCCGTGATACCGGTTGTATTCGTTCCCGCGATGTTCAATCCGTTGTAAAAGGTCGTCCCGGTTATCGATCCGCTGAAGCTAAAACCATACCCGTAAGGAATTTCGATATCGTAATTGGCACCCGAACTTATGATCGAGTCTTTTATGACAGGAGATGCATATCTGATTTTTATGCTCGGCGCGCCGTTATAGCCGGCATACTCCACGGTGCAGTGCTCCATGACGGTTGTCGCATCATGCGTGAAATCTTCGAACTGAATCCCATACCAATCTCCCGGCGCTTTGGTGCTTTGGCTTGAAGTAAATACGATCGGCTCCGCTTCCGTCCCCCTCGCCACCAGGGCTCCGGGGTCGGGATGACCGCTGACATAGAGGTAGGACCGGTAAAATCTGATCTCCACGCCCGGCTCGAGCGTTAAGGTCGTAACTCCGTCCGAGCCGTCTCTGCCCTGTATACGCATGTCGGTATTTACAAACCGATACGGCATGACAGAGGGCCACGTCGCGTCCTTTGTCACAATCCCGTCTGCAACCTCTATGTAACTTCCGCCGTCTAACCCATTAAAACTGCTGCCGTTGACAACAGTGCCGACATCATTTGCTTTCACTAATATTGGAAACAAGTTGTTATAGTGAAATATATTTCCCGTGATACCGGTTGTATTCGTTCCCGCGATGTTCAATCCGTTGTAAAAGGTCGTCCCGGTTATCGATCCGCTGAAACTAAAACCATACCCGTAAGGAATTTCGATATCATAATTGGCACCTGATCTTATGATCGAGTCTTTTATGACAGGAGATGCATATCTGATTTTTATGCTCGGTGCACCGTTATAGCCGGCATACTCCACAATGCAGTGCTCCATGACGGTTGTCGCATCATGCGTGAAATCTTCGAACTGAATCCCACACCAATCTCCCGGCGCTTTGGTGCTTTGGCTTGAAGTAAATACAATCGGCTCCGCTTCCGTCCCCCTCGCCACCAGGGCGCCAGGGTCGGGATGACCGCTGACATAGAGGTAGGTCTGGTAAAATCTGATCTCGACACCGGGTTCAACCGTCAAGGTCGTGACGCCATCCGTACCATCAGTGCCTCTGACGGTAATGGCAGAGTCAACAATATACGGACTCCCCGCCTTCGTCCAGGTCGTATCGACCGATACGGTGCCGCTCACATGCGTATCGGAAAACGCCGCCTGCGGCCCAAAAAGCATGGCAAACAGAAGGACCGAATACGTCACGAAATTGGACAACATTTTTTGGGATCGCAAAGCGCCTGCTTTGAAGTGATTGCAGAATGGGCTATTTCCGGTTTGAAATTGAGCCTTGAATGCCATGGTTTTCTCCAGGTTCTTTTTTGAGTGACAAAAACGTTTCCTTGCGCTTACCGTGTCGGGTCGCTTTCCTGAGCCGCCCTTTTCAATCTCTCCTCGTCACACGACTTGCACTCGCCGGTGATCTTCACCCTCTCCCGCTTGGGCCGTGTCGCCAGCCGGTGAAGCGCCACAAACCGCCGATAGGCGTCGAGGCCGCCTTCGAGAAAAAAGATTTTTTCCCGGTGCATTTCCGGAATGCTGTTTTCCAGAAGATCGTACCCCTCGCCCTTTTCGTTCAAGATGAGCACGAAGAGCAGGGCGGTATTTTGCACGAGGCTCTCCAGATCAGCGCCATCCGGCGATTTAAACGACTGATGATAGGCTTTGAGCGCCGTCGTTCCGGTATTGAGCGCCTGAATCAATCCCGGGAGTTTTTGATTTTTCTCATCGGGGGAGAGCTGAACCCGCCGTGGAATAATCTCTTCGGATTCATCCGATCGTTTTTCGCCCATATCGACCACCAGCCAGTTCACAAGGTTCTTTTCCTGAAAAAACACCTGGGCGGGCATTTTATTGAGGTCTTTTTGGGCAAAGGGATCTCCCACGATCGGGCCACCCTTTTGCTTCCAGGCCCTCAGCCCGCCTTCCAGGATCTTCACATCAACGCCCTTTTCTTTAAGCAGCGCGACTTCGGCCGCCGTTTCGCCATACGAATACCCCTCGTTGACAAGAACCACGGGGGCCGTCCGCAAAAACGACTTGGTTTTGAGAAATGAAAGGGGGATGTTGACGGCGCCGGGGATCTTGAATTTGTTGAAATTCTCCGGAGTGCGGATGTCCACCAGTATCATTCGCTCCTTTCCGGCGAGCTTTTGTATGACGGCCGCCGGTGAAACCATGAGCGAGGGATCGATGCTTTTGACGGGAACGAGCCCGCCCGTTTCATCGTCCGTCCCGCCCTGCCCCCTATCGATCGTTTCGGAAACCACGCTGTCGCCGCGGCCCTTTCCATCGGTTTCCCGAATCGTATCCGGCGAGGGCGGCCGCTTCACCCAAAAAAACACGAGGGTTACCGACAGCAAAATCAAACCGCACCATCTGATCGCTCCTATTGAAAATCTTGTATTCAACGCTGTCCCCTTTTTTATTGTGGCATGAAAAACCTGGTCCTTTGGGCCAGGTCAGAGGTTAATGGCTCTGCTCTGCCTTCGGCTCTATGAAATTGATCAAAATCCGAAGCACGAATCACGAAATCCGAAACAAATTTCAATGACCGAAATTCAAATGTTCCAAACAGTGACTGTTATCGAAGCCGTGGCGATGATTTTGTTTTTGACATTTGGTCATTTGATATTCGGATTTGTTTCGTATTTCGATATTCGTATTTCGAGTTTTGTCAGGCCATCCATGTGGGCCAGGATTCTTTACTGTAAAGAATCTACCCATTCGCTACTCCAGCACGACCGGTACGGGTCTTAGCTCCCCCGAAACGACATCGGCCACATCGACCCAGGTCTGGCGACCGTCCACATCGATCCGGAATTTGTATGAGCGCGCTTCCGGCAATCGGAAACCGGCCGTCCCTTCGGCGGCGGTCGTCTCGTATTTTCCTAGATAGGTCCCGGTATCGCTGAAAAGATAGACTCTGGCGCCGGTGACGTTTTCACCGGATTTTTGGACATGAATTTCGGCAACCCCCTCCGCAACGATCAACACCGGGTCCTGTTGCTGAAAGGGAGCGCTCCAGTAGCTTTCCCCCAGGTAGTCCGCCCGGATCATAAACCGCATGTCCGGAAGAAAAAGCGTCGCAAGCCCGTTTTCATCGGATATTCTCTTTTCCCCGACATAGGCGCCGGCGGGAGTGAAGAGATACAGGGGCACGCCGGGGAGCGCATGGGACGCCGGGCAGGCGCCGGAAAGCCGGATCATCACCTCCCGGTGATCCATGAAAAGGGAGCCGCTCAGCGTCGCGGGCACCGTAAATACGTCGCTCCAGAATGAATACCCCAGGTAATCGACACGGAATTTATAGGAGCCGTCCGCAAGATCGAATCCGACCCGGCCGGTCCCGTCCGTGCCGCCCTGAAGACCGAGATAAGAACCGGAAGCGTTGAAGACGTATGTCCTGGCGCCGGTCAGCGGTTCGCCGGCCCCCTTGAGCACGGAAAACACGAACCCGCCGCCGCCCACCGATATAATGACCGGGTTGAACTCGTCCGCGACGAGGGTCTCGGCCGTACTCCAGAACTGACTTCCCTGATAATCGGCCCGGAAGGTATATGACCCGGCCGGAAGTCTGAAGGTAACCAATCCACCCGGGTCCGTGGTTTCATTGCGGCCCAGGTACTCACCGGTGGGGGAAAACGCATAGACTTTCACATTTTCTTTCGGGAGCCCGGCGCCGGTGACCCTGAGCTCGGCTTCCGCCATGGGAATATGGGCCGTCAGAGGCTCCCAGCTCAAGGGATCGGTCCAGAACTGCCGGCCCATGAAGTCGATACGGCAGATGTAGGCCTTTTGCGGCAGATGATAGCTGACCACACCGGCATTGTCCGTCACGCGGCTTTCTCCCAGATACGCGCCGGTCGGTGAAAAAAGATAGGTCTTCAGGCCCGGCAGCGCCGCGGACGTTCCCTGGAAAAGCCCGGTAACGGTTATCGGCACATTCCGATGGGGAATCGTCAGGAAGATATGCGTGTCCGCCGTAATCGTTGCCGTCTCGCTCCAGAACGAATACCCGCGGTGATCCACCCGGACTTTGTAATCTCCGCGGGGGATTTCAAAGGCCGCCCGGCCCTGGGCGTCGGTTGTCTCATATCGGCCCGGATAATTCCCGGCGGCGGAAAACAAGTAGAGCTTTATATCTGGAATGGGTAACTGAGCGTCTTCTTGCAGGGTGATCTCAAATAACCCGCCGCCGGCATCCAGCGAGACACTGTTGACGCCGCCGGCTTGAACCGATGCGACATCCGACCAGTAGGCGTTGCCGAGGATATCGGCCCGGAACTTGAACGCATGGCCTGCCGGCAGGTTAAATGAGGTAACACCGTCGGCATCCGTTTCCCGATAATAACCGAGATAGGTCCCCGTTTCCGAGAAAAGATAAACCCGGGCCTCCGGAACCGGCCCGTTGGTAGTGGTGACACTCACTTCGGTCACGGCATGGCCGATCGTCATGCTCGCCGTCATGACATTCGGCAGGACGGCAGGGTCACTGAAGAATTGATGCCCGAGATAATCGACCCGAAAGGTGTAAGTCCCGTTTGCCAGTTCGAAGCGGACCCGCCCCTGACCATCGGTGACACCGTACACGCCGGTATAACTGCCGGCGGCGTTGAAGACATGGCACCGGACACCGGTAAGCGGCAGATTGTCCCCCTGATAAACGCTGAACGTAAACCCGCCGCCACCCACCGAAACGGTGACCGGATTGAACTCGTTTGCCGTAAGCAACGCTTCGGCGCTCCAGAACTGGGAGCTCTGATAGTCGGCCCGGAATTTATAGGCGCCTTCGGGTATGCGGAAAATAACCTGACCGGCGGTATCCGTCGTCTCATACCGGTTGAGATAGGCCCCGGTAACGGAGAAGAGATAGACCCTGACGCCGGCCTGAGGAAGTCCCCCGCCGCAGACCGTTACCTGCGCATCGGCCATGGGAATCGCTACGGTGGCATTTTCGCCGGTAAACGCTTCGGACCAGAACTCACGGCCCAGGTAATCGACCCGGACCTTATAGGCCGCATGGGGCAGGGAAAAACGCACCTGACCGCCGGCATCGGTGGTCTCATTCCAACCGAGGTACGACGCTTCCGGGGTAAAGAGATACACCTTCAGGTCCTGCAGCGGCGTGGCACCGCCGTTGTAAAGACCGCTCACGGTAAGGGTCACCTCCGTGTGCGGCAGCGATTGTTCCACCGTCGTATCGGTGACGACCCGGACCGGATCGGTCCAGAACTTGTAGCCCAGGTAATCGGCCCGCACCTTATAAGTCCCTTCCGGTACTTCGAACGCCACCGCTCCGGCGGCATCGCTCGTCTGCGATTTCCCGAGGTAACTGCCGGTTTCGCCGAAAAGATACATCCGGATACCGGCAAGGGGGACCTGGTCATTTTCCTTCAGGGTGACCTGGAAAACCCCGCCGCCGGCCGCAAGCGCCACCGTGTTGACGCCGCCGCCGGCGATCTCGGTCTGAGCCCAGTACGAGTTGCCTAAGATATCGGCCCGGAACTTGAATCCGATTCCAACGGGAAGCTCGAAGGAAACAAGACCGGTTGCATCCGTCTCCAAATACCGGTTGAGATAGGCGCCGGTGGCGGAAAAGAGGTATACCCGGGTACCCGTGCTGGGGCCGCTTGCCGTCGATACGCTGATATTCGCGGTTTCAACGGGAATCGAAACCGCCACGTAACGGGTCGCCGGAAGACTCACGGAAGCCGACCAGAACTGGTTTCCCAGGTAGTCGATCCGGAATTTATAGGTGCCGTCCGGGAAATCTTCCGGGATGAAGGCGGCAGCACCGTTTTGAGCCGTCGTGGCGGACTTGCCGGTATAGGCGCCGCTGGCTTTGAAGGCGTATACCCGAACGCCGGAAAGCGATGTCCCTTTGCCGGTCGCAACGTGAACGGTGATGCCGGCCGAGCCGATGGCATAGGCCTGCGATTGAACGGCACTCCGGTTTCCGGCCCGATCCACGGCCATGAACCGGAGGTTTGCGGATTCGCTTATTTGAACCGGCGCCGTATAGAGCGTCGAATCAACGGTTGGCTCGGTTCCATCCAATGTGAAATGGATATCGGCCGTCTCATCGGCCAAAAGCGCAACCGATTGGGCAGTCGCATAGCTGCCGGCGGGAGGGGTTGCCGTAACGACCGGCGCCCTCCGGTCAAGCGTAATGAGCGCGGGGCAGTACACCGTTGCGGCCGTATCCATATCGGCGATAACCGCATAGATATGGTAGGTGCCGTCCACAACTTGCGCGACATCCCAGCGATACGAATCGCCGACGTCATCCGGATCTTCCTCCAATCCGGCAACGATCAAAGTACCGTTTTGCTGCGTGCCCGTATCGTAATAGAGCGATATGACGGCGGCACTGTCCGGATCGGTGTCGCTCCAGGAAAGATCGACGGCGGCGGCATTGGTGAGAAGATTCGACGCCGGCGCCGTGAAAGTTAGCTCCGGAGACGCATTGACAAGGTGGAGCGAAACAAAAAAGTCTGCCGGCTGCGTCCAGTTGCCTGCGACCCCATGGACATCCATGGCGCGGGCGCGCCAGTAGTATCGGATATTGTTGCGCAGGTTCAGCGGAATCGTCCACTCGCCGGCGGGTTTTTCTCCGGCGGCGACAAATTTTTTCAGCCCCGGATCGGAATACACTTCAAACTGGTAAGTCAACGAATCCCCGTCCGGGTCCGTGGTCGAATTGATGGAAAGCGCCGGGGTCCGGGTTTCGACCCAGGCACCTATCCCCGGGTTTTTAAGGCTCGGTGTTCCGGGCGCCTCGTTGATCCGGTTCACGAAAAACCGGGAAACCGCCCAGGGGCTGTCCGCCGCGCCGTCCGTTGCCCTGACCCGCCAGTGGTAGGCGGTATTCTCCTTCAGATTCGAAACCGGCCAGGCGGTGGTTCCGGCGCCCTGTGGAATCGGTTCCGAGCTCGCCTTTTCCGGACCGTCGAAGGTGGGGAGCGTGTCGAGCTCGAAAATATAATGGATCGCTTCGTTATCCGCATCCGCCGCATTGCCGGCCGTCAGCAAGGCGGAAAGGGTTTCCACCTCGATTTCGGTTACGGGCGATACGATGACCGGGGCCGTTGGGGCGTGATTGGCGGTATTGACAACAAAGGAGGTGACCGGTGATGCGGTTTGGGCGCCGTGATCATCCGCGGCCAGCGCCCGCCAGTAGTATCTCACGCCGTTTTGAAGGGCGGGGCTGACGGTCCAGCCGGTCGTGCCGCCGGAACCCTCCGCGATATCGGCCACCGAGGCAACGAGGGTGGTCAGAGCGCTGTCGGTGTATACTTCAAAATCGTAAGACACCTCGTTCTGGTCAATGTCGCGGCTGTTGGAGACGGACAAAACCGGCGTCAGGATATCGACCTGTCCGCCGTCGGCCGGGGCGGCCGCTCGAAACGCCCGGGGCGGATCATTGGCCGTGTTGACGAAAAAGTCCCAGTAAGCCCACAGGCTGTAGCCGCCCCCATCCGTTGACCGGACCCGCCAATAGTATCGGCTGTTATCCGGCAGCGATCGGGGAACGGCCCAGGCGGTCGCCTTTCGCGCCGCCGGCAGGGGCGGATCGGCGGAATTGTCCGCAAGGAGTTGTCGTACCCCTCTCATGGCGATCCGGTCCCCCTCGGAGACGCCGCTCTCACGGGTCACGAGATCCGTCATTTGGGGGTCCGCATAAATTTCAAAATCGTAAGTCATGTCGTCGGCTTGCCGGTCCGTGCTGTTTTCCACCACGAGCTCCGGGGCGGGGGTGGTGACATCTTCATTTGCCGAAGGATAAAGCGGTTTGGGCGCGCTGGGGGCGGAGGCATTTTGTGTCGGATCGGTGCCGTCGAGAAATTCCTGCAAATCGGAAATGCCGTCCCCGTCGAAATCACCGGCGCCGTCCCGATCCAAGGTGCCGAAATGGAGGCGCTCCCACGCATCGAGCATCCCGTCCTTGTCGGTGTCGCCGATATCGAAAATGGTTATAATCGCTCGCTGTGTCGCACTGAGCAGGCCATCGGAGGCCGTAAACGTAATATAGTAGATCCCCTTTTGTCCCACGGCCGGCGTCCAGCTGAATACACCGCTGCCATCCTTGTTGTCGGTGAATCGGGCGCCCGCCGGGAGGGGAGCGGCGGACAGGTTCGGGAGAGTTCGATTCGGGTCACTCGCTTCCACCAGAAAAGAGAGCGTGCTCCCCTCTATGCCGGATCGGTTGGGAATGAGCTGGAGCACCGGCGGCTGAGGTCTTGCCGCCATATCTTCGAAAAGAAGCGTATAGATGCCGGTGGTGTTCACATCAAAGAGGCTTACAAAATACATCCAGGTGTGATCGTCACGGTTTCGCTTTTTTGAAAGCCAGACATTTTCAGGCTTGATCTGCTTTCCGTCCGAACGCACGGCGCCGAGAAGAGCCTTATTCCCGGCGTGCGGGTCCGCCAATTGAACAAGCACGAAACCGGCGGTGGCGGGACAGGAGAGCGTATGGCGGCTTTGGGATCCGGTTTCTCCGGCGGGCTGGAGCGAGGCGCTTTCCGATGTATCGCTCACCGCCACATCCTGACTGTCCGATTCATAGACGCGGTAAACATCGCCGTCCCTGGCCAGAAAATCCCGGACATCGTCTCTTCCCGGAAGATCCACGCGAACATCTTGCACCAGAAAATGGGTGTTGATACCCGCAATCAGCGACGTCAGCTCGCCGCCGAGTTCATCGCCGTGGGAAAATCGGGCTTCAAAATTGACAAATTGACCGCTGAGCGTGCAGCGCATGATCCAGCGGGCGACTCCGGCGGTATGGGGCACAATATCGCCGAAATCGACCAAAAGGCTTTCCCTGACCGCTCCACCGTTTACTTCGCTTCCCTCGATAACGAAATTGATTAAGAGCCCCTGTTCGTTTTCGACAATTCGCGGTTGCGCGGAATCGATCTTGAGATCTCTTGCAACCCCGGAGCCGTTATTCTTCACCCGCACGCCGAGTGAAAAGGGAATGGAGGGCTCGATCTCGGGCGTAAAGGCATCGTCTCCGTAAACATCCGAGGGAAGAAAATAGTCGAGGGTCAGCTCCGGCATCGGCTTAACAAAAATATAATCGGGTGTGACTTCCGTCACATTCTCTTCCCCGCCAATGGTATAGGCGAGCTTTGCCCCGACGTTGTAACGGGTGCCCTGCAACAGTCCGTTGGATGCGCCCGGCGCGGGAATAATGAGCCAGTGGATATCCGCGGAAGCATTCGCGGGAACGCTTCCGGCTCCGTCCACATTTGCAATATTGGCCATGGAATCGACCCGGATAAAAAAAACGGCGTCGGTGTTACCGGGGTCGGAGCTGGCCAGGACGCCGTTTCCGGCATCATCGGTAAAAAGCACATCCACCTTGACATTCTCAAGAGAAACGTGAGTCAGCCCGTTGTTGATGCGCATATGGGCATCAAAGGCCTGCCGCTCAAGGGTCAGCTCCTGCTTGATTTCAATTTTCACCTTCGCGCACAGGGACTCCTCGGCGAATCCCGGGCGCTGCGGGATCGGTGCGAGAAGGAAAAACACAATAACGGATAACTTCAGCAGCCACGCTGCCCCCTGTCTTTGGTTGAGGCGTCCCTTGCCCATTTTTTTCCCTCCGGTTCACCACTGGTTCAGTTGATTGAAATTGACTTCACATTCATTTTCCAGACCCGCATCCGCTATTTCATTTTCACTCGAATCCCGTCACCGGTCACCCGATATCGCTGAAAACCAAGTCCCGTGCTTTCCTCGGGTTCCCCGATCCGGCAAAAAGCGATATAATCCGTCTCGTTTTCCATGAACCGCCCGGCTTGCGGGTCGGCGATGCACCATGCCCCGTTTACATGGAATTCGGCCCAGTTATGATAATCCGCCGGGTTCAGCTGTTGACTGTTTTTGCATACGTAGCCGCCGACAGGTCGTGCCGGAATGTGATTCGCCCGGCAAAGCGCCACAAAAAGGCAGGCAAACTCGGTGCAATCGCCCGATTTTGTCTCTAACGCATATCGTGCGCCCAGGGGCTCACTCCGATAGCCGGTGTATCGGATATTGCCCACGACCCACGAAAATATATTCCGTGCGGTCGATAACGGGTTATCCGTCATCAGTTGCCGCGCAAGAGACTGAATGTCCTTATCGCCAGACTCCATCAATGGCGCCGGAATCAAATACGATTTCAAATCGCATTGCTCCAGGAAAGCCGCTTCGCCGTTTAAGAGCAGATCCGCATCAATGAGAATCACCTTCGTTGAGTAAGGCGGGATCTCATCAAATAAAAAATGCAGTATCTGGTTTCCCATGGGGTCGACTGATAACCGGTAGGGATGCGATGCAGTGAGATGCGTTTGCGTTTGAGTCGCCATCCGGCTGATCGGTGCGTAGGTCCAAAAATCAGTGTTTTTTTGTACGCAGTTTGTTTTATTTTGAAGAGTGAAGCTGTATTGGATATGCTTGGAGACCGCAGGCGAGGCGTTTTTCCGGTTAGCGTTTGCGGCCCAAAACAGCAGGGTGCTCACACATATAATAAGAAATATGCAGCAGACTTTTTTAGAAAATCCAAAAGAGCCGCTATCACCTTTTCGCCATAACTGTCGCTGTGCCATCGTAAGAGTATCCACGTCTTGCCAGCTTGAAAAATCGCGCCACGCAAATTTCAAGTCATAAGAAGTCAAAGCTAACGGGTTTGACTAATCCCGTTATAGCAAACATTCCGTGTTTTCAACTTAATGGCTGAAAAAAGCCATTAATAGAAAGAGACACAGCAAAAAAGATGCCAAAAAATGTGAGATGAGAAAATATGTTTTTTTATACCTTAATTACCGTATGTTTTTTCGTTTATGCTGCCATATTAAAATAACGGTTGTGGAACAAAAAGTTACAACTGGACTAAAAAAAGACTCTTGGACTGTAACTTTTTGTTCCATTGCCCGCTGATCGGTTTTCCTGACATGCCCTCGCGGCTGGCCCTATTTTTTCACTTATCCGGGTCGTACTGCTACTCTGGGGGGGGGGAACTACTTATGGTACCGCTCCGGGCCGGACACGGAAAACCATGCCCGGCAGTCAAATCGAACCCAACGAACTCAAAGCCCCCTTACATCGCATGAAGCTCCTGTAGCGGTTTATAGGTAAAAGGCTTCTTCTGGTAAGTCCGGATGCCCCGGACAATCGCCTCCGCTGCCGATAAGGTGGTGATAAATGGCACCCGGTAGCAGTTTTATGTTTTAGAGTCGCTTTCCGGTCTTTCCACCAAAGCAGATGTTGCAGCATTTGGGAAAGGCATGTGGATATAAGGGACCTTTGGAAAAAAATGGTGCTGTACTATACGGAGAATAAAACGTGAAAAATCGTAAAAGATCGTGCTATTAGAGCATGACGAGTTTCATCCACGTGCATCCCTGCCAATATTGGAGATCGTACCAGTTGCCCCGGATGCGCCAGTTTGAGATCTACTGCGTTTTTTCGAATAGACTTATCAATATTTGAACGGGCCTTGTCTATTTTACCGTCAAAGACATACCCCAGCATAGCGCCCGCCTCCATGTGAGGCGCATACTGCCCCCTCACGAACCGCATCATCCCGTCCAAGACATATTCGCTGTTGCCGTGAAAAATAATACGGCCATCGGATGAGCATACACGTAGTCTTTTGGCCTCAACCGCGAAATACACTTCATGCCCAAAGCCGCAAGAAACAAGCAAATCAATCCTCCCCGCAGGTGTATCCGCATCAAGATCAATGGCGGGAATCTCGGGTTGCAATCTGATATCAAGCGGGCCGTCGCGGAATTCCTGAATCCTGATCAATCGTGCATGCAACCGTCTTGTAATCCAATCCTCTCTGTCATTATCCGTTTTTTTCCGAAGGGTGTCCCCGGCTTGAATAAGGAAAGAAAGCACAATGGGGATATGCTTTGTCGGGAAAAGCTGCCTGTATGTCACAGCCGCATTTTTGCTCATGCCGGCCTTTCTCCGGCCAGAGCAACTTCAGCGAAA
Organism: Pseudomonadota bacterium; assembly: GCA_043797445.1. Taxonomy (GTDB): domain Bacteria; phylum Desulfobacterota; class Desulfobacteria; order Desulfobacterales; family JAFDDL01; genus JAZDPP01. Next base: position 18,571 of record JAZDPP010000037.1, read on the forward strand.
ATTCTTGCCGCATCGTTAAGCGCCGCGGTGCGAGTCCAGTTTAAGAGGATGTTTGGACGAACGATATATATGTGTTCCCCTTGAAAAATGAGTATGTCGCGCTCGTAAAGCAGGGATTCTCCGCTCCTTGAAGCATGCTCACGGAGCTCTTTCAAAATCCCGGTCAGCCGACAAGATAGGGACCTATGCCGATACGGCGTTTCCATCGGGGAGAGTCTGAGCGTGACCATCGCCAGACCCGTTTCCTCGTCTGTTCCTCCTTCCGCGCTGACGCGATAATCCGAACCTTCCGCTTTAGCCCAGGTGTTCAAAGTTTCGGTCAATGTATCCGAATACGCCCCTAAACCTTGAACGGCATATGGGAATACGGTTGTTTCCTCAACCGGATCCAAGGTCACGGTCTTCTCAGATTGCCAGGTTGTTGGTGTGGAACTCGGTTCAAAGACCCGAATAGTATCTTCCACCAGCTTGACATCCTGCCCCGTCAGCCCGAAATAGCGATAGAACAATGGCTCAAGCTCTTCCTGAAACGTATCGACCTGCTCTTTGCGTTCCCTATTCCATCTTTTTAAAATTTCTGTCCTTGGCCTCTTGAGCAAGGACTGGTTATTAAGCTCCTGCTCATATCTGCTGAATGTTTCTTTGAGATTTTGGTGGAGCCGCTTCATTCGTTTGGCCACTTCCGATACGATTCGCCCCGCGTCCGGGGAAGCATATTCATTTTCCGGCAAGGGAAAGGGGATGCGGAGGAGTTCAAAAAGATGAACCTTGTCTCTCTCGATCCCCCAATTGGCGGAAGTGTGAAAGAGAAAGTATTTTGAGATATTAGACCTTAAATAAGCCGATAGAAACATCAAGAGGTCAGCGTCGTCCGCCGGGCCGGAAATCGATTGCAGGGAATGCTGAAAAAGCATCTCAAAATCACAAAATGCCACCTTTACGGACCCCTGGCTGACGAGGACCATCGGGGGTTGAAAAAGCGCTTTCGGCGGTTGACTGTATAATACATCAATGCGGTAGTTCTTCTTTTTCAGTCTCTCCTCGAAGGAAATTGTTTCCCCGGGCAACAAAAGCAGATCCGACTTCCACGCTTTGGTTTCGATAAACCGTGTATCAAGCGGCCACCTGTTTTCTTTAAGAGGACGATCCGACGCCGAGTCTGCTTTTTGCTCAGGCCATGGCTTGATCCCCTGCCCGGAAATCCATCTCTTCGCCGGCCCTGATCGCCGTTTTTTCAGCTCGCTAAGGACGTCAACCTGTTCCTGCAATGAAGGCATTGACTGGAGGAGATCTAACAGCTTTTGATCACGCGGTGTGCCCCATAAGCGGCGTTTCCAGACCACCGGCGCGGTTTCCGATCTGGTTGCCGAAATAATATCACCCAACGGTATCCATGCGCGGGCGGCGGGATTGACGGGTATGATGCCTTGCCGGAGTCCGGCACGGTTGAATTTAGGGGCGACAAACTCAACCAGATCTCGATCGGGATGTGGCGGCATATTCGTGAAAAGCGCGATAAACGCTGGGCATATTGCGCCCTGGAATAGCAGGTAACGATAATCCGCCAATTGCAAAACCCGATTCAGCGTCACTTGCCCAAGCCATTTGGCCTGGAAAGCATCCGTCTGATTCTGAAGAATCTTTGACGGCAACAGAAGGCATCCGGTTCCGCCGTCCCGCAGAACTAAGGGCGCTTTTTCCATAAACAGCTGGGCAAGCTGCTTCTTTTGTCTCCCCGCCCATGGCGGATTACCGATTATGCAGTCAAATATTTTTCCGGAAAGCGTCCTTTCGACGAGAAAATCACCCTTAAGGATCACCGGGATGTCGGCTTGCGGGCAATTCGGTTCACCGGCAAAATCCAGGAGTTTAGGTAATGGTTTCCCCGTTTTTGCAATATGCGCACGAATATCGGGCGGGTCAAAAAAATCCAGGTAAGCCAAATACAGGCTGAAACATGCAATCCTGCAGGCGGTCTCCAACTTGTCCACCCCCCGAATCTGGCGATCCAGTATTCTTTGGAGTGCTTCGGCTTTGGTGGCATAATCCACCGGACCCGTCTGGGCCTGGATCCAACGGTTCGCAAGGCGATTAAACAAGATTACCAGGAAAATACCGGACCCGCATGCAGGATCGAGAAAAGACCCGTCAAAGACGCCCGGCTTGTCGCGAACCGCCACATCGACCACCATTTCCGCCAGAAACCGGGGGGTATAATATGCCCCCTGTTCATGCTGGCGGTCGGGGTCTTCCGCAAAAAGGAAGTCCTGATAAATTGCGCTGATTGTTTCAACGGGAATCATCTTGAAGTCGTATGGCCAAAAACCGAAGGTGCGTTGCCCCGTTCCAACATCGTCGCCGCAGAGAAAAAGCGTCAGCAGTTTGAAATGAGAAGGCCTGATGAGGCGTCTTTCGGCGTCAAGATCCCGGTCAAACATGTTGCCGTTGAACTGATTCTTCAACTCGCTGAAAAGTTTGTAAAGATAATCGATTCCCGAGTCAAGGGAGTGTTTCTCCAGTATCTTTGACAGGCGCATGGTGCCCGTGCGCCCACGGTTCGATTGCCCAACCGAAACGATACCCCTGTCCAAAAGATAACAGAGAAAAAGTACCCGCCCGATAAGGGCGTGAGCATCCTTCGTACTAAGGCCCTCGTTTCCGCTGATCAATGCATTTCGCAAAGCGCGTAGATTGCCTAAAAGCAATGAATCCACGGATTGGTTTGGATCAAAACGCTTCGAATTTTTATCGTAGTAGCGACCGGTTGCCAAAGAATGATATAAAGATTGGATTCTCTGAATATAGTCCGCATACGTCAGCTTTTCTACCAGCGCACCCTCAAGGGCTTCTTCATCCGCAATTTCACCGGGAGGTTTTGTAAGCCCTGAATAGATATAGATAGATATCGGATCGGCTATAACAAGAACATTGGCTATCCCCTGATTCCAAAAGAGCCGTTGCAGTTCCACTCGTTCCTGAGAAGAGCAGGGGCGGTTAAATTCCTTCAGATACAGGATAGGGCGTCCATCCAGGCAAAGTGCGCCGGATAAAGCCAATTCATACCATGCTCGCTCTATAGCGGACGCATAGCCTAAAAGGGTTGTATCGCTTCGGACCGAACCAAGAGATTGGTAGAACATCATGTCCCCGGGGGGCGTCATGTGTTCCTTGACAAGCACTGTCATGTCTCTTGCGGTATCGATCATATCATCAACTCATCCGCCTTAATACGAGTTTAACAACTCCTTGTATTGCCATTTCCTCAAGAGGAATCAGGTCGGGGAAACTTGGATTCTCCGCCTTGAGAAAATAGCGGTTTTTTTTCATGGCGAGGGTTTTCAGCGTATTTTCTCCATCTATTAAAGCAACCACCACCTCCCCCTCGTGTGGGGGTGAACCCGCATCGGCAATAATCCAGTCTCCATCGTAAATGCCTCTCCCTTTCATTGAGTCTCCGGCAACCTGTAATGCAAATAACCGATGGCCCGCTGAGTAACCTATCAGCGCTTTATCTATGGCAATTGAGTTATGGCAATACTCCTCTGCCTGAGCCTCCGGGCATCCAGCCGGGATGTGGCCCAAAAGCGGCACAGAGATTGTGCCATTTTCGGGGGTTCTTTCCGAAAAGAGCAGCTCAATCCCACGAGAGTATCCGCTGCGCCGGCGCACATAACCCTTCCGTTCCAGGGCTGTCACATGGTCTGCCGCCGCCTTTGGGCTTTTAAAGCCAAAGTGGTTGGCTATTTCCCTGAACGTGGGCGCATTTCCTCCTGCGCATTGACATTCCTGGAGGAATTTCAGAATTTCAAATTGTCTCGGTGTCAGCTTGTTCATACTATACATCCGTATAGTACATTGCCAGAAGAACCGACCTTTGTAAAGTTTTAATTGCTGTTGTCATAGGATCCGGTTAGGTTCGCGTATTCGAAACCGAACTAACAGGATTAGCATCACATCGCATGAAACTCCTGTAGCGGCTTATAGGTAAAAGGCTTCTTCTGGTAAGTCCGGATGCCCCGGACAATCGCCTCCGCCGCCGATAAGGTGGTGATAAAAGGCACCCGGTATTTGATGGCCGTCCGGCCGATTTCATACTCGTCCTTTCGGGAGCGCTGCCCCAGAGGCGTTTTGATGATGAGATGAATGCGGCCGTTTTTGATGTCATCCACGATATTGGGCCGCCCCTCGCTCACTTTCAAGACGGTTTTAACCGGAATCCCCCGGTTGCCGATAAAAGCGGCGGTTCCCCGGGTGGCGACAATCGTCCACCCCAGGCTGTGCAGGCCCTCCGCAATCGAAATCATCCGGCTCTTGTCGCTGTCATTGACGCTGATGAAGACCGTCCCGGATTTGGGGACATCGATACCGGAGGACTGAAATGCCTTGAAAACCGCTTCGCCGAAGGTAGTGGCAATGCCCATGGCCTCGCCGGTCGAACGCATTTCGGGTCTAAGGTAGATATCCGCCTTGTCGAACCGGTCAAAGGGAAAGACCGATTCCTTGACCGCCACATAGGGAAGATCGTAGCGGAATTTGAACCCGAGATCGGGAAGTTTTTTGCCGGCCATGATCTGAACGGCCAGTTTCGCAACGGGGACCCCGGTCGTTTTACTCACGAAGGGGACGGTCCGGGAGGCCCGGGGATTGACTTCGAGGATGTAAATCGTATCGAACATGATGGCGTACTGGATATTGATGAGCCCCTTGACTTTAAGCGCTTTTGCCAGAAGCCGCGTGTATTCCTCGATGTCTTCGCGCTGCTCCCGGGTCAGTAAATAGGGCGGCAGCACGGCCATGGAGTCTCCGGAGTGAACGCCCGCCTCCTCGATATGCTGCATGATGCCGCAGATTTCGGTATTTTCTCCGTCCGAGATGGCGTCCACATCGAATTCGTAGGCGTCCTCCAGAAACCGATCCAGCAGTACCGGGTGATCGTCGGATGCGGCAACGGCGTTTTTCATATAATGCTCGAGGGATTCCAGATCGTAGACAATCTCCATGGCCCTGCCGCCAAGGACATAGGAGGGCCGCACCATGAGGGGAAAGCCGATCCGCTCTCCCACCTCCAGCGCCTGGGCCACGCTGGTGGCGGTACCGTACTGGGGGTGCGGAATCCCCAGCTCGTTTAGTAGGGCGCCGAAGCGATCCCGGTCCTCGGCGAGATCAATGGAGTCCGGAGAGGTGCCCCAGATGGGAACGCCCGCCTTTTCGAGGGAAAGCGCGAGTTTCAGCGGCGTTTGGCCGCCGAACTGAATGATCACCCCGTCGGGTTTCTCGAGATCGATGATGCTCATGACATCCTCATAGGTCAGAGGCTCGAAATAGAGCTTATCGGCCACATCGTAATCGGTACTCACGGTCTCCGGGTTACAGTTCACCATGATGGCCTCGATCCCCATGTCCCGCAGGGCCATGATGCCGTGAACGCAGCAGTAGTCGAACTCGATTCCCTGGCCGATCCGGTTCGGGCCGCCGCCGAGGATAATGACTTTTTTCTTCTCCGATCGAATCGATTCGTTTTCCGGATCATAGGTGGAGTAAAAATAGGGAGTGAACGATTCGAATTCGGCCGCGCAGGTATCCACAATCTTATAGGACGGCAGCACGCCCTTTTCTTTTCGAATCGCCCGGATGTCTTCCTTGCTCTTACGGGTAAGGATACCGATATGCTGATCGGAAAAGCCCATCCGTTTGGCCTTTCTAAGCAATTCCGGGGTAAACTCGCTCTCAGGGGAAAGCGTCTTTTCAAAATCGATCAGCTGTTTCAAATGCGCCAGGAACCAGTTGTCGATGCCGGTAATGCCGGAAATCTCTTCACAGCTCATGCCGATGGTGATGGCCTGCCAGAGCTTTAAAATCCGGTCCGGGGTACCGAAACGAAGATCGTCGACGAGAATTTCCCGGGTGAGGGTCTGTGCCTTTTTCCCGTAAGCATGAAAACCCGACCAGCCGTTTTCCAGGGACCGTAAGGTTTTATTCAGGGCCTCCTTGAAGGTGCGTCCGATCCCCATAGCCTCTCCCACGCTCTTCATCTGGGAGTTTAACCGCTCGTCGTTGCCGGGAAATTTTTCCATGTCCCACCGGGGGACTTTCACGACCACATAATCGATGGCCGGCTCGAAGCAGGCCGGAGTTTTCCGGGTGATATCGTTCGGAATTTCATCCAGCCGGTACCCGATGGCCAGTTTTGCGGCGATCCGGGCGATGGGAAAACCGGTGGCCTTGCTGGCCAGCGCCGAGCTTCGGGAGACCCGGGGATTCATTTCGATGACGACCATCTCTCCCGTGCACGGGTTCACCGCAAACTGAATATTCGCGCCGCCGGTTTCAACGCCCACCCGGGTGACGATTCGCTTCGCCGCATCCCGCATGATCTGGTATTCCATGTCGGTCAAGGTCTGGGCCGGTGCCACGGTGATCGAATCTCCGGTGTGAATGCCCATGGGATCGAGGTTTTCTATGGAGCAGACCACAACGAAGTTGTCGGCGGCATCCCGCATGATCTCCAGCTCGTACTCCTTCCAGCCGAGAACGGACTGTTCGATGAGAATTTCCCCAACCGGACTTGCGGACAGCCCCCACTGGACCGATTGAGCGAACTCCTCCCGGTTGTAGACCATGCTGCCGCCGATGCCGCCGAGGGTAAAGGACGGGCGAATGATCAGGGGAAAACCGATTCGCTCCTTTAAGGATTCCGCCTCCGCCAGCGTTTTGACGCAGCCGCCGTCCGGCACATTCATGCCGATTTCCTTCATGGCGTTTCTGAAAAGCTCCCGGTCTTCGGCCACCTTGATGGTCGCAAGATTGGCGCCGATCAGCTCGACGCCGTATTTTTCCAGGACCCCGCTTTCCGCGAGCTCGACCGCGAGATTCAGGCTGGTTTGACCGCCGAGAGTCGGCAGGAGCGCGTCCGGGCGCTCTATTTCAATAATCTGGGTAATGGCCTCGGGGTGCAGGGGCTCGATATAGGTCCGGTCCGAAAACTCCGGGTCCGTCATGATGGTGGCCGGATTGCTGTTGACCAGAATGACGATGAAGCCCTCTTCACGAAGGGCCTTGCAGGCCTGGGTTCCGGAATAGTCAAATTCACAGGCCTGGCCGATCACGATCGGGCCGGAGCCGATTACCAGAATTCGTTTGATGTCTTTTCGTTTCGGCATGGCGGTTACTTCATGTCCTCGATAAATTGTTGAAAGAGATACCGGCTGTCGTGAGGTCCGGGAGCGGCCTCGGGATGGTATTGCACGGCAAAGGCCCGCAGGTTCTTATGCTTAAACCCCTCCAGCGTGTTGTCATTGAGATTGATGTGGGTCACCTTGACCTCGTTTTTGGGCAGGCTGTCGATGTCCAGCACAAACCCGTGGTTCTGGGACGTAATCTCGATTTTGCCGGTGGGAAGATGCTTGATCGGGTGGTTGGCGCCGTGATGGCCGAATTTAAGCTTAAGCGTTTTTCCCCCGAGCGCAAGGCCCAGAATCTGAAGGCCGAGGCAGATGCCGAAGATTGGCTTTTTCCCCAGGAGCTTTCGAACACTCTCAATGGCGTAGGAGACCGGCTCCGGATCTCCGGGGCCGTTTGACAGAAAAATCCCGTCCGGCGCCCAGGCCAAAATTTCCTCCGGCGGTGTGTGGGCCGGAAATACCTTCAGGCGACACCCCTGATCGTGTAGCAGCCTTAAAATGGAATACTTGACGCCAAAATCGTACACCGCCACCTTGAACTGCTGTTTCGGCTCCCGCGCCTCCGTCTCCCCGATGGGCCAGTCAAACGGCAACCCCGAGGTCACGTCCTGAACGATATCCCGGCCCACCAGCTGGGGGCTCTTTCTCAGCTGATCGAGCAGGGCTTCCACCGGATCCTCGCTGGTCGTTATGAGGCCCATCTGAGCACCCCGGTCCCGAAGGTGCCGGGTGAGCGCCCTTGTATCGATGTCGCTGATCCCGACGATGTGGTAATGTTTCAGATAGGCATCCAGAGACATATTGGCCTGCCAGTTGCTGACCACGGGGCTGTATTCCCGAATGATGAATCCGGCCGCGTAGATCCGGCGGGATTCGAAATCATGCGGGTTCACGCCATAGTTTCCGATCTGCGGATAGGTCATGTTGATCAGTTGAAAATGGTAGGAGGGGTCCGTGAGAATTTCCTGATATCCGGTCATGGCGGTATTGAATACCACCTCACCGCTCGTGGTGCCCGGGGCGCCAAGAGAAATCCCCTCAAACAGGGTCCCATCCGATAGAAGTAAACGTGCCTTCATGGGTTCGCTCATAATGCCACATCGTTCAATTTAAGGTTGTTTTATTAAACGCCATCAGTCCCGTTTGAACTGATTATAATCCGGCACCCGGTACCGGGTTGCCCCGCCGCCCTCAAGCGCCAGAAGCGCTTCAACTTTCTGGGGAAGACCAAAGAGCTGAATGAAGCCGTGTGCGTCCTTCTGGTTGTAAACATCCTCCTCGCCAAAGGAGGCATAATCCTCCCGGTACAAACTGAAGGGACTTTTCCGGCCGGCGATGATAATATTGCCCTTGTAAAGTTTAACGCGAATCGTGCCGGTGACCCGCTGCTGGGTGGTTTGAACAAAGGCGTTCAGGGCTTCACGCAGCTGGGTGAACCACATACCATTATACACCAGTTCCGCGTATTTTACCGCCACAAAATCCTTATAGTGCATGGTGTGCTTGTCAAGACAGATGCTTTCCAGCGCCTGATGCGCCCGATGGATAACGGTTCCGGCAGGCGTTTCATAAACCCCCCGGCTCTTCATTCCGACGAGCCGGTTTTCGACCATGTCCACCCGGCCGATACCGTGAGCGGCGGCGATGCGGTTGAGCTTTGTGAATAGCGCGACAGGCGACAGGGCGTCACCGTTAAGGCTCACCGGTACGCCCTTTTCAAACCCGATTTCAAGATACTCGGCTTTATCCGGCGCGTCTTCCGGGCTCACCGTCAGTTGAAACATGCGGGCTTCGGGCTCGTTCCAGGGATCTTCGAGAAGGCCGCCTTCGTGGGAGAGGTGAAAGAGGTTCCGGTCCCGGCTGTAGATGTCCTTTTCGGTCTGGGATACCGGCACATTGTGCTTGGCGGCAAAGGCGAGCGCATCTTCCCGGCTTCGAATATGCCACTCCCGCCAGGGAGCAACGATTTTGAGTTTGGGATTTAGCGCCATCACGCTCAATTCAAACCGAACCTGGTCGTTTCCCTTGCCGGTGCAGCCATGGGCCACGGCCTCGGCGCCTTCGGTTTCGGCAATTTCCACCATGTGCTTTGCGATCAGGGGTCGGGCAAAAGAGGTTCCGAGGAGATAATCCCGCTCATACACGGCGCCGGCCTGGAGTGTCGGATAGACATAGTCGGTCAGAAATTCCTCCCGAATATCCCGGATGTAAAGTTTGCTGGCGCCGGAAGCGATGGCTTTTTTATCCAATCCGTTGAGTTCCTCTTCCTGGCCCAGATCCGCGCAAAAGCAGATCACCTCACAGTTATCATAATTTTGTTTCAGCCAGGGCACGATCACCGAAGTATCCAGGCCCCCGCTGTATGCCAGAACGACTTTCTTAAAACTTTCTTTTGCCATGATATGGTCCTTTCCCGTTAATGGACAAAAAAAAACCCCGGCAATTTGCCGGGGTTTTATGCATTTTTTAGTGCGTCACGCGCTCAGCTTTCCCAATGCATACCCCCCCCGGCCTCACGGCGGGTACGGCGGCGGCGGATACGAACGCTTGTTGCATTGATGACGGTGTCTTTAAAAATCATGTATCTCATCTGCGTGAAATTAAATTTTGGCTGAAAATGGCAAATCACTCCTGACTTGTCAAGAAAAAAATGGGACAAATGGGACCAAGAGGACCGATAAGACCGATATCCGGTTTCCCCGGTGATTGAAGCAAGATGTCAGGTCTCCCGGTGATGGAAGATAGGTGTCAGGTCTCCCCGGTGATGGATGATAGCCGCTTTTCCCAGAAGGTGAGATTTTTGCGTATTTCCGACCAGCCGGTACCGCCTTCACTTACAACCTGATCTAGAATTTTATCACAGGACAGGACCGAAAAGACATCGGCGTCGATCTCGGGGCAAACCGTTTTCAGGGCGGATAATTCAAGCTCCGCAAGGGTTCTTTGGCTGGTTTCCGCCATCTTTACGATGGTTCCGGCGATATGATGCGCGTCTCTGAAAAAGATTCCCCGGGCGACGAGGTATTCGGCGAGGGCCGTGGCCTCCATGAACCCCTTTCGGGTGGAATCGAGAAGCCGGTCCTTATTGAAATGCGTGTGGGCAATCAGCTCGGTCAGAATGGAGACCGAGGCGAATACCGTGTCATGAGCGTCGAAGATACGCTCCTTGTCCTCCTGCATGTCCCGGTTATAGGCCTGGGGCAGCCCCTTCATGAGCGTTAAAAGCGCATAGAGGGCCGCGTGCACCCGGGCTGTTTTTCCCCGGAGCAGCTCATGAACATCGGGGTTCTTCTTTTGCGGCATGATCGAGGAGCCGGTGCAATAGCCGTCGTCAATGGTAATATATGCATACTCGGCGCTGGCCCAGATGATCATGTCCTCGCAGAAATTACTGATGTGGGTCGCAATGAGAGACAGGACAAATGCGTATTCGACGAGAAAATCCCGATCGCTCACGCTGTCCATGCTGTTTCGGGACACACTCCCGAATTCAAGCGATTCCGCGACCTTCGTCCGATCGATGGTGAGCGTGGTGCCGGCAAGAGCGCAGGCCCCCAGCGGCAGAACATCGGCTCGTTTCAGGCAATCCTCAAGGCGGGAGCAATCCCGGTCGAATTTCTCAAGGAAAGCGAGTAAGTAAAAAGCCACGCCCACCGGCTGAGCATGCTGAAGATGGGTAAAACCCGGCATGATCAACGATTCGCTGGCCACCGCCTTTTCAAGGAGGGCCTTTTGCAGCCGGCGCAGCTGCCCGTGCAGAACATGTCCCACGTCTTTTAGCCAGAGCCGAATATCGGTGGCAACCTGATCGTTTCGGCTGCGGGCCGTATGAAGCTTTTTGCCGGCGGGGCCGATCTTCTCGGTCAACAGATGCTCCACGAGCATGTGGATATCCTCAAATGCCGGATCAAAGACCACCTTGCCCGCTTCGATATCCCGAGCGACTTCCTTCAGCCCTTCGATAATCCGTTGCGCGTCAGCGGTACCGATGAGTCCGACCTCGCCCAGCATTCCGGCATGAGCGATGCTACCCTGAATATCATACGGGTAAAGGCGATGGTCAAAAGACAGCGATTCGGTGAAATTTTCGACGGAAGACCGGGTGGCCTCCTGAAATCTACCCCCCCATGGTTTTTTCATCTCTTTTTTCCTAACCCCGATAAACGGGACTCTTTTCAGTACCCCCTTGAGGGGTATAAGTGCCTTTGGAAATTATTTTTTGCAAAAAACGCGCAGAAAATAATTTCTAAGGCACTAAATTCCTCCTTCACTACGCCTCACTCATCACTCCTCACGCCTCACTCCTCACTCCTTACTCCTTACTCCTTACTCCTAACCCGGACAAGCCGGAACCAAAATTCGAAATCCGAATATCGAAATCCGAAACAATACCAAATATTGAAATGATCGAAATCCAAAACATCGCATTCACGCTCAGAACCACAACAAGTTTTGGTTATTTGCATTTTG
>JAZDPP010000038.1:0-48684 GCA_043797445.1 Pseudomonadota bacterium
TAAACCCCACGAGCGCCATGGCAAAGCCCAGCTCAATTCCGGTTGAAAACAAAAGCAGCAGCACCACAATCGCCAAAAGACCTACCATAATCTCATTCATATTGCCCCCTGCAGACCTTGATGATGTCTAAGATGAATATAGAGCAGGAAACAAAGCAGCAGATTCCCACGCCATAGGCGATAGGGAAAAAGGGGAGCTGAAGGGTCGCCGAAACTTCACCGGAAGCGTGGAATTCATTACCCACACTGAAAAGGTTATATCCGATCAATATAAAAAGAATGATACACAGAAGCCGGGTAAACACATGAAGAATGGCTTTGTTTTGCGGCGTGAGTTTTTCAATCAGGAATTCCATGTAAACATGACCTTTATCTATCAGGACCATGGGTATTCCAAAACCGATTACCACCGCCAATAAGAGGGCGACTATTTCGTAGGTGCCGATAATAGGATGACCGGCGGCCCTCAGCAGCACGTCGGCAACGGTTAACAGCATCATCAGTGTCAGGGCGGTTCCGGCAATAATATTGAGGACTTTGCTTGCCTTGACGATAATCCCGGATAGACCTTCCATTGGGGTTCCTTATCTGTAAAAGGGTTGATGTGAACCGGTGTCAATGCTTATTCCTTAAGTCAATGAAACGGCGCGCCTTCACCAGATATCGCGGCAGCTCGCCATAGTCATAGAATTCCAACCGGTATCCGAGATTGGTTTTTAACCGCAGTTGATCCCGCAGCTCGGCCTCCAGACTTTTTACCCGGTCTTTGGCGCCCGGCATTACCTCCACCTTGAGTTTGATCCGATCGACATCCCCGAGCTTATCCACCACGACCTCATATTCATCCCCGAGCCCGTCAATGCCGCGAACGACCTCCTCAATGGCCGCCGGAGACAGCAGCACCCCCTTGACTTTGGTGATATCATCGGCACGGCCCCTCACGCCCCCGCGAATGAGGCGAAAGGTGCGGCCGCAGGAGCAGGGCTTTGAATCCCACTCAATCATATCCTTGGAGTCGAAGCGAATGCAGGGCTGCGCAATCCTATCGAGGGCCGTGATAACCATCTTCCCCTGACGGCCTGGCTCCTCAATGATCTCACCGGTAATCACATCTTCGATTTCAACCAGAAACATCGCTTCATTCACATGTATCCCGCCGGGTTGTGCGGTGCATTCATAGGACCAGGCCCCGATTTCCGTCGCGCCGGCATGGTCATACACTTTGGCGCCCCAGGCCTTTTCCATTCTCTCCTTGGTGCCGGGAATCGAAGCTCCGGGCTCACCGGCGCAGGTGATTTTGGTGATTCCCAGGGATAGGGGATCAATACCCATATTGTTTTTCGCCGTGTCCGCCATGCCCAGAATGTAGGTAGGCGTCGCCATGAGCGCGGTCGCTTTGAGTTCCTGTATCTTTAAAATCCGGGCCTGCGTGTCCAGAACCCCGCCGGGAACCACCTCGCACCCGATTTTTTCCGCGGCATAATGCCCGGCCCAGAACGCCACGAACACATTATAGCCGAAGGGGAGGAAAACGCGGTCCGTCGGCCGGTAACCCTGCGCCCAGAGAATGAAGGCCCAGCATTCGGCCCACCATTCCCAGTCCTGCCACGTATCGGCCTGATAGATCGCCTGACCGGTGGTGCCGCTGGTCTGACGAAATTCCGTCACTTCCGTCAGGGGCACGCAAAGGGCATCCCCGTAAGGAAAGGGATCTTTGCGTTGAACATCGCGCATCATTGATTTTTCAACTTTCGGAACCCGGCGAACATCCGCTATGCTTCGAATGTCATCCGGCGTTATACCGGCCTCGTCGTACAGCCTGCGATGAAATTTGGAGTGATCAAAGGCCCATTTAAAAATTCGTTTAAACTTGAACAACTGCAACTTTTGGAGCTCTTCACGAGCCATCGTCTCAAGAAAGGAATTCCAGTAAGGTGTGTGATGCATGGTTGCTCTCCCTTTATTTCTTACGTTGAAGTGAACCCGTTCCCGTCCCCCTGTAAAAGGACTTTTAAGTGGACGCGGTAATCCCCTGACGGATCACACTCCGAATTGAACTAAATTGATTTGATTTGGTTAGAAAAAAAGCGCTATCCGCAAATCTCGCCGGGATCGACAAAATTGAGTTCCAGCATTTTAATGCTGGCCTGAATTCTTTTAAGATTGCAGCTTATGGCGGGGAACTCCCGGCCAAACGATTCGAGCCGCATGGCGGCGGTTTTAAGCTGCTTGATTTCGGTCGATATTTCTTCAATTGTGGGGGATGCCATCTCGACTCCTTTTGACTATTCTTGTTGCGGGTGTGAAATTTCGTCTTGAGGTAACCATAGAGAATCGGAAACATCATGTCTATGACCGCTGTCATAGTCGAACTGGAAAAAAATTAGAAAAAGTCCGGAATCAGAGCCATATCGCATCAATTTCGGGATCCAGCAGCGCCTTAGCGTCCACAACGCGGATTTGCCCCCGGCTTTTTTCGATAACCCCGTTTTCGCGTAACTGGGCCAAAAGGCGCAATATGGACTCCGGGGTAGTACCGGACAGTTCGGCGATTTCAACTGCCGTAAAGTTCAATGTCGGTCCGAATTTTTCAGTGAGCGTGTAAAGAATCCGTTTCAGACGGAGACCGACTTTTTTTTCCACCATATCCAGAATACGGCTGTTGGAACTGTCCACGGCCTGTCCGAGAATGGCGATAATATTGGTAATCAGTTGCGGGTGGGTAAACGCGAAATGGGTAAATTCCTGCTTTTTGATGCGTATCAGGATTGTATCTTTTACCGCTTCCGCCGTGTTTTTACGGGGAGCGCCGGTAAATGGCCCTACCAGATTCAAAGGCTCTCCGGGGCCGGCCAGCAAATAGGTGAGCCGTTTGCCCAGCTGGGAATACAGGGAAACGCGAACGAGGCCCTCCACCACCATGTCAAAAGAGAAACAAGGCTCCTCCGGCCCGAAGATGATGTTGTCCTTGACAAAAAGCTGGGTATCGGCCAGCGCCGCCAACTCGCCGTATGCCGCGTTCGACAGCCCCTGAAACCCAACCGCCCGGGAAAAAAAAGCCGTTTTGGCTTCCAGACTTAAGGGCGTTGCCTTCTTCATGATCGCCTCTCCGGAAAAGGCCGGCATCGCCCATAGCGTAAGGGCGTTAACAGTGAATCACTTTCCGTGGTTAGCTGTCGATTGATAAGCCCAAGTCTGTTCTTTGTCAACGGCTAACCGGCAATTCCGCGCAGCCTTCCCGCGAATTGCCGGAGATATCCACTTCCTCATCCGTGATCTGTTTCAATATTGTACGCGAATTGACCGGCTGCACCGGACGGTTATTGGCAAAACGCGGTGTCAAAGAAAAAAATAAAAGATCCGTTGTTCCACTTTCTGCTCCTCGGCGCGGGGCTGGGTGATACAATTTTATCCCCCGGCGCCAATAGAGAAATGCGCTTCTTCGCTCCCAGCCTTCAGGGCAAGGCGCATCACATTGGAAAGATCTTTCAATATAGGAGGTTTCATTACCAGGTAGTCAAATCCGTAAGTCTTATAATCGGCTTTACCAAGATCGCTGAATCCGGTCAGCAACGCTATTGGAATTTCCGGGCGTATTGATTTAATCCGCCTGGCGAGCTCGATACCTGACATTCGGGGCATTGTCAGATCCGTGATCACCAGATCGAACCCGTCCGGTTCGCCTCTGAATATCTCAAAGGCTTCCTGCGCATCGTTGACCGGCGTGACCCAATAGCCGATTTTTCTCAGCATGCTCCGGCAGGCCGAAGTGATGCCGTATTCATCGTCCACGACGAGAACATGCCCGAGCCCGAGCGGTATCGAATCCGTTTCCTCATCCGTGAGAAATGCAATGTCTCCCTCATGGACAGGGAAAAAGAGCGTGAAACAGCTGCCCTTTCCGGACTCACTCGCCACATGAATCGCGCCCCCGGCATCCTTCACAATGCTATACACCAGGGGAAGGCCGATGCCGATCCCTTCTCCGCCTCTCTTGGTCGTAAAATAGGGCTCAAAAATACGATCCATAACCGCCGGGGTCATTCCATGCCCCGTATCCATCACTCCGAGTTCGATGTAACGACCGGGTGTCAACTCGCGGCAGAGGGGGAAAGCGGTTACGTCCACATCGGTCTTCTTGAGAGAAATCCGAAGATCTCCTCCCGCCTCGCGCATGGCATGCACGGCATTGGTGCAGAGGTTCATGATGATTTGATAAATATTGGTCGGATCCGCGAATACAGTGCTCTGATCCGTGGTTACATCGATATGGAGCTGAACGGTCGACGGAATGGAGGAACGCAGCAGTTTCACTGTTTCCGCAAGGACGGAAGCGATGACCACCGGTTGTTTTTTCTTGACCGTCTGACGGCTGAAATCGAGTATTTGCTGCACCAGATCCCGCGCCCGAAGTCCCGCCGCCCTTACCTCATTCAGGGCGCCGTCGATATCCTCACCACCGGCGTGGCGCATCAGGGCCAGCTCCGCATTCCCCAGCATAATAAAAAGTATATTATTGAAATCATGTGCAATGCCGCCTGCAAGGGTCCCGATCGCCTCCATTTTCCGTGCCTGCTGCAACTGCTGCGCCAGCAGGTTTTTCTCCTTTTCAGCCCGAATCCTTTCCGAGATATCGGTAACCGCCACAACACCATAGAGGATATCGCCGTTCTCGTCCCGAACCGGGGCCGCACTGATTTCAATCCATATTCGCTCCCCATTTTCCTTTTCCAGAATGCACCGCGAATTGGCTGTAGTGATACCCCGGCTCGTCGCCTTGTTGAGCGGATCGTCACCGGGGTCTATACACCGGCCTTCCGCATCGAATAGCTTTATTTTTCGATTGGTTTCAGCTTTCTCATCCATATCCAGGTAATCCGCGCCCACCTCGCCAAACAGGGTTTTAGCGGCCGCATTTGCGTGCAGCAACCGGCGCCCTCTTGCTTCAGCGATTAAAATTCCGGCCGGAAGGTGTTCAATGCTCAATAAAAGGGCTTCCGTTGCCGTTTTTCGCTCGCGCGCGACGGACAGATGTTTCAGCGTCAGATACGCCGATAGAAGCGCTACCATCAACAGAATCGCCATGCTCGTCACCGTCAGCGTCCGGGTCAACCCGGCGATTCCCATTCTGACATCCTCGCAGTAGATACCCGATCCGATCACCCATCCCCACGGGGCAAAGAGCGCGACATAGGAAATCCTAAGCAAAATTTTTGTTTGAAAAAACCGTTTCAAAACGAATCCTCCTTCAATCGACCCATGATAACGAGAGACTAAAAGTCTGAAAAATCGTCATCCATGGGAATCACCTTTGCCGGATCCGCTTTGGCGATTTGACGGACGTTTTGAGTGGCGGGCTGTCCTTTTCCGCTCCGCCTCCCCCTTTCATTACCGGAACGTTTTTGTATCTTTTCTCCATGGGAAAGCCGCTTGCGATTAAGGTCGGGAGTCTCATGACGAACCGAAGTCCCGTTAACAACTTTCAGCAGATCCGAGACATATGCATTCATGCTCTCCGCCTGCCCGTACATTTCTTCAGAGGCGGCAGCGCTTTCCTCCGCACCAGCGGCGATGGTTTGCGTAACCTTTTCCATATCCAGAACCGCGCCATTGATTTGATCCACGCCCTTGGCCTGTTCATTGGAGGCCTCGGCAATCTCCGCCATCAATTCGGCGACTTTGGAGGTAGTTTCTATTACCTGCGTGAATGCGCCGCTTGATTTTTCAACCAACTGCCCCCCGGTGGTCACTTTACGCACCGTATTTTCAATCAGATCCTGAGTGCTTTTTGCCGCTTGCGCCGCTCGAAGGGCGAGATTCCGCACCTCATCCGCCACCACCGCAAACCCGGCACCCGCATCGCCCGCTCTGGCCGCTTCAACCGCCGCATTTAATGCCAGCAAATTGGTCTGGAAGGCGATTTCATCAATTGTTTTTATAATTTTGGAGGTTTCACTGCTGGCCTCGGAAATCTCCCGCATGGATTGGGTCAGATCTTCCATCACATGGCTGGTGTCTTTCACCACTCCGAGCGCCGACTGGGTCAGCTTATCCGCCTCTTGCGCATGCTGAGCGTTCTGGCGGCTCATGGAAGTTATCTCTTCCAGGGATGCAGAAATTTCCTCAATGGAAGCCGCCTGTTCCGTGGAGCTCTCCGCCAGCTGCTGACTTGAGGTTGAGACTTCCGTTGCAGCGCTGGACACCTGGTTGGCAGCCTCATTCAATCCGTCGGACACCCGAAAGATCGGTTGAGAAATGCCCTTTGCGCCAAATACAACCAGGAGGGTCGCAAGTGACAGGGCAATAATGCCGATCACCAGCATTCCCTTTCGAATGGCGGAGGCGCCTGAGAGAAATTCTTCCATGTTCTGGGTAAAGGCAACCGCCCAGCCGTTCAGCGGCACCGGCGCATATCCGCAAGTCTTGGTCACCCCCTTATAGACATAGCTCATCACCCCTTTTCCTCCGGAGAGCATCTCCCTCGATATCGCTTCCATCCCTTCCATTTTTTTAATATTTTCCTTAAGAATCACTTCAGCGCTCGGATGGGAAATAAAATCACCATCCGCGTTCACCATCCAAGCGTACCCTGTCTCCCCCACTCGCGTTCCGGAAACGCTTTCAATAAGAAACCCGATATCCATTATGGCAGCCAAAACACCGGTGACATTACCCGTCGCCGGGTCTTTGACCGGAACAGCAATCGCCGCAACCGGCTTCCCGGACATTTTTGATATCATCACCTGATCGACGCTGGGCTTTCCGGATTTGGCCGTCTGAAAATATCGCCGGTCTGACACATTGAGTTTCAAATCCTTTCCAATGCTGTTGGCATAGAGATCACCGTTGAGATCCGCGACAAATATATTCTCGTATCCCTGACCCGCGGATGATTTCCCAAAACTGACCAGCTTTCGCTTCAAATTCTCGATGGCATCGGCGGCGCCGGAAATCCCCGCTTTTACAACCTGTCCGGCCGTGTCGATGGTGGTATTACCAAGGGATAATTCCCATGCAAGCTTTAACTCCTCCTTCATGATGAGATCGGTCATTCGCGCTGCCTGTTGGGCCAGATTCAACGATGTCTGTTCGCCGCTATGCATCAGGGCTTTCGAAGACGTCATGACGGCATACCATCCCAACACAAAAAACGGCAACGCCACAAGCAACAGACCACCTCCCACCAATTTTTTGGTTAAAGACAGCTTCATTTCATTCCTCCTTTTTTCGGTAGTCCATATTTAATTTGTATTTAAACGGGAAAGACGCGAACGGGAAATATGTTGTGTCCATAGCGCTATGGGAAATGCGATAGCCACGCAGTTCACCCGTCACAGTTCACTGTCCACAAACCATGCCAGATAAGCACAAATAGAATTTTTTATTTTATTATCGTATGATTATGAAGAATATGGGGGACGAGAAACGTCGGCGCTGGAAACGGTTTTCCACAAAAAACGGAAAATACGAGTTCACAAAAAGGGGAATGAATTCATAACGAGCGGAATTTCTACCCTTTGACGGAAATATCGTGTTTTTTCAACAGATGGTAAAGTCGCGTCTTTCCAAGACCCGACATTTCAATGGCCCGCTGAAAATCGTTTCCGGAGGCAGAGGTCAGCCGGAGAAGATAGGCTCTCTCTGCATCCTCAACAATCTGATCCCGAAACTCCCTAAAACTGGGAAGCGAGGAATCCGCAATTGAATTCAGGCCGGATATTTCCGGCGATAGCCTATCAAGGGGTATGTCCTTCACCCCGTCCCGGGCGACCTTTGCCCTCAGAGCCATCGGCAGGTGCTTTGAAAACAGATTCGGCTCCGTTGCCGCTTTTGCCAGCGCCGTTTCCAGCACATTCAGCAACTCACGGACATTGCCCGGCCAGTCATAGGCCTCCAGCACCATGAAGAAATCCTGAGAGACGCCTTTGGCGGGAACATGGTAGCAATCGCAGCGTTTTTTGAGATGATGCGTGATGATATCGCGAATATCCTCCTTTCGCTCTCTCAAAGGCGGCAATTTCACCTGAAATGCGTTTAAGCGGAAAAAAAGATCTTCCCTGAAAAGTCCTTTTGCAACCATCAGCGATAAATCCTGGTTGGTAGCGGCCATCAGGCGGAAATCGCTTGCCTCTTCCCGGACAGCGCCCAGGGGGCGGTAATTTTTTTCCTGCAAAACCCGTAGCAAACTTTTTTGCATCTCCAGGGGCAATTCCCCGATTTCATCCAGAAACAGGCTGCCTTTGTCAGCCTGCCGGACAACCCCGGCCGTGGACTTGTCAGCGCCGGTGAACGCTCCTTTCCGGTATCCGAACAGAGTGCTCTCAATCAGGTGTTTCGAAAGACCGGCGCAATCCAGCGCAATAAACGGGCCGTTGGCCCGGCGACTGTTGCGGTGCAATACAGCTGCAAAAATCTCCTTTCCGGTGCCGGTTTCACCGGTAAAAACCACGCTCGCATCTGAAACGGCAGCCTCGGCCAGCAGTTCATAACATCGTTTCATGGGCTCGCTCTCGCCCACAAGTCCGGTCCGATCAAGTCGTATGACTTGTTTTTGAACCTGCTTTTGCTCCCGATACTTCATCGCCTTTTCAAAGGTGAACAAAAACTGGCTGATGGAGGGGGGCTTTTGCAGATAATCCCAGGCGCCGCTGGAAATAGCCAGCTCAGCGCCGTCCGGATCCCCAAAACCGGTCATAATCACGATTTCCGGCGTTCCCGGACTGCCGCTGAATCCGGGAATGGCGCTGAGGCCATTGCCGTCCGGCAAACGAACATCTAGAAAAACCAGATCAAACGAATGCTCCCCCGCAAGGGAAAGCCCGCTTTCAATCGTCCCGGCGCTGCTGATTTCATGCCCACCCCGAATGAAAAGATCCTTTAGGAGTGAACAGACCTTGGGCTCGTCATCCACGACTAGAATTTTTGCCATTCAAGCCTTCTCAATTGTTCCCTCTTCAAGCGGGCCCTCAATCCGTTATAATGAACTTATAAAACCGTTTCTTACCGGCCCGAAGCAATAACTCTCCGTTTTCGATATTGCTCTCGGTTATCAACTGATCGAAATTATCGATTCGATGGTCATTAATGGAAGCGCCGCCCTGGGCAATCAGCCGCCGGCCGGCGCCGCCGGAATCCGCCCGTCCGGACATGTGAAAAAGCTTAAACGCCGCAATCCCCTCCCGAAGTTGCTCGATCTTCAGGAAAGATTGTGGGACGGCGACATCATCCATCGAACTTGAGTTCCGAGGAATACGGCTACTGGGCAAAATGTATTCAGGAACAGTTCGCCTACCAAATACGGCGGCGGCGGCATCATAGGCCTTCACCGCCTCATCCCGGCCATGCGCCAATGCTGTCGCCTCAAAAGCCAGTATAGCTTTGGCATGATTCAGGCCGGTCCCTTCAAGGCTTTGGGCGGCTCGAATCTCATCCATGGGCAAAAACGTGAAAAGCGCCAGAAATCTCGCCACATCCGGATCATCGGTATTGACCCAGAATTGACTGTACTCATAAGGCGTTGTCCGCGTGGGGTCCAGCCATACGGCCCCTTTGGCGGTTTTCCCCATTTTCGCACCGTTACTGGTTGTAATAAGGGGGAAGGTAATGCCGAAAGCCGTCTCCTGGCGCATCTTTCTCACGAGCTCGATGCCGGCAACGATATTACCCCATTGATCACTGCCGCCCATCTGTAAGCGGCATCCTTCCATTTCGAAAAGCTGCAAAAAATCGTATGCCTGTAACAGCATATAATTAAACTCAATAAAATTTAATCCAACTTCAGACTCCAGCCGGATGCGGTAACTCTCCATCTTTACCATTCGATTTACGCTGAAATGACGGCCGATATCTCGCAGAAAGGGGATATACGCCAACTTGGTAAGCCAGTCGGCGTTATTCATCAAGAGCGCCTTGCCATCGTTAAAATCGATGAACCGGGAAAGCTGCTTTCTAATTCCTTCAGCATTCGCCTCGACTTCTGCTAACGATAAAATTTTTCGCATTTCCGTTTTTCCGCTGGGATCACCCACCAATCCCGTTCCCCCGCCAACGAGTGCGATCGGACGGTGGCCCGCTCGCTGCATATGCGCCAGCGACATAATGGGCACTAAGCTTCCAACGTGTAAACTTGACGCCGTTGGGTCAAACCCGATATAGCAGGTTCCCCCTTTTTCCTTCAGAAAATCGTGAAGCTCCTGATCGTGAGTAGTCTGATCAATAAACCCGCGCTCCCTCAACACATCGATGACATTCATTCTCTTTAATTCCCTTACTTGTTGGCATAGGATACAGCCCGCGTTTCACGAATAACCGTCACCTTGATCTGGCCCGGAAAGGTGAGCGCCTCTTCAATCTTTTTTGCAATATCCTTGCTCATGAGCGTCGATTCCTCATCAGAGACCTGAGTGCTCTCGACCATTACCCGGATCTCCCGACCGGCTTGGATGGCAAAGGAATTGGCTACCCCTTTAAACGATTTGGTAATTTTCTCTAAATCTTCCAGTCTCTTAATATAGTTTTCAAGCAACTCTTTCCGGGCGCCGGGCCGGGCGCCGGATAATCCATCAGCCGCCTGTACCAATAAAGCATATACCGAATCAGGCGCGACATCCTCGTGGTGAGCGGCAATCGCGTGAATGACATTAGCGGCTTCTCCGAATTTCTTCGCCAGATTGGAGCCGATCAGGGCGTGGGGACCTTCCACCTCATGGTCAACCGCCTTGCCAAGGTCGTGAAGCAATCCCATGCGCTTGGCCAATTTCTGATTCAATCCTAGTTCCGCGGCCATGGTACCCGCCAAAAATCCCACCTCCACCGAGTGCTGCAGCACATTCTGAGCGTAACTGGTTCTAAATTTAAGCTGTCCAATCAGCTTAATGAGTTCCGGGTGAATGCCGTGTACGCCGAGATCAAAAGCCGCCTGTTCACCGGCTTCCTTCACAGCGACACCGACCTCCTCGGTCACCTTTTTTACCACATCCTCAATTCTCGCCGGATGGATTCTGCCATCTGAAATCAACCGGAGCAGTGACAAACGGGCCACTTCCCGGCGAATCGGATTAAAGCCTGACAAAATGACCGCCTCGGGTGTATCGTCAATAATGAGATCAATTCCCGTTGCGGCCTCCAAGGCACGAATATTTCGCCCCTCCCGTCCGATAATCCGACCCTTCATCTCCTCACTGGGAAGCTGGACAACAGACACTGTCCGCTCGGCAACATAATCCCCGGCATACCGTTGAATGGCGGTCGCCAGTATTTTCTTGGCTTTTTTATCCGCCTCTTCCTTTGCCTCATTCTCAATCCGTTTGATGAGCCTCGCCCCTTCGAAACGCGCCTCATTTTCCATGGCACGAATAAGCAGATCCTTTGCCTGATCCGCGGTAAACCCCGATATCTTCTCAAGATAGGCTTTTTGCTCTTCAATCAAGTCATTGTACCGCTGAAGCTCTTCCTCTATCTTCTCCTCTCTTTTAGAGATTTTCTTTTCCCGATTGTTCAGTTCACGATCCCGGTTCTCAAGCTGTTCAAGTTTTCGATCTATTTGCTCTTCTTTCTGGATCAGCCGATGCTCATGATTTTTCAGTTCCCCCCTAGTTTCCTTTGCTTCGTCATCAAAAGCTCTTTTTAAATTAAAAATATTGTCCTTGGCCTCAAGCTCCGCTTCTTTCAACAGCGTCTCGGCCTTTTTTCTGGCATTTTCCAGAATATTGATCGCTTCGCCTTCTTCTGCTCTTAACTTACGTTTCAGAAGGAAATCTTTAGCCCAAAAGGCAATTCCAAAGCCGACACCAAAACCGATGACGACCTGTATCATATATTCATTCATCCGTGTGCTCCCGAAAACATGGTGGCATGATTCGCCCGACCGCAACCCCCTGGCTGCGGCAAGCCTATCAAATTGAAACCATTTCTAAATCAAATTATTTGTTGAATCAAATGGTTTGTTTACTTCCGGCGGCGCTTTAAGGTTAAAAAAAAGGCTATTTAAAGGAGAATTGGATAGAGGAAAGTCTTGCAGGAGTAGCAGGCAGCCGGGAAAAATCAATTATCCCCCGACAAACGGGACTTTTTCAATACCCCCCTTAAGGGGTGCCATTACCTTAAAGAAATAAACTCACACAACATTTCCGAGCACCCGCTTTGGGGCCAAAAACGAGAAGAAAAATATTTCTAAGATACTAATCGGCAACACACCCTTTCGCTATCACTTCTTGGGGTTCAGCCTCGCATGGCATTACTGATGCGCCAGGAAATTTAGCTGGTTCTTGAAAACCCCCGCCATTGTGCCGTTTTCGGTAGGCCTTTGAACCTTTCGTTCAAAGTGGTCGCCTTGTTGCTTTTTTAGGCTTTTCCGTGCAAAGCGGAACCTGCTCACCAAAGCAAGAGAAAGCTCCCGATTGTTTAAATGTTGGGACAAAGGGCTTCTTCCAATCACGAACACGGCAGGGGTCAATTGAAGTCCCGCCAAATACCAAGGAACAAGCATGCCATAAAATCATGCAAATCACGCTATAACCGGCAGGGCAAAAATGAATTTCCATTGAACCCTACCCACATCCACCTATCTTTTCAGCTCGAAAGCAATATCCCCTAATAGAGTGAACAAGCCTTCTCGTCTATCTAAAGCTGTTTGATGCAAGCTTGCCTATTTCCTTTTCCTGAATTCTATTCTTCAATCCCATGTCGATCCGCCCAAGAAACGCTAAAGTCTCCGCCAGACGTTCAACGCGTTGCTCCATTCTATCAAATTACTGCAATATTGAATTGTTATCCAATATCTCCCCCAAATCGAATTCATCTTTTGTATAATATTTATAAGACGCTTTAGTCAAGACAATTTAAGAGATCTGCGCCGCAACACTTTTTCAGCCAGTAATAGATCCTCACGGCTGTTCACCCCGATCGTCTCTTCAGCATTGGAACTGACCATAACACCGACAGCCTTTCGCTCTCTGTATCCAATTTCAATAATATCCGTTAGATATAGCTCTCCCTGCGCATTATTGGTATTGATTTTTTTCAGCGCATCGCAAAGAAACAACTTTTTTACGCAATAAATACCGGAATTGATGGTTTTGATTTTTTTTTGTTCGGCCGTTGCATCCGCCTCTTCCACAATCTTGAGAAGATTCCGGTTGTTATCGAATAGAATTCGACCGTATCCCGTCGGGTTTTCGACCTCCACGGCAAGAAGCGTCAAATCCCGGCAGGACCGGGAATGATCCGATAGCAGGCGGCAAACGGTTTCCGGCCTGAGCAGCGGCACATCACCGCAGAGAATGATGACCTCCTGCGTTTCTTCAGGAAGAAACGGTAGCGCGACTAAAGCCGCATGACCCGTACCAAGCTGTGCTTCCTGCAACGCATAAGACACGTTCTCTTTTTGAGAAACAATCTCCTTGACCTTTTGCGCTTGATGCCCAACGACAAGAATAACGTTGTCACCAACCGCTTTTTTTGCCGTCTCAACCACATAAAGCACCATCGGCCGCCCCATGAGTTCGTGAAGCACCTTGGCCTTATCCGATTTCATTCGTGTTCCCAGGCCCGCGGCAAGAATGATAACGGCGCACTTGCTTTTAACATCCGGTGTTGATGGTCTTTCCATGTTCACCCCCTCTGATCCGAAACATATGACAGCATTTCAAAAAAAAAGGCAAACCAGCTTAACGGGTCTGCCCTTCTTTTTAATCAATTTGATTTTCCGATAGTTGATTTCCCGATGGATCATGAAATCGCTATCGCTATTCACAAGCTGAATTCTATCGTGTATCTGTCATTTGGTTTCAATAAGCCGAATTCGATGAAGCGCCCTTTCTATTGCGGCCTTAGCTCTGGTAAAATTAATATCGACATCGGGTGCGTGGCCACTTAGTCTTTTTTGCGCTCGTTCCAAGGCGGCTTTTGCCCGGGCCGCATCAATATCACGCCGTCTTTCGGCCGATTCAGCCAGGACCGTAACCCGGTCGGGCAGTGCTTCAACAAACCCACCGCTAACAAAAACAAACCTCTCTTTGCCGGCGGCATCCGTATATTTGATCGCTCCGGTTTTCAAGGTCGTCAGAAAAGGCGTATGACCAATCAGTACGCCGAATTCGCCTAGGCTACCTGGAGCCATAACGATTTGCGCGTCTTCGCTCACTACGGCTTTTTCCGGAGTTACCACTTCAAGTCGAATGTTTCCAGCCATGTTTTATCCTCTTCAAATTATGCGGCGCTTCTCTCTTTTGCGTCCGCTATTACTTCTTCAATGCCGCCCTTCATATAGAAAGCCTGCTCGGGAATATCATCGTACTTTCCTTCAACTATTTCTTTGAAGCCTCGAACGGTGTCTTCAATTTTTACAAATTTGCCGGCTTTACCGGTGAAGGTTTCCGCTACATGGAACGGCTGAGAGAGGAAACGCTGGATTTTCCGGGCACGCGAAACGGTAATTTTATCTTCGTCAGAAAGCTCTTCAATCCCCAGAATAGCAATAATATCCTGAAGTTCCTTGTATTTTTGAAGCATTACCTGAACTGTCCGGGCGACTCGGTAGTGTTCTTCTCCAATGTAGCTGGCATCCAAAATCCGGGAGGTAGAGTCAAGGGGATCCACAGCGGGATAAATACCAAGCTCGGCAATTTGACGGGAGAGAACGACGGTTCCGTCCAAATGGGCAAATGTCGTCGCCGGTGCCGGGTCGGTCAAGTCATCCGCGGGAACATATACGCATTGCACAGCCGTAATGGACCCCTTGTCAGTAGAGGTGATTCGTTCCTGAAGTGCACCCAGGTC
The DNA here is from genome assembly GCA_043797445.1 of Pseudomonadota bacterium. GTDB lineage: Bacteria > Desulfobacterota > Desulfobacteria > Desulfobacterales > JAFDDL01 > JAZDPP01. Next base: position 14,779 of record JAZDPP010000038.1, read on the forward strand.
AACGGCCAACGTCGGCTGGTAACCAACCGCGGAGGGGATACGACCCAACAAGGCAGACACTTCGGCTCCCGCCTGGGTAAACCGGAAAATGTTATCAATAAAAATCAGAACGTCCTGCCCTTCAACATCCCGGTAATATTCAGCGGCCGTCAGAGCGGAAAGCGCTACCCGGGCGCGAGCTCCGGGCGGTTCCGTCATCTGACCGTAAATGAGTGCCGCTTTGGGAAGAACACCGGATTCCTTCATTTCGTGATACAGGTCGTTTCCTTCACGAGTTCTTTCCCCAACGCCGCCAAAAACGGAAATACCACCATGCTGCATGGCGATATTGTTAACCATCTCCATCATGATAACGGTCTTTCCAACGCCTGCGCCACCAAACATTCCCATTTTGCCGCCCCGGGGAAAGGGGACCAAAAGATCGATAACCTTTACGCCCGTCTCAAGAACCCGAACCGTGGTATCCTGCTCGGTAAATTTCGGTGCCGGGCGGTGGATCGGCATCATCTTTTCCTGACTGACCGGTCCCAAACCATCCACGGGTCGCCCCACGACATTCAGTACGCGTCCCAGCCCGGCCGCACCAACCGGCATCATAATGGGAGCACCGGTATCTCTAACTTCCATCCCCCGAACAAGGCCATCCGTAACATCCATGGCGATGGTTCGAACAACATTGTCACCCAAATGCTGAGCAACCTCGACGACCAGGTTGTCCGGCTCATCATTGATGGCCGGATTTGAAATTAAAAGCGCCGTTAAAATGTTGGGAAGTTGTCCCTGTTCAAACGCCACATCGACAACAGGCCCCATCACCTGTGTAACTTTTCCCTTATTCATTCCCATTTATCAACCTCCTATCAACCCGTATACACGGCGTTGAATTTATTAGCCCTTTAGTGCCTCTGCGCCACCGACGATATCCATCAGCTCGGAAGTAATGGCCGCCTGACGTGCTTTGTTATACGTAAGGGTGAGATTTTCGATAATATCTTTACATGCCTTCGTGGCATTATCCATCGCCATCATTCGGGCCGCATGCTCGCTGGTTGACGTTTCCAGCATCGCACTGAACAGCTGGACATAGACATTTCTCGGCAGCAAATCACCTAAAAGTTGCTCGGCGGATGGCTCGCAGATATGCTCGGCCAGATAGCCCCCCTCCACAGTCTCGGTTTCTTCCCCCTTTTCAATGGGGGGGATCGGCAGTACCTGCTTTAAAACCGGAAGTTGCCTTGCCACGGAAAGAAACTCCGAATACACCACGTAGACCTCGTCATATTCACCGCCGAGAAACCCGTCCACCAGCTTTCGGCCAGCCAGGGATGCAACACTGAAACCTATTTTCGTTCCGATTATCCCCAGATGCTCGCCCGCCATGGTTAACTTCTTCTTGCGACACCAATCACGCCCTTTTTTCCCGAAGCAGGTAAAGGAGATGTCCACCCCCCTTTCTGTTTGCGCTTTTAAAAAGGCATTGGCTTTGTTGGTCAGGTTGATATTGAAACCGCCACATAACCCACGGTCGGAAGTGCACAGGACCAGGTGGACCTTTTTAACCTCCGCTCGGGGAATCAGCAACGGACTGGCATCCTCACCGGCTTTTTCAGCAAGGCTTCCCAGTACCTCGGCAAATTTGCCAGCGTACGGCCGGAACGCCTCCGTGCTCCGCTGGGCGCCTCGCAACCGGGAAGTCGCCACCATGTTCATGGCCCGGGTAATCTGCTTGGTCTTTTTAACCCCGGCTATTTTATTTTTAACATCTTTTAACGTTGCCATAAAACTATGCCCCTATCGCATTAGTTTGTATATCCACTGCCTCTACTTGATCGTATCTTTGAATTCCTCATCGTAAGCGGTCAAGGCTTCATTCAGTAATTTTTCAAGCGCGGGCGTAATGACTTTCTCTTCCGCAAGTCCCTTGAAAACCTGTGGGAACCTGTCCGCTATAAAAGTATAAAGCCCCGCTTCATATTTTCCGAGGACATCTACCGGATATTTATCCAGATATCCACGTGTCCCAGCGAATAGAATAGAAACCTGTTTTTCAAGCGACAGTGGCGTATATTGCGGTTGCTTCAAAATCTGAACCAAGCGCTGACCACGAATCAGCTGAGCCTGAGTGGCGGCGTCCAAATCACTTCCGAAAGCGGCGAAGGCTTCCAGTTCACGAAACTGGGCCATTTCAAGTCGCAACGTCCCCGCCACCTGTTTCATGGCTTTCACCTGGGCAGCCCCACCAACGCGGGAAACGGAGAGCCCAACGTTAATGGCCGGTCGAACACCGGCAAAAAAGAGACTCGGTTCCAGGTATATCTGACCGTCCGTAATGGAAATAACGTTTGTGGGAATATAGGCGGAAACGTCACCGGCCTGGGTCTCGATAATCGGCAGGGCGGTAAGGGAGCCCGCGCCAAGTTCGTCGCTCAGTTTTGCCGATCTTTCCAGCAATCTGGAGTGATTATAAAAAATATCACCGGGGTAAGCTTCACGTCCCGGCGGGCGGCGCAACAGTAAGGATATTTGGCGATAAGCGACCGCTTGTTTTGAAAGGTCATCGTAAACAATCAGAGCGTGCTGGCCTTTGTCGCGAAAGTATTCGCCCATGGCGCATCCGGCATAAGGCGCAATATATTGGAGCGCGGCCGGGTCACTGGCGCAAGCCGCAACGACCGTGGTATATTCCATGGCGCCGTGCTTTTCCAGAACCGCTACGACCTGTGCAACAGTCGATTTTTTCTGGCCGCAGGCCACATAAATGCAGTAAACATCCGTGTCTTTTTGGGCAAGAATCGCATCGACGGCACAGGCGGTCTTACCGATCTGGCGGTCGCCGATAATGAGCTCCCGTTGTCCACGCCCGACCGGTGTCATGGCGTCAACGGCCTTCTGCCCGGTGTAACACGGTTCGTGAACGCTCTTTCGGGCGATAACACCAGGGGCCACCATCTCCACTCGGCGGGTTTCCGTGGCATTGATCGGTCCCTTACCGTCGATGGGTTCACCGACAGCGGACACGACGCGCCCCAGAACCGCCTCACCCACCGGCACCTGTGCGATTTTTCCGGTACGCTTGACGCTGTCCCCTTCCTTGATGTGGGTATCCTCGCCCATAATGGCAATGCCCACATTGTCCTCTTCAAGGTTCAAAACCAGCCCCAGCACACCACCCGGAAATTCGACCAGCTCCATGGCCATTACCTTTTCCAGACCGTACACGCGGGCAATACCATCGCCAACAGACAGGACGACACCGGTCTCACTGATCTCAACCTTCTTGTCGTAATCCGTGATCTGTTCCCTAATAATTTGACTTATTTCTTCAGCTCGTAGTTCCATCAGACACTCTCACCCCTTTTTAAAGATTCTCTCATATTGAGCAGTTGCGTTTTAATGCTTCCATCCAAAACAAGATCTCCGATCCGGGTAACCAGCCCCCCGATCAAACCAGAGTCCTGTTCCACCTCTAAGAGTATTTCTTTTCCGGTCTTTTTGGACAGGGCACTGCGAATCTTTTCCACGGTTTCGGAAGAAAGTGCTACCGCTGAAACCAATCCCGCACGGACCACCCCTTCTAGCTCATCCGCCATCCGTTGGTAAAAATCGTTGATGCTGCTTAACACCCCGATCCGTCCCTTATCAAATAACAACAGCAGAAAGGAGCGCATAGCCTTGGATAAATCCAGCCGGCCAATGATGGCTTGAAGCACCTTCTTCCTGGCCGCCACCTCATACAGTGGATTGCTGATGGCCTGCTCGAGTGCTTTATCTCCCGATACAAGATCGGAAACTCCCGCCAACTCCTTTCGATAGGCTTGCGCATTGCCGTCGGCTTTCCCGATCAGCAACAGAGCCCGGGCATAACGCCTTGATATCGCCAAATTCTTCACTATGCCACCACCTTGTCTAAGTATTCTTCAACCAGTCTTTCCTGATCTTTATCCGAAATGCCGTCTTTAATCATTGCTTCAGCCTTAACCAACGCCTTTTCAATAAGCTCAGCCTGAAGCTTCAGTTTTGCCTGTTGAAAATGATGCTCGATATTCCGCTGGGCCTGGGCTTCCAGCTTCTCCGCCGCCAGTTTTGCCTGCTCAATGAGTCTGGCCTTGGTCTCTTCGCCCTGCTGGATATAATTCGCCAAAATCTTTTTGGCTTCCTCATCCATTTGGGAAAGCTTCGCATTGTATTGTGCTAACTGGGCCTCCGCTTCCTTTTTCTTGGCTTCCAGTGTCTCAAGCTGTTCCCGGATACCATCGATCCGGCCGGCTAATGCCTGGGAAATCGGCTTTCGCAGTAGATAGATAAGTGCGGCGGCCAGCACCGCAAAGTTGATCACCCGATAGGTATCGGTTGACACCCACCCTTTGGGACCGCTTTCCGCACCGTGACCGCCCTCTGTTCCATGCCCCCCCTCTGTTCCGTGGCCGCCCGCGGCATTCTTGCCGGCTACGGCACTTTTACCGGCTGCGGCACCGTGACCACTCTCTCCCCCGCCGGATGCAAACGCTATCCCCGCACTCAGCATAAAAAACAGCGTCAAGCCTATTACCACAACGGTTCTCATATTCACATATCGGCCTTGACGATGATCTCCCGGATTCTTCATTACGCAGTCCTCCCTAGAATCTTCTGCCCAATAATTTTCGCGAACGCATCTATTTCCTTTGACAGAGTCGCTTTTACCGCCTCGACATCCTTCTCGATCTTTTCCTGAGCCCTGGCCAGGTTCTCCTGGGCCTTTTGATTGATCGCGGCCGTCATCGCTTTCTCCGCCTCGGCCGCTTCCAGCAAGAGAGCGTCCTTTGCTTTGATCCCATTGGACCGTGCGCCCTTGATGCCTTTTAACACCGCATCATCTTTCTCTTTGGCGTCCTTTTCACACGAACCGATCGCCTGCTCAAGCCCCTGAATCGTCTCTTTCCGTTTTGCTAAAATGTTCCGAATCGGGCGATAAAGAATTATGTTCAACACCCAGATTAATAAAAGAAAATTGACGATTTGAATTAATACCGAGCCATCAACACTAATCATGGACCCCCTCCAACTCCCGAATCTGACTTAATTAATAAACGATTGATTATTACGTTAAGACTTGCTTGCTAACGACATGAGATTTACGCCTAGCTGCCGCGTGCTATAACACCTGAATAAATAGATTGTCAAAGGTTTTTTACTATGATAATCTATCCCCCTTAAAGACAAAAATCACATATCATCCCTCTCTCGTCGGCCATCAACGGATGACTGGCCTATTCGATTAAAAAACGGCGCATACTGACATTCATCAAAATTCCCACACACAGCATCGCAGTCACTATGGATGACCCGCCATAGCTCACAAACGGCAGGGGAACTCCCACCACCGGCATAAGCCCCATAACCATGCCGACGTTAATTGCCACCTGCCAAAAAAGTTTGGCCGTCACCCCTACACAGAGAATGGTACCAAATGGGTCCCGGCACCGGTAGGCAACCCGTAACCCCCATAATATGAGTAGAAAAAAACAAAACAGGACGAAAACCCCACCCATAAACCCCCATTCTTCAGCCAATACGGAAAAAATAAAATCCGTATGCTGTTCCGGCAGAAAAGAGAGGCCGTTCTGCGTTCCCTTCAAGTAGCCTTTTCCGGCCAGCATACCGGAGCCAATTGCAATTTTTGATTGAATGATGTGGTACCCCGCGCCTAAGGGATCCCGATCGGGATCAAGGAATGTCAATATCCGCTGTTTTTGATACGGCCGGAGAAAGAACCAGACCATGGGACCGATGAGAGCTCCACAAAAAACGAGAGAATAAAACGATCGCCTTTCGATTTTTACAAAAACCGTCATGGACCCGGCGACCAGAAGCAAAAGAAGACCGGTTCCCAAATCGGGCTGCCGGACAATCAAAAGGAAAGGGAGCCCGATCAGCAACGCAGGCTTAATAAGCTCCGGGAGTGTATATCCGTCCGGATTGGCATATCGGGCGTAGTATCTAGCAAGGGTGATAATGATAGTCAGTTTTGCAAACTCGGAGGGTTGAATAAAAAAGGGCCCCACCCGCAACCACCGCTGCGCTCCCCCTCCGGATGTCCCGATCAGCAGGACCCCAATCAGAAGGAGAATACAACCAACGTATAATGCGGGCGCAAACCGATCGAGCAACTTATAATTAAAAACAAACGACAAGACCATGACGGCGAGTCCGGCGCCAAACCAGATTAATTGCCTTTTAAACAATACCTCCTGGGCTGTCTGCTCTCCCGCGGTAACGGCACTGTAAAGCGCAACAAGCCCGATACCCCCAAGAAGAAGGGTCAACCACAGCAATCCCCAATCAAAATTCTGTACCAATCGTCGGTCAAACATCATATCGTTATCAATTCACAGCTGAGGGTTGCGGGGAAGCGGCTATTGACGACATACCGTTTTTCTCTGATTTCGGTTCCAGCAAATAGGCCTTAATCAGCTCGCGGGCAAGAGGAGCCGCTGCGCTGGATCCATGCTCTCCGTGCTCCACGATCACCGAGACGGCGATTCGAGGGGATTCCGAAGGCGCATACGCCACAAACCATGCATGATCCTTTAAATTTTTGGGGGTGTTCTTGTTGGTTCCCGTTTCACTGGTGCCTCTGCTGAAAACCTGGGCGGTACCGGTTTTTCCGCTAATGGACAATCCGTCGACGTGCGCAATCCGGGCCGTCCCGGATCTCCCTTCAACCACCGCATTGAGTCCATCGCGAACCTTCGCCAGCGTTGCCGCCGACACAGGAAGACGACCGGTCACCTTGGGCGTTGAGGTGTAAATCTTCTCGCCTTCCGCCGTTTGAATCGATTTAACCATCTGTGGCGCATAACGGATGCCGCCATTTGCCACCGCGGCGGTTAAAACAACCAACTGCAGGGGGGTTACCAGGTTATATCCCTGACCGATGGCAATGGACAAGGTTTCTCCCCGGTGCCACACCTCGCCAAATCGACGAAATTTCCATTCGGCCGTGGGAATGATCCCGGAAGATTCATGGTCAACTTCGATCCCGGTCAGCCCCCCGAGTCCGCAGGCCCGCGCATACCAGGCCAAACGATCCACTCCGAGCTGTTGGCCAATCTGATAATAAAAAACGTCGCACGACTGGGAAAGCGCCTCAGTGAACCCTACGTTGCCATGCCCCTGTTTTCTCCAACAGCGGTATGCCCGGTTTCCGAACTGGTAAAAGCCGGGGCAAAAGATGCTCGTCGAATTGGTAATTAGCCCCTCCTCGATGCCCGCCAAAGAGACGACAATTTTGTAAACAGAGGCTGGTGGATACTCGCTTTGAAGCACTTTGTTTTCAAGTGGCTTGGAAGGATTGGAAGACAGGACCTGCCACTGCTCCCGAGACATTCCCTGCACAAAGACATTGGGATCGAAGGAAGGGCTGCTGACCAGGGCTAGCAGCTCCCCGTTGCCGGGGTCCATGGCGACAATCGCCCCGGCATTATTGCCCAGAAGGGCTTCCGCTTTTGCCTGAAGGTCATAGAGAATGGTCAAATACACATTGTGACCCGCTCGACCGGTTACCGTTTTCAGCACTCTCACCACCTGCCCTCGGACATTGACTTCAACCTGACGCCCCCCGCGTTCACCCCGAAGCTTTGGTTCCATCGTCTTTTCAACACCGTACTTCCCGATATAATCGCCGGGGTCATACCCCTCATATTTCTCTGAACTCAATTCCGTGGGATTAATCTCACTCAGATAGCCGATCAGGTGAGACGCTCGGGATCCTTCAATATAATGACGTATCGGGTTGACGGAGACCACGACGCCGGGAAGCTCATAGAGATGCGCTTCCACAACGGCAAGCATATCCCGGCTCATATCGTTCATCAAAAGAATCGGCTTATAGGACGGCTGCCCCTTTTGACGCTCAATGGTCTCCATTAACTGCTGAACGGGAACACCAATGCACTTCGCCAGATAGGCCACTGTTTTATCAACCGGCTTGGCATCTTTTAATATGATGCTCAGTTCAAAGGCCGGCCGGTTGTCCACCAGAAGATGACCGTCCCGGTCATAAATCGACCCACGGGTGGGATTAACTTTTTGAAGGCGGATACTATTGGTTTCCGATAACCGCCGATAGGTATCCCCTTCGATAACCTGCAGATAAAAAAGCCGCACTCCCAGCAGAACAAATACCGCCATCGCTGAAAAAATAACACTGGAAACGCGCTGTTTATGCCAGTCCGCCCCGACCGTCTTAATTAAATCATCCAACAACCGCTGCTCCCCCTGGGGTTTGGCCGGTATACCCGCAATGTCAAACCTATCAACGCTCTTTCCAGCATATTAACGCACTCAATTGCCATTATCCGCATTGAAGCTACCAAACCATGCCCTCCACCCATGATGAGCGGCATTGAGAAGCATCATGAAAAGCGGTGCACTGATCAAGGCCCACCCCACCTGGCCGAATATGATTCCCCCGGTAGTGATGGGAACAACCATCCCGGTAATTCTTATCATCACATACAAAGCAAAAAACGCATTTTCCACCAGTACCGCAACCGCCACCACAAACGGCACCAGCAAATAATTACCCATGTGGAAAAACCGGACCCCCCACCAAACCCCCATCATCACCCACAAATAGACCATAATAAAAAGCCCGGCGGGAGCACCCGACAAGTGCCCCATCACCCCCCCCGCCCCAATAACCAGCACCACGCTCTCCCGGGCGGGACGAAAAACGGCTTGATAAATGATATAGGGGAGCATCAAATCGTAGCAATTACTGATGAGCGGCAGCTGCGGCACTACCGTGGTCTGAAAAACAGCGACCGTTAAACCGACCGCAATGTCCAACAAGAAAAGCATGCCGACTCACTTATCTTTTCGTGAATAATTTACGATAACAAGGACCTCTTCAATTTTTTCAAAATCCACGTAGGGAGTAATGGTCACATCCAGGAAAGTCCCGGCATTTCGCTTGACGATTTCAGACACCTCGCCCACACGAAGCCCTTTTGGGAACACGCCGTCAACACCGGAGGAGATAACGATGTCTCCCAACCCGATCTCATCTTTTCGAAGCACATAGTCCAGCGTGCATTTTCCCGAAAGCCCCCCCTTGACAATTCCCCGCGCCCGCGTTCGCTGCACCAGCGCATCGACGGCGCTATTTTGATCCACAAGCAAGAGCACCTTGGCATAACCTCCGGCAGCCTCCACCACTTGCCCCACAATGCCTTCGGAAATAACCACCGGCATGGCGGCGGCAACCCCGTTGTTGCTTCCCTTGTCGATAATAATGGTTTTAAACCAGGGCGAAGGATCTTTTCCGATGACTTCCGCGACCAGCATCTGGTGAGGCAAAGATGTCTTTAACTCCAGCAGCCGACGGTACCGCTCGTTTGATAAAGCGACCTCCTGGTACTGGTTCTTTTCTTCTATCGCAAGGCTCAACGCTTTACGAAGTTTCTCGTTTTCCCTGGCGGCAGCGACCAGATTAAAATAATGGGACCAAACGCTTTGAACAAAACGGATCGATCCGGTCAAGGCTTTCTGGAAGGGGCCGAGCACAGTCATGCCGATGCCATTGGAATGGCGGGAAGCCTCGGTTGGCCGGACAGGCAAAGACAGCACCATGATGCTGGCAGCAAGAAGCACAATCAGGCCAACAATCGTCAGCGTCTTTTTGGAGAACATGAATTCAGTTAATCATAATTTGCTTTAGGATTTCAATGCTATCCAAAGCTCTTCCACATCCAAGAGCAACCGTCGTCAATGGATCATCAGCGATGGTAATGGGCAGCCCCGTCTCTTCTTTAAGAAGCTTATCCAGGTTTTTCAGGAGCGCCCCCCCCCCGGTCAACACTATCCCCCGATCCACGATATCCGCCGAAAGCTCGGGCGGCGTCTGTTCCAGAGCAATTTTGACCGTTTCCACAATGGCTTCGATCTGCTCGGTGATAGCGACACGGATCTCCTCGGAGTCAATGGCCAGGATCTTGGGAATTCCGGACACCAGATCCCTGCCCTTCACCTCAATGGTTTCGATATTCTGTGGATCCGGGTAAGCATTTCCTATGGTGGTCTTGATAATTTCGGCGGTCCGCTCGCCGATGAGCAGGTTGTATTTTCGCTTGATGTACTGCATGATGGCGCGATCCATCTTGTCGCCGGCCACCCGGATAGAACGGCTGTAAACGATACCGGCAAGCGAGATTACCGCGACTTCCGTAGTGCCGCCACCGATATCGACGACCATGTTACAGGTCGGTTCCGTTATCGGCAATCCGGCGCCAATCGCCGCGGCCATCGGCTCTTCAATTAGAAACACATCTCTCGCGCCCGCCGATTCGGCGGACTCCCTTACCGCACGTTTCTCAACCTGTGTAATCCCGGAAGGCACCGCAATGATAATCCGTGGTCGCACCAGCTTGCGCCGGTTATGAACCTTACGGATAAAATGACTCAGCATGGCTTCGGTTACATCAAAATCAGCGATAACCCCATCCTGAAGAGGCCTGGTTGCAACAATATTGCCGGGCGTTCTGCCAAGCATCTTTTTGGCTTCGGCACCCACCGCAAGAACACGGTCCTTTCCCTGGGCATCCACCCGGACCGCCACAACGGACGGCTCACTCAAGACGATCCCCTTGCCTTTAACATATACCAGTGTATTCGCGGTACCGAGATCAATTGCCAGGTCACTCGAAAAAATCCCTAACACCGAATCAAGAAACGAGCCCATGAGTCCTCATCTTCCGGTCTAAATGGTAAATCAAATTATAGCCACCGCGCGATCGGTCCAAATCGGACCGGCACCGCAACAACAGGCGAATTAAGAACAACCCGCTACCAAACTTACGGGTCGATGACAAGGGAAAAAAAATTTTATCATCCAACCAAGCCCCCACCGGCCAACACGATTCCCATTACCGCATCATGAAGGATCGGGCGAAACTCTCTGATCCGATTATTATTCCGATCCGGGTGAACGCGGTTTGTCAGCAGGATCACCATGATTCCCCGATCCAGATCCATCCAAAAGGAAGTCCCGGTGAAACCGAGATGCCCCACCGTATTCACCGAAAATAAGCGGCCGCTGCTACTGCCTATAAAATTGGGTGTATCGAAACCAAGCGCGCGGGATGAAACGGCATCCCGTTTCAGGAAGACCTGAACAAGCTTCGGGCAAAACAAGGCGTTGCCTTTTCCATAAAAGGCCGCCAGCAACACCTTCAATAAACTATATATCTCTTCAACGGCGCCAAACAGCCCCGCATGGCCGTCGATTCCACCGGTCACCCAGGCATTATCGTCACTCACGGCTCCCACCATCAGCGCCTTTCTCCAGGGGCAGAATTCCGTTGCGGCAAAAGACACCTGCCGCCGGGATGCCGGTATGGCCATCAAATCCATGAAAAAAAGATCCCTCAATCCAAGGGGCTGGTAAATTTTTTCACTGACATAGTGGTCCAGGCGCTTGCCGGTCACCTGTTCAAGAACCCAACACAGAATCATAAACCCCAAATCGCTGTATTCAGGCGCGACATTGATGGCGCGAACAAGGGGCTCCTTGACCAGCAGGCGCCGTAAAGCGGTTTTTCGCTCCGTCAATGGAAGCGTTATTAGATCGCGATAATAGTCCCGATGCGCCGGCAGACCGGAGGTATGATAGAGCAGGTGTTGAATTTGAATCGTGTCTTTCGATGTATTTCGAAACGCCGGCAACACCTCTCCCAGGCAGGTCTCTATCATTAGCTCCCCCTCCCTCACCAAATAGAGTAAGGCAAGTGTGGTCGCCAACGGCTTGGTCAACGATGCCAGATCGAAAACCGTCTTGAGTGTTACCGGCTCGCCCGTAACACGATTGGCAACCCCAAACGCGCTTTTGAACAAAACTCCCTTGGGTCCCCCCACCAGGAGGACGGCTCCGGGAAAAACCGCCTCGCTCATGGCCTGGTCCATCAGGTGCTGTACGGGCATCCAGATATCAGAATTCATGTTTTACAATCGGCCTTCCGAAACGGTGTTTCCGGGGTTCCGTTGAAACGTCAGGAATGGCTCGCCGGCATCAAGGGTACCCACCAGTCCCACCGGCATCGTCACGTTCCGGGGCCCGTGGCCAACGGGAAATCCCGCGGCGATGGGATAGGACGCGGCCTGTGTCACCGACATCACGACACGCCATAGATCCGTCATGATTTCAACCCCCTCAAATCCCCCGATCACTAGTCCCGCCAACTGATCCAGGCACCCTGCCAGCTTCAGGTGGGTTAACATCCGGTCTATCCGATAGAGGGCCTCTCCCCGATCCTCTATGAACAAAATGCGCCCCGCCCATACCGGTTCATAAGGGGTGCCGATCAGATGGCACAATGTCGTCAAGTTTCCGCCGATCAGCGGGCCTGTGGAAACGCCCCGGCGAAGAGGCACCCCTCCCTCCGGTTTAATGATCATGGGAAAATCAGCCACCAGCGCATTAAACAGGGATCGGTAACTATCCACATCCGTTTCGGGCAATGTGGCAATCATCGGCCCGTGAAACGTCACCCATCCGCATCTTTCCGTCAGCGCACTCAGCAAAGCGGTAATATCGCTATATCCGACAACCGCCTTCGGATGCCGCCTGATCAGTTCATAATCAAGGAGGGGCAGAATCTTGAGAGAGCCAAAACCGCCTCTGGCGCACATAATGGCCTTGACCGATTCATCCAGGAAAAGCTGCGTCAGCAATTTGGCCCGGTGCTCATCCGAACCGGCAAAAGAATCTTCACTCGCGAAGATGGCCTCGGGAATATACGGCTTAAACCCCAACTCGGTCAGCTTTATGATCCCCTTAAAGAACAACTCCCTGTCAAAGGCGCTCGCCGGAGCGGCAATCCCGATGACATCGCCCGGCTTCAATGGGGGCGGGAGCTGATAGCTTTGTAATTCATCATCTTTTTCAATACCCGGGAAACGCATTTTTAAATCAACCTTTTGATGATCATTCATGGCGTATCGCTTTCATATCGATCCATCATGCGTATATTTGGGAAATCACAATGGCCCCTATCCATATTTCATAAGTTTTTGAATATCAGCTTGACACCGGGAAGGCAAGGTGCTAACCAGTCACTCTCGTGTCGGGGCGTAGCGCAGCCTGGTAGCGCACTTGAATGGGGTTCAAGGGGCCGGAGGTTCAAATCCTCTCGCCCCGACCAAAATAATCAAGGGTTTACAGAGATTCTGTAGGCCTTTTTTTATGTGCTTTTCAGATAATCTGCACGGCGGTAAAAAGAAAGCAAACTTCTTAACCCGATGTTTATTAGGGCTTTAAAAAGATGATTTACAGACAAGGGGGTGATCCCGCTTCCCCCTTCTGAATATTTGTTTGACAGATAGAAGTTTTTTGTCAATAATTAACAAACATTAATTAGGATTATAAACTGATCGATAGGGGATATGAAACAACTTAAAATAACAATATATTAATAAGGGAAATAAAACGATTTAGATTAAAAAAGAGACAAAGCCAAACCTGCTGCGAGGCAGGGACGGAAAGCCACGGGTCTTAATGAGACAGCCGGGTTGCCTTTAATGCATTATTTGTTTTTTAAAAGAGCAGCCGGGTTGCCTCAAAAGGGTGATCCGGCTTTTTTTATCATTTTTTTTCAATTTGTGCTCCTCTAAAAAAGTTTTTTTGAAATCTTACAGCCGGGTGTTTAAATGGCGCTTATTGACATTCCCCTGTGCGAGCAAGAAGTTCGATGGGTATGGGCGGAAACAATAAACCTTAGAAAAGGGGGGGGGTGGATAATGAATAGCCTGCGAAAGCTTATGGAGGTTAATAACAAAGAGTGGGAAAAGGCTTTTGATTCCATTCATGATTGGGTCTGTATTATTGATTTGGATTCAAAAATCCTGCGATCAAATAAAATAGGTCAAGAGTATTTCAGTCTGCCGATAAACAAAATAACAGGACAGAAATGCTGTAAATTGATTCATGGCACGGATAAGCCCCTGAATGCATGCCCCTTGCTCCAAATGTTAAAAACCCGTGAACGGGAAAGTGCGGAGATCCAGATCTTGGACGGTCGCTGGATGATGATTACGGTTGACCCTATTTTTGATGACGAGGGCTACATCATAAAAGCTGTTCATATAGCCAGAGACATCACTCGGCGCACAATGATCCAAAATGAAAAAGAACAGCTTATCCTTGAGCTTCAAAAAGCGCTGGCAAAGGTGACGCTTTTAAGCGGCTTGGTACCGATTTGTGCGAGTTGCAAAAAAATCCGGGATGACAAGGGATATTGGACTCAAATTGAGAGCTTTATACAAAAATATGCCAGCGTGGATTTCAGCCATAGCATTTGCCCGGATTGTGCAAAAAAACTGTATCCGGATTTGGATATTTACGACGATTAAATCGGCTAACGCCATCATCATTCAAAATGAAGGGTATCCTTAAGAATCCGAAAGAGTGGAGTGGATTAATTTACCGAATCGCTCATCACTGCTCGCCACGAACTGCACGAACATATAAGCGATAAGACTTAAGACCGTAGGTAACATCGCCATCGACAAAATCCACCACCCAGGCGACACCCGATTGAAGCGTGTAGGGAGTAGATGACCAATATCCGGCTGACATCGTGCCGGGAAAAACGGCCGTATTAATCGACGGATCGCGCCTGGAATAATCGACAATGGATTGCAACTCAACGCAACTCGGCAACCGCCAATCGTCTTGATTGGCAAGGCTCAGATTCTCACAGTAGTCTACCGCCTCGGTCCAGGTCATCGCTCCGGCTTCAGCTTGCTGCCACGTTAGCCCGGTTGTCAAATCAGTCACCGTGCCGTTGCGTCTGGCCACCATATCGGCGGCGGCCCCCGAACACAAAACCAACAAGCTCAATAGTGAAATAAATAAGCCCTTGCCCATTTTTCAATCCCCGTTTTAAAGTTGGGGTCAAAGAGGGGACCGGAGATGTGAGTCCTCTCGACGCCACCGACTTGGAAACCATGGAGTTAAAAAACAGTCTGGCCAAAAAACTCAACTGCCTTTGTCCGCCCTCCTCCTCTTATTGGCATTGTCGCCCATTTGTATTTCAGAATGCAAGCGGCTTCTCAACCCTTAAGATCAACCGGTCTACCCAACCATATTGATATTGTAGATAAAAAGCGATGTGAGAATTCGACGGCATGTTGCTGACGATACCTGTCAAAAAATAAAGGGGATCGGTATGATCCCCTTTCCATTTTTTTATCATGTTTTCGGAAGAGTCGGCGCCGGCCGCGAATAGGTGACCCAATGGATTTCCGGCCCGACCCCCATTATAATCCCTTGGAGGGGAGCCAGGTCGCCAACTGGGGAAAAAGCATGACCAGAACGAGAACCAGAAGCTGCATCAACACCCAGGGGGGCACCGCGCGCCAGATATCCGAGGTTTTAATGGAGGGCGGGGCAACGCCTTTCATTAAAATCAGTGCCCAGCCAAAAGGTGGACTCAGATAAGCCACCTGCATGTTCAGAACGAAAATGACGGCGAACCACAGGGGATCGAATCCCAGGAGTTTCACGATGGGGAAAAAAATCGGCGCGCAGATCGTGGCGATGGCAAAATCATCCATGAATGCCCCGAGAATGAGCAAAATGATCTGCATTCCGATCAGCACCCACCAGCGGTTGACTTCCCAGCCCTGCACCATATCCGTAATCATGGATTGCGCACCGGCGCTCGTATAAAAGACCCCGAAGAGAGTCGCCGGAATGAGTATCCAGAGGGCCAATCCCGTGATCTTGAGGGTTTCCACGCAGGAGGACCGGACAACCTCCCAGGTCAACCGCCGGTAAACGGCACAGATCAGCATGGCGCCGAAAGCGCCGACCCCGGCCGCTTCCGTTGGAGTCGCAATGCCCATGAAAATGGAGCCGAGAACCATGCCGATGAGGGATGCCGGCAGGACGATTTCGCTGAGCCCTTTCATCCGCATGGTCCAGGTCACTTTTTCATCGAGCCTTGGCAGCATCTCGGGTTTGAGCCACCCCAGCACGAGCACATAAGCCACGTAGCATCCCGCCAGAATGAACCCCGGAATGAAGCCGGCCATGAAGATTTTTCCGATGGAGATGCGGGTTAAAAACCCGAGAATGATCATGATGATCGAGGGCGGAATGATTTCCCCCAGCACGCCGCCCGCCATGACCGACCCGAGAGCGATCGATTTACTGTAGTTCGCCCGCAGCATGGCGGGCGTCGCCACGAGGCCCATGGTGAGAATACCGGGGCCGAATCCGCCCGTCATGGCGAGCGCCACGCACACCGCCAGCGCCACGATGGCGAGCCCCCCCCGAATGCCCGAAACCCAGTAGTTCAAAGCGTTGAAGAGACGCTCTGAAATCCCGGAATTCACCAGAAAATTTCCCATCAGCAAAAAGAGCGGGATCGTTATAAGCGCTTGACTCGTGACCTGCTGATAGGCCGTGGTGCCGCAGGCCATGAGCCCGACGGCCCCCTGGGTAAAAAAAATCAGCAAAACGGTGTAGCCGCCCAGCGCGAGACATATGGGAATCCCCAGCATGAGCAGAAAGATCATGCCGAAAAACAGAAGAAAGGTAAGCAGTTCAATACTCATGGAGAAGACCTTCCTATAATTTTTTTTTGAAAAAGCACACGATCCCCTCGATCAAAAACAGGAAGGTGGCCAGCGGCAAAAAAAGCTTCACCGGATAGAGCGGCATTTTGAAGTTTCCAGGCGTATACTCCCGGTTTCCAAAGGAAAACCATCCCAGGGAAGCTCCCTCCCAAACCAGAACCCCTAAAAAAGCGAATAGACAGAAAAGCCCCAAAAACCGGACCACAATTTTCATTACGGGACCGTATCGCTCCTGCAGCATTTCAATCCGGATGTGCATTCCGTGAGCCATGGTGTAAGCCCCGCCGACGAGGGCGAAAATGGCAAAAAGCTGGCGGTTGATGAGCCAGACCCAGGAGGTCGGGCGGTTAAAGAGATATCGGGCCAGCACCTCATAGGTCGTGAAAAACATGATGATGAGAATTAAAAAACTGACGACGTTTCCAAAGCGGATAATGCCGGTTTCAATCGCATCACCCACCCCCCGCCCGGCAGAGGTTGATCTGAGCGGTTTTTTGTCATGAGATCCAATACTATCCGACATGACCGTTGCTCCTTCTTAGACACTTTGTCGATGCAACAAGAGGTTATTGCGACCCTGCTGAAAGAATGGCATTTGACCCTGGTCAACTCGGCCCAGCCACAGTGATGGGCAGGTCACGCCAGGATATTTTTGGAAGCCCGGCAAGCTGTTTGAGCGATAGCGAGTTCTTGCCGGGCTGGAAAAAATGCCCTGGCGTGGCCGAAATCCTGATCGAGACCAGCATGTTAATCAAACACTGGCTACACCCGCACCCCCGATAGGGGCGGAAAATCTTTCGCCCCCACACCGCCGGGCCTCAACTTAGTACACAAGAGCAAAAATACGGCGACAAATGATGTTAGAACTACCCTTTGTGCTCTTCGTGAACTTTGTGGTTAAATTCATTGGGTTTAAAAATACCACAAAGGACACGAAGAGCACAAAGAAAATAGGTCAATGAATTAATGCCCCGGAGCACTTAGGGAGGGAAATCTTTACCCCTATTTTACACTCGCCCGCCATTCCCGAAGCAGTTTAACGGCCCTGGCACAGGCTTCATCTCTCTGAGCCACCTTGTCCCACAATTTCTGGGCGGCATCGGCATACCGCGCCCGGCAGGCATCATCCAGGCGAGATTCCTTCAATTCACCCTTTTTCACCATCTCTTTGACCGTCTCCAACTCTTTTTTGTAGTTGGCGACAGTGGCTTTCCAATAATCCTCGGCAGCCCCCGCCAGCGCCTTTTTGGCGTCGGCGGAAAGCCCTTCCCACTTTTTAAGATTGATCAGGATGCCGCCGACGGTGTGGTCGCTTTCCGCCCCGATAACCCAGTAAGGGGCCACCTCGTGCCATTTGAGACCCGTGATACAGCTCACATCCCACTCGGCCCCGTCGACCGTCCCCAATTTGAGCGCCATATACGTTTCAAGACCGGAGACGACGGTGGTTTGCATGCCGACGGCATTGTGGTATTCGAGGTCTATTCCCTCGGCGCGGAAACGCATGCCTTTCAAATCATCGCAGCTCTTGACGGCTTTTTTGGAAACCATGAACGGCACGGGGCCGTAAGTATGAATGTCCAAAAGATAAAGGCCGTGCTTCTTATATTCGCCGCGCAGGAGTTCAATAAACCCTTTTTCAAAGAAAAAACTGCGAACGAGCGCCGCCGAAGTGTCAAAATCCTTTCCGGGGAAACTGTAAGCCAGCGGCAGGCCGAATTCCACATCGCAAACGGGCATGGTCCCGGCCCAGGTCACACCCGCGCCCTGCACCATATCGATCACGCCCTTGGAAGTTGCGACAAACCCCTGATCGCCCGGTACCATGTCGCCATCGGCAAAAACCGTCACCTTCAACTGCCCGCCGCTTCTTTTATCGACCGCTTTGGCAAATTCAGCCAGCGTATCCATGGAAAGATCCCCGTGGGGGAAAATCGACTGGATTTTCAATGCCGTTGCCTTCTCGGCGGAAAACCCCGGTCCCGCCACCCCCGTCAACAACAAAACGGCCAACACTGCCACACTCCAGAAAAAACGGCTTCCTCTCTTCATGATTGCACGCTCCTTTTCTTTGTTAATCCGATTGATAGCAGAAAAAAATACTTCTTCTCACCGCGTCCGTTGCCGGCTCGCGAATCGCTAATTCCCACATCAGGGTGCGCTTTCAACGCACATTGCCTCCCGGCGTGACGCACAAAAACGAACTTCGGCCTTGATCATCGTTTCGGCCACCCACATATGAAGTGCAGGCCAGGCAAAGGCGTTTTTGTAAGCCCGGCAAGCTGTTTGAGGGACAGCGAGTTCTTGCCGGGCTTCCCAAAAATGCCCTTGCCTGGCCGGAATGATGATCAAGTCCCGAATTTCATACGCCCCGCCATAGGACCGGTTACAGCGCCCGGGCGGTTTCGAGCAGGATATCCGCCGCCTTCACCGCATGTTCTCTCGTCAAAATGAGCGGCGGCATGAAGCGGAACACATTGCCGAAACGGCCGCAAGGCACCATGATGAGACCGCGGTTCAACATGCCCATGATGATCTGACCGACGCCGTCACCGCTCAGCGGCTGGCGGGTTTCCTTATCCTCGACCATCTCGATGCCGATCATGAGCCCCCTGCCCCGCACATCGCCGATCACGCGGGTATCCCCGGCGCCTTCCCGTATCTGGTTTTTAATCTCCTCGCCCAGCACGGCGGCCCGTTTGATGAGAGCGTAATCGTTCTCGGTCAGAATGTCGATATTGGTCATGCAGGCGACACTGGTAACCGCATTTCCGGCAAAGGTATTGGGCTGAGAATGGTCAGCTATCTTTTCGGCCAGATCCTTTCTCATCGTCAACCCGGCGACGGGCATATCACCGCCCATCCCCTTTCCCCAGGTGATCATATCCGGCTCGACTTCGGTGTGCTCGATGCACCACATTTTACCGGTTCGACCCGCGCCGGCCTGAACCTCATCCGAGATATAGAGCGCCCCGTGTTTTTCGCAGGCTTTTTTGACGATGGAAAAATACTCCGGCGGCGGCGCCACATACCCGCCTTCGCCCTGCTGCGCCTCGATAATCAGGGCGCCGACATCATCCGCGCCCGTGTAAGGCGTGTTCAGAACATAATCGACATACTGCGCGCAGCGCAATTCACAGCTCGGATAGGTCAGCCCGAAACAGCAGCGGTAACAATACGGATACGGCAAATGAATGACGCCGGGAATAAAGGGGCCGTAACCTTTCCGGTACTGATCACCGGTCGTCAGCGAGTTGCACCCGCACCAGACGCCGTGGTAAGCCCCATGAAAGGCGGCGATCTGGGTCCTTCCGGTAATTTTTCGAACAAACTTGATGGCCGTTTCCACCGCCCCGCTGCCGCCCTGGGTAAAATAGGTGATGCAATTGTTGCGAAGCCCCGCCGGCATGACACCGGCGACTTTCTGCGCCAGTTCCGTCCGGCGCACATTGGAGATATCGCTGGCATGCATGAGCGTCCCCATTTGCGCCTGCATGGCCGCAATCACGCGCGGATGACACCGCCCCACCGAATTCACCGCCACCCCGGCCGTAATATCGATGAACACATTGCCGTCCGGATCCTTTACGGTGGCCCCCCGGCCTTCCGCAAAGACAAAGGGAAATTTTCCGCCGCCCCTGGCCATGGATTCGTTGTCAAAAGAGCCTTGCAAATACGCTTGCGCCTTTGGGCCTGGAATGCCGCCGCTGATTATGTTAGGCGCCCCATCATATGAAAGCTGTGCCAATTCTTTTTCGCTGATCATGGTCTTCCTCCTTATATAAATTACGATCGATATATAAATTACGATCGATGAACGCTGTCCATTTCCTCTTCCGAAACATCAAAGGTGCTCCCGCCCGGAGCCAGTGGCTCGTTGGAGAAAAAGGCGGGCAACCTGTCGTCTTTCTCCGTAAATCCAACCGCTGTGTTGAATTTTCGTTCCTCTTTCAGAACCATGTCGCCAAGGCGCATAAAGTACTCTTCTCCCAGAGATTCGTCGAGCACGGCGCTGGCGCAATCAATGAGGTGTTTTTGCAGTTGGGGCATATCGAGCGGCGGAATCGCCGCAAAAAGACAGAGCCCCAGCGTATCGATGGCGGCAAAATAGCGCTGCAAAAACTGGGATACCGGCGCCTGACCCGTGCCGGACGATGGATCGTAGTCCGGATTGGCGGGGCTGGGCAATGCATTGCCGCAAGTATGATCCGCCCCCATGGTCGAGGTGGCATAGGTGACGCCGGTGCCTTTGAGCACCCGGGGATCGTATCCGGACATGCACTGCCCCTTGACGTGGGGGATACGTTGGACGCCCAGCTTTTCTCCCGTAAATTTGCAGCCATTACCGATCATTTTGCCCGGATCGGTCCCCTTTGCGATGGCTTCCACCATCTCGACAGCCTTTTTTCCATCTCCCCAGGGAATGAGCCCCGCCTCCATGGCAACCGCGAGCGCGCCGCCCACATCCATGGTATCCACCCCGGCATCGTTGCAGACGGCATTCATGCGGGCGATGATATCGATATCATCGATTAGGCAATTGGATCCCATGAGCGCAATGGTTTCATATTCCAACCCGGAAACAACGGGTTTCCCCGTCGCATCCGTATACACATTGGAGCAGCTGATGACGCAACCGTTCATGCACCGATGGGAAGACTGCGCATAGGGTCGGGACTTAATCAGATCGGCAATAAATTCTCCTGAAATTTTATCCGCACCCTCAAAACGACCCTGGGAATAATTTTTCGTGGTAAGCCCGCCCATCTCGTTGATCATCCCCACGAGAAGGGGGGTCCCGAAAAGCCTCAGACCTTCCGTCAGCGGATGGGAGAGAATCCCCTCGGTAAACGCCTTGACCGAGGCTTTGAACAGGGCCTTTTCCTTGATGTCGACCGGTGTCCCTCCGGTATCATCGATCACGAGGGCTTTAACGTTTTTCGAGCCCATGACCGCGCCCAGCCCGCCTCTGCCCGCCATCCGGGGCAGAAAATCCGGCGATGTTACCGAAACGGCCGCGGCTGACAGCATCATCTCTCCGGCAGGACCGATGGAAATGACGCTGATGTCATCCCCGTATTGCCGGCGATAATCTTCGATGCAAACGATGTTTCCCCGCATGGATAAACCAGCTGCCGGAGTGAAAACGACCCCCTCCTTATCAATTTTCAACGTCAGCAGCTCGCTCGCACGGCCTTCCAGCACAATGGCCTGAATGCCGAGCCGGGCCATTTTCTGCGCGAAAGCCCCCCCGGCGTTTGCCTCTTTGATCGTTCGGGTCAGCGGGCTTTTCGCGCCAATGGAGAGCCGGCCGCTGTTGGGCACCGCGGTGCCGGCCAGAATGCCGCCGGCAATGACCACTTTATTCTCTTCTCCCAACGCATCGCAGCCCGGCGGCACCTCCTGAGAGATAATCCGGGAAGTTAACCCCCGCCCTCCCAGATTCAAATAGGCGTCGGAAAGCGCGGAAAGCTCGAATTTGCGTTTATTCAACTGAATTCTTAGTATTTTTCTCAAATTTTCCTCCATCGGCGGTATAACTATCTCTATTCGTCATCTGATATCCCTTTCCGCCGCTCCCGCACTGACCTGGACGGCGATGGGAACCCCGAAGTCCCGCTGCCGGATAAAAACAGCCGCTTCGTGTCACTTGAAGCGGTGAGCGCGCTTCAAGATCATGTTCGACAATTGGCAGTGGTTCCCCCTTGCAGGGGAATCGCTACACGCGCGGAAGGTTGAGAAGATTGATAGCGGGAGCTCCATCGGGAACGATGCGTGTGCTATCGATTTAAGCAATAAGTATACCAGTATCATAAATCAACCGATATGACAGAGGGTGACATATCGACACGCCCGAGTGAACTGAAAATTGCTTAGATGCACCCAATAATAAGGATCTGTATGGGTCAAAAATGCACAGGGTAGCGGCCAACTATTATATAACATACCAAAATTAACCAATTAAAGACCATATGCGCCTTATTGACCCAAAGTGAGTCTACATCAACCCGGTCACTTTCATTTTCCGGAATAACGTCTTCCGGGACACGCCCAGCAACTTCGCCGCCTGCGTCTTATTCCACCGGGCCTGATCGAGGGTGTTCTGAATGAGTTGTTTTTCAAATTGCACAGCGGCATCCTTCAGCGTATCCGTGTCTATCCGCTTGATCGTATTCGCCGGGGGGAACGGGTCCGCCGCCCGGTGGCCATGGGGGATTTTCATGAACCGCAAGCTCTTTAAGGCGATATAACGCCTCAGGACATTCTGCAATTCCCGCACATTTCCCGGCCAGGGATGATTTTTCAGCGTTTCCAGATTTTCGGGGGAAAAGGTGGTGATGCTTTCGGAGGAACTGTAGAGCTTTAAAAAATGATTGATCAGCATAAAAAGGTCATCCCCTCTTTCCCGCAAGGGGGGCAAATGAATGGGAATCACGTGAATTCTGAAGAAAAAATCCTGCCGCATATTTCCGGAATCGACCAGCTTTTCCAGGTCCTTGTTGGAGGCGGCAATGATTCGAATGTTCGGATGAATAATACGCCTGCTGCCGACGGGGGAAAAGCCCCCGCCATCAATGGCCCTCAACAATTTTACCTGCAAACTCGGGCTGATGTCGCCGATTTCATCCAGAAAGAGGGTGCCGCCTTCCGCGGCTTCGAG
This sequence comes from Pseudomonadota bacterium, assembly GCA_043797445.1. Lineage (GTDB taxonomy): Bacteria > Desulfobacterota > Desulfobacteria > Desulfobacterales > JAFDDL01 > JAZDPP01. Next base: position 38,060 of record JAZDPP010000038.1, read on the forward strand.
ATATCCCTTTTTATCTGAATTCGCACCGGTAAAGGCGCCCCTGGCGGTGCCGAAAAATTCGCTTTCAATCAGATTCTCCGGAATAGCGGCGCAATTGACCGCCACGAAGCTATTGTCCTTTCGGTCACTGACCTTATGAATGGCCTGGGCGACGAGTTCCTTACCGGTCCCCGACTCACCGGAGACAAAGACATTGTCTTCGGTCGTGGCCGCTTTTAAAATGAGTTCAAAAACATCCTGCATCGCCTTACATCGGCCGATAATCCCTTGAAAGCGATATCGATCCCGCATGGTGGACCGAAGAACCAGATTTTCATTTTTAAGCTTTTCTTCCATCTGCTTGTAGACGGTGAAATCGGCCATAAACCCCTCAATGGAAACGCTGCCGTCCGTATGGCGCAACACCGCCTCGGCCTTGTCAAAGACCCATTTGGTTTCATCATTGACGGACAGGATTCTGTATTCATCACTGAAGGACTTCATGTCCGCTACAGCCGCCAGAACCTTGTCCACCACCCGGTTCCGGTCATCCGGGTGAATCAGGCGCTTCAACTCCAATACATTTCGACCCATAAAGTGGGATGATTCGACACCAAAAATCTGCCGGCACCCCTCACTGACAAATTCGACCCGCCAGCTGTTTTCATCTTTGACAATCCGGTAGGCCATCCCGGGTAAATTGTTCATGAGCGTTGAAAGCCTGCGCTCACTTTCCCGGATATTTCGCTCCGTCTGTTTGATCTGGGTGACATCCCGAATTGATTCGATCGCCCCCGCGATATGGTTCTCGCTATCGAGAATGGGGGCAGCCGAAATCCAGACATACCCCCCTTTACCGTCATGCAGGCCGGGAATGAAACGCTCCGCAAAAAGAGTGCGTCCGCTGCACTTTATCACCATGTTTTCATAGTGATAATCAGGAGGGGGAGAACTTTCGGATTCTCCGGAAAAGGCCTCGTTCAATACCATCTCGATCAGCAAGGGGTCGTCGGAACCGGTCATTTGACGGATAAAGGGGGTGTATTTTTTCCCAAGAACCGCTGTTGTCACATGGGACATGTCCACCATCGCCCGGTTCCAGGCGATAATGTCCCCTTTTTTATCGACGACATAAGTTGGATATGGAAGAAAATCAATAATATCCAGAAGCTGCTTCTGGGAGGTTTGAAGTTCGAGCGTCCGCTGTTGGACCAGGTATTCCAGATTTTTTCGATAATTTTCGAGCTTCTCCTCGATCTTCCGTTTTTCGGTGATATCCCGCGCCGTCCCTTCGACGGCGATCACCTGCCCATTTTCATCAAAGATGGGGATTTCGATATTGACAAAACGGCGATAAGCGCCGCTTTTATGATAAATTTCCATTTCATACGGCGGCTGGCGATGCCCGGCGCAACTGAGCCGGGTATGCCGGTCCGCCGCCTCGTTAATCGGGTTGGGGGTCCAGAGCATGCCACAGGACTGCCCCACGTATTCTTCCGGGGCAAACCCCAAAATATTGGCATACGAGGGGCTGATATAAGTAAATCGTCCCTCCGTGTCGTGCCGGTAAAACAGAAACTCATCCTTTAGATTCCAGAGCATCCGATTGTATTTGTCTTCGCTTTTCGCAAGCGCGTCTTCCAGTTCCACGATTCTGGCCGACTTCCTCTCAAGCTCCCGAACGAAACCTTCGCATTGCTCATCGGTTTTCGCCTCCGCCATATTCGCCCCCTCTCCCAATTAATGAAATTAGATGCAAGCTGCGGGCCAATTGGGTAACACTTTACACCATTTTTGACACACTGTGAATCTTTTTGGGGATGCGGGCGTTATCCGCAGGGAGCGGCAATCGGCCCACCGCCGGCTGTCTGCTAATTTATTCAATGTATATTCAAGCGAATACGAAAGAACCGCCCATCCATTTCTTGTATGGCACACCATTTGCCATTACACTGCGATAGAGTTGAGCACAGGTTTAAAGCCGTCTTGTCGACTTTTTGATCCGAGTGCCATTTCTTTTGAAATTCGGAAACGGATTTAACATCTTATTCAGATCTTGGGAGGCAGCATGATTATCGGCATTCTTAAGGAAATCAAGCCGGAAGAAAATAGAGTGTGTATGACACCCGCCGGTGTCGAAGTGTTAAAGCAAAATGGACACCAGGTCATCGTTGAAAAATCGGCCGGCAAGGGCAGCGGGTTTGAGGACGACGACTACACAAGGGCCGGTGCAACCATCGCCGACAGCGCGCAATTGGTTTATGCACAGGCCGGAATGGTGATGCACGTAAAAGAACCGCTGCCTTCCGAATACGAGCTGATCCGGCCCGGCCAAATCGTTTTCACCTATCTTCATCTGGCGGCCAACGAGAAACTCACCCGGGCGCTGATGGATAGAAACTCCATCAATATCGCCTACGAGACGATCCAGAAAGCGGATGGGTCGCTGCCGCTTCTAACTCCCATGAGTGAAGTGGCCGGTCGCATGGCCATTCAGCAGGGAGCCAAGTATCTGGAAATGGCCCAGGGCGGCCGCGGAGTGCTGCTCGGCGGCGTTCCGGGAGTCGATCCCGGCACGGTTGTCATCATTGGGGGCGGAATCGTCGGTATCAATGCCGCCAAAATGGCCTGCGGCCTCGGCGCGAAAGTCTATATCCTGGACACGAATCTGGATCGCCTTCGGTATCTTTCGGACATCATGCCGAAAAACTGCATTCCGCTCATGTCGAGCCCGGCCGCCATCCGCAACCTCGTTAAACAGGCGGATGTCGTCATCGGGGCGGTACTCATTCCCGGCGCCAAAGCCCCACGCCTGATCACGCGGGACATGCTAAAGGAGATGAAACCGGGGTCGGTAATGGTGGATGTCGCCATAGACCAGGGGGGATGTTTCGAAACCTCCAGGGCTACCACCCATGGGGACCCGATTTATACCATCGATAATGTCATCCACTATTGCGTCGCCAATATGCCCGGCGCCGTCGCAAGAACGTCCACGATGGCCTTGACCAATGCGACGCTCCCCTACGCCGTTCAAATCGCCAATAAGGGCTGGAAGCGCGCCATGGCGGAAAACATGGAGATCAAGCTCGGCGCCAATGTAATCCATGGGAAAATTACCTATAAGAGCGTGGCGGAGGCCTTCAATCTCGAACATGTTTCGATTGATACGCTGCTGATAACCTGAAACATTTTTTAAAAAACCTAACCGACATCTTTAAAGGAGGAAAGAGAGCATGAAAAAAAGCGTATTGGCGATTTGCGTTTCCCTGGCGATTTTGTCATTTGCCGCGGTCGGCTCAGCAGATGTGGTCGACCCGCTGGACAACATTTCCGCCCCGCCGGGCACATTTGTTCTAGTCAGCTATTTCGGGCAAGTGCATTTTCCGGACATTGCCGACAAAGATGGACATGAATCCGATTTCGGTCTCGATCAAAGCTATATGGCGCTTCGGCCGGTATACTTCGCCGGGAAAATTGCGGATAAGTTATCCTATGGCGTCAACGCCGTCATCCCCTTTGCCCATATCAGCCTCGATAACGCCAACAATGAATTCGGTCTCGGAGATATCGCCCTCAGTCCCTTTATCTATCTGTATGAAAATCCCGACGCACAGATATATCTCTCCTTCTGGGAATTCATTTACGTACCCACCGGTGATTACAATAAAACCAACGCTGTCAACATCGGCCGGGACGCCTGGTATTTCCAGCATCAGCTGGCCTTCGGTTGGTATCCGGGCAAATTCGGGATGGATTTCAACATCAACTATTGGCAATATACCGAGAGCGACGATCTGAAATACGATGAAGCGGACGCGATAGAACTTGAAACCGTCGTCCATTACGGGATTACCGATAAATTTCGCGTCGGCGTCAACGCCGCCTACTGGATCGGAGTGGATGACGCGGAAGTCGACGGGGTCACGCTGCCCGACACCGAGCCAAAAAATTTCAAACTCGGTCTCAACCTGACTTACACTCTGGCGGAAAATTTCACCGCCGGCATCCGCTGGATGCATGATGTCGATTCCGAAAACTATCCCATGGGGGACTGGGCCTATATCAAACTCGCCTATGTCTTCTAATTGACTTTCCGGTTAAACCGGCAACCGGGGCATTCCCCGTTGCCGGTTTAATCCCATCATCGTCCGCCCCTGATCATGGTGTTGGAGAAATCCGAAAAACCTTACTCTGTCCATTATTTCACAAGCTCACAAGCTCACAAGCTCACAAGCGAGGGGACAGACCTTTTTTGCCGGTTATTTTTTAGCCCTGGACATGAACTTTCCCGTTTCCGTATTCACCCGGATCACCTCCCCATCGGCAAGATATTCGGGAACCATGACCGTAACCCCGTTTGACAGCACAGCGGGTTTGTTGCGGTTGGTGGCGGTCGCCCCTTTAATGGCGGGGGCCGTTTCGATGATCTCAAGATCCATGGTCGCCGGCAACTCGATGCAAAGCGGCAGTCCGTTTTGAAGCCGGGCCGTAATTCCCTCCAGACCGTCCACCAGCCAGGGAATCTGATCTTCGAGCGTCTCCTTTGACAAGGTATACTGTTCATAATTTTCCGAGTCCATGAAGGTAAAGAGATCCTGGTCCCGGTAGAGATAACTCACCTGCCGCCTTTCCAGTTCCATCTCTTCGAGCATATCATTGCCCTTGAAGGTCTGATTGAGATTCTGACCGCCGGGAATCGCACAGAACCGGACTTTATAAAGGGTGTTGGCACCTCGAGCCGAAGGGGTGTGCACCTCTATGTGCTTGACCTGAAACGGCTGATTGTTGATGCCAACGATATGTCCCCGTTGTAAACTGCTTGCTTTTATCATGAGTCTTTTCCCTTGTACCTGTTTGGTTTTGGCGGGTGAAACCACCCTATAAAAGGCGATAGGTTATTTCATGTTTTTTTCCCCTATACAACCCTGTTCTTCCCTTGCCTCTTGGCTTCGTAAAGGTTCCTGTCCGCCTCTCTGATGCAGCCATCCGAACCGGTTTCACCGAAAAAGTGATCACTGACACCGAAACTCATGGTTACGGTGAACTGATTGTCGTTATAGGAAAACGTTTGGGACCCTATTTCCGCCCGAAGCCTTTCCGCCAGATCGATGGCGCTTCCGGAGGATATGTCGGGAAGGAATATCAGAAACTCTTCCCCTCCCCATCGGCTGGCTAAATCCTGGGGCCGGGTGATCTCTCTGAATATACCCGAAATGTGCCGTAACACGTAATCGCCGCATTCATGGCCATAGCAGTCATTGATGCTTTTAAAATTGTCGATATCGCACATAATGATGGAAAACGACCGTTTCGATCGCGATGGTTTCTGAACTTTGCGTTTTAAATATTCGATCAGAAACCGGCGATTCACCAGATCCGTCAACGGATCATACATGGCAATATGCTCTATTTTATCTAAAATCCTATGGGTCGCTACAATGATAAACAGCGCCAGGGGAAGGATAACGCAGGTTTCAAGGAGGCTCTCCGTATAATTTATCGGTGTCGCCTGACCGCCGAGGAAATGATAAGGAATATCCAATATCTCATCGAGCCATAAGAAAAGGATGACTACGGCAAATCCGATGCTTTCAAAGAGGATGATTTTATTAAAGAGTCGTTCTGTCGGCATTTTATCGGACATGGGATTTGCCGGGCCTTTCATTTATAAATCAATCAGAGGTCTTCTCCGAATCTGGACGCTTGCTTAAGCGCAAATAAGCCGAATTGCCCCTTGTTTGTCAATGATTCATTTGTCCGCCCCCAGACAGGGATAATCCTGGCACTTAGGCGTTACGCAGCCAATCAATGGCCGGGGCTAATGGTCGTGGTGCGTGACACATTTCAAAGCGCCTGGAAATCTCACCACAAATAGGCTTAGGCTCGGTGCATCACTTTTTAAGAGGTTTCAAGCATCATGGACTCAAACTGGATTTTGGAACTATTCGAAGCCGTTAGTACCTGAACCGAAGCCCGGCTTCGACCCATCTCCGGGGCTTGGGCCACACCTCCCGGTAGAGGTAGTCGGAATCGCCGAGATTGTAGGCGGCGCCAAAAAAACTCGGAGTGCCGAAGCCGGATTTAAAGGGCAGATCGATATTGAAGCGATAGTTGAAGACGAAGCGCTCGTCCCGCGTTTCCGGGTAAGAGGAGTTATGATCCGTGCAGGTGCCGATGAGGCTGTGGGTGAGTCGCTTAAATTTGTGGGTTACTCGAATCACGTACAGTGTGCGGGGGATATCGTCTATGATTTCATCGGTGGAATCGTTTCGCACATCCACATAGCTTCCCGAAAAGGAAAGGGTGAGATCAAATGGAAGCATGGCCGTGGCCGTGCCTTCAACGCCCCGGCGGACCACCTTGTCGATATTTTCGAACTTCATTGTATCCATGTTAAAATTGATCAAGTCATCCACATTTGACCGGAATACATTCCATTCGAATGTGAGCGCCGTGATCGGGGTGACTTCCCCGCCGATCTGATAATTGATAGCGGATTCCGCTTCCAGGTCTTTATTCCCATATGTGGGGTCATGCACCCAGGAAGCCGGTGGCGCTGAAAATCCACGGGCTGCCTGAAAACGGATGAGCGCCTTGTCCCGCCAAAAATGATACCCTAAGCCGAGGACCGGGCTCAATGCCCCGCCGAATGTTCTGTCGTCATCGTATCGAAGGCCGGTGTTGATTGAAAAATCTCCCCACCGCACCGTGTCATTGACATAGAGTGCCCAGGTACCGGTATCGAAGGTGCGATCGTAATTTTGCCAGTCGTATGTTCCGGTATTACCGTCAAAACCGACGTTGACGATGTGGCCGGGATCGCGCCGCCAGGTCAAAATGCCGCTGCCGCCCCAAATTTCGTCGTCATAATCGTTGTAGATTTCCCGGTGGTCAATAAAGACATCCTCGATAAAGGTTTCGTATCGATGATGGTGCCCCTGAAGGGTGAGAGCCCAGTCGTCTCCCAATTTTGTTTCGAACTGCAGCTTCTGATATGCCCGTTCCTGATCCTTGTCGTCCCAAAATTCAGGATAATTGATGACCGGTTCGGCATTTGTCCCCTTATCGAAAAAGGATATGAAGCTGATGCGGCTTGCGTTGCCTGTATCATAATGTAATTTGGCATAAACCGCGTTCTGTTCAAATTCGGAATATTCCATGAACCCATTGCTGTCTTCGTGCGTGACGGACAGGAGATACCCGAAATGATCGATGGCGCCGGAGAAACTGCCGCTCGATTTAAAGGTGTTGAACTCGCCATAGGAACTGCGAAGGTCGGCCGAAAAAGGCTTTTTGGAATCCGGATCTTTTGTTACGATGTTGATGACGCCGCCCAGGGCCGAGCCCCAGGCGGAGGAGGCCGCGCCCTTATACACCTCGATCCGCTCGATGTCGTCAAGGGGAAGGTAAGACAGATCGGTCAGGGGATAGGCCAGCTGGTTCAAGGGAATGCCGTCTTTATATATGGCAACCTGACGGGTTTCCGAGCCCTGTATTCGGGCGCCTCCCGAAAAACTTCCGGGCCCGCCGTTAAATTCCATATAGACCCCGGAGACATACTGGAGGACTTCGGCGACATTCGATGCCGGCAGCGTTTCCATGTCTTTTCGGGTTACCACCGTGACATTGGCGCTGATATTTTCCCTCGGGGTTTCCATGCGCGTGGCGGAGACAACGACCTTTTCCAGCTCGTAAGTCTGCTGTTCGGTGTATTCGCTTTCGGCGGCCTCGCCCTCAGCGTACGGAAAGGTAAAAGCGGACAGGAATAAAAAGAGGCATAACCGTATCGCGGAGACTTGCGTTTCGTTTTTTTCCATCGGGGTACGCAGCAAAATCGGACTCCTCAATTATTTCAAGTTTCGATCGGGCTCTCACTGAATCGTGGCTCATAAACATATTCTCCGAATAAGTCAAAACCAAAGTGGATTTCCGGCGCCTGTCCGGCATGGGGTTTTTGAAGTGGCGATTCGCCGTATAGCTTTACCATGCCGGCACCGGCCAAAGCGGGTCGGTACGCGAATCAAGCCGCCTCTTTTGCAAGGACCGCCAAGGCCTTTTTTTCTATCCAGTCCGCCAACAACCTGGAATAGATATCGTAATGGCAGTCGATCCCATTGAAATCACCCCCATGGGTCAATGCCTGAAGCCTGCATCCGCCCAAACACAGGGGGAGAAGCTCACACCGGTCCAAACACCGTTCCGGCAGTTTCCGATCCAGAAGTTGGGCTTCGGCCGTGAAATCGATCCCCCGTTCGACATGACCATAGGCCATCTCCCCACCCTGAAGAGAGGAACAGGGGATGATGACGCCGTCCGTGTCAAAAACATAGAAGGATCGGAAATCCGCGAGACAGGCATTGGACGGGGCTTCGGGGTTGACCGAAAGTCCCCTTGCCACCGCTGCCTGCTGCAAAAAAAGCATTTGGTCCGGATCACCCATCCCGGAATCAAAGCAGCTCTCTCCTCTCTTTGCCAGGATCGGCGTAAAGGCGATATCATCGACCCGGATATTCCGGCGAACCAAATCGTCCATCATCTCGGGGATTCGGGTAAAATCATCGGTCCCTGCGTCAAACTGGCACTCGATGGTGATGGGAACAGTCCCTGAGATCGCCTCCAGGTTTTTCATGATCGTCTCGTAAGTTCCCTTGCCTTCGGATGATGGACGGAGCCGGTCATGAATATCCTGCGGACCGGCCATGCTGACCCGGATGCCGGATAGTCCCACTGTATTCAACCGCTGGACCGTTTGAGGTGTTAACAGGGTTCCGTTGGTCGTAATGATGAAGCTGTAATCGATCCCCTTGCCCCGGCAAAAATTGAACTGTCTGCCGGCGCTCGCCACCATCACATCCAAATTGATTAACGGTTCGCCGCCTGAATAGGCAACCGTCACGGCCGCAGGATGATGCGCCGTGATCCGGTCCAGGCAAAATGTATCCACCGCCTGAGCCGTCTCGTGCGACATGGTCCCGGATTCCGGATCGAGGATGCAGTAGGTGCAACGGTTATTGCACCCTCGGGTGACCATGAACTTGAATCGGAGGTGGCTGTAGTCATGCACATATTGCTGAAACCATACCTTGAATACCGCATTCTCGTCGGTTCCACGCTTCGCCAGAATGCCTTGCGCGAGCAGACTGGTGATAATGCCGGAATCGTCGGCCGTGCTCTTTTTATTGACAATTCGCCGCCACATCGTCTCCGGCGGCAATGCATAGGCCCGGGTCATGGTATGGTAGAGAGCGATCCTCTTTTTTTGACCCAATAGAACCGGTATTTCTACGGTAAACCTGGATTTTTCATAATCAAACATGGTGTCTTCTCCTTGTTTAAAAGTCCTCCCGGGTATTCCCGGGAGGGGTGGGTTAGGGATGGTATCGATGGGTTACAGGCGGGCGTTCGGGCCACCCAGGCAACACAACATTGCTGCGGGCTTTACATTAAATGTGCCGTTTTCGATAAAGATCTTCTCCATTAGGACTCACCTCCTCTCTTTGATTATTTCTTTGATAGCCGGCTGACTAAGGTATTATCAAGAGCCGTGCCATTCTGCTTTGAAAACCTCAAATAATTTATATCAGCTTGATATTAAATGATTTTAATATGTTTTTCATCAGGATTTAGTGAAATACGGACGGATGAAAAGTTCGAACATGGAGAAAACAGTTCGAACTTAAATGGGGTAAGTTTATACTTAATGCGTTTTCAGAGAGGCGTGTTGAAGGTCGTAAATTCCGGCATAGTTTAAACGGAAAGGAGAAGAAAGATCGAAACGTTTAGACAACACGTCGATGGCCTCCTTCTGAAATAAAAATGTGCCGGGCTGAAGCGACACGATTCGTGCCTCAGCTTGATAGAATAACGCGCTTTGTGCGGGGGAGGAAGATTGTGCTTCGCATGCCCTTTGGAGCAGGCACGTCACTTCCGGATGCTCGAAACACCCGGCAATGGACTTGCCCCAATGTATATCGGAACTCCATAATAATTTTAGAGACTCTGGATTGTAATTGGTATCAGCGATCTCCGTCAGGACTGCCTGAAATTGGGTATTTCTGAAATACCTGCTTTTGAGCTCTTCAAAAAAAAGCTCTTCCACCTTCATTTTAATACCGATCTCATCGAGGCAAAGCCGGATATATTGGGCCACATTTTTATCGACCTGACTTTCCCTGAATATCAGCATGGTGAACGCAAAGGACTTGCCGGACCTGAAAAGATAATGATCATCTTGATGATGAGACCATCCGGCCCTTTCAAGCAGCGCGAGCGCTTTTTTCGGATCGTACGGCAGCGGCTTTACTTCCGGATTGTGATAGGGCGACTCCACGCCCATGGGACCGTTTGCAACTTTTCCCGATCCTTTTAATATCTCCCTCACGATATACTCCCGGTCAATGGCATGGGTCAGGGCCATTCGAACCCTTGCATCCGAGAACAGGGGATCATGGGTATTGTATAAGAGAATCGTGTAATAGGGGAGGATGTATCGGTCAAAATAGCAGCAATTCTCGGTGAAAAATTTCAGCCGCTGAAGGACAAGATTCTGGCCAAAACCGAAAACTATTTTTCGCGAAGCCGATTCTCTAAAAAATAGTGCAACCTTATGATATAATTAAATAAAATTTAAATCTAGACATTTC
>JAZDPP010000039.1:0-5669 GCA_043797445.1 Pseudomonadota bacterium
TTCCGGGAATATGTCAAAAAACCCATTTATTGTCAATCTCGGTCACCCATGGCACCAGGGCAATCGCATGTAGCAAATAACTGGCGGTAGCGTAAGCCTTGAGGGGGATCAGATGGAAGCTGCGGCACTGTTTGAACGCGCTTGCGCGTGAGTTTGCCGCAGCTGGAATCTGATCTTCCTCAAGGCTGAAGCGGGTTATAGCACTACATGCGATTGCCCTGCCCATGGCGCCGGTTTGCCCCAATGGCGGACAAGCTGGCGCGCAGTGATTTCGCCAAACCGGGCCGATAACAGGGACAACAGCCGCAGTAATGGTAGGGCTCCGGGATATAATCATTCAGGAAATGGTTAAGTTCCGCCGGCGTAACCGTATGAAGATTAAAAATCGGCTCTTCGAGTTCCTGATGGAAACAAAAAAAGGCATCCCCATTGCAGTTTATTAAAAGTTCTTTTACCCGCCGGTTGCAGGGGAGGCTTCGATCGTCATGCATTTGGCGACCCGCGTAAAAATGGTGAACGTCCGAAAAGCTCACCCGCATCCCCAGTCGTTGCTGCAATGATAGAATGCGCTTCTTTGTCCCTGGGCTGCAATATGCTGTTACGACGTTTACATACAACAGATGTCCCGATTGGATAATCTCGGGTCCGAGCGCTTCCAACGCATCGATATTATGATGTTCGTCGTCACAACCCACGGAAATGACATCAAAGGTATCCAGCACGTTCCGGTAGCGTTCCTTGAAGGCCGCGGACCCGGAGGCGCGTCTTGCCAGTGGAATCAGATTGGTGCCCAGGTATAACACCTGTTTGCCCTTGAAACGTTTCTTTAAAAAATCGCAGATCTCCGAGAAATGGGGATGGAGGGTGGGTTCCCCGCCGTTGATATCAATCCGTTTGTATCGGGAGAAGCTGATTTTATCAAAAAATCCCGCCAAATCTCCGGCTTCCAGCCGGCGTCGATCGTTATGAAACTTGCAAAAGGCGCAGCTGTTCACGCATTGACCGTTGATCTTTATTTTGATCACGGATGCCCGGGGGGACAGTTCCGTTGATAAAAGCCCCCAGTAGGTTTTGAAGTGACGCATCCTGAAGGATAATCCGGTTCCAGGCCTATTCATTTGTTCCCCCCTTTTCGCCATGATCCGGGGGGGGAAACCCTAAAATCGAGGCGATGGCGCGGTAAGCTTTATCCCAACCGTAAACCGCGGACACGGCTCGACGTATTTTATCCTCGCCGGTATCCCATTTCTGAACGGCGCCGATCGCCCTTATGAAGGCCTCGGGGGTCTCGGTCTTGACGAGAAGGCCCGTTATCCCGTCACGCACGGCCGCGGGGATTCCCTCGATGGCGCTGGCAACGACCGGTATATTATGCATCCCCGCTTCAAGAAGAACGAGGCCGAATCCCTCCTGCTGCCCGGCTACCCGGATATTGGGCATGACAAACAGATCCGCGGCATCATAGACCAGACTCCGAAGCGTGTCCGGCGCATCCGGAAAAATAAAAACTCTTTGCGCAAGAGGGGGTGTTTCGATAAGTCGCCTGACAGGCCGGAGTTCCGGCCCGCTGGCGCCCAGCACGATATAAACGTGATCTTCCGGCAGCCGGGGCATGAGCGTTTCGGCGAACCATGCCACCCCTTTTCGTTTAACCAATCGTCCCACCGTAAGGAGAATGACTTTCTTCTCAAAATCGATTCCCAGCATCCGGTGCAATTTCATTCGGGCCGCTTTTCGGGTCAGTGTGCGCCGATGCACGGCCCCATCCACGCCGCAGGGCACCATATGACAGAGGCCGGGACGCAAACCGATTTGAATGCATCGAGCCAGCGTGGCCGGACTGTTGCAGAAAATATGGTTGAACCTGGCCAGACAGCGGGGAGTTAACCATTTATAGAAAAAAGACTTGCCGGATAAGGTGACATCCAATCCGTGAACGGAAGCGGACAGGGTTACTTTCAAAAACCCGGCAATAAGGAGTCCCACGGGGGCGAGACGGGCCGAGCTGATATGGACATGGGTGATTCGATGCTTTCGGCCGATGCGAATACCGGCGGCGACGGCGTAAGGGAAATACCAGAGTTTATGCAGGTTGAAGGGCAGGTAGATCCCCGGGGCAATGAGAAACGCGGGAAGATGCGCCTTGAATTCCCGATACAGATGGAAATTGTAATTCTGCTGTCCGCCGAGAGACGGTGGAAACCGTTCAGCAATGAACAGCATTTTGGGCTTATTTTGATCCATCAGATGATGAACTCCTAACCCAACAGATACTATTTTTTTTGTAAATACAATCGCTTATTTTCATAATAGTTGCCCAGCATGTCGAATTCGGCAAGCGCTTTCGCGTTGTTTCGCCGGTGATCCGGTGTTTCATGCGTGATAAAATATATCGGCGCCCCGGCTGTCGTTTCAGGAATGCAGTACAGGAAATCCAACTGATTTACCAATGATAATGTGCTGGAAAATGCCCCATGCAACCGAACGTCTTTCCCCCCCGAATCCCGGCTGATCACATCCTTCACGGCATGCGCTACGTTTTTAAGGGAATATCGCGGGGTAAAGTAATAGGTTGTCAGCATGTATATATTCCATGCATTACATACGATAATGACAAAGACCCAAAATCGTTGTTTGCCCAGCAGCCGATACCGGGAAAAACGGGCACTGAACGTGATGGGAAGCCCCGCCAGAAAATAGGATAGCGGAATGCTGAAAATTACCAGATATCTTTCGGCCTTATAATTAAAAAACCCAAAGAAAAGATAGCTTCCCAAAAACAGGGACACCATGGCGTTGTCCGGAAAAGAGATATGGCGGGTTTGAATGCTCCGCCTTAAAACCAAATAAACCTGGATGCCCGCCAGAATAAAGAGGGGTGCATTTTTTAACACCATTCTGCTCGTGACAAACCCGAGGTAATGTTCAAAAAAACCGAAATCTATTTTGCTGGAAATCAAATCGTAAGGAACGTCCGTGCCGCTGAAACCGGCCCGGAGGGATAGACTTACCCCCGCCACTACCGAAAAACAGACCCAAAAGGATATCCCCACCCCGGCGGTATCGCGGCCCGGAAGATGTCGACCCACTCTCCACTTGATCAGCAACATGATGATCATCACCACCATAAACACAGCCGCGCTCGGTTTCATGAGAAACGCCAACGACAGAAACACGCCGCTTAACGCATGGTACCCGGCGGCCCGGTATGCCGGCGCGGTTGAAGCCATGGCCAAGGCATGCACCGCCATTACCCCCAGGGTAGCCATGGGAATATCCAGCAGGGCCACCCTGCTGTGAATAAAAAAATAATAATCCGTTCCGGAAAGAACCAGATAAAAAAGAAAAACATTCCAGACGCGAACGGACTCACGATGCTTCGTGAAGACAAACACTCCCACCATTACGATTTGGATAAGTGAAAAAATGACAAACGGCAGGCGGGTCACGAACAGGCTGAGACCCAAAAGTTTATAACAACAATAAAGCAGGGGGGAAACCAACGGCATCAACAGAATGTGATTGCGGGCGTCGCAGATCCATTGCCCGGTCAGGTATTTTTTGACGGCATTGCCGGCATGCCATCCCTCATCCGTAAAGAAAACGCCGGATTTGGTGAGGGAGACATCGGGGTCGGCTTCGAGGTGATAAAATCGCATAAAGCCGATAACGAGCATTATTCCAATGGCAAAAAAAAGGCGGGGATTTTTATGGTGCAAAACCCATCCTCCCTTGTTCGATGGTCAGCCGGCCCGATCGTGTAAGAACGGCCCGGCTCCTCGTATTGACATAACCGGATACATACGAATATAAACTCAATTCGTTTTAATTCGTTTTACCCGCGCTCTTATATCCCATATGCTTGCTCAATGAAAGGAGGGACTTGATCATCGTTCCGGCCAGGCAAGGGCATTTTTGGGAAGCCCGGCAAGAACTCGCTGTCGCTCAAACAGCTTGCCGGGCTTACAAAAACGCCCTTGCCTGGCCTGCACTTCATATGTGGGTGGCCGAAACGATGATCAAGGCCGAAAGGTGCGATATCGCCTTGTTTGAAATGAATGAGAACAAGCCCGCGATGGTTCGACCGCCGAAGGTGCTCCTGAACGGGGTGCTTTCAGGGGCTTGCTTCCTCTACATGATCGCACTGTATTGGTACGTCATGGGGGACATGGTTTTCTGGAGGGACGAAGCGCTGCCGTTGATGATTGCGAAAGGCAATGCCTCCCTCGCGGATCTGTTCCATACGCTGGGGTACGAAGGCACGCCGGGCCTGTGGCATTTTCTGCTCTGGGTGACGAATGAGGCCACCCCCCTCTTACCGGTTCACGCGAAAGCGATCCATTTTGTGTTCTTTGGCGCATCGGTATTCATTGTTCTCTTCTTATATCGGGTGCCCACTGTCTTTAAGTTGTCATACATTTTCAGCTACCCGCTGATCACGCAATATGCTTTTGAGGTTCGCCAATATCAGCTTGCCGCGACACTCATCCTGTTATTTTTCTTTCTGTATGCGCAAGAGGACCCCGATCGGAACTCTCATCCGCACTGGGTCCTGTTTTTTCTGGCGCAAACCTGTGTCCATGGGGTGATCCTGGCAATCCTGCTCTTTTTCTTTCTCGCGGCCCATCGATATGGCCGGGATAAATCGCTCTGGCGCCCCTCTTATTTCATCGGGGTCGCGGGGGTGATCCTGGCGGTCCTGCAACTATTGCCGCCGCCCGATTTAATGCCCGGCGTGGCCATGTGGGACCTGACGTTTTCCATGGGAAAATTAGCCAGGATTGCCTGGCGCCTGGCCCATGACGCCCTTTTCCCGAAGCCGATATTCGGCATCAGGCTGGCGGTTCTTTTCGTCATTTTATTTCGATGCGGCTACCTCTCGAAAAACCCGTCGAACCGGCTGTTCTGGATATGCCTGACAGCGGCGGGGGTGGCTTTTTTCCTCATCGGTTATGGCAAATTTTCAGGCTATCGCCACCATGGGTTGCTGTCCGTAACCTTGCTGTCCTATTTTCTGGCGGTGGTTCAAAAAAACCCGCCACAGCCCCGGCGCCGCCGCCTCATTTCGATTATCCTCATCCCCTTCATTCTCAGCGGTGTTTTTGAGTTCACAAGCAACGCGTTCCACCATCACGATCGCCCGCGATCCCATGGTCAGCACGTTGCCGAATACCTGGACCAACGCTTTCCAACCACGCCGATTCTAAGCAAAACTGAAATTTTTGAAGCGCCGGTGCGTCTGTACCGGCGAAGCCCCGTCCCCGTGTATGCGCTGGGCCGAATGGCCTATGTAAACTACACGGTTTGGAATCACACCAGCGTCGATTTCAGAGTGAACCCGAAGGCGGAATCTTTTTACTGGTCGGATGTCATGGAAAATCTGGTGGAAACGCCTGAAAAAATTCTTCAGGAAAATCCAATCCTCGTCATCTCGGGTCGGTTAACCCTTGATGAAATGAACGATTCGAAGATCGCAAATTTGAGAGAAATCAAGGTCAATGAAAAAATCAACCTGGTCGCGCTGGAATCAGCAATTCTCGGTGAAAAATTTCAGCCGCTGAAGGACAAGATTCTGGCCAAAACCGAAAACTATTTTTCGCGAAGCCGATTCTCTAAAAAATAGTGCAACCTTATGATATAATTAAATAAAATTTAAATCTAGACATTTC
>JAZDPP010000040.1:0-2232 GCA_043797445.1 Pseudomonadota bacterium
CTGAATCGGAAGGGGGTAATCATGACGGAAAAGAAATACGGATGGAATGGATGGAAGATGCCGATCCTGCATCCCAACGACCCGGATTTCTGCGAGATAGGATGTCCGATCTGCGTGCCTGCGCGTAAAGGGAACAAGGTCGCAAAGTTCCTCCAGAAAATTGAATTGGCCATTACTTTCGGTGGCTGTTGGTGGGGCAGGGCGAGGAAACGCAAATATGACGTCAACCCTGACCAACCAGTGTCTTCGAAGTAAAACACCGCTCGACACTATTTGATGTGTGCGGTACTGAGGGTCAGTTAGACGCCGGCGGGGTATCGGTGGGTCTACTGAGGAATTCTGTTCAAAGAGGCCGAAGAACAATAAAAGCGCTGCAACAACGAAACTACGAAACGCTCTCGATTCTGCCCCGGGCCACGTCACTGGGCGCGCCTCTCATCTCTTATCGGGCTCGCAACTCTCTCCTCGGCCACAGAATTTCTTCATTATGAATATCCACCACTCCGTCAAAATTAATTCTCACCTTTGGAAGAAAATCGTTGGGTAAAAAGATAAGGGTATACAGTGGATCATGGAAAGGATATCCCCGGGCGGACATATACGACTGGAATTCCGCGTCCTTTTCGGCAAGAAAGCCCATAGGAGCTGTTGACATCATGCCGCCCAAAGGTAATTCCAGTTCGAAGGCGATTTTTCCCTGGTCGATGCCGACAATGCCACCTCTGAGCGCAAGCACCCTGTTAACGGCGACACTCAAGGCCTCCGGGTTTCGTCCGATGGCTAAAATTTGCATGGCTGTATTGAATGATGATGCCAGGCCTTCAATATCGGTACCTGCGCCCACCAGTATCCCGTTGGTTACCCAGTTCCCATGTCTGTTGATCAGCGAAACATACAAGGCATTCGGGTGGTCACGAATATCCAAGTGACCGCTACTAACCTGAAAATCGATCCACTCGACTCTCGTGATAACCGTGCTGATCAAACGGATGGCGGGGAATCGAATTGCGCGCTCATTGCCGGGAATCATCAAGTCATCCGCTTTGGCGTTCCAATCCGCTTTAGAAAATTCGGAAGCGGGAAGAAATTGCTGCCAGTCAATTTTGGGGAAAGAGGCTATCTGCTTCTTCTTTTCAAAAATGATTTTCCCCCTTGAGATGACGGTTTCGGGTGTTGGATGAGAGAGGTCTTCGAGCACCAGCATATCGGCATCGCGTCCCGGTGCGATCCCTCCGATTCGGTGCTCCATGCCAAAGTAAGCGGCCGGGTTGATCGTGACCATCCGGTAGGCAAGCACCGGGTCCATCCCTTCCTGCATGGCTGTGGAGAGAAGATGATCCGTATACCCGTATTGCTGATGAAAAGCCGGCGTGGAAGCATCGGTCGTCAACATGAGTCTGTCTGTTAGAACTCCCTGTTTGACCACCTCCCGAATAAGATCTTTTAAATCCTGTCGAAGGGAGCTTTCTCTCAGCATCACATAGAAGCCAAGCCGCAACCGTTCAAGGACCTCATCCCCGGTAATGCTTTCATGGCAGGATTCAACGCCTGCCCCGGCAATTAGGTTTAACCATTGACTCCGCGCCCCTGCCGTGTGACCGTCAACCCGTTTGCCCAATTTCTTAGCCGCCGCTATCAGAGATGAAATTTCAGGATCTTTGAGAGCAGCCTTTTTCCACCGGGTAATCTCCCCGATAGAGGCGGTATAGGGACTTTTTAAAATCCGGCCCACATTTTCCGTGGAAAACAGATCTGCCTCATTTTCCATGGGGGTTTGGGGAACAACTCTGCAAGTCCAAAGAATCTTCACGGGCAGTTGAGATAAAACATGCATGAATTGTTCAAAACGCGCAGGCCCCATGAGGGAATAGGCAATGAGATTATCGCAGAAGAAGGTGGTCGTTCCCGAACGGGCGGCCGCTTCGGTGAAGGAAAGGGGATTGTATAGAAGCCAAGGATGACAATGGGGCTCCACATATCCTGGAACGAGAATTTTGCCCGTGATATCCATGACAGCGGCATTTGCGGATTCAGAGACCGGCAATTGGCCGACATACAAAATCCGCTCGCCTCTCACAGCAACATTGGCTTCGATAAGTTCTCCGGAGTAGACATTCAAAACTATCCCTCCGGATAAAATCAGATCGGCATGGTCATACGATTCAATCGATTTTTTAAATGAATTCAAACTGTCCATCCATAAAAGCAGTTATATCCACGGGCGAGGGTTCA
>JAZDPP010000041.1:0-25660 GCA_043797445.1 Pseudomonadota bacterium
TTAATGGAACCGCATATAAGTCGGGAGATATCCATATGTTTGGACAATCAAACGCAACACCAATCATATCTATTACAAAAGGCCAACCAGCATGCGAACATACAATCTGCAGTTTCGGGAAATCCCTGGCGACTTGGAAAAGTTGGGCCGGCGTGGCGTCTTCAAATCGTAAATATGGCTTGGCTATGAAAAGTCCACTTAGACCTATACTAATCGGCATGTCTAGCCTCAAACATTCTTCATAGATTGGATAGAGACGTCGATCATCGGCCCTTCGGGTTGCAACATTAACGGCTTGCGTTGGCTCAATCGACACACCTTTACATCCTGGGAATTTCATACAGCGACGAATTTCTTCTATCCACCAGTCTGGGCCGCGACTGAGATCGAGACCCATCCACCCAACAAATCTGTCTGGGTATTTACTAACACATTCAAATATTTCGTCGTTCGGAATTATTCCATTAGGCTCGACGGACTGGCGTCCCATAATAACGCCCCACTTAATTCCGGCTTCATCCATCTCTTTAAAAAGTAAATCAAACGACCTCGCTTCAGCAGAGGGTGGACGCGGGTACCCCAATTGGGTTGGCCGATAAGGCTTTTCTGTTTTCACATTACCGTATTGTGGCTTTGTGATCCAAGTCTTAAGCGGCGGACGTAAACGCATGTCTACAATCATAATGGCCCCCTTTTTGTTAAAATTGTAATAGATTTACATAACCACTCTTCTTTTGTCAAAGAACAGCGTCTTGACAATGGGTAAGAATTATCGTTTTAAATTTAACTTTTTCAACTGCTTGTTAAAGAGGTTGCCCGTTGTGAGTCAACGTTGTTTGTATATTAGTCCTACCAAGGCTGGATGATAAGCGCTGCATAAGTCGAGAGTCTTGCGAACAGTTCTGTGAGAGCGTTAAAGTGCAATGCCTCTCCACTACTCGACCCTCGACCGAAAACCCCTTTCGCAGTTTGAAATCAGAACATTTGTCAAAATACAGGTCTATCGTGGTACCCTGCAGATTAACTGATTCTTTATTACATCTCCTATCATAAGAAGTTAAATTGGTTCAGAAACGAGTCAAGATTGCGCAGTTTTATACAAGTGGAGGATGAAGATTATAAATATATCGATAAATTAAAGCAATCAGGCCATAAAGGTCAATAATAAAAGAATAAAATAGAAAGTTTTGGACACAAAACGGACACAAAACCTAATGCATTTGATGCGTCTAATGCGTTAAATGCAGACTAAAAACCTGTAAAATCAATAGTTTAGTTTAGTGCGGATACCATTTCACGCCGGCAACAGGGGTTCAAATCCCCTTGGGGACGCCAGTAATATTAAAGGGTTAGCTCAAGCAATGAGCTAACCTTTTTTGCTCTTGAGTGAAAACTGAGTGAATTTCGGAAAAAGATTGCAAATTATCCAACTCCAACAAAGTCAGAGCCTCCTTGGTGTCACTATTATTCCCTTCAACATAAGTGTCGGTTGTTGATTGGCGACGATGACGCATAACCTGATAGCCTGCGTTGCATGATTCCTCGAACCTTCGAACAAAAGTTGCGGGAGATCACCCGGTATTATCCCGTTGTCGCGGTGACCAATCCCGGGCAGTCCGGCAAAACCGCTCTTTGCGGGACTCGCCCTATTGGAAATCATGTGGTATATGGCGGGGGTACTTCCCAGAAGCGATCATTCGGGAAATTGGTATCACGGCGGGATGTCCGCCGGTTGATTGCAACATAGGGACAAAGAAAATGAGATACTATCCGGTAAATTTAGATATTAAGGGTCGCCCCTGCCTGGTGGTAGGGGGCGGTTCCGTTGGTTTCAGAAAGGTGAAAACCCTTTTGGCCTGCAGCGCTCAGGTGACGGTTGTCAGCCCCGAGATAACACTGCGGTTAAAGGAGCTTGTGGAAAACGGCGCCGTTAGGTGGTGTGCACGCGGGTACCGGGACTCGGATTTGGCGGAAGTTTTCCTCGTTATTGGCGCAACAGATGATGAAAAATTAAATGAACAGGTTAGCAGGGATGCCAGTCGGTTGAATCTTCTGTGCAATATTGCGGACAGGCCGGCCGCGTGCAACTTCATCCTGCCCGCCATCATCGAGCGCGGGGATATGGTGATTGCCATCTCCACCTCGGGTCGAAGCCCGGCCTTTGCAAAACAACTTCGAAAAGAGCTTGAAAAGCAGTTTGGAGAGGAATATACGAAGCTTCTTCAGTTAATGGGGGCCATCCGTGACAAACTGCTGGCCGAAGCCCATGAACCGGAAGCCCATAAACCGCTTTTTGAAAAACTTATCAGCGGGGACCTCCTGGTGCGCATCAAAGAGAAAGATACGGATGGCATCAATCAACTGTTGCGGGAAACGCTGGGGACGGGGTATGAACTGGACCATCTGGTCGGTACGAACTGGTAGCGGATGATTTTTTTGATTCAAAGGTGTATTCCATGCAGGAAATCAACCTGATCACTCTTTTTTTTTACCTGTTGAGCGTCGCCGCCTATGTCGCCTACCTTTTTTTTCAGCATGACCGCCTGCAAAAAGGCGGCTATCTGCTGATGCTCGCCGGGTTTTCATGTCACAGCATTTCGCTATGCGCCGGTTATTTTCTGACCGGGTTTTTCCCGGGCCACAATCTTCACCAGACCTTGCTGATGGCCGGATGGGCGTTTTCGGGTGTCTTTTTATTGCTTCAATACCAATTTAATCTCAAAATTTTAGGGATATATGCTTCCCCCTTGGCGGCCGGAATCATAGGGATGGCTATACGGACACCTCAAGCCACCGGCGAAGCCGCCACCTTTTTTAAAAGTTTCTGGCTCTTTTTTCATGTGATCACCATCTTTTTGGGAAATGCGGCTTTTGCCCTCGCCTGTGGTGTCGGATGCCTGTACCTCATTCAGGAGCATGGCATAAAAACCAAACGCCGGGGCTTTTTTTTCAGGCGGCTTCCGTCTCTGGATCTGCTGGATACCACCGGGCACGGGTGCATTATGGCGGGGTTCACGCTGCTGACGATTGGGCTCGTGGCCGGTGTTTTGTATGCCAAGGTCGTGTGGGGGCGATTCTGGAGCTGGGATGTAAAAGAGGTCTGGTCCGGCATCATGTGGCTCTTTTATGCGGCACTGCTTCATGAGCGGTTGACCGTGGGATGGCGGGGCCGAAAGGCCGCCATCATGTCCATTATCGGGTTTGCGGTTCTGTTGTTTACCTTTTTCGGTGTCAACTTCCTCCTGGGAGGCCACCACGGAGAATTCACACAGTGATGATATGCCACCGGATCTTCAATAGACAAGCGTTATGCAAGATATTTTTCTCTTAGGGCTCAATCATAAAACCGCTCCCATCGAGATCCGGGAATGCCTTGCCTTTTCGGCGCCCGAGGCCGCCCATGCCATGGCGTCGCTCCGGCAGCATGCCGCCATCCGGGAAGTCATTCTCTTTTCAACCTGCAACCGGGTGGAAATCCTCTTTGTCGCCCGGGAAAGCGATGCGGCCCTGGCCGCGGTGAAAGCGTTTCTTTCAGATTATAAAAAAGTGCCCGGAGAAAAGTTTGAGGAATCCCTTTATCTGTATTGCGGATCGCAAGCGGTCGAGCATGTGTTCCGGGTAGCGGCGAGTCTGGATTCCATGATGGTGGGAGAACCCCAGATTCTGGGACAGACCAAGGCCGCGTTTCGGGCCGCGGCCCAGGAAAAAAGCACCGGTGTCATCCTCAACCGGTTGCTGCACCGCACCTTTTGGGTGGCCAAACGGATTCGAAGTGAAACGGGTATCGGCGATCATGCCGTTTCCATCAGCTATGCCGCTATCGAGCTGGGACGTAAGATTTTTGGAACACTGGAGGACAAAAAAGTCCTCTTGATCGGCGCCGGCGAAATGGCCGAGCTGGCGGTGGAACATCTGATTCGAAATCGGGCGGCGGAGATTCTGGTGGCCAACCGGACCTTTTCCCGGGCGGTGGAACTCGCCGACCGCTATCGGGGACAAGCCATCCGGTTCGAGGAGATTTCCGAAGCACTTGGAACCGTGGATATCATCATCAGCTCCACCGGCGCGACGGAGTTTGTCATTTTACCGGCCCATGTAAAGGCGGTCATGCGAAGCCGGAAAAATCGCCCGCTTTTTTTTATCGATATCGCTGTTCCACGGGATATCGATCCGGCGATCAATCGAATTACGAATGTATATGTCTATGATATCGATGACTTAAAAGGTGTCGTGGACGAAAATATCGAAGACCGGAGTCGCGAGGCGGTAAAGGCGGAGCGGTTGGTCGATGAGGCGGTCATTCAGTTTCGAAAATGGTATGAGAGCCTTCATGTGATTCCCACCATTGTTGCGCTGCGGCAAAAACTGGATGGAATCATCGATGCCGAAATTAACCGGACACTCCAGGGCCACGAACTGCTGGGCGAATCGGATCGCGAAGGATTTTCCCGAATGAAAACAGCCATAATCAACAAAATCATGCATCATCCGACCTTGTTTTTGAAGCGAAAAGACCCTCATGGTGATATAGCCATTTATCTGGATGCCATCCGGCGGTTATTCGAATTGGATGAGGAATCATAAAACGAAAATATGGAGATACCAATTGAAAAAAATAGCATTTCTGTTTCCCGGCCAGGGATCTCAGGCTGTCGGCATGGGAGCGGATCTCTACCAGGAATTTTCTTTTGTTAAAGAGCTGTTCGACATGGCAGCCGAGATTACGCGGATGGATGTGGCCAAACTGTGTTTTAAAGGCCCCCTGAGTGATTTAACCCTGACGGTGAATCTTCAGCCGGCGGTAACGGCGGTCAATCTGGCCTGTCTTTCCGTTCTGGAAAAGGAAGGCCTTTCTCCCGCCGTTTCCGCCGGCCACAGCCTGGGTGAATTCAGCGCCTTAACGGCTGCCGGCATCATATCCCGTCCGGACACGTTACGCCTGGTTTTTAAGCGGGGGAAGTTGATGCACCGCGAAGCCACCCGGAATAAAGGGGCCATGCAAGCCATCGTCGGATTAAAAATTGACGCGGTATCGGAACTGGTGGAGCAGGCCGCCAAGCTCGGGGTCGTCTCGGTCGCCAATCACAATTCGGAAACACAAATTGTCATCACCGGCGCCCCTGACCCCGTGAACATGGCGGGAACATTCGCAAAGGAAAGGGGCGCCAGGGCAATCTCCCTGAAAGTAAGCGGCGCCTGGCATAGCGAATTGATCCGGGGCGCGGAAGATGAATTCCGGGCGGATCTGGGCGCCATTGAATTTCATTCGCCCAAGAGCCCCGTCATCCACAATGTCACCGCCGATTCAATCGAAGATCCCGAGGAGATAAGAAGCGTCATGGCCACGCAGCTCTGTTCCCCGGTTCGCTGGTACGATACCATGGTCAAACTGATGGCGCAGGGCATTGAGGTCTTTGCCGAGGTCGGCCCCGGAAAGGTTCTCACCGGGCTTTTAAAGAAAACACTACCGCCGGATTATCCGGCGGATATTTACAATTTATATGATTTAAAATCGCTTGAAGCGTTTTTGAACGCAATCGCGTAACTCCCCCGGTGGAAAAAAGACAACCGGAAGCGAACGTTTTTTGCCTCTTTACTTGCATATCGTGTTATGATACATGGAAAGACTTTGAAAATCGTAACGATGTATGGGAGGAGACGCTCATGGATAAAAAAGATTTGGACTACTTCGAACAGTTGCTTCAGGAACAGTTGAAGGAGCTTTTGTCCCAGGCGGATGATACCGTGTCCGATATGACAGGCCCGTCAGACAATTTCCCTGATCCGACCGATAGAGCCTCCCTCGAAGCAGATCGGAATTTTATCCTGCGTATCCGCGACCGCGAAAGCAAATTAATTAAAAAAATCAAAAAAGCGCTGGACCGTATCGAAAACGGAACGTTCGGCATCTGTGAGTCCTGTGGTGAAGATATCTCCGTCAGCCGGCTCAAAGCCAGGCCGGTTACAACGCAATGTATTGATTGTAAAACAAAAGAAGAGGCGATGGAAAAAGCGCTTGGCATCTGATTCCCCGGCATTCATTGATCTTCATATTCACTCTACCGCGTCGGATGGAACGCTTTCACCCGCCGAGATTATCAGGACGGCCCAAAAAACGGGTCTGAGTGCCATCTCCATAACGGATCACGACACACTGGCCGGAGCCGGGGAAGCGCTGGGCGCCGGAATTCCCGCGTCGCTGGGCTTTGTTACCGGTGTTGAAATCAGCACCGATCCCCCCTCCCAATTTTCTCTTTCCGGCAGTATGCACCTGCTGGGGTATGGCATCCGGCTGGATGATGCCGGGTTGAACACGGAACTCACCAAACTTCAGGAAGCGCGAGCAAACCGGAATCCTCGGATTGTGCACCGTTTAAACCAGCTTGGCTTCGCACTTTCTTACGAGTCGTTGCTCACGTCCTGCGATGGACAGCTGAGTCGCCCCCATATTGCGCAACAATTAGTTGAAAAGGGATATATTTCTTCCATTGACGAGGCATTTGACAAGTATCTCGGAAATGGAAGGCCGGCCTATGTTGATAAGTATCACCTCAATTGGCATCGCGCCATTCAGGTGATTCGGGAAAGTGGAGGACTCGCGGTCCTGGCGCATCCCTGCCTGCTCGATCTGCCCAATGAGGATGCATTGGAGAAGTTAATCGTCATATTGAAATCAGCGGGTCTGGGAGGGATAGAGGTCTATTATCCGGAACACACCGTGAGTCAAACCGAACGCTTCAGGGCGCTTGCCCTTCGGCACCGGTTGAAGATGACCGGTGGCACGGATTTCCACGGTGCGATAACGCCCGGGATTGAAATGGGAATTGGGAAAGGTGATTTCTTTATTCCCTATTCACTGTATGAAAATCTTATGCATACCCCATGATGAAACAGGATCTTATCGAATTTCAGGAAAAACTCGGCTACCGGTTTTCCGATCTTTCCTTGCTTAAAGAAGCGCTGCGGCACAGTTCCTACGTAAACGAGTTGCCGGAGGATGACGTTCGGGACAATGAGCGCCTGGAGTTTCTGGGGGACGCCGCTTTGAGCCTGGTGGTAAGTCACCTCCTGATGGGAAAATATCCCCGAATGAAGGAAGGGGATCTTTCCCGTATGCGAGCCGGGCTGGTCAATGAGCAGGAACTGGCTTCCGTTGCCCGGACGTTGAAGTTGGGGAGTTACGTTCAACTCGGCAGGGGAGAACTCCAAAACAACGGTCAGGATAAACCCTCCATTCTGGCGGACGCGCTGGAGGCCGTGGCGGCGGCGGTATATCTGGATGGCGGATTTTCCGCCGTGTTTACCGTATTGTCCGGCCTCTTTTCGGCTTGCCTGGCGAATGTGCCCGCACCCTTCGTTCCTCTCGATTACAAAAGCCGGCTTCAGGAGCTTGTTCAGCTCAACCGGCGGATTACCCCCCAATATCGGCTCATTGATGAGTCGGGACCCGACCATGATAAGACCTTTCGCGCCCGCATCATTGTTGGCGATTTAAGCACCGAGGGTGAGGGCAAGACCAAAAAGGCCGCTGAGCAGGAGGCTGCCCGAAACGCGCTGTCGTTGCTTGAAAAGACCTGATGGATGCCAGTCGATCCGCCACTGATTGTTCCCGTCTTCATTCCCCACTCGGGATGTTCTCACCGGTGCGTCTTTTGTAACCAGGAAAGTATTACCGGCAAGAGGGCACAGGCTCTCTGCCTTCCTCAAATCAGAAACGGAATCGATACCTTCCTCGACGGATGCCGTAAAACGAAACGGCGGGTTCAACTTGCCTTCTATGGCGGCAATTTTCTAGGTCTTCCAGCCAATGATGCGGGCACGCTTCTGGAGATGAGCATGGAATTTGTCAAGCGTCACCGGATTGACGGAATCCGATTTTCCACCCGCCCCGATACCATCGACTCCGGTCGCCTTGAGTTAATCCGTCGTTATCCGATAGATGCCGTGGAGCTGGGAGTTCAGTCCATGGATGACACCGTGCTGGCCCTCTGCCGGAGGGACCACACGGCGGCGGACAGTGAAACGGCCGTCGCGCTCTTAAAAGAACAGGGATGGCAAATCGGGCTTCAGCTCATGGTCGGGTTACCGGGAGACGATGAGGACCGCTGTATGGAAACCGCCCGGCGGGTCGCGGCGCTCTCTCCCGATTTTGTCCGCATTTATCCGGCCGTTGTCCTGGAAGGCAGTCCTCTGGCCCGAGCCTTCCGCCGCGGCGAATATGTCCCCTGGACCCTTGCCGGAAGCGTCTCCATTGTGAAACGAATGTATCTTATATTCCATGAAAAAAAGATACGGGTGATTCGAATGGGACTTCAGGCCACAGCAGATCTCGACAGGAAGGGCGTCATTCTCGCCGGTCCGTACCATCCGGCATTGGGTCACCTGGTATTGTCGGAAATTTACCTCGACAGGGCGGTAATGGCCATGGGGGCCGCCGGCATGACCGAAAAACGGATGCGGGGTCGCACGGTTGAAATCCACATCGCCCCCCGGTGCGTCCCTCGCATGCGCGGTGACAAAAACAGGAATATCAACCTGTTGCAGGAAATGTTCGGGCTTTGCGCCGTGAAGGTGATTGCCGATTCCGCCATGAAAGAAGACCAGGTGACGGTTAAAGATCGGACTTAAACAGGTTTTCTGTTTCTTCTTCCGTAACGGGGTCCTCGTGTTTGGCGTAGGCCCTGGGCTGGGTGCCTTCCTTAAACACTTCAAATCGGGTATTAGCTGAT
The DNA here is from genome assembly GCA_043797445.1 of Pseudomonadota bacterium. Classification (GTDB taxonomy): domain Bacteria; phylum Desulfobacterota; class Desulfobacteria; order Desulfobacterales; family JAFDDL01; genus JAZDPP01. The sequence goes on from JAZDPP010000041.1 coordinate 8,730, forward strand.
TCCGGCGAGGGCAGCAGGCCGGTTTGGGAATCGATTTTTGAATACACCACCCCCTCGGGGACCTCGAATAGCCGCGCCGGTTTATCCGCCAACACCTGTTTCATGAAACCAATCCAGATGGGAAGAGCAGCGTGGCCACCGGTTTCTCCCTTGCCCAGGGATGCCTCCGTATCAAACCCTACCCAGGTTCCGGCGAGATAGTCCGGCGTATAGCCGATAAACCAGGCGTCATTCAGATTGTTGGTGGTTCCGGTCTTACCCGCCACCGGCCGCTGTAACTCCTGGGCGCGACGGCCGGTTCCGTCCTTCACCACGCTTTCCAGCATACTGGTGATGATATAGGCTGTAGATTTCTCAATGATTTTTTTCTTAGTCGGACTGTTCAGCTCCAGCACATTTCCATTCCGGTCAACGATTTTAGTGATGAATACGGGCGATATCATATTCCCCTGATTGGCAAAAACGGAATATGCCGAAAGAAGCTCCAAAAGTGACACGCCGGAAGATCCCAAAGCGATGGACAAATCCTGACTCAGGGGGGATTCAATGCCCAGCTTGTGGGCATAGTCAATCGCATATTTAACGCCGATCTGTTGTAACAGCTTGATGGAAATAATGTTTCTCGATTTTGCCAGGGCATCTCGCAGCAACGTTGGACCGTTAAACTTTTCCTCATAGTTTTTCGGTTGCCACTTGACATCATTGCCCCTGTCCTTGAAATAGATCGGAGAGTCGACCAACATGGAGGCAGGCGTAAACCCCTTATCCATCGCCGCGGCATAGATGATCGGTTTGAAAGCGGAACCCGGCTGACGTCTGGACTGGAGGGCCCGGTTGAACTGATTATCCCTGAAGTCCCGCCCGCCGACCATGGTTTTTACCAGTCCGGTTTCCACTTCAAGACACATCAGCGCCGCCTGGACCGCGGGGGTTTGTTCCAGCGAAAGCGGAATGAGCCCGCCCTCGCCGGCCGCCCCCTTTGCAGCGACCAGAATGACATCGCCCACGGAAAGAACCTCTCCCGGCTGACGTACCGACGCTTGACTCGAAGCAATTTCGGGGTCCGGTTTTCTGGCCCACCGCATATCGGCAAGAGCAATGGTTCCCGTTGCGTGAGCCATGCGCACGCGAACCTTTTTATCGTTATCGTCCACCGACACCACCACTCCGGTGACAACCCCATCGGCGGCGGCGTCAGAGGTGTCTGATTCCGTTTTCAGATCTTTAAAAAACGTTTCAATCTCCGCCTGGGCCAGATGTTTGAGAGGACCCCGATATCCCTGCCGCTTGTCGAGATTTTTGAGTTCCTTTTCAATCTCCGCCCGGGCAATCTTCTGCATCTCGATATTGACCGCTGTGTAGACCTGAAGTCCTTCATTATAGAGGATGTCGGCGCCATAGGTGTTTTGAATATATTGCCGGACATGTTCCGTATAAGCAGGCACTTCCTCAATATACCAGTTTTTGCGCGGCTTTATATCCAACTGGACATTTATGGCTTGCGTTGCCTCCCCATTGGAAATGAACCCCTCATCCACCATGCGATTCAGAACATATACCTGGCGCTGTTTGGCGCGTTCCGGATGCCGGAAAGGCGAATACCGGCTCGGGGCCTGGGGCAAACCAGCCATGATCGCACACTCCGCAAGATTCAGCTCATTGACCGATTTCCCGAAATAATTGCCGGCCGCGGCTTCCACGCCGTAGGCGCCATGGCCCAAATAGATCTGGTTCAGGTACAGGTACAGCACCTCATCCTTTGTAAAGCTTTTATCGATGCGATACGCAAGGATGGCTTCCTTGATTTTTCGCGAAAAGCTTTTTTCAGGCGTCAGAAAAAAGGATTTTGTGACCTGCTGGGTGATGGTACTGCCGCCCTGCACAATGGAGCCGGCCTCGATGTTTTTAAACATGGCGCGCAGAATGCTTATAAAATCAACTCCCTGGTGCTTATAAAACCGGGAGTCCTCCGCAGCGATAAAGGCTTCAAGAAGCATCTGCGGCATCTGAGCCAGTGAGACAACAACGCGGCGCTCTTTAAAAAATTCGCCGATTTTGCGGTTATCATCGGAAAAGACGGTGGTGATGATCGGAGGGTGGTAGTCAGAAAGCTTTGAAATTTTTGGCAAATCCTCACTAATATGCATGAAGATGCCGGCAGCGGTAATACCACCTGCGATGAAAAGAAAAACGCTGAGCCACGCCACCAGTTTAAAAAACGTCACCCCAAGGCGGCGCGGTTCTTTCCGAACACGGGTTTTTTTGATTTCTGCTTTTGTTTTCCGCTTTTCCATTTCCTGCTGATCCCCAATACGGTTGCTCCGGGTTCGACCCCCCCAAAGCAGATTATCTGAACGCATGCAGTAACAAATATGGGCAACGAAAGCAAGATGCCCCGGTCGCGAAAAAAAAGGGATTGACTTTCCGAAGCGCAATCGTTATTTTCCCCTATTTTTATATGAGGTTAGTGCTTTTTTGATCATAAAAAGGTAAGCTATGATTAAACTTGATTTCAGTAAGATGGGGGGGCTTGTCCCCGCGATTGTCCAGGATCATGAAACCGGTGAAATTCTGATGCTCGCCTTTATGAATGAAGACGCCTGGGCGCATACCCGGGCCACCGGCAAAGCGACTTTTTACAGCCGCTCGCGCAATACCTTATGGGTAAAAGGGGAAACGTCCGGAAATGTTCAACTGGTAAAGGAAATCCGGATTGATTGCGATGATGACACGGTCCTTTTGAAGGTCGAACAGGTGGGCGGCGCCGCCTGCCATACGGGTCATAAAAGCTGCTTCTACAGACAAATTACCGAAACCGGTGACGCAATCGTTATGGGCAAGCCGGTGTTTGATCCCAAGGAGGTCTATAAAAAATGACGAATAAACTGAAATTGGGGATTCCGAAAGGGAGCCTTCAAAACGCGACCGTCGAGCTTTTTAAGCGGTCCGGATGGAAAATCAATGTCAATGGCAGAAGTTATTTCCCTGAAATAAACGATGATTCGATTGAGTGTGCGATTTGCCGGGCTCAGGAGATGAGCCGGTATGTGGAAAACGGCACCATGGATGCCGGCCTCACGGGAAAGGATTGGATTGCGGAGAACTGCTCCGATGTTCATGTGGTCGCGGATCTCGTCTATTCAAAGGTGAGCGCCCGGCCGGCCCGGTGGATACTGGCCGTGCCTTTTGATTCTCCGGTAAAAACGCTTGAAGATTTAGGCGGAAAAAAGATTGCCACCGAACTCGTCGGGTTTACCAGGCGGTATTTTGCGGAGCGCAATATTGATGTCTCGGTTGAATTTTCCTGGGGGGCCACCGAGGCAAAACCCGTATCCGGACTGGCCGATGCCATCGTGGAAGTGACTGAAACCGGGAGTACCATTCAGGCCCACGGACTTCGAATCATCCACGAGCTGATGCAGACCAACACGCAGCTCATTGCCAATCGCGATGCCTGGAAAGATCCTGAAAAAAGAAAAAAAATCGAGCAAATTGCCCTGCTGCTAAAAGGGGCGCTGTTAGGGGATAAACTGGTGGGACTCAAAATGAATGTCCCCAAGGAAAAACTCGAAAGCGTGGTCGCCCTGCTCCCAAGTCTGAATGCGCCCACGGTGGCGCACCTCTATAACAGCGACTGGGTTTCGGTGGAAACCGTTGTGGACAGCAATGTGGTCCGGGACCTCATTCCGGAGCTTCTGAAAACCGGGGCCGAAGGGATTATCGAATACCCGCTCAACAAGGTGGTGTAAACAAAGAGCCGTCCCCGAAACAGGCGGTTAACCCATTCGGTTTTAAGGAATCGCGTTAAAATGGTAAGCAAACGTGCTGAAGAGATCCCCCCCTTCATCGTCATGGACATCCTTGAAAAGGCTCAGGCGATGGAGCGTAAAGGGATTCATGTGATCCATCTGGAAGTCGGGGAGCCCGATTTTGATACGCCTTCATGCATCAACGAGGCCGCTGCCCGGGCTCTTGCGAATGGTCAGACGCATTACACGCACAGCATGGGAATCCTGGAGCTGCGGGAAGCCATCAGCGCGCATTATGCCCGGACTTACGGCGTTCAGGTCGATCCGGACCAGGTGGTTGTCGGCAACGGCACCTCTCCGCTTTTTTTCCTCATTCTATCAGCACTTCTTGAATCCGGCGATGAGGTCATTCTCTCCGATCCCCACTATTGCTGTTATCCGAACTTTATCAATTTCCTGGGCGGAAAACCGGTCACGGTGAAGGTGTATGAGGAAGACGCATTTCAGTTCCGGGCCAAAGCCATTGCCGAAAAGATATCCGGTAAAACCCGGGCGATTCTGATCAACTCGCCCTCGAACCCCACGGGGAATCTGCTGTCGGAAAGCCGGATGAAGGCCATCGCCGGTTTTTCACCCCATATCATTTCGGATGAAATTTACCACGGCCTGGTTTACGAAGGAACGGCCCATTCCATTCTGGAGTACACGGACAGGGCCTTTGTGTTAAACGGGTTCTCGAAGCTCCATGCCATGACCGGCTGGCGCCTGGGGTATCTGATTGCGCCTAAGGAATTCATCCGCCCCTTGCAAAAGATCAACCAGAATTTTTTTATATCGGCCAACGCCATGACCCAGATGGCGGGCATTGCCGCCCTGACTGAAGCGGAAGAAGATATCCGGCGGATGAAGGAGACCTACAACCAGCGCCGGCGGTATATGATCGATCGGTTGAAAAAAATGGGCTTCGGCATCACGGTGGAACCCACCGGCGCCTTTTATGTGTTCGCCAATGCCAGGCGTTTTTCCAACGATTCCTTTCAGCTGGCAATAAATATTCTGGATAAGGCCCATGTGGGCGTAACTCCCGGGATTGCCTTTGGGGAAAACGGTGAGGGTTATCTTCGCTTTTCCTACGCCAATTCCATTGAAAACATCTCCGAGGGAATGGACCGGATCGAAACCTATCTGAGCCAATCCCGATAACCTGTTCGATAACACCACTGCCCTTCCGTGTTGAAGCGCCCGGGGAGCGGGGAAATTAGCGTGCCATTAAATGATCATCACTTCCGCCGAATTTATTACCAGCGCCGTCAAACCCGGCCAATACCCGCCGCCGGACTTTCCGGAAATCGCTTTTTCGGGGCGGTCCAATGTGGGGAAATCTTCCCTGATCAACACCCTGGTGAATCGAAAGCATCTGGTGAAAACGAGCCGCACGCCCGGCCGGACCCAGCTCATCAATTTCTTTTTAATCAACAACGCGTTCTCCTTTGTGGATCTGCCCGGTTACGGCTATGCGAGAGTTCCAAATGCCGTCAAAAAAACCTGGAAACCGATGATTGAAAACTATTTAACCCTTCGGATGAATCTGAAAGGCATTGTCAGTCTTCTGGATATCCGGCGGACCCCGGGACCTGAAGAGCGGGACCTCATGGGCTGGCTGGAGAAGAATCGAATTCCCTGCGTCTGGGTGTTGACCAAGGCGGACAAGTTTTCCAAAACCAAGCAGAAAAGCCGGCAGCTTGCCATCGGTGACGCCATGGGTCTTTCGCCCGGGGAGCTGATCCTGTTTTCCGCAAAAACCCGCCTCGGAAGAGACGGGGTATGGGCGGCCCTCAAGTCGTTATGCAGCGGCGAACCGGAAAGCCCGGCGGGAGAACCCGCCGATCCCATTGCACGAGTGGACGATAAGGAATAATGGAAGAAACATCAGAATTCAAATCCGGTTTTGTGACCATCGTCGGCGCCCCCAATACGGGGAAATCAACGCTATTGAACCGAATGCTGGGGGAAAAGATCTCCATTACCAGCAGTAAACCCCAAACCACGCGAAACCGGATTCTGGGGGTCGTTCACCGCCCCAATGCCCAGATGGTCTTTCTCGATACCCCGGGAATTCACCAGGCAACGGAACCTCTCAATGTGCGGATTGTCGATGAGGCCCTCTGCGCCATGGCGGATGGCGACATCATCCTCTTCGTGGTGGACGCGGAACACGGCGATGACACTTCCGAAAAGCTTCTCCTTAAGAAGTTGATCGAGTTAAAAACGCCGGTGATCCTGGCGTTGAACAAGATCGATTTGATTCGCAAAGAGGATCTTTTAGTCTTAATCGATAAGTGGTCCGGGATGCATTCCTTTCAGGCCGTGGTCCCCATTTGCGCAGCCACGGGCGAGCAGGTGGAATCACTCCTTTTCGAGATGGAGCAGCTGCTCCCAAAAGGACCCCCTTTTTTTCCCGAGGACACCCTCACCGATTTACCGCAGCGGTTTATCGTAGCCGAGATTATCCGGGAAAAGGTGTTTCGGCTCACCGGCCAGGAAATCCCCTATGCCACCGCCGTCACGGTCGAGTCTTTTAAGGGGAAAAATAACGGGAAAATCATTCACATTGAGGCCACCATCCATCTCGAGCGCGATTCCCAAAAGGGGATTGTTATCGGTAAACAAGGGCAAAAACTGAAAAAAATTGGAGAAGACGCCCGGAAAGAAATAGAGCGCCTGCTTGCGACCCGGGTGTTTTTGAAGCTCTTTGTCCGGGTTCAGAAAAACTGGAGCCGGGACACCAAGGCCCTGAGGCTATTCGGATACGGATGATTCTTTCCTTTCACCCCCTGATCGATAAAGATGAAAACCGGCTCTGTGCCGGCCGCCTGCCGAATGACGCCGATCTTAAAGCCATTCAAGCGGCCGATGCGGTGATACTCCCCCAGGGCTGCTATGAATCTTTGTATGACATGGCCCGGAACAATTGCCCCCATGTGTTTCCCGACTACGATGCCCGATTTCACTTCCCCGGGAAATCCGGTCAGGCGCGGCTCTTTCAAAAAACAGGGGTCCCCCACCCGAAGACGGATATCTACGCTGACGTGGCGGATTTCCGGGTTCGAGGCGGATTGTCCCGCATCGGTTTTCCGGCGGTATTCAAGTTCGACTGGGGGGGAGAGGGGGAAAGCGTTTCCCTGATCAAAACGCCGACAGATCTCGCCGAAATCCTGACCAAGGCGGAACGGTTTGAAAAAACCGGCCAGCGGGGCTTTGTCCTTCAGGCCTATATTCCCACAGCCGGCCGGTCGCTGCGAATTGTGGTCATCGGCCGGCGCCTTTTCTCTTATTGGCGCGTATCGGCGGATGCCACGGCTTTCTCCACGGGAATCAGCGCGGGTGCCCGAATCGAGCCGGATCTCGACCCCGGGCTGCAACTTCGAGCGAAAGAAGGGGTATCCACTTTTTGTAACCGGACTCAGATCAATCTGGCCGGATTTGATATCCTGTTCTCCCTGAACGATTCCGGCGGATATTTGAACACCCCGCTTTTCCTTGAGATCAACTATTTTTTTGGCCGCCGGGGGCTCGGGGGATCCACCGCCTACCACCGGCTTTTTGCGGAGGCGGTTGAGGACTGGATCGGCGCGCTGGGTCTATAATAGTAGCGCCTTGCTGGTGCAACACTTTCCCTGGCTTGGAATGGGGATAAAACCAAAGACGGGCAACGGAAAATGGATTTTGATTTAAATGACTGGGATGAGGATGCCATCCGCGTCGAGCGCAATAAGGCCAGAGCGCTTCGCCAATCCCCGTGGTGGCAACGAAAAATTGCCAAAGGCGTTTGTCACTATTGCAAAAAACCGACGCCGCCAAAGGAGCTCACCATGGACCACTCGGTACCTCTTGCCCGGGGCGGGCGCTCCACGAAGGGGAATCTGGTCCCCTGCTGCAAATCCTGCAACACCCGAAAAAAACAGCTTCTGCCAATGGAATGGGCTGAGTATCTGGAACAGTTTTCGGCAAATGGGGAGACCTGATCCAGCGGCTCCGCGGGACGCATCGTTGACAATCGACCGGCTTATTTCCCTTGACAGATCCTCGTTTTCAATGATATCGAAGACCCCATTATACAGGCACGTAGCTCAGGGGGAGAGCGCTACCCTGACACGGTAGAAGTCGTTGGTTCAAATCCAATCGTGCCTACCAACAACAGCAAGGGGTTACGGTTAATGCCGGAACCCCTTTTTGCTTGATGGTGATCCACTTACAGAGGCATGCAGAAGCAGCTATCTGATACCTGTCGTTTAAAAGTGTATTACCGATGAATCTACGCTCATGACTTTGCGCGCCTGCGCCCGATAAGCAGCATGACTGCCGGCTGTAACAGCAACTCTCCCGCAAGCCCCGTGACCATGATGATGGCGCTGAGCAACCCATAGTGGACCACGGGCATAAACCGGCTAAACACCAGGACACCAAACCCGATACAGACGATGGAGCCGGTCGTCATGATGGCGCGGCCCTTGCTCTGAATGACCTCCTCCAGCGCCTCGGCAACGGAAACGCCCTCAGCTCTTTTCCGCTGATATTCCGTCATGAAATGAACGGTATCATCGACGCAGATCCCCAGCGCGATGGCGGAAATGAGCGCCGTTCCCGTATCCAGCGGGATACCGAGCAGGCCCATGATTCCAAAATTCAGAATAATGGGGAAAACGTTTGGGATCATGCTGAGGAGCGCCAGGGATACAGACCGGAAGACAACGAATAACACAATGCTGATGACAATGGCGGCGGATGCGAGACTGGAAACCTGACTGTTCACCAGCGCATCGATAACACTTACGTCTTTAACGGCTCTTCCGGTAACCCGGATTGTCAGATTCCTGTTATCCATATTCTGCAAAAACGCTTCGATCTTTTTAATCAGCTCCCGCTGTTTTGCGGAGCTGTGAATTGAAATTCGCGCTGTAAGACGGGCGTGGTTGAATCCCGAATTAACAAAATCTTCGATATCATCCGAACTGTATAGCAGCAGGTACTGGGAAACGAGCTCGGATGTGTCGGGCAGACGATAATAAGCGCTATCCTCCTCATGAAAGGATTGGTTCATATCCTTTAAAAAATCATTAAAACTGATCGTCTTATCAACGCCGCTAAGGCTGGAAACAAACTGCTGAACTTTTTCGATCACCGCCAGATTGGCCGGATCCCTGAACGCGTCCGTTTCCTCGGCCTTGAATGAAATATCCAATGACCCCACACCGGCCAGATGCGCCTCCACAAAATCGAGAGCGGTGCGAACCGGGCTGCTCTTTCTGAAAAACTCAATCAGATTTGTTTCAACCTTAAGCTGCGTGGTCTCATAACCAGAGGCGATTACAAGCAATACACTGCCGACGAGAACCCATCGGGAATATTTTTGAACCCATCGGAAGAGTCCCCTTAAAAATGCAGGCATTCTGGGGCCGTCTTTAAATGATTGATAAACGCGATCCGGATTGCAAAACAGGATCAGCGGCGGAAGAAAGAAAAATCCGAATAAAAATTCAAACCCCATGCCGGCCGTTGCAACCCAGGCAAACTCCCTGATCGGCGGTATATCCGTGATGGCTAACGATATAAAGCCAATGGCAGTGGTCATGGTGGTCAAGAAACACGGCAACCCCTCCATGTTTAAAACATGGGCGAGAGCCTGACGCTCGTCTTTGAAACGATCGAGGACCTCACGATCCATACTGGAAAAGATGTGAACCGTATCCGCAAGTGACAATGTCATGATCAGGGGGATGATAATAATGGTTACGTTATTGAGCGAAACCCCTAAAAGCCCCATCACCCCCATTGTTGCACAAAGACAGAGCGTAATATTGGCGGTGCCCAGGAGCATCAGCCGGACATTTCTGAAAAACAACCAGATCGACAATATAATGAGAAAATAGGTTGCGGGGATAAAAACAAGGACATCTTCTTTAAGGTATTGGCTCATAGAGTAATTTGTACTGGTCCATCCCGCTATCTTGAACTGAATCGCCGGGCCCTCATAAGGTTTTAAAATGGCTAATGTTTTGGACAAGAGGCGCTTGCGGAACTCATTATCTTCGGGCCGTTCATGCGGTTGGACAACGATGGCTGCCGTTTTTCCGTCTGAAGAGATAAGGTTTTTGGCATAGAGCGGATTGTTTACGGCATTTTGCCGAAGGGCCATCAAGGCTGATGTTTCTTTCGGAATACTCCCAAGAAATTTTCGAACTTCGAAAGAATCAAGTTCTCCGACAATATCGTCCACATTGGCAAGGCTCAGAACCTCGTCCACCTCTTCCAATGCCTCCAACTCCTTGGTAATCCGTTTAAGCAGGGTAAGACGCTCGGCGGAAAACACGCCATCGCATTGGAGCGCAATCACAAAAAATTCGTCATCACCAAAAATCTTTTTGAAGTTATTATAAAAAATAATATCCGGATTGTTTTCTATGGTAAAATAATCGACATTATCGGCTGTCTTGACAAACGGGATAAAGGCGATAAAAAAGAGAGCGATGGCGAGCGAAGCCATTAAAAATGCCTTCGGGTACTTGCATATAATGCCGAATTCCAGAGAGGACCGTTTCAATTCGGCGGAAAGCTGTTCTATCTTTAATAGCGCCCGGCCAAAGTTTCCATCCAGTAAAATCAGCTCCCGGTAAGTGCTGACGGCCTGTTGCTTATCCCCGGCGAGCTCGTAAGCTTCGGCGATTCTCTCCAGGATTGCCACGCGCTTCTCATCTATATCTCTTTGAAGATCAAACGCCTGGCGAAGCATGCCGACCCCCGCCTCCAGATCGCCTTTTCCAATCAGCGATGCGCCGATAAGCTCATAGCAATTTCCCACCAGATCCGTTTGATGGCTGGCCGCCCGCCTGAATTCATCTATCGCTTCGTCATACAGTCCCAGCCCTTGAAGTAACACCCCCCTTTCAATCATGTTTTGCGCGGACAGATCGGGCTCTATCTTTTTTGCGGAGCCTCCCCCCAAATCCATCCATGCGGCTTTTTTTTGTTCAACCGTTTTAAGCCTGACATTAAGAGAAAAAATCGCGTCATGAAGCCGATTCCGTTCAGAGGGGCGCAGTGCTTTGCCCGCCTCGTCGGCATTGAGCCTTGTCTGCAACTTATCCCGAAGCGCCGCAAAAATGGCGCTGGCATCATCGAGAAGTCCCTGCTGATAGTAAAGCTCCGCCTCCTTCAACCGATCCTGAAACCGTCTGGAGAGCTTTTTCCCATTATTGACGTTAGGTGCTTCTGCGGACATATCTCACCCGGTATTGGACATCTGGTTTTAAGCCGCTCCGCGAATAACTCCGGGAAAGCGGTTAGCTTTAAAAATCAACTTGAATCTGTGTATACACCAAATCGTTTTCACCAAATATGCCAAGGGGCGTCTCTTCAGAACCATCAAAAAGCTCGGCGCCCGCTTCGATAATCAGCGGTTCCCAGAACTTAAAAATGAGTTTGGGATTGAGCATGGCGGCATTACCCGAAAAATCATAAAAAAACCGGCATTCAGGTTTCAAATTACCGTTAAAAAATTCCTTGTATAGCGTGCCGTTAATCGCGCTGACGAACTCCTCGGCCCAGATGATGCTTTCATCGTAATTGAAAATATAACTCTGAAGATATTGAATATTGGCATACCAGGCATCCGGACCGTTATAATCGACCCCCACCATGCACTGCCCGGCTGGTTTCCGTGTGCGTTGCAATCCCCGAGTCAAGTAACTGCTATGGTCCAAATAGGCCACATCTCCCCGAACTCCGAAATCTCCCAGCGTCGATTCAAACTCAAGCCCATAAATATTTTGCCGGTCATGTTTCAGGCGAATCGTTTGCCCGCTTAACTGACTGAAGACTAAAAGGTCGGTCATTCGAAGCCCCCCCGCCGGCATTGAAAATCCGGGGGGAAGAAGGAGGCTGTCCGGAGACGGCAAATCTTCCCGGGTATTAAACCAGCTGAAAGCGTAATTCAGACGGCGGACAATGCCCGCCAGACGAATACCGCCTTCGCCGTTATTCAGCGTGTTGGACGGGTCTTCTTCGTATATCCTCAGGGCGCCGACCTCCGCGTCGCCATGTTGAAAAAAAGCCCAATCCGTTCCCACGATATCAAGCTCCGGTTCGACGAACACGGGAATATAAACCCCCTGAATGGAAAACTTACCCCGATAAAGCTCCAGATTTACCATGGGAATCGGAAGCTTTCGGTCCTCCCTTCGTCCGGCAACCCCATCCCGGTAATCCTCGGGGTTCAGATTATCAAGCGGGCTGTATCCATCGGTTTTACCCCACCGCACAATTTGATTTCCCAACTTCAAATTAAAGGCGGCGCTGCTCCAGTTCAGGTAGGCATTATGAAGCCGTACAGTGTCATCATAATCCCAATCGCTATCGTTTTTATATTGCAGATAATCCACATCCAGGGAAAGCAGCATATGGAACCGGTCATGGGGAACGTATTTAACACCGATTTGGAATTCGCCATGATTGGACAAGTCGTCTTCCACATCGTTATCTTCCTTGAGGTCGTATCCGAATTTATCTCGAATCATTCCCGTCACATCAAAATGGGATTCTTTCTCCGTGTCCTCATCCGCTTGCGCGGCGGCGTTATCCTCCGACCAAAGATCTGTCCCGGATTCCTTTGAATCGGCTGAAGGCGGGCTCGCGGCAACCGGCACGGGCGCCCACCCAAATGGAATGCACAGTATCACAACAAGTATTGCCAGGTAAGAACGACGACTCAGCCTCTTCGACATAAGCTCTCCATTTTATTTCATCTCAGAAAATGATCCCGGATAAACACGACCCCTTTCGCCCCCCCATGAATCCGATGAAGTCCGCTCCACCGCTGCCCTATTCCTTATGCGCCATATATCCCTCGGTAAACACCCGGTCCGGAATATCGGTGTTATACCGGATATCCGTTGTTTTCATCAACGTCCGGTGATTCCGGTCCAGGTCTTCCATTTCGGATTCCATTACCGTCCAGATCCCGTCAACCTGCTTTATTTCCTTGGCGGAAAAGACCTTTATCAACGCGCTGTCTTTATCATAAAATTCTGTTTTTACAGGCAAATAAATATCTTTTACAATCCAGCTGATCCGCTTGCCGTACTGGGTTTCTGACCCCTCTTTTGGAATGCTTTCCAACACCCGGCAATCATGCCCGTTCCACATTTCATCCCTCAGAATTTTATGATCATCCGCTTCCACCTTGCGGGATTGAAGATCTTCATAGGTAAAATCGGTATTGACAAAACGATTGGATTTTTGACTTGAAACCACTCGGCGGACACGTTGAAGGGCCGGCAGATATAAAAACTGATCATCCTCCCGCTCCTCATTTTCCCATGTCAAAAAGGAGGTCCCCTCAATATTGGCGGGAGAGGTGAACCGGATAAAAATTTTGGACGTCTTTCCATAATCTTTTGTGTACGTAATCAGCGTTCTGAATCTCTTCTCGCCGCTTTTATCCACCAGAAGCATCCTCGCTTCCGCCTGCGAATCTTTCCCGGCGTCCCGCTCGTAAACCCTTTGCGCCAAAACCAGCCCATCCATTACCTCACCATATACCGCAAAGGCCGAAAAACACATCATCCCAAGAAAGAGAATCGCCGCCCAGCCCCATTTGGTTTTCAATGTAATCCCTCCCCTCAAGCCGTTATCCCGGCCTGCTCCCCCACGGCCCAACGCCGCTCACGCCAAACCGCCAATAAATACAGCTGATTTAATAAAGCAAATCGTCTGACAAATCAACCAAAATGGCAGCAGCAAACATCGGCTCGCAACCACTCGAATCCGTGCGAGAGGGAAATTATCGTCGTACACACGATTTGCATCCCCTGTGCCTTGGGAAACACCACCTTAAAACCATATTAAAAAAAGAGATAAATTTTTGTTGTTTTATATCTAATTTAGAGATAGAAATTAAGCATGAGAGATAAAATTTCACAGTTGATTGATGATTTCCATGAGCGGGAGTTGCCGGCGCCGGTGCCTCGAGACAAAGAATTATATGAAATTAAAGGCAAAGCCGATGTTATAATCGGCATGAGGCGTGCCGGAAAAACCTGGTTTTGCTATCAAAAAATATCCCAACTCCTGGCGGCGGCAATTCAAAAAAAAGAAATTCTCTATCTGAACTTTGAGGATGACCGGCTGCTCGAATTCAGTGTCAACAATTTCAATCAAGTTCTTGAGGTTTATTATGGAAAATATCCGCTACATAAAAATATCCGATGCTATTTTTTCTTCGACGAGATTCAACGGATAGATCAATGGGAAATGTTCATCAGGCGTCTGCTGGACACCGAAAATGTTCAAGTCTATCTCACAGGCTCATCTTCAAAATTACTGAGCACCGACATTGCGACCAGTCTGCGCGGGCGATCCTTGTCAATAGAAATTTACCCATTCAGTTTTTCGGAATTTCTGAAGTATCATGGTCTGTTTTTCGAAAGACCAAAAACTTTCGGCGCAAAAACAAGCGCCATGCTTCGCAAGGCTGTAAAGGATTACCTCGAAATTGGCGGGTTTCCGGAGGTGCAGGAATTGGGTCACCATCTTCGAACCGAAATTTTGCAGGGATACATGGATTCCGTATTATTTAAAGATGTCATAGATCGTCACGGAGTTAGTAATGTAACCGTCCTTAAGCATCTGGTCCGTCATATAATGAATTCACCCGGAGGTAAATTCAGTGTTAACAAATTCTACAACACGATGAAAAGCATGGCGATCAAGTGTACCAAAAACAGCTTATATGAATACCTGGATCACCTGGTAGACGCATTTGTATTTTCCCGAGTCCCCATTCACAGCCGTTCCGAGAAATCAAGGCTGATTAACCCTGCCAAAATCTACACCGTCGATACCGGGCTGTTGAATGCAATGACGTTTCGGAATTCAACCGATTATGGACCGCTTTTGGAAAACATGGTGTTCATGCACTTGCGGAGCAACGGCTACGAAGTTGAGTATGTAACCACTTCAGACGGTTACGAAACGGATTTCTTTGCGCAACATAAGGTTACAGGTGACATAAAACTGCTTCAGGTCTGCTGGGACATGTCGAACAAAAAAACTTTCGAACGGGAAGTCCGGGGACTTAAACGCGCAATGGATGAATTGTCTTTAAATTCCGGAACGATCGTGACATGGGATGACGAAGGATCGATCGATAATGGGGTTAATGCGGTTCCCGTGTGGAAATGGCTGTTGGCATAGTGGCGCTTCCCGCCTTAAAAGCCACGTCTCTTCCCGTATCAACATGCCGCTGTACATCAATCTCTGAAAAAACCGTATCAATACTAGTATCCATTTTCCAGGTTCCCGCAAGTTCTCTTGCTGCTTTCTTGCGATGGACAATATTCGGCAAAGGTTCTATGCTGACCAGAATCGTCATTCCATCAGGCAGGCTCAAAGACTGCGGCAACTTTATCGTTCCATGCTCTATTGTGCATTTTGCGGTGATTGGCATTGGAGTGCTCCTTTATTTAATAAGGGGTTACAAGCTCAATATCGCTGTTTTCGATACCGTAATTGCGGTAAAACAATTCCTCGGTCACCTCTTCTCTGCACCAGCCCCTGCTCCGTCAGTTGCTTTCCATCCGTTCCAGATTAACGTCCCTCGGACGCATCTGCGCACTTGCTCACTTGATGTTTATAATTGCCAACTCCCCCATTTATCAGCCTGATAGATGTATGTGTCAAGATAAACCCGAGTTGGCAGTTGCGGTTTGGCAGTTAATGATCCGACATATTCTTCGTCTTCAAACCTGTCGAAGATGATACCCAGACAAATTGCACCGGCAGTCTTTCGGCGCTCGTTTCCGCAAGTCCTTATCGATAACGATCCACGCCTGGCGAAGGCTGCATAGATCTGGTTCCCTTCGCTCAGAAACTCAAATTGCCAAAATAGAGCACAGAACTTAGGGAATCCGAAATTCCCGATTTACCGTTTATCTTGCACATGATCATGCGCTTAATCAATGCCCCAAAGGGGCGTTGTCAACCGGTCGCCCCTGCAATATAAACGGTAAATCAGGAAATACTCATTCCCTTATGAAACACGGCACTAGACGTTTCCCTGGGTATACATTTATAACCTGCTGAAATGTATACAGTAAATAAAAGAAAAGGTCTATCGCAATATTGATATTAATATCAATATCAATAAGTTGTGATTTTTATGAAATTTTATAAAAATTGACTCTGCAAAAAATAATTTCCAGTTTTGCCCTGAACCTTGTTTATTAGCGGTAAAAAATTTTCACCGAGAATTGCTGTGCCTGTCCCATTCTTTTTCTATTTTTTAGAAGGGAAAAAAGTTGATATTCGCCAGTAAATATTATAGCCTTTAAGGAAAAAATACGTCATCAACGTCTTGATTGTGGCGCTCTGTGTTATTGTCATGAAAACTCAAGGCACCCCCAAATAGGATATCCATTCGATGCAGCACCGGCTTTCAAAAGAGCTGACTGAGATAGTTTCTATCATAAAAAGAACAAGTCCAGCCAAAATATTCTTGTTTGGATCCCACGCATCTGGAGGATTTGACAGCGAGAGTGACATTGACCTGCTGATTGTGGCACCAACGACGGAGTCGCCGTTCCAACGTCGAATTAAGTTGAGAAAAATGCTTAAGGAATACGACCTTCTTTACGGGTTGGACCTTGTTGTATATACGCCTGAAGAATTTGATATTCTAAGAAATGAGCCGTCCTCGTTCATTTTTTCGTCGCTAAAAAAGGGTATAAAGCTTTACGATGTTGAATCTTGCTGAACTATGGCTGCAATATGCAAATGATGATTTACGGAGCGCAAAGGTATTACTGCAGGAAGGAATTCACAATATGGTCTGTTTTCATTCACAGCAGGCTGTAGAAAACCTATTCAAATCGTTGATCGCGGCTTACCATAAGGAAATACCACGCACCCACAATCTGGTTCGTTTACGCAAAATTTCAGAAGATCTTATTGGAAAAGAGATTGAAATTTGCGAGGATGCGCTCTTATTTGTGGATTTTCTTTTTATTTTACCTTTTTTGTATCGCTTTATTTTACCTACATCCTACATAAGCTCGTCTTGATAGACAGCCAAACCGTTCATGCGTAAAAGTGAACTGGTTCAAGAAAAAAGAAGACGCTGCTTAACGG
>JAZDPP010000042.1:0-195313 GCA_043797445.1 Pseudomonadota bacterium
CCTGAACGATCGATTATTTTTAATTTTTTTTAATATCGAGTTTCGGTAACCGTAAACCGGCATCTTTTCCGTTTCCCTAATTCTTGTCGCCCCCCCCCCCCCCCCCTAAAACCCGCGTGACCCTGAGCGATGCGAAAAAAAGAATCGATCAATAGTGTCGTAACTATTAAAAATATTTAATAAAAAAAATTGTTGTGGCCGCTCATGAAAGGCTATTGAATTCCTAATCGTTTCATAATAATCGGTGGATAAAAATAACCCACTTTACGATATCTGAATGGGTCGAGGCACCTTGCCCGCCAAATCCGCAGTTTTTCACGTGGCCCGGTTCAGCTGCCCTTTGTTCCGCAACTGAGATTGGAAAATAACAATGAAGCCGACAGTGATGATGAATCAGGAAGAAACATCCAAGGAAGAATTGAAGAATAAAAAGGCCGAAAGAAAAATGAAGCGCCTTATGGAATACCTTCAGGGTGTTCAGGACCAGAACTTCACCGGCTATATTAAAGTTAACTTTTCGGAAGGCAGTGTGGGCAGGATCGAGAAGTTCGAAGAAATATTGAAGAAATGACTCCATTCCGCAGATTAAGGAATTCTTTAATGAAAGTAATAAGCTCGCCGGATATTTATTCAAGGTTAAAGAAGAGAATTTTACCGGATTGATAAAGACAAATTTTTCACAGGGCAGTGTCGGCCGAATTGAGAAATTCGAGGAAGTTTTGAAAAATGATGTTGAGATAAGGGCGCTTTTTTACAGATAGGCAAGACTTTAGAACATTGTAAGGTATTATGAAAATGAAACGTTATCTGATAGTTTTATACATGCTGATTGTTCAATTCGTTGTGGCATATGATGCCATGGCCGCCTTTTTTGATTTAGGGGATCTTCAACTGGTGGCATATAACAACGAAGCCCATGACTCCACAGGATACGAAGTCCATTTTGACCTGGGCGTTGGTCGTGATACAACCGATAGCTACCAAAATCTGAATACTGGAATTACGCTTTCCGATTTCGGCGAAACCAGTTGGAGTGACATCAAAGTCGGTATTTTTGGTGGTATGTATGATGTGGATTACAATTCAGTGAATGGGCTTTTTGGTTCTGACACAGCTGATTTCGCGTTGCAAAATCCCTATGCTGGGTTTGATGGTGCTATTTTATTTAACTCTAATACGGATATGCTTCCCGGCACCGCTGCAAAAAAAGTGTTGGCCAAAGCCAGTGGTCCCTATTGGAATTGGATGCAAGGCCAAACGACTGCCGGCATTTATGGTGGGCTGCTGGTAAATCCCGCAACAAGCTACGGGGCCGAGGCTGTTTTGAACGGTGGCATCCTTGGTGGCTATTACCTTTACGAATATGATTACCATAACGGGAATAGAGTTCCTACGTTATTGGGAACCTTCGTCCTGGATACCACAAGCGGCAGCCTGGTCGTTGGATATTCTGAAGGGGGAATTTCCGATACGGATGGCGACGGAGTTAATGATGACGTGGATGAGTGCCCCGATACGCCTTCGGGAGCGGTTGTGGATGAAACCGGTTGCACGATAGCGATAGAAGATGCGGACGGTGACGGTGTTTCCGACGGCCAGGATCAGTGCCCGAATACGCCAGCGGGAGCGGATGTGGATGAAACCGGCTGCACGATAGCGATAGAAGATGAGGACGGTGATGGTGTACCGGACGATGAGGATCAATGCCCCGACACCCCCGAAGACGTCGAGGTCAACGAGAATGGTTGCCCGGATGCGGACGGTGACGGTGTTTCCGATGACCAGGACCAGTGCCCGGATACGCCTGCGGGAACCGCTGTCGATGAAAATGGATGTCCTTTAGAGAGCGACGCGGACGGCGATGGTGTGTTGGATGATGTAGACGAATGTGCCGGTACGCCGCTTGGCACAACGGTCAATGACCAAGGATGCCCGGATTCGGATGGCGACGGGGTTTCGGATGATGCGGACGGTTGTCCGAACGACAGGAATAAAACAGAGCCGGGTGAATGCGGCTGCGGCGTCGAGGAGGGGACTTGTGATGATCCACCTTTGAACGCGCCGACCCTGAAAAGCCCCGCAGATAAGGCTGTTGTAAAGACACGGTTCCCGGAACTGATCGTCAATAACATAACCGGGCTCGGGGACGAAGTATATTATGTTTTTGAAGTCTACAAAGATAAGAATCTGAATCTTCGCATCGTGAACAGCTCCATTTCGGAAGGGAATGGGGAAGCCACCGGATGGGACCTTTGGCACGAGGAGGCGCAGGAACTCCTCCAGGAAGAAAAAACTTATTATTGGAGAGCAAAAGCCACCAACGGAAACGAAACCACGGAATGGATGGAAACGGCCAGCTTCTTCGTCGACGCCGTCAATTCAGCCCCGGCGGCGCCGACGGCCAGTGCTCCCCTGGACGGTGCTTCGGTCTCCACCGTGAATCCGGATATTGTTGTTGTTAACTCGGTGGATGAAGCAGGCGATACCCGTACCTACGATTTTGAGCTGTATGCGGACGAAGCCATGATGAACCTGACCGCGAACGAATTCGACGTCCCGGAAGCCACAAGTGGATCGACCACCGCCTGGCACACCAGCGGGGAGGATATCGTTTGGGATAACAATACCCGGTATTGGTGGCGCGCGAAAGCCAAGGATAACGGCGGCGCTGTAAGTCCTTGGAGCGATCTATACAGTTTCTTGTTGGATGTCACCGACAATGAACCTCCGACGGCCCCCACTATTTCAGGGCCTAAGGAGGGTGAAATGGTAAGACCGGGTGAAGTCGTTCTCGAGATCAATAATGCTACCGACCCGGAAGGCCGGACACTGACCTATCTTTTTGAACTGGACACCGCCGCCTCTTTCGATGGTGAAGAAAAAGTCGTCTCCGGCCTGGTTTCAGAAGGATCGAATGGAAAAACCACCTGGGATCCCAAGACGAAAATCACTTTAGAGGACCAGACGATGTATTATTGGCGCGCCATCGCCTTTGATGGCGCCTTCTATGGCACGGAATGGGCCATGGACTCCTTTTTTACAAGCACCAACATGTACGCGCCCGAGGCGCCGGGTCTGTTCAGTCCTTACAGCGGGGAAGTGGTGAAGACCCTGACGCCCGAACTGACGGTGACGAACGCCACGGACGCGGACGAGGGCGCGGAACTCACTTACACCTTCCAGGTATTCAAAGGAAACGAAACTGAACCGGTCATCGAGGAGACCGCAGTCGCGGAAGGGTCTAAAACCACATCGATCACTCCGACGGTTGACTTGGAGGATGGAAAGACATACCGGTGGCGGGTGAAGGCGAATGACGGCATGAAGGACAGCGAATGGATGCCGGGCATATTTACCATAGACACCAAGTCGATAACTCTCGATGTCGAAATAATCCAAACGAAAATCATCCGGAAAAATGAAAGCACGTCCAAGGTTATCAAGATAACTGATTATGCAAGTAGTTTATACGGGATGGAAATGACGGTGCCCAAAGGCGCCTTGGATGAGGATATGAGTTTTTGCATCGGTATCGCTGGATCCCCGCCAGATTTGCCGAAAGGCTACAAGTTCACCGACGATCCGAACGAGGTCATTGTATTGGGGCCATCCGGGATCACCTTCAACAAAACCATTCAGGTAAAAATACCTTATTCTATCAGAAACAGTTCGGACAAGGTGGTCCTTTTCTCGAAGGACGACAACGGCGGTTCCTGGGAAACGCTTCCCGTGAAAGAAATCACGGACGATTACCTGATATTCGAGACCGACCACTTTTCGCTCTTCGCCGTGGCCGAGAAAGAGAGCGGCGGCGGGTCGGGCAGCGGCTCCGGCGGTGGTGGCGGCGGTTGTTTCATCGGGGCGGTTTTGGGGGGTATCTTCGAACCCAACTTTGAACCTTGAACCTTTTTAAAAATTAACAAATGCCTAATAAGCATCTAACAGTCATGATTTAAGGTATACACAACAAAGCGGGCGGAATCGAAGTAAATAGCTTGCGCCCGTTTCAATCGAATCCAATTCGCATCACAGGGTACTTCGCTGACTTGACCAAGTAAGCCCCAGGAAGCCCGGATAAACAAGCGTGCAGCTTTTTTGTTCGGGCTTTTTTTATTGCCTCCGGGAGCTGCAAATAAATATGAAAGGGGGTGGTGGTAACCGGGTCTGCATTCAAGGAGTTGAATGCATAGTCAAGTCATTGAGTCGAGTTTGTTCTTCTGTTTTTCAAGTAAGTAGCATTGTAAAAAAACAAATTTTTCCACCTCCAGATAAAGCCACACCCCGGGTAACCGGGGGCCGGAAAGCCATGGGTCTCGGAATGTTCCGAGATCGCCAGGCCGCCTGAGGAAGCAAACCACACTTTATCTTATGGAGGAAAAAACATGAAAAAGATTTTTGCTACATTAGTGGCGGTCATGATGGTGGCGGTCGCCGGTAATGCGATGGCTTATTTTGAGCAAGGAAATCTTCAACTGGTTGCCTATGAGAGAGGCCCAGCGGACTCGGCTGGAAAAGAACTTCATTTTGATCTGGGAATGGGATTGAATACGTCCACAGGCTTCTCAAACCTAAATACCGGAATCAGTCTTGCTAGTTTTGGTGCTTATCAAGATGATGACGAAACAATCGAAACCACCTGGGCACACATCAAAGTCGGAATTTTTGGTGGTGGACGGGATCAGAGTTTAAGCAACGTAAATCCCCTGTTTGGCTCCGATACAAATAATTTCCAACTTGGTAACCCCGACGCTGGGTATAGGGACGCTAGTTTATTCAACTCTGATAATCTTAGCCATACTAATCAAAAAGCAACTAAAAACAAAAGCACTGGCCCTTATTGGAACTATATGATGGGTCAAACAACTGCCGGCATTTATGCCGGTCTGCTGGTAAACCCTTCCACAACCTTCAATGCCGAAACTGTTATGAACGGAGACATCGTCTATGGCTATGATCTTTATGAAATGAACCCCGCGACCTCAACTGCTACCACAGTTGGAACTTTCACGCTGGATACTACTGGGACGAACCTGCTGGTTTCCTACAATCCAGTGCCTGTTCCGGGTGCCCTTGTCCTGCTGGGTTCCGCGTTGCTTGGCATGATCGGGGTCAGAAGAAAAAATCAATAAAATAGAAAAGCAATAGCTTAGTATTTACAAAACAACTTATAAAGGAGAAAAAAATGAAAAAGACTCTGAAAAAGCTTGCTGCAATTGCAAGCATCGCTTTTGTCGGTATGATCGGCACAGCGTCTGCTGCAGTGATTCAAAAGACAATCAACATGTGCGGCGCCTCTGCTCAGGCTGATTTTTGGGTGCAAGCCGGAGAGGCGATTGTTACGGACACTTATGGTTGTACCGCTGTAGCCAAGGACTGGAGGACCAACAAAGGCAATCTGATCATCCGTGGGACCGGTTGTGTTCTTGACGGTCCTGGTGATACTGGCCATAATGACACGATTTACGTCCGCTATCTTGCTTCCAACTCAGACGGCGGCTGCCATAATTATGATTGCAAACCACTTGCTTATGCTGATCCTGCCACTTGTGGTTTTACCGGTACTCCCGGCACTTGTACGGGTACGGTAAGTGCCCCCTGCATGATGGGGTGCGCCGATGTTCCCTGCAACACCCTCTGCGCCCCCTACACGCGTGGATGGGCCACTGGCTATGCCGGCTATGTCGCTGCCGGCAGCAACGATAGCGGACAAAGCAATTTTAATGCTTCCTGCATTCAAGTAACACCGGCACATTCATTTTCGGGTATTATCGTACCGTTTGGTTTCATCGCCAACAATGCCGTAACCCATAAAGTTTGCGATTATACCGCCGTGGAAGCGGCACTCGCTGGAAGACCGAATCCTCACCATTGGGCATACAACAAGGACGGCTGGGAGTGCGCTACTGTCGAAGGTGGTGGTGAATTGGCCTGCCGTGGCGACTTCAAATGCGTTGATAATGTATGTCAGGATGGAAATCAGGGAACGGGAAATGCAAGAACCTGTACCACGGCTGCCGATTGTAAATATGGGCGTGCTGGTACTGGCGAAGTGGTTCCCACCTGTATTGAGAAGCCGCTGGACAACGTCAGCCGTCTGATGGTGCTGCACATTTTTTCCAATGCCGTGGACAACTGGAACGATTTCGGCACGAGCTTCCCCAACCTCACCATCACCAAATGCATGCGCCATGCCGGTTCCGGTACGCACCAGACGCTGCTTGATACCGTTGCCCGCGGCGACGTTATCATTTCAAGATTTTCAGGCGCCGCGAACAATATTTGGCATTACTCGAGCTCCAGTAACCTGACGTTTGATTGTGTTGACCGTTTTCCCGGAGCCATCGGCTATGTGGACGCGGACAAGGCCATGTTACAGAACAACATCGGAATGGGTGATAGTCTTGGGATCCATCAGCTGAAGTACGATGGTGTGGCTCCCAGCCGTTACGATGTTACCAATGGGAAATACAATTTCTGGGCTGCCCAGACATGCTTCATGGACGACTGTGTTCCAGATGAAGAACAGGGCTATCTCACCGCAATCCAAAATCAGTCTGCTAACCCGCAGTATCTCACATTTGATAATTTCGGTCAGAGCGCCTATTTCTGGGCAACTGCGGCCGAAATGAAGGTTTATAAGACTAATAATGATCCCAAAGACTACCCGAAATCAAAACCGACACGGCCCTAGCTTTAAGATATACCGCAGGGTTTAGGCGGCTAAAAGGGAAACAATTTAACCGTATTGAAGTGAAAAGTGGGCTGCTTCGGCAGCCCACTTTTTTTTGAGAAAAGGAAAGAAAATCCAATGCCTATCCGGATGTTGCACATTTGCACTGCCAATAAGATATAACCCATTAACAATACAGATAGTTTTGCCTGTTTTTGTGTTAGATAATCATTTATTGCATTTCAACATAAAAACAACCAGTTAAACAATTTGTGGGCAACATCCGGATAGGCATTGAAAATCCTTCGATCTATAATCTTATCGGATTCCGACCTCGTCATTCCCTCCTTTAAAAAAAAACAAAAGCTAATGTGAAATTAACAATTATGAAGTAATGAAGAATATTATTGCTTATCCAGTGGTAAGTTTAACATCCGCATGTGAGATTGAAAGAAAATTAAATCCATGGGCTGCCATTATCTAAAGGGAGAGAGAAAGTTATGAGAAGAATGGGTGTATCTATCGCGGCTGGTATTTGCGGCATTTTGATGTTCGCATGTACCGGCATGAATAATCATGAATCACTGGCCTCGCAAGATCCGAAGGCCAAGGGCCGGGGCTTGGAGTATACCTGCCGGATACAAAACGGCGATATCCTTGTCTCGACACAAGAAGATATAGCGAATTCTTCGGAAAACAGAAAAGCCAGGGCCTTTATTTATAAAAAAGAGTATAGTTCCGTGAAGATAACGGACCACGATGCGCGGCAAAAGGAAGCGGGTTCTAAAGAGCAGCTCAAATTTTTAGAGGAAGTGCTGGTTGAAAAATTGGTTCAAGATACCAAGGAATGGAAACCAGGCGACTCCGCGACCATTAACGTGACGGCGGACCCCCAAAAGAATCTTCCGGAGAACGAGCGTCGCATTCGACTGACGAAGACGAAAACCCACCCCAAAAATATGGTATATGCGAAGGATATATTCACGGATTTAACCGGCGGAAAAAATCCGGTTGTCGGTGAGTCGGTGCAATTGGATACAGGCGTCAAGGGGAAGGTCGTCTCCGTTGAAAATGATGAGGTGAAGGTTGTCTTTGAAAAGTTTTCGGAACAGCCGTTGGAAGGGCCCTTTGGAATGGTTGCGGTAAAGGATGTTGGGGATCATTTTGTTATCGATATCGATGCCCGGAAGGGGGCCCTCGTAAGCGTCGGACCGGCGGTAGGAAAAATTGAAGAGGTAAGCGATAAAGACTTCCTGGTTGATTACGCCCACCCTTTTGGCGGTGAAGCCCTTCAATGCGATGTTAAGGTCGTTACCGTTGAAAAGGATATGCAACCGCGGGAATCAAACGCCCGGGCCGATTTGCATCAAAACGATATGTCGGAAATGACCGCTGCCGCCTCGGCAACCGGCAAAATGCCTGAGGTGTCAACAGATACTAAAAATATTCTGATTGAAACCGGAGACCTGGTAGAGGTGGCTTATACGGCAAGGCTAAAATCCAATGGAAGAATAATACAGACTACCTCCGCCGACATTGCCAGGGATGGCAAACAGGAAAAAATAGAAAACTTTAAAGCCCCTGACGCATTCGGGCCGATAACGGTTATCGCAGGCGAAAAGGAGGCATTTCCCGGTTTGGGGGATGCCGTGCTGGGACTTGCGAATGGCGAGAAAAAAGAAATTTTCCTATCTCCCGAAAAGGCATTCGGCAACCGCAATCCCGGGCTTATTCAGAATTTTGACCGGGACAAGACCGTACCCACCCTGATCACCATGTCGTCAGAGGAATATTCGAAACAATACAAGGGGTTCCCCGTAAAAGGCAAAAAAATCGTTTATAATCCATATGTTGAAGCTCTTATAATGAATGTTGCCGAAGAGGGGGTAACGCTTCAGTTGTCACCGGTGGCCAAGGAGCTCGATTCCGATTTCGGAATGACCCGGATGATGGTTGAGAAAAACAAGATCAACATCCATCTGACCCCTAAAATCGGCGGGTATTTTGAGCTGGGAAATCGGCCCGGAAGGGTTGTGACCCTCAGTGATAACCAATTTTCCGTTGATTTTAACGACCCCTTGGCGGGCCAGAGTGTGGTGTATGATATAGAAGTGATCGGGCTGACCAAGGCCGCAAAATTCGCAGGTATGAACATCCAATGGGTCGAGGATTTGGAAAAAGGCCTGACTGACGCCGAAAAATTGAAAAAGCCCGCAGTCCTGTTCCTCTATGCCGATTGGTGCGCGTATTGTAAGAAAATGTTTAAGGAGACATTGATTGATCCAAGGGTCTTGATGATGCGCGATGATTTTATCTGGATAAAGGTGGATTCCGATAAAAATAAGGAATACAAGGAATTATACGAGCAGAAAAGCTTCCCTTTGACGGTGCTGCTTGACAATGAGGGAGAAGTGATTGAGAAAATAAGCGGCTACAGACCGGCCGGTGTACTTTTGGGCGACCTGAAAAAAGCGCTCAATGGAGGAGACACGAATCTGAAAGCCGAGAAAAAGGATATAAAGGATATAAAGGCGAACTGAAAAAAGGGGCTGGGTTAAAAAAGTTGAACCGTGAACCTTTTTTAACCGTGAATCTTTTTTAACCTTGAACCCTTCAATCCTGAACTTTGAACCTTTTTCCCCTTAGGAACCGACCATGCGCAAAATCCTTTCCGAGTGCCGGGCATGTGTGTCACTTCTCCTCGTCATCCAACTTGTGCTGCCTTTCGCGCTTCTGGCGGATCAACCTCAAATTCCCGGACTTTACAGCGAGATCATCAACAATGTCCGGGTGCCGGTGAATCAGCTCCCCCAGTTGAGGACGAACGGCCTCGTTCGAGGTGTGAAGGACATCAAGCAGCCGCAAGCGAATAAACTGGTCGTGAATCAGAATGAGGACAAGGCGGTCATCGACTGGGAATCCTTCAATATCGGCGAGGAGGCGTGGGTCCAATTCAATCAGAAGGGGAACACCGACTGGTCGGCGCTAAACCGCATCTACGACGAGAATCCCAGCATGATTTTCGGAAAACTCACCGCGGACGGGAAGATATTTCTGATAAACAAGAATGGAATTCTGTTCAGTCCCACTTCACAAGTCGATGTTCACTCCCTGGCCGCCTCATCCCTCGCAATCGCCGAGGAAGATTTTCTGAATAACGTTCTAAAATTTGAGGGCGATGACTCGGCAGGGGCGGTTTCAAACCATGGGAATATTCAGGCGGGAACAGGTGGGTATGTTTCTTTCATGGGGCCGGAGGTTGAAAACGCGGGGACTATTGCGGCGCCTTCCGGGCAAATAGCTTTGATCGCGGGAAACGATGTGGAAATGAAGTTGTTGGACAGGACCTTTCCCTATATTTGGGTAGCGCCTGGCGAAAAAGGTACGGCTGTCAATACTGAAACAGGAAGCATCATTGCGGACGCCGGTCTTGCCGGCATGTATGGTCGGCAGGTGAATCAATCGGGCTATATTCGATCGATATCCGCCATCACCAACAACGGCAAAATCGAGCTTAAAGCTTCGGAAAAAGTGACAACAGGCCCTGCCAGCAGAACGATATCCCCGATTAGTGACAATCAAGAAAAAGTTCACTCGAGTTTTGAGCTTCAGGGGGGAGAAATCGAGATCTCGGGTCTGGATCAGAAAAAAATCGTCAATATCGCCACCAATGAAATTAAAAATCAAACGACATCCACAAAGGTAATTATACACAGTGGTGAAATAGCGGCAAAGTCCGGAACGATCACCATGGATGCAATGGATCGCATCTATATGGATGCCGGCAGCCGTTTGGATGTCAGCGGTGAATGGGTTGACCGCTCTTCTGATTCCGTTGATATCGACGCACCCTTAAACAGCGTGGAACTGAAAAATGATTTTTCCCAGAAAGGCGGTGAATTAGAGGGGGAAACCATCACCGTTCTTCCACAGGAAGGTTCCACCATCGGAGATTTATCCGCCCACTTGAATGGGGAATATGTAACCGCGCGAGAAATGGCTACAGCCGGAGGAAAGATTCTACTTCAAGCGGAAAATGGAGATATCATTATAAGAGACGGATACGATGGGAAAGAGGCGGCACTGGTTGATTTTTCAGGGGGGGGGGCACGAATATCAGATGGTCACCATAATATTACCAAGCTTGTGTCGGGCAACAACGTATATGACATCAGTGAAGCACCGGAATCGCTCCAATATGATTGTATTGCCAATTACCAGGAATTTGTGAATCAGCGTTATGGGATGATTGAAAAATACAAGGGGCTTTATTTCGGCGGCGCGGCGCCATTATTTGACTCGACGACAGGGTATATACAAGGAGACGATGCCGGTACACTATCACTCGTCGCCAAAGGCATCGTGCTTGACGGCGTCCTTTTGGGATCGGCAACCGCCGGTATTTATCAAACCGAGATGGAAATTCCGGTTGAGCTATATGGCAACTACACGCTTCAGACGCTTTCAGGAGTTAAGGCGCCCCGTGGTGGAGAGTTGTTCATCGGGCCTGAAAGCCCTCAGGTTGCAACGGGCGCGTCTGTTGATAATATTGTTGATGAAGTGGTAATCGTTCACGATGCGCTGGTTCTCCCCGAGGATTTTTCTGCTGAAACCGAATTAAAAACAGTATCGATTGGCGGCAATCAGCCCTATCTGTCTGAATTTCAAAACAACCAAGGCCCGCTTTTCCGCAGTATGATTTCCGCCGATAAACTCAGTGCTGCCGGGCTAAGCAATCTGACGGTTCAGTCCAACACAAAAATCACGGTTTATGAGGATGCTGTATTGAAGTTATGGCCGGGAGGATTTCGCCTCAAATCCACCGGTACTTCCGTGGTGGGCATGGCCCCGGAATATTGGGATACGGCGCCTGCACGTTTGGAACTCAGCGCTCGCGCGTTGGAATTTAATGGGAATATCGAAATTCCCGGAGGTGAAGTCAACTTCATTATCAAAGATACGCTAACATCCGAACTGAATCCCCAGGAAGAACAAATTGAGATGAGGGATCGCCTTTTCATGAGTAATGGCGCCGGTGTTGTCGTTTCCGGGGAAAGAATTGACAACTCCCTTGCAGGGAATATCGGGGAGATAAAAAACGGCTTCATTGATGGGGGAAGCATTCATGTGCTGGACAATACATACTACGGGGGAGAAGTGATTCTTGGCGCAAATTCCCTTTTGGATGTCAGTGGCGGCTACGAAATCACGTCCAATGGAAATATAAAAGCAGGTTCTGCCGGCAGTATAGAGCTGAAAGGGAAATCCCTGGTTCTGAGGGCCGACTTGAGAGGCCACTCCCTTATAGGTGAAACGGGAGGCGCCATTACCCTGCACACGGATACCATTATTGTCGACCGGGAAGGTCCTTCGCTTTCTGGCAGGTTCGAATTCGATGACGAGCTGCCGGATGAGCTGAAGGAGCAGTTGGTGTTAAAACAGGATCAACTGGCGGATACCGGATTTAGCGACATTACGCTACTAAGCTATAAGGATTTGACTTTTGCCGGTGATTCCCTGCTGGAACCATCCGGCATCAAGATGGCCTTTCCAGAACCGGCTCTCCAAAACCCTGCTGCCGGCGGCAATCTGAACCCTGCAGAAGCAGTTGATATACAAGGCCTCACCCTAGACGGTGAAAATGAATATGTTAAGGTCCCCCTGGAATTTCTCGGAGATTCCGGCATCACCGCAAAGGCAGGGCAACCTGTGGTGAGTTCAGAGGAAGTATCTAAAGAAATAGACACCTATACGGTCTATGTACAGCCAAATGCGACCATAAAAGTAGCTCCGGAAGGTCACATCACATTATCCGGGCTGATCACCGATATCGCCGGTAGCCTGATCGCTCCGTCCGGAGATATAAACCTGACCGCCTCCGGATATCTCCGGGATCTCATTATCCGTAATGGAAGCATTATCAGTGCCGACGGATACAACCGGGAAATTCCGGAATCGTATATCGCCGAGCTGGGTTATCAATATGACATCCTTGATGGGGGTACGGTGACCCTGACTGCAAAATCCGGCAATATCCTGATGGAACAGGGATCCCGAATCGATATCTCCGGTTCACGATCGGTTAACGGAATAGTTTACCGAGCTGATGGCGGCATTACCACAAACACCATGGCAGCTAGTGCCGGGTCGTTAAGTCTGAAATATTTTAACGATTTGACATTAAATGGAGAGCTCATCGGAGATGCTTATAACGAAACCGTTCACGGTGCTTCACTCTCCATCATCAAAGAAAATTTATATTCTTCAATGACCGTGGATGAAAATGATTTTATCCGGTATATCGCTGCAGGGTTTGATGACGTCTCACTCGGCAGTTTTAAAGAACTGGTGTTTTCCGGAAATATAAATGTAGCGGATAAGCTATTATTGCGTCGTCTTACACTGGACGCACCGCTCATCAGCGGAAATGAAACGGACCAGAAAATCTCATTTGATGCAACTGAAATCATTTTGGCCAATACCCAGGCAAAATATGGGGGCAGCCTGGAACAGATCTCCTATTTGAACCTTGTTGACGACGCCCAGTCATTGGCGGCCGGTGATGGCGATACCCGGTTTGCGCTTGACGGGGAATATATAGAAATCAACGGTAGTGTCGCTGTCTCCGGTTTTAACACGGTTGCACTTGATGCCACGAAAGATATTCAACTGACTGACGATGTTTATTATAACAATGCCGGGCGCCTGATCTGGAAAGGGCAGTTGAGAACGCCCGAAGACCTGATAGTACGGGCGGCCCGTATTTATCCCACGACATATTCCGATTTCACCTTGGTCTCCGATGCCGGGCGAATCACTACGCTACGCCGAACGTATCCGATCGACGGTCCCATTGTTTCTGCCGGGGGGGCGCTGACCATTGCCGCCAATGAAATCGACCATCAGGGTTTTCTGGCAGCGCCAATGGGGCAAATTCAGTTTAAGGGTCCGGACCTGCTCGATGACGATGACAAAGCATCCACTGTTTTTCTGGGCGGCGGCAGCGTTACTTCCGTGACGGCTGAAGGGACGATGCAGTATGGCTATCTGGATGAGGACGCAAATTGGCTTGTTGATATCAAACCAAGAGAATGGACCAATACAAGTTTGGTAAATTACGAATTGTTGGAATCACTACCTGAAAAAAGTGTGACCATCAATGGGGATACAGTGGTTATGCAAACCGGAGCCTTGATCGACTTCGCCGGGGGCGGCACTGTTTTTTCAGCCGAATTCACACCCGGAACCAAAGGACTTGAAAATCCATTGACGGCAAAGAATACTTATATAGTGGTGCCTGGCATTGATTACCCGGGGCCTGCGGTTCAATTGACGGAAGGCAGTGGGCTTCCCGCAGGGACATACTCATTGCTCCCGGAAGAATATGCTTTTTTAACGGGTGCCTATGTGATTCAAAATTTAGGCAGCATCAATAAAAGCGGCGGTGCGGCCTCGTATACAGACGACGGGTACGCCATTATAACCGGATATAAAACGGAAGCAGGAACTGATTTAATTGCTGCCGTGCCTGATATGTACAGTATTCGCCCGGCTTCGGAGGTGATTGAGCAAAGCGAATTCAATGTGAATAAGATGACTTCCGGTGGCGGTGGACGCCTTGATATCAAAGGTGCCACAACGGTATTGGAGGGGGATTTCACAGGTAATGCCATTGCCGGTTATCAGGGGGGTGCCCTTGCTTTAAGCGGTACAAAAAGTTCAATAATCAAATCAACCGCGACACTGGGAGGGGGCTATGGATTCGACGATATCGCCGATCTGATCGAGCCATATGTCAACACGGGACAAATTCTCGATACCACTGTGTCTGAAAGTAATCTGAGTGAGCTGCACATCGGCACATTATCTTTGACGGATGAGGTGATTGTCGCTGAAGATGCGGTTGTAAAAGCACCCTATGTCCAATTTTCCGCCGACAATAGTATCCAAATGGAAAAGAACAGCAAACTGATGGGAAATGGTATAGACAGTGAAGTGGTATTTAATACACCGGATGGAGATTTTAAGATGGAGTCCGGTTCCAGTGTTTCTGATTTTGGGAAAGTCGAAATCAAAGCAAGCAGCGCACTGTTCAAGGGCCAAATGACTTCAACTGAGGGAACTTTGGTGATTACCACCAACAATATGGTAGTGGGGCCGGAAGACCACCAGGAAAGAGTTCCGGATACCCTCTATTTGTTGACCGGAAATTGGGCGGGTTTCTCAGGCTTCGATAACCTCGAAATGAATGCCGATACATCACTGACACTGGCAGGAGGCACATTCCTTGATGTGGCCGGAACCCTGACCATGAATTCGCCTGCCATCTTGTACCGGGAAGCAAATGAACTGTCGGATATCGGAATCGATGCCCAAGAGATTTATCTTGTTAACACCACCGGTGATGTTGAGACGGTTTTACTTTCGGAAAAGAACGGTCACCTTGCTTTAAATGCAAAAGAGACGATCGGCATCGGACACGGTGATATTTTTCTCGGAGGTTTCAATAAAATAGATATGGAGTGCAAAGATGAAGGGCTTCTCGGCGACGTCTTGCTTCGCGGTGAAGGATCATTGGTAACCGATGGAGATTTGACGTTTACCGCGGCAAGGGTCATATCTTCATTTTATGCAGAAAGTGATTCGGACGGGGATCAGACCACTTTTGAAAGCACCCGGTTTTTGGTGCAGGCCGGAAATGACATGGCGGGTTACAATACGATAAGCATTGTCGGGAACGGCTCAACAACGGGTTTTGCGGATTCTTCTTACGGAGGCACTCTGGAGTTTGTGGGAGATACGATTCACCTCAGCGGAAGCGGCATCGGTGCAACAGGGGGATGGGTCACGTTAACCGCCAACGAAGATGAAACAGGCGGGCAGAGCATCGCCCTTTTAACAGGGGCATTCATCGATGTGTCCGGAAATGATTATCTCCCCGGCGGTCGGGTGACACTGGTTTCCGATGCCGGCGACATTGTCATCGGACAGGACTGTTTTATCGATGTGTCCGCAGGAAACCAGGGCGATGCCGGGATCATAAAACTTCTTTCACCCAAGGCGAATATTCGGGTTGACGGCGAAATTTCAGGGCATGCCGCCGATGGAACAGGCGGCGGGTTTTATATGGACAGTCATCAAATCTTAGAGACGGACACCGGACCATTATTGGATATTTTGGAAAACGGGGGCTTTGATTATCGTATCGATTTGCGTCTTCGTACCGGCAATTTTACACTTGCCAAAGAAGAGACTCTACGCGCTGATCAAGTTAAGATCACCGCGGACAGTGGAGATGTGCTTATTGAAGGAATCATTGATGCCTCAGGAGCATCCGGTGGAAATGTCGAGATCAATGCGGGCAATGAGATTGATCTTGAGAAGGACAGCCGGATCTATGCTTC
The DNA here is from genome assembly GCA_043797445.1 of Pseudomonadota bacterium. GTDB lineage: Bacteria > Desulfobacterota > Desulfobacteria > Desulfobacterales > JAFDDL01 > JAZDPP01. The sequence continues at coordinate 16,075 of JAZDPP010000042.1, forward strand.
GGCTGATAAATACGGGGAAGATGCCGGCTCGGTATATCTCAATGCAGCGAATATAAACTTTGAAGAAGGTTCAAGGATCATTGTATCTTCTGAAGGTGGAACCGGTGGGGTTGTCCATTTTAGAACCCTTCAAACGGATGCCGGCAACGATGTTCGGGCTTACCTTGCCGGCACTGTTGCCGGGGCATCGAACGCCCTCCTTGAGGGGGTGAAAGTGTATCAGGATGAGAGCATTTCGTTAGTGGATATTGATGGCTATCATGAAGATGCCGACGATTTTCTTACCAACAGCGAGTCGATTCAAAACCGCCTGGTATCGGACGGTTTGGCCTTTGAAGGCGGAATCGCTGAAAATATCCGGATTGTGCCGGGAATAGCGGTGCAAAGTAGCGGTGACTTGACCCTCAGCGAAAAATGGGATTTGACCGAGCGCAACCGCAGCGAACAAGCGGGGTATATTACACTGCGGGCCGAGGGAGATTTAATTTTGGATCAATCTCTGGTCGATCATCCAACGGTGGTTGATGTATATAATAATGAGTACATAAAGCTTAATGATGAAATGACCGTGCTGCCCGATGCATGGGGTTTCAATTTGATTGCCGGAGCCGATCCGGACGGTTCGGATGTTCAATCCACCTTTGCAGGCCAGGGGGATCTTATTTTCAACAACGATCAAGTGGTTTATACCGAGAATAATGCCATTCGCTTTGCAGCCGGACAAGACGTGATCTTTTATGGTGTTGTTGTTTCGAACGAGCCGACTTATGCCTATATGGTCAATGCGGCCATAAGATATAACCTTGGCTCGTATAACGGAGACATTCAGGGGCATGTGGGGCGGGATTTGGTTCTGATGAACCATGCTGCCATACAATCCGCGATAGGCGCCATTGACATTACCGTAGGGCGGAATTTGCATATGCAGTTGAACGATGCCGCCGGCAGCGCGATCCGGACCACGGGAACCGGGTCGACAGATGAACTTACAAATGCGGACTGGAATTATGCGGAGACGCACGATGGCGGTGATATAAGACTGGATATTCAGGGTCAACTGCGGATGGGGGATGTCAATCTAAATGAGATCTACCTGGGCATCGAGCAGGAAAATCACATTCCTTTCTATAATGGGACGGCCCATTTAAAGTACTGGGATAATCTTTATGTCAAAGAATTAGGCGGCGGGATCACGTTGTCGGAGTGGTCGGCGGATTATACGTATGCTTTCTTTTCTAGCTCCGAACCTTACACCCCGACGGGTGGTGTCGCTACCATGGGAGGAGGTTCCGTCTCGATCCATGCGGGCGCGGCGGTACATGGCCAGGCCGGAACCTTCAAGTCCGGCGATTTGTCTGTTTTTTCAAACGGTGATTTGTCCGGATTTTTTCAAATTGCAGATGGCCGAGGAGATATTGCGGCGATTGGAAATATCATAAGCCCGGATAAAAATCTCACCGGTCCGGATGCTTCACTATATTCATATGCTACAAGCCTGGCGATATTCGATGCCCAAGTGGCCGTGACCGCCGCAGGCGGCATTGATTTCGGCACTATTTATAATCCGACTTTCCCCGAAACGTATGCGGAGTATTCAGAGCTAGGATCTCTAAGGCGGTATTTGGATTATGGAGAAGAAGCTTCCGTTTCTCTGTCGGCAATCAATGGCAATATGGCTCTTTCCGGCAGTTTTTGGTCCGGGCAGTTTGAGGGGAGTGGGAATGAAGACAAATCATACCGTGTATTGCCTCCTACGGTGGCGCTTTTTTCCGGAGGAGATATACAGCTGGGTTCCGGTCGGGGGGGGGATTTTGTTCTGTCGCCTTCGCCCTATGGCAACCTGACCATCCATTCGGATGGCAGTATCTCCGGGCTTTATCAAGAGTCCACAAACAATCAACTGGAGCGGGCGGTAATACGAATGTCCGACATGGACCCTAATGATATTTATCGCCTGACAATCGGAAGTGATTCAAACGATCCATTAAATGACCTGTTTGCAAATGAGACGCTTGAAGGTGTCCATCGCAAGGGCAACCCCCTTCACATCGAAGATCCCGATTCGATTTCAATATATGCCGGAGAGGACATTCGGGAATTGGAGATCATTGCTGCCAAGCAGACGTCTGTTTATGCGGATGGAGATATTTCAGGGGTATATTTTTTCGGACAAAACATCAATGAAGACGATGAAACAGTGATCCATGCGGGAGGCAGTATAGATCTGCAATCCTTAACCGCGCCATGGTTATGGGACACCGGATTTAGAAATGCCGGTCCGGGTATATTTGTGGTTGAAGCCGGGGACTCTATTGATCTGGGAACGACACAAGGCATACAAAGCGTTGGTAATGCTTTCTATTCAGCACTTGAAGAGACGGATGGGTTGTTGGCTGTGATTGCAGGATATGATTTGAATATATCACGCGACGGGGTAGCCGCCTTTTTTAACCAAATCAAGAAATACGGCAAGGAATACAGCAAAAAGCTTGCAGAGGGAGATGCCTTTGGCGCAGCAGAAGCAGTGGCCGCGGCAGAAACGAACCTCATCGATCCTTTTTTTAAAGATAAGGAAAGAGGCGACGGCCGGATTGACATGACCAGTTCGAGTATCCAAACCGTTGCGGAGGGATGCGATTTATATGTCTTTGCAAACGGAGATGTCAATGTGGGACTCACCGCCATACCCGATCCCCTTGAAATAGCTTCCGGGCAGGCATTTCAAACAGATACAGGGCTTTTTACCACCAAAGGCGGCGATATGAATATTTTTTCTGTTGGAAACCTAAACGTGAATGAATCACGAATTATGACTTTCCGGGGAGGGGATGTTGCCGTATGGTCGGATAAGGGAGATATTAACGCAGGCAGAGGATCAAAGACCGCCGTCAACGCCGGTTCGCCGAAAAGCGTTCCCACATATGATAAGGACGGGAATATTATTTCCATAAAAATTGAATGGGAACCCCCTTCAGTCGGAAGTGGAATTCGCACATTGACTTATGACCCGGACGGATTTCAGGGAACGCTCGAGCCACCGCCTGCCGGTGATGCCTTTCTGTTCGCGCCTAAGGGCATCATCGATGCAGGAGAGGCCGGTATCTCGGCTGCCAATTTGATCCTCGGCGCAACTAAGGTTCTCAATGCTCAAAACATTGATGTCGCCGGTTTATCGGTTGGTGTCCCACAGGCTTCCACCGGCCCGAGCATAGGGGTTATGGCAGGCGCCGGTACGGTATCGGAAAGCAGCAAAGTCGCAGAAGAATCCGCTGTCATGAAAAGTGCGGAAGATCGGTTTGCCAATGCCGTTACCGAGCTTTCGGAAAACCTGGTGCCCAAATGGTTAGCTGTTGAAGTGATCGGATTTGTTGTTGAGGATGAAGATGATAAAGCTGAAGAGAAAAAATGAAAAAAAAGCATGTTACCCAGGCAAAACGGGTTAGCCTCGAAACATTGATTCAGGCATGCCTGAACCGGATCTATAATGAAGTTCTGACCGGGACCGATGATTATTAAATAAGATGCCTGTTTGAGGAGGGGATATGTATAACAACCGGGGCACAATGAAAACGACGTTTATGCCCTTCCTGCTTGCGGCATTGTGGGCAATGTTGGCGCCTTCAAACGGATTCGGTGCGGCTCATGCCATCCACGTAACCTTTAATGAAGACGGACTGGTCAGCATCGATGCGCACAGCCAGAGGCTTGATGAGCTTCTTGAGGAAATTGCCGATGTGCTGAAACTCAGGATCTATCTTTATGAAGTTTCAGAAAGCGAGAAGGTCACCGTTTCTGTTCATGATTATGAACCCGATGAGGCGCTACGGGCTATCCTGAGGAATCGAAATTATTGCGTTGTCTTTGGACGGAATGAGGATCTCGAAAGGATTAGGCGGATCGACGGGCTGAATGCAAAGCAGACAAGTGGGAATGCCGGCAAGCAGACAAGTGGAAATACCGGCAATCGGAACGCTGGTGAGGAAGAAACTGATGACCCGAGAGTAGTACTTGAAAGTCAAATCAAAGATATTCGGGACCAAATTGAAAGCGGGGAGGCGGATCGGCAATATGAACAATGGTCCAGCATCCGGGGTGAAAAGTACGTAACACGTCCTGAAGAGAATCTTGCGCAACTGGAAAAGCAGTTGGAAGAGTTGTCACAGCAGTATTAGGGATTAAACAACCCCCTCTTTTTTAAGAAAATCTTGCACTGCTGGGCTGCTAAGGGCATTACCGCCATGGTTGGCCCGGATGTGATGAATAATCCCCTGTTTTTCAACGCCGCAGATCGGGCATTTATAAATCCCAACCGGTTTGAATATCTCTTTTCTAACAATGGCAATCCAGAGGCCAAAGGGTAGAACCCACTGGTTGATAAGAATGAGGGCGATAAAGAATATCTCAGCCGGTTTGATGTTCAGGGAAAAAAGAAGGATTTTATGGAGCAGGAAAAGAAAATAGACGATCCAAAGGAGAGCAAGTCCGGCAATCAGCCCCCTGCGTTTCTTCTTTATATCGATTGATTTTGTGGAGAGAATCAAGGCCGCATAGCCCGGTATGTGAAAGCTGTTGAAGGTGTGCGGATACAACTGAATGTTTTCCGGTATTAAAACCATAACGTGGAAGAGGCTCAACAAGGCTTTGACGAGAAGGTAAGTGGCGTGGACAAAGGGCTTTGCCAAGAACAACCACACGAAAAACAGGATTAACGAAAAAGAAAGAAGCCGAGATAAGAAGCTCAGGGGAGAATCCTTTGTGAATACGGAAACGAACGATTGTAGCCAGTACAGGGTCATCAGAATCAATATCAGGACCATGAAAATCTGGCCGATGTAGACATGGGCGTACTGAAATAGCTGTTTGGAGTGAAGGCCGAGAAGGAAAATGCCCGTGATTCGGAAAAGGTTTGTGCCGATCAGGAGGGCTGAGCCGGATAGCCCGCCCCGGATTTTTTGATTTAGAGATGCCGGGAATGCTGCGACGAAGGAAATATAAAGCAAAACGATGTGAACCGCCGTGCACTCCAGGATGATCTTGATGCAGAATCCGGCATGTGAGATATGCACGCCCTTAACAACAGCGGGGACGCCCAAGAAAGACAGGATAAGGCCAACAGCTCCGGCCGTGAACTGGTTAAGCGGATCTTTGAACCAGGCGTTGGGTATGGTACTGATCACCACAAACAGAAAGCCGGATAGAAAAACGAAGCGAAGGCTGAAGTGAGTGATCATCAGCCGTCGTAATTGCGCGATCGAGTTCATTTTGGGAAGAATAGCAAGGCGTCACGGAAAAGACAATTGAAAATCAAACTCGGCCAGGAAAACGGCTACTATGTGCTTGGGGTACATAAATGATCCCTTTCTCATCTTCACATTCTTAATTCTCTATGCAAACTGCAAATCTACAGTCATCCATGACATGACATCCACTTTTAAATCCATAGGGTTCCTAGCACGAATCTAACATTATCCGAACAACAGATAAATAGCCATATGGGAAAAGAGAAGTTTAAATAGCCATATGGGAAAAGAGTACGTTCTATTGCCGAGGGAGGGGCATCCCGATCCTTTCGGAACGAATAATCCGTATCGCCCGGTTGACTGATACGGGCACACTTTTTGTTTTAATAACTATCTGGAGTTACTATGGGGAATGTTACTTTCCGGCGTGTTCTGTTGTGCTTTGTTATTGCAGAACTGATTCTGGCGAATCTTTCTACCCCGGTCGTTTATGCCCGGGATGAGACGGTTACCTTTGATATCCGCATCTTTGACATAAAGGGGAACACACTGTTTCCCAATGAAGATCTCCAAAAAATCGTGGGGCCGGAAATCGGAAGCGGTAAGACGGCGGATGATGTCGAAGCCGCAAGAGACCGGCTTGAAAAGTATTTTCACAACAAGGGGTATCCAACCGTCATCGTCAATATACCCGAGCAGAGCGTCGAAGGGGGCACCGTTCAACTGGAGGTGATTGAAAGCAAAATCCGAAGGGTCCGGGTGACGGGGAATCGGTATTTTACCATGGAAAAAATTTTGGGGGATCTGCCGAGCGTCAGCGCGGGCCGGATTCTCTACGTCCCGGATGTTCAGAAGGAACTGGCGGTCTTGAACAGAAATCCGGATCTGAAGGTGGCGCCCGTTTTAACGCCCGGCAAGGAAGTCGGCACCATCGACATCGAGCTGAAGGTTAAGGACAAGTTGCCGCTTCATGCCAGTGTCGAGGTGAATAACCGGGGAACGCACAACACGACCGATTTGCGGGTAAACGGGATGATAAGCTATGACAATTTATGGCAAAAAGAGCATTCTGTGTCCGCACAGTTTCAAACCTCTCCCCAGGATACCTCGGAGGTGCAGGCCATTACCGCCTCCTATGTCATGCCGGCGCCATGGAATAAGAACCAGATGTTTGTCATGTATGGCCTTTGGTCCGATAGCGAAACCGCGTTCGGAAGTGATTTTTTGACCATCGGTTCGGGGTTTATTTTTGGTCTCAGAAACATCATTCCACTACCGCCGCTCCCTTCCCTGGATAATTTTTCCCACAGCCTGAGCCTGGGCATCGATTACAAGGACTTCGACGAGGATCTATCGTTTAAGGAATCCGAAGAAGAGGGGATGAAAACTCCCATTTCTTACGCACCGGTGTCGCTCGCATACAACGCCGTCCGGAAAGATACGACAGGGTATACGCAACTGAATACGGGTCTGAATTTCCTTTTCAGGAACCTTGCCAGTGATCCGGATGAATTCGAAAACAAGCGGTACAAGGCCAGAGGCAATTATGTTTACGCGACGACGGGGCTCGAGCGGAGTCAGAATCTGCCGGCCGGGTTCAATTTGACCGCAAAAGTCGATGGCCAGCTCTCCAATCAGCCGCTGATTTCCAATGAGCAGTATATTGCGGGCGGAATGGCATCCGTTAGGGGGTATAAAGAAAGTGAAGCCGCCGGTGATAATGCGGTTCATACCACAGTCGAATTCGGCCGGCCGTTTCAACTTTCAAATGAGAGCGCGTGGGGAGGCATTCAGATCACGCCGTATGTCTTCTATGACGGCGCATGGTTGCGTATCAAGAATGCGCTCGATGGCCAGGACGACAAATTGTCGCTGCAGGGCATGGGCGCAGGCATGCGGGGAAGCTTGTCAGATAAGCTGGATTTCGAGATCGATGCGGCATCCGCCTTATCCGACACGGATGAGGTGAAAAGCGGAGATAAGGAATTCTATTTCAAGGTGAAGGCACATTTCTAAGCCGATGGTTGCCCGCGGCCTGTTTTTGGAGGAGTAACGTGAGATCCGGAGATACCCATAAATTACCGAGGCTTGTTTCATGCAGCCTTATTTTACTGATTTTGTTTTGTTCCGTCGACGCTTTCGCCTGGTGGAACGGAGAGTGGAAATCCCGGCGGAAGATCGGTTTCGATGCCTCATCTGCGGGAGCCGATATCAACGAGAACCTCGGCGAAATTCCGGTTCTGGTGCGCCTTCACACCGGCAATTTCATCTTCGGCAACGCGAAGGCAAATGGGGAGGATATCCGGTTCATCGGTTCCGACGATCAGGCCGTCCTTAAATATCATATTGAAAAATACGACACCATTGATGAGATGGCGCTGATCTGGGTTAAACTTCCGAAGATTTCAAGCGGATCGAATCAGGACTTTATCTGGATGTATTACGGGAATGAGGCTGCGGTGAGCGGGCAGGGCGCAAAGGAAACCTACGACGGATTGCAAATAGGCGTCTACCATTTCGGGGAAGCGGAAGGCGCACCGCAGGACAGCAGCATGAATGCCAACCATGCGGCCACCTTTCTCGGCGGTCAGGGGCTTCCAGGCGTGTCCGGCAATTGCGTGGTGTTCAGCGGTGGTACGGATAAGATGATCATCAATCATTCCCCTTCAGTCAATTATACAAACGGTTGGACCTTTTCCGCATGGGTGAGAATCAATGCGGAGCAGCAGGGCGCTTATCTCTATTTACAGCAGGAAGGCGACAAGCGGATCGCAATTTCCATTGACGGCACCCGGCTTTTTGCGGAAATGGCAGCGGCAAAAGAGGTCTCGGCGGTAACGAATAAGGATGCGGAATTATCGCCCGGGGTCTGGCATCAGGTGACGGTTACAGCGGTTCCGAATGATCGAATGGCCGTCTTTATCGATGGCGCTGAAGTGAGCGGCACAAAGCTTACCGGCGCCATTCCGGAGATAAAAACCGCGGTTTCGATTGGTAACTCCCCTGAAGGCTCGCATGCCTTTTCCGGAGAACTCGATGAATTGAGTCTGGCAGGGACTGCCAGATCCGCCGGCTGGGTTCGCGCATCCTATGCCTCCCAGGGAAACGATGGGCGGCTGTTCTCTTACAGTGAAGAAGAAACCGGCGGTGGGAGTGCCGGCGGCGCGCCGATTCTCTATCTCGGACCGATCATAAAAAACATTACGCTGGATGGTTGGGTTATCATCGGATGTCTTGCAATAATGGGAGTTGGGTGCCTGTTTACTTTTTTTACAAAGGCGTTCACATTTTATCTGATGGAAAAGGAAAATAAAGTCTTTCTTAACGCTTATATTGAGGAGCCCAGTCTCACCGCTTTATCGGAGGCAATGGACCGTTTCCCCAATTCTAATCTTTTCAGCGTTTACAGCGAGGGATGTCGTAAGTTGGCAGGGTATGTGGGTAAAGCCAATTCCGTTCAAGCAGAAAATGAAATGACCGGAGATTCCGAAAACACCGGCATGACGGTAAAATTGAGCCAACGCACTATCAACGCGGTGAAATCAATTCTTGAAAAGGGCTTTATCGAGCAAAGCAAAAGATTAAATGCCTGGATGGTGGTAATGACGCTTTCCATCAGCGGTGGGCCGTTTCTAGGCCTGCTGGGTACGGTCTGGGGGGTTATGAGCACTTTCGCCGCTCTGGCGGAAACGGGTGAAGCCAATCTTGCTGCGATCGCGCCAGGTATCGCTTCAGCGTTAACAACAACGGTAGCGGGATTACTCGTGGCGATACCCGCTTTGTTCAGCTACAATTATCTGGTCGGAAAAATAAAAAATATCACGATGGATCTGACGGTTTTCGTCGACCAATTCAGTGTTCGTGTCGATGAGATGCATGGAGAGTGATGATGAGACGAGACATTTTTGATCTCAAAGGATTTGATGATCTCAATGTAACACCATTATTGGATTTGGCCTGGACGTTATTGTGCGTTTTTATCATTGCGGTTACCGCTTCCGTTCAGGGAATAAAGGTGGATCTTCCCAAGGCCAGCAATACCCCCAGCCTCGCCAAACCGAAAACAAAAGCGATAACGCTCTTGGCGGATGGTCAAATTTACCTGGATGCTTATCCCGTGACCATGGAGCAACTGGAAACCAACTTGCGGCAGCATAAGGCGGCCGATCCAAACTTTCCGGTGGTAATCAAGGCGGATGAAAAAATATACTACAAAAGCGTGGTTTCCGTGCTCGATCTTTTAGGAAAACTGGAAATCACACAACTGGGGTTGGTAACTCAAAAACTGGTAAAATGAGCAAACCTGTTTCACACAAGACGCGCATACCGTGCGGCTCAAAAAGGAGAGTATGATATGGCAATCTTGAATAGTAAAGCTCAAAAACAGCAAAAAAATATTTTTTTACTAGTCGGTGGCATCACGCTGGTTTTGATTTGTGTTGCGGTATTTGCGGTGAAGCTTCTCGTTTCGGATGACGGACAAAAGCGTAAAAAACAGATTCAAATGGTCACCATATTAACACCGCCACCACCACCGCCACCCAAGATCAAGGAGAAGTTGCCCGAGCCGGAGGTCGTTAAAAAAGAAGAAATTGTCGAACCCAAGGAGAAAGAACCGGAGCCGGAACCGGTGGAGGACCAGCAGGCAAAGGATGAGCCGCCTCCTGGGCAGGATCTTGGTATTGACGGGGAAGGCGGCGATGGATCTGATGGCTTCGGACTGGCTGCGCGAAAAGGCGGAAGGTCTCTGATCGGTGGTTCATCCGGTGGCGGTTCTCGATCTCTCATGATCAAGTACGCGTGGTATACCAGCTTGATTCAAGAAGAGCTTCGTAAAAAGCTAAACAAATGTTTCGAAGAAAACGGTGGAATCCCGAGTGGGAACCCGAAAGCAGTCGTTCAGATCACACTGAGTGAAGAGGGTAATATTCTTGCTTGCGAACTTCAAAATTCTTCCGGTGACAGTCACATGGATCATGCCGTTCAAACCTCTTTCAAAACGGCTAAAATCAGCGAGCCGCCACCGACGGACATGCCCAGAACAATCAAATTAAAAATCAGCGCCAGGGGATAAGCGAGCGCATGAGGGTGTGAAGGATAGAAAAGGAAAAGCAATATGATGAACCGAAAGCTGGGTATTGCCGTTGTGTGCATGCTCGCCATAATATTCACCCAAGTAATAGGATTAAAAGCGGAAACGAGTCAGGATGCTTCCGGCGAAACCGAGGCGCTGATTAAATTTTTAAAAGACCGGGGAACCATTTCGACGGAGGAGGCCACCGTTTTAAAAGACCGTTTCGTTTTAAAGCAAAAAAGCGGGAACATGGCGCAACCGCGGGATAACTCAAAGACCCGGGAAATACCGATTCAAATTCAGGAAGAGCCGGCCAGGCTCCCGGAGCCGAAAGCCCGCAAAATGGAACTGCCGGCCAAAAGCCAGGTGCAATCCGAAAAGGGGGAAGAAGAGGTTTGGGATAAAATACGCCGGATTGAGGAAAAACTCGATCTGATGGCCGATCGTCTTCTTCAAAAAGACAAGACGGTGGCAAAGACACAGCCGGAACCCGAATTCGAGATAAAAAAAAAGGAAAGTGAAGATTCTCCCCGGTCCGCGGATAGCCCCGCATGGGCTCAGCGCATTCAACTCGGCCCCGACATGCGGTTGAGAAAAGTGGAACAATCCGAGGATGGCCAGCGAATTAAACTCAGTGCCGATTTGCGGCTTCGGTATCAGGGGAATTTGTATGACGAGGAAAACGCCGATTTGCTCGATCCTTCGGATCCGGAAACCCTTCTGAATACAAAGGAGGACCGCCATCGTGCCCGATATCGTGTTCGCGTCGATGCCAAAGCGAAGCTGATCGATTCAAGCGATTCGAACATCGGAAAGGTGGAAACCGGCATCCGTTTGAGCAGCGGCAACGATGCCGATCCTGTATCGACAAACGACACTTTTGGAGATTACCAGAACAAAGACGGGATTTTAATCGATCGCGCCTATTTAAAATGGACCTATGATGCCTCGGAAGCCATCTGGGGGCATAAACCAAGGATTTCTCTCACCGGCGGCCGGATTCCCAATCCCTGGTTCGGTGCCGGGCTGATATGGGATAATGATCTGAATTTCGAAGGTGTCTCCACCGAATTTTCCAGCGATTCAACGGATCAGAAATTTTGGAACGGTTTTATGAATCTTGGCGCTTTTGCGTTGCAGGAGGAAGAATTTTCTCATGACGACAAGTTCCTCTATGGTGCCCAGATAGGCATCGAGTTGCGACCGATAGCGGATATAAAGGGGAAAATCAGTCTCGCATATTTCGATTATGTCAACATTGAAGGGGTCGTCAATGATCCGGGTCTGCCGGGACAAACTGATTTCACGGCACCCATATTCCAGCAGAAGGGCAATACATTGATTGATATCGACCCCTCATCTGACATAAAGACCGCGTTGGCGGCGGATTTCAACCTGATCAATTTGACAGCCCGGGCGGAATATACGGGCTTTTCACCCGTGAATATATCGTTGGTGGGTGATGCGGTCTATAATATTGGCTTCGATAAGAAAAAGGTTAAAGAAAAAACAGGGTTGTCCGAGGTCTCCGAAGATGTCTTCGGATTCCAGCTCGGAATGGAAGCAGGGTATTCGACTATACGCGAGTTTGGACAGTGGAATACGTCTCTTTTCTACCGCTATATCGAGTCTGATGCGGTTCTGGATGCTTTTACCGATTCCGATTTCCATGACGGTGGAACCAATTCAAGAGGCTGGGGTGTCGGTTTGGAATTCGGACTTTACAAGGATGTTTGGTTTGCCATGAAATGGTTGTCGGCTGATGAAATAACCGGTCCTCCTGTGGCAATCGATGTTTTCCAGATCGATTTGAATTCTCGATTTTAGAACGGATAGAGAGCTATCTAAAGATAAAAGCGAGGAAAAATGAGCCGAAAGCTTTTAAAATTCATCATGCCGACTATTTTGGTGCTATGCGTCGGGTTGAGCGTTTTTCTGTTTATAAAAACGATAAAATTGAAGAACGAAAATTCAGCCTTGATAGCAGATCTTCAAAAAACGGAGGAAAAATCCAAAGCGCTTAATAAAAAATATTCGGAAGAAAAAGCAAAAAACAACGTAATGCAGCGAGCGAAAATGGCTGCGGATTCACAGTTGCGGGAATTGAGTTCAAAACTTGAGACCCAGGACAAGAAAGAGCCGGATGCCTGCGACGAGCAGGAGGCTCGCGCGCGGGAGATGAAAAGAAGCGCCGAGGCATGCAAGAGCGAACTATCGACCTTGACAAACGAAATCGGCAAACTGAAGGGGCAATGCGGAGAATTGACTGCAAAGACCAAGGATAACGATGAAACGCTCAAGAAAAAAGATAAGGAATTAGAGTCCCGGCAGGGAGAGATTCAAGGCTTGAAGGCACAGCTAAAGGCGACCGGCGAGAAGATCGATCTGGCGGTAAATCATAACAAACAGTTATCCACGTTGTCGGAAGAGCTGCTGGCGGAATTCGATGATCATAATGTATTTCAATCTCTGCTGAATAAAGAGCCATTTACAAAACAAAAACGGGTCCGGCTTGAGCGAATGATTCAGGAATACCTGGACCGGATAGAAAAAGATACCTTGCGGGGGTCGGAAAAACAATAAACCTGCGCTTAACGAGGAATACCATGTTTCGATGGTGTAACCACGTTCAGGGTGCGATGAAAAATACATCACGCGTCCAAGGGAAAACCTGAAATTGCTAAAAGAGAAGTTAAATACGCTGGAGTGAAATGAAGCACTTGTCATTAAAGCCCCAACCACCGATCCGCTCACCAAAATTTGGCACCTGATTCTAACCATGCCTTAATACGCTTCTAACCTTCCCGATGCTATAAGTCACGACACTTTGGTTTGTGGGGTTTGAGCCATCGTCTCAGGAACCCGGCACGCGATAACTACTGCGTCGTATTATTACTTGATGCAAAACAATATGTTGATTGAAGCGGTCTTTGTAATTGACCAGGCGGAGCTATCTGTTCACACGACCTGCGGCACGGCTTGTTTCCATCCCGGTGCGCACGTGGCAAGCAAAATGGAAAATGGCGACCCACTCGAAATTTTGCCTATAATTTTGACCACGCGAAGCAATTCTTATGGCCGAATTTGATCACGTCATTCCGGTTTCGAAAGCAAAAAAAGATCTTCTGGGTATCCTGAAGCAGATGACCGAGGACGGCGCCGTCATTGGGATCACCCGAAACGGCGAAATGGTTGGTGTCATTATGACGCCGGACCGGTATGAATCCATTATGGAAACCATCGAGATTCTGTCGGATGGGGAAATCCTCAAAAAATTGGAAAGCTCCAAATTCGATTTTATGCCCGGGCGCACCCTTAAAGATGATGAGGTTTGGTAATCCATGGCCTATCAGTTGATCTTTTCCGACACCGTTCAAAACCTCGTTCGGGCTGCATCGCCCGATGTAAGAGCCGCTTTTAAGAAAAAGATGGAACAACTGCGGACAACACCCTGCATCGGGAAACCCCTTTTGAGAAAGCTTGCCGGATATTACTCGGTTCGAACCCATAAGTTGAGAATCATTTACAAGGTCATCAGCGAAAAAAAATTACTCGAAGTGCATTATGTAGGCCCTCCACGGGATTTGTATCAGATCATTCATCAGATGAGAAACGGCTTCTTGCAATAAGCCCATATCTTGTGGATCTTTGTGATTGGATACCGCAAAATCAGCTATAAAGGAGACGAAATGTTGACAGAGAATGCTGAAATCGAGTGTAATGAGTCAGGATTGGCAGTGGCGGAAAACAAAGCCAAGTTAAAGACCGTCAGTCGGTTTAATGGCACCAAACGCCCCGTTCAGTGCCTTTGCCCCAAATGCAACAAAACGCATTACGCGAAATTGTTCTGGACGGGAAGCGGCACCCCTCGGGTTTACTGTCAGAAATGCAGGGATCTCGTCGCGACTATCTGTGACAATCTCATCTACGAAACCCGGCCCACTATGTCTGCGGTGTCCATTAGCGGGAGAAGGAGAGCCGAATAGACAAGCGACTTGCACGGAGTTTCATTGTTTCCACCAGGTCACTTCGAGGGTTACGACATCGCCCGCCGGATGTTGACAACGAGAACGGAACTCGATGATCTTATAAAGGAGTGCCTTCGCATTAATAGGATTGCAATCCAAAAATAATTGTATTACGAGTGGAATCCAATCCTAACAGAATGAGGCGCTTCCGTGGATGACATATACCGGCTTAGCCAGACCCATCTGGCGATTTTCAACAGGAAATACCGGCGCTACTTTCTTCGAGAGCACGAGCTGACGAGGCGTTTATGCATTATAATGGGGCAAAGAGGCATCGGCAAAACGACAGCCCAGGTCCAGCATTTGCTGGATGTTGCGGGGCAGGACAAATTGAGCGATGCCATCCTTTACGTGCAGTCGGATCATTTCTTGATGCGGGACCGCAGTCTTTATCGGATTGCCGATTCTTAGCGGTGGATGATATCGAAAAAGGATTCGGGAAAAAAATTCCGCTCTGGCTGTTCGGTTTTTTATATTAACGCGTTTCGGCACTCTGCCCGGAGTGCCCCTCATGCCTATTACAACCCCCGTATGTCCGCTTCAGAGCGAAGTGAGGAAGCCGAACTACTCTATCTGAGTTATAAAGGATGAAGTTGAATGCGAACCTACGATGAAATTAAAGATCAGTTGAGAGCCAATCCAAAGCGATGGTTGATTACCGGCGTGGCGGGTTTCATTGGCTCAAATCTCCTGGAAGAGTTGTTGCATTTGGGGCAGGGGGTCGTCGGTCTCGATAATTTTTCCACGGGCTACCGGCATAATCTCGAAGATGTCCGGTTGGAGGTAGGTGAGGAAAAATGGCGTCGTTTCTCGTTTCATGAGGCGGACATAAGGGATTTGGAGCAATGCCGAATTGCCTGCCATGAAGTCGAATTCGTTCTGCACCAGGCGGCCCTTGGCAGTGTACCTCGCTCCATCGATGATCCGATCACCACCCATCAATCGAATATTGATGGATTCCTGAACATGCTGATTGCGGCAAGGGATGCGGGGGTGGGAAGGTTTGTCTATGCGGCGTCCTCCTCAACCTATGGTGACCATCCCGATCTGCCGAAGGTGGAGGACAAAATCGGACGTCCCCTTTCGCCTTATGCCGTCACCAAATATGTCAACGAACTCTATGCGGATGTCTTTTTCCGAATCTATGGCTTGCGGTGCATCGGACTTCGGTATTTCAATGTGTTCGGCAAACGTCAGGATCCCGACGGGGCCTATGCCGTTGAGAATCATTTACAAAGTCATCAGCGAAAAAAAATTACTCGAAGTGCATTATGTAGGCCCTCCACGGGATTTGTATGAGCTCATTCATCAGATGAGAAACGGCTTCTTGCAATAAGCCCATATCTTGTGGATCTTTGTGATTGGATACCGCAAAATCAGCTATAAAGGAGACGAAATGTTGACAGAGAAAGCTGAAATCGAGTGCAATGAGTCAGGATTAGGCAGTGGCGGAAGACAAAGCCAAGTTAAAGACCGTCAGTCGGTTGAGTGGCACAAAACGCCCCGTTCAGTGTCTTTGCCCCAAATGTAACGAAAAGCATTATGCGAAATTGTTCTGGACGGGAAGCGGCACTCCTCGGGTTTACTGTCAGAAATGCAGGGATCTCGTCGCGACTATCTGTGATAATCTTATCTATGAAACCCGGCCCGCTATGTCTGCGGTTTCCATCAGTGGGAGAAGGAAAACCGAATAGGCAGATGGAAGGCAGAGGGGCTTAAGGACCGCTGACAACATGTAACGTTCGGGCGAGGTCGAAGAAGGAGCGCCAATTGTCATTGTTTAATACATTAAAGCACTTGGTAAATCACCCACTTAATAAACCAAATAAAATGGCAGCTATTATCAGATTCCTAAAATGGCAGGCTGGCAGTAGATTGGTTCCGGGAGGAGTAATTTATCAGTGGGTTAACAAATCAATGGTGGTCGTTCGCCCCGGTGAAGATGGTATTACTGGTAACATTTATTGCGGCCTTCACGAATTTCCAGATATGGCTTTTTTGCTTCACACATTGAGAGCAAATGACCTGTTTGTTGATATTGGTGCAAATGCAGGTTCGTACACCATTCTCGCTTGTTCGGCTATAGGCGCAAGAGGCTACTGTTTTGAACCAGTTCCATCGACATATGAAAGATTAATGACTAATATCAGGCTTAATAATATAGGAGAGCGAGTCGTTGCATTAAATATTGCGCTTGGTAATTCGAGAGGTAAAATCAATTTTTCTTCAGACCAAGACGCCATGAATCATGTACTATCTGAAAATGAAGATGAAAAAAACAAGATTATAGTTGATGTTGCAACTTTAGATGATGAGCTTATAGGCGACCCATTTTTAATGAAAATTGATGTAGAAGGGTATGAAACACCGATGTTGAAAGGCGCTGAAAAGACGCTAAAAAATGAAGAGCTTTGTGGTGTGATCATGGAGTTGAATGGCAGTGGCAATAGATATGGTCATGATGAATCGGAAATTTTGAGCATGATGTTTCGTTACGGTTTCAAAACGTATTCCTATAAACCATTTGAGAGGTCATTCATAAATTTAGAGGGGAAGAATCTTTCTGGAGGAAATACCATATTTATTAGAAACATGGATCGAGTTTTGGGTAGAATTCAGAAAGCACCAAGGATTGCTGTTCATGGGGTATCAATATAATCGTATCAAAGGCTTCGGACAGCAAAAATCTGTGGCAACGCCGAAACGCCAGCCACGGCGTAAAATACGTGCTGCACCAAGCGGCCTTGGGTAGTATACCGCGCTCCATTGATGATCCGATGGCAACCCGTAAGTCCGACGTTGACGGATTCCTTGCAAGCGAACATTCTGGCGGCAACTGTCACTGAAACCGATTCGGAAGGGAAGGTTTACAACATCACCTGTGGCAAACGGACCACCCTCACGCAACTCCATGAGCTCATGGAAAGGAGTGCCTTCGTTTTCACAAACCTGAAATCGCCTATCATAAACCCCAGCACGGGCCCTTTAGAGCTGGGGATGTTCGTCACTCCCTTGCGGACATTACGCGGGCCGCGGCATGGCTGGGCTATCAGCCGGGCGATGATGTCAAAAAGGGGATGCAGTCGTATGTCGCCTGGTTGTTAAAGAACATGGAGCGAATTTCGTCAACTTCGCCTGAAATTAAAAGGTTGTACGGGGACCATGTCCAAAAAAGCTAACAGGTTTCTTTCTAAATTATGGAAGCGTTTTGTTTGGAAGGACCCAATAGATAAGAACATTCAGACGGTCCTGAGGACATCGCCTGTACTTCTTTTTTGCCGGCTAAACCGATCGGCTACAGGGAAGGCGACCTTCCGGTGAACGAGGACTGCTTCCGGCGGATTTTCAGCATCCCCATGCACCCTTACCTGGCGGCGGACGATCAGGGCAGGATCATCGATACGGTGCTCGCCTGTGAATAGCCCGAACCCCGCGGTCACGAACGAGACCAAAGGGCGGGTCCGCCCCTTCCAGGGAGCCGGGTCCCACAAATCCTTACCGGGGAAACCCCTGCGGCATCTCCTGTCGGCCCTGATCCTTTTGCCCGTCCTGCTTTTCACCCTGGAGGCAGGTTATTTCGCGTGGGTGCTTTTCGACGATGAAACCCTGGAAAAGGCCGATCTCATTGTCGTCTTTGAAGGCGCCGCAGAAAGGCCCCGTGCAGCTTACAATCTTCTGGACCGCTCCTTTGCGGACAGCCTGCTCGTCTCGCCTGCCACGGAAGCAAGGCTCGTTGCTTACGAAAAGCGATTCGCCCCCTCGCTGCCCTACACGCGCGTCATGGAGGAAAAGGCCCGCACGACCTTTGAAAACGCCCTGAACAGCGCCACGGCCATCACCCAGACCCCCATGCGGTCGGTCATACTGGTCACCTCGTGGGACCACATGCCGCGCTCGCACTTTCTGTTCAGGGTGATGACCCTTGGCTCCGGCCTCCAAGTGCAGCCTTATTTCGTGCCCACGGGCCGTCTGGGCCGAACAACCTGGCACCAGCACACCACAGCCTGGAAGATGGTCTTCAACGAAATGCTCAAATTGTGGGGCAGCCTCTACGAATTTGCCCGATACCGGCTTAGCGGTGATTTGACCGGACAAGTGCCGGGGGGGTCGAGGCTGGCTGGCCGGCTGAAGCAAGCACTGCTTTTCGAGATAGACCATCATTCGCTGAATTGAGCCAGCAAAAAAACCTTGGCTGTTTCTCGAAGAAAAAATCGATCCGCATCGACCTGGACCTTACATACTACCGCCGCCCTGATGATTTCAAGGAAAGATTCGTCCACGGCACCCCGGGCTTGGACTCCTGCGAAGCCCTGTCCAGCCAGAGAAACGTCATTTTCGTAAAAGGCGCGACCATTCAAGGGAATATCGCCATTTCCTTCCCTGATGCCGAACCCCGTGTCTTTTCCCGGGGAAGCGTTCTTGACCGCGATAGGCCATATTGTAAAGGAGCTTAATTTGCCTTCATTTTCGCAGGCAATCCATTATTTGCGTATCATTTTCCGGGGGAAGCACTCACAGCCGGGAACGGCCTCCAGAAGCATATACCGATACCGCAGTGTGGCGCTTACTTCCGGGACCATTATTTTTGCCAGGGTACTCAATGCCCTAACCGGGCTGGCCACGGTTCCCCTGACACTGAATTATCTTGGCGGCGATCTGTTCGGCATCTGGATGGCGCTAACGAGTTTTGTGGCCATGCTCAGTTTTGCCGATCTCGGCCTTGGCAGCGGGATTCAGAACCAATTGATCTATTGCAACGGCAGCGACGATAAAAATGAACCCTCGAAAATAGTCGGCACCGGTTTGATACTGCACGGTACCATTGCGGCCCTGTTGATCCTGGTTGCTTTTTTTGTACTTCCGTTGGTGCCCTTGGATCGCCTGATCCATGTGACCGACGACAATGCAAGCCGGTGGCTTCTTCCCACAGCCCAGGTGATGCTCGTCAGCTTCGCCTTCGGACTGCCCACAAATCTCGTGCAGCGGATTTGTGACGCCTATCAGGTCGGGTACTGGGGATATGGCGCTTTGTCGGTGGGGCGTCTGATCGCATTCATCAGTGTTATCGCGGCGGCCTATTATAAATGGTCGCTTCCGGTTCTGGCCGGGTTGTATATGCTTCTGCCGTTTGTAGTGATGTTATGCATCGGCGCTGTGGTGATCCGCCAATTTCTTCCCTGGACGGTGCCGTCATTTAAGACGTTTAAAATCGACCGTTTGAAACGCCTGATGAGTACCGGTGTTTCGGTGATGGGCTGCGATATCGGTTATGCGGCATTGAACAGCGCCCCAGCACTGCTGATTGCTCATACGATCAGCGCGGCGGCGGTCGGCCCCTTTGCCGTTACTCAGAAAGCGATCGGGGCAATGAGCATCATCATGTCACCGGTTCTATGCTCTTTGTGGGGGCCTCTGGGAGAGGCCGCCACACGGGGAGACATTGACTGGGTGCGGCGGGCGATCAATCGGGCCAGGAAGGGAATCGTTTTGCTGATTGTTCCGGCTTACGGAATTTTGTTGATAGTTGGACAGGATCTGATACGGGTGTGGACCCGGAATGATCTCGCGGTCCCCAGCTTTGTCATGCTGGCCGGTGTTGTGACATGGTCGGTGGTTTTCATGTTCGATCAGCTTTACACCATATTTTTGAATAGTCTGAACCGCTTCGCCCTGCGGGCTGCTATAATGATCAGCTTCGGCACAATGGCCATCCTGTTGACTTGCCTGTTCGGTTCGCAAATCGGGGCTGATGGGATTGTATGGTGCTATGTTATCTTCGGTTTTATCCCTGTCTTTTTGGGAAACTGGATTCAATCAATAAAGCGTATCCAGCAGCTTGAATCCGGAGTAATTGCTTGATCGATATTGGTAAAATCGAGATGGTATTGCAGACAGTAAGAAAAATGATCCGGGTGGTGTTTTTTTTATCGGGCATGGGGACTTGATTCTCTGGTTATGTTCTGGATTGCATACAGATTATGCGATTGAGGATGAGAAACAGCCGGGCGTCGCGGATGCCGGGCCGTATTTTAATACTGTTTTGGCGGCCGTTGACGGGGTTCACAATAACCCTATTTTGCAAAAATTATGGCGGAAAGGGGGGCTGGTCCTAAATTGAAAGCATTTTGTCAGATTTCAGGACGAGTGTCTTTACAACTTGCTCTGTTTTTTTTGATTGTTTCTTCTAATGACATTGGTGCGGAGCCGCATTTTGATTTTATAGACAGTGTTCTAACAATTAAAACGGATCGTTATGAAGTCGAATGGCAAAACGGTTCAGCCAAGAGCATCGTTACGCTCCTGCCGGTTCGGGAGGAGTTGACGTTGGATTCTCAACCCATGCAGGTGAACCAGTTGCCTTCCGGGCTGGGATCTTTTTTCCTCCAGGAAAAAGCCGGAAATGTTCAGCATGGCCCTGTAGCCACCATTAAGCTTCCGGTTGCCTTTCCCGCACAGCATCCCCCCTCTGATGACAGCGAGGTCTCTTGCCTCAAAGTCAAGAATGGTGTTGAGCTGACTTACCGGAATCTGCAGAACGCGCCCGGGGATATTTTCCGGCAGCGATTGTCTGTTGCCCCGGCAACGGGGGATCTGATTGTCCGACAGGACGGCATCAGCCAGAATCCCGGTGTGTTCGGCTTGAGTTTCAGTATGCTGAACCTGAAGCCGGATCTTGAACTCATCGTTCCTTTTTTTGCCGGGGAAAAATGGGGGGGGGATCGCAAGCGGGGATATCTTCGGAGTCTTGCCTGGTCCAGTTTCTGGTCCGCAGCACTCATTATTGGGGAGGCATCCCAGGGCGGCACGTTTGCGGTCTGGGGTCAGGACCCGGACATGCGTGCCAAATATTTTTATCATTACAACGGGAAGGACGCACAGGGGGTGGCGTTTGAATCCTGCATGGATGCGCCGTATTCCGGCAACAGGGAAGCAACCTCTATTGAGTGGCGTTTCAACACCTTCCCCGGATCTTGGCAGATACCGGCGAAGCGGTATAAAGAATGGATGGTATCAGCCCATGGTCTGGTCCAGAGGACGCAGCGGACTGCAGCATGGATTAACGATCTCTCCCTTTTCTTGCCCAACTGGGATTTCAGCAGGGAAAATCTGGCCGCCATTGGGAAGGTGTTCGACCCGAAGCATGTCCTGCTTCACAACTGGAATATGCTTTCCCAATTCAACCGGAAAGTTCCTGAATATATTCCTGAGAATAAGCGGTATGCCGCCTTGTTGGAACGGGCGCGTGGGGTTGGGTTTCATGTGGGGGGGTATACCAGCATGGCTTTGGCCGACGTGGAATACCATCCCGGTATTATGAAGAAATACCGGCTGGATTATAATTATGACGGCTTGAACAGTAAAAAACCGATGACTCCCAGCGATTGGCTGGTGTCTGTGCATCCGGGGAGCATGGAATGGGGCGCCTTCTATCTGGAGAAGATGAAGATGCTGCATGAGAAATATGGTGTCGATTTGCTTTACCAGGATACATCGGGGGCCAGCACGGGCAGCGCCGGGCTCATCGACGGAAAAACAAGAGACCGGGCAGTTGTAAATATCGAGGATAATATCCGGAAATCATTGCCTCAGGCAGCACTCATGGGGGAAATGTGGAACGAGGTGAATGTCTGCCGGGAGGATTTCGCCCTGATCAATTATCTGATCTGGTTTGGCGATGAGTTTAAGAACCGGTATGCCCTGCGCGCTACGGTTCATCCGATTTTATCATTTCTTTTCAGTGACTTTTGCCTCCGAATGGCATTTTCGTCGCCCTACAGAAATGTCAGGCGTTTTCACATGGAAGAAAATATCAACGAGGTTACGGGCGCTCTTCCATACTGGCATACATCGGTCGATGATCCATCGGGTGAGGCGGAGCTCACGCTGATTCGGGCCGGTCTGTGGGCAGCAGGTTTTCGCCCATACTTTCCTGAACACTGGGAGCCTGACACTGTTGCCTGCATGAAAAACCCGGAAGGCGACATTGTCCGATATGTCGCGGATGGCGAAAGCACTTACTGCTATCGGGAAACCAAGGGAAACAAAAAGCTGCTTTATGCCAGAGTCATCGGAAAATCGAAGCTCAAGGAGGGGCAGCCCGTTCGGGTGGCGTCATGGCTTGCCTACAGGCAGGAAGGGCCAATCGGCCTTGACCAAAACAACTGGTACTGCGTTTTCCCGGGAGAACCGGGCGCCCTGCCGCTAAAAATTTCCGCACTTCCTCATGGCGCCGTTATCAAAGGGGCCCATGCTTATGATGATTTTACTTTCGTGGCCGTGGACGGAGGCGGAGAGGGTACGATCGGGTGGCAAGGGAGCCAGTCGCTTATCTTATCTTCAAGCGGCGTGCCTGTTTCTTCAGAGGGCGCTGAAGCCAGCATTCGTTTGCCTGCGAACCTGATATTCAGCAGCAAGAAAGGCGAATCGCCAGATCGGGGCTTGTCATCGGAACGGATGGCCTATCGCCTTCCCTTGGAGACGTGGAAGCATGTCATCATATCCAACAATCGGAACACAGGACAGATTAAAATAGAAAAAAAGATGCTCGGAACAGGAGGCACTGTTATTCCGAATGCATTCATGGTCGAGCCGCCGACTGGTGGAAGAGATGTGGAGGCCACCATTGAGGGACTGGTCGATATCCCCGAAAATTTAAAACCGGTCCTTCATGCCATGATATGTAAAACCGGCGAGGGGGCCGGGGATGGAGTCAATTTTGTCGTGAGGGTCAATGGGACGGAAGTATGGCGAAAGCTGGTTGAAACCAGCCAGCCGGAAGCGATATCAGTCCCTATTCCGGCCTATTACGGTAAAACCGTTTTGCTGAGTCTCGGTGTCGATTGCGGCAAAGCTGGAAACAACCTCAGCAACGATCAGAGCTATTGGGCTGACGCTATGATTTCGAATGAATTGGTGAATTGATAATGCGTAAATGATATAAATGCCGTTAATTGCATAGGCGATACAATGTGTTCAAATTGTTTTCTATGGAAAACTATCGCAATCGAGTCCGTGTCTCGGAAGTCTGTCCGGATCAGTATCGCAGCTTAGCGCTCACACCAAGTGCAATATGGGATATGCATCGAAAACACACTGAAATTGAATAGACGATCTTGATGCATTTATTAATAACCGGTTGGGCACTTGTTGTTTTGGGTGTGGCTTTCATCCTTTTCTACTTAGCATCCGAAAAGGGAAGGGTTTTCGATCCAATTTGCGTGAGTTGGATTGGTTTTATTGTATTTATAGCAGTCGCGATGATTTTAGCCTCCTCCTCCAAAGAAACAAGAGTTAGCGAAGACGTCCGGAGTTTAACCAGTTTTTATACTGTTCTCGGAGCGTTGTCTTATCTGATCGGTTTATATGCAGGCAAAGGGCTTAGAATTGCCTATCGAATGCCGGCGCCCGCTGTCGCATTCACAAAAATCGAAATATGGGCTGTCTGGGTGATTTCTGTTATCGGTTTTTTTCTTGTTTCCGCGGCACAGCAATTTACTGGAGGTGCGGTAGAAAGGATGTTGGAAGGGATTACAGTCGGTTTTATCGGCTCGACGGCACTGATTAGTACCTACTCCATATTATATTTGAAAAGATCGCTGATAACCAAGACCGTTATGCTTTCGGCCATGGTGATTGTCATATCTATTTTCATAAGCCTGTTCTTTTCGAAAAGACCTCTGATAGGTATTGTGATAGCGGTCTTAGGGTATCTTTATGCCTTTAAAATATCAAAATATTCGTTAAAAAGCAGATGGATTTTTCTGTTGCTGACCCTTTTTGCGGCAATCTTGACGCAATTCTATCTTGGAACCACCAGAGGCCACAGGTTTCATAGCGCCATAAAGGAAACTCCCCCAATTTTTTCCCAAAAGGCATTGGATATAGAATTAGGTGGGATAACAATTAATTACTTGGCATTCGAGTTGGGTGTTGAAAAGGTTCCTTCTGAATATGATTATCTGAATGGTGCTGGAATTGTTCCAGGATTTACCTTCCTTATTCCAAGATCGCTGTGGCCGTCCAAGCCTGTCGGGACTGGTTATTTTATCAGTCAGTTGTGGCTTGGAAAGGAAAAGCCAGAGTGGAATTTAAGCCCACTGCCTATTGGAGAACTGTATCTCAATTTCGGGGAGATCGGTATTATTGTGGGGTTATTTTTAGTGGGCAAATTTGTCCGGTTTTTCAATTCATATATGATTCTACACCGGAAAAACAGCATTATCTGGCTCGCGTGGTTTATGATAATCCCGGATTTTGTCGGTGAATGGCGCGGAGACTTCACTTCGATGACGGCCCAGGGTTTTATGAGGGTCGCCGTGTTTGTTTCTTTAATGCTCATTGTCAGCATGGCAAGAAAGGCAATGCACAGCAGGATTTCATACAAGAAAGCTCCATGGCCTCTGATGAGGGGGAATCGGCCTGTGATCATGCATAGACAGGGGCGGTTAAGTGCTTCGAAATAGCAATATGAATGTGTCACGGTTGGTTTTCTGGCAGAATATCGTCAGCCCCCATCAGGTCCCTTACATGCGTGAACTTTTAAGCGGCCACGGCGTGGAGGAGATCACGCTTGTCGTTTCTGAACCGCTTAGGACTGATCTGGCTTCCCAGGGTTGGGTAACCCCGTCTACCGGCAGACTGAACATTTTGGTTAAACCCGATACGGAAACCGTGGAAAAAATCTTAATCCGATACACTCGCAGTTCGGTTCATATCCTCGGCGGCGTGAAGGGCTCTCCAGTTGGGGGGGCTGTTCTTGCCCGGCGGAAACAGGCAGGGTACGGCTGCGGCCTTATCTGTGAAGGCGGTAATTTCAGGGGAGGGAAAGGTGCCCTACGCCGCG
Organism: Pseudomonadota bacterium; assembly: GCA_043797445.1. Classification (GTDB taxonomy): domain Bacteria; phylum Desulfobacterota; class Desulfobacteria; order Desulfobacterales; family JAFDDL01; genus JAZDPP01. Next base: position 41,260 of record JAZDPP010000042.1, read on the forward strand.
TTCTTTATGCCGCCGAACAGGTCCGCTATCGAGGCTGTGTTGACTTTATTCTGGCCATGGGACAAGACGGCGTTGACTGGTACCGGAATGTCGGCTGGCCGAAAAAGCAAATATTCCCTTTTGCGTATGTTACGGAAACTCCGACGGATGTCTCTAACTCCACCGGGGAAACACGTAATGAGAAGGGCGAAACGGTTCGGCTGCTGTTCGTCGGGCAGATGATTCCCCGCAAAGGGGTCGATGTTCTGCTGAAAGCCCTGGCCCGGTGCGGTATCCAGCGGGAGTGGCGGCTGATATTGGCCGGAACCGGTCCGAATCTGTCGGAGCATAAAGCGCTTTCCGCCTCTCTGGGGCTCGGGGATAAAACCGAATTTTTGGGGGCGGTTCCGAATCCGAAGATACACGGGCTGATGGCTTCTTCGGATCTTCTGATTCTTTCCAGCCGCTTTGACGGGTGGGGGGCGGTGGTCAACGAGGCCCTGATGTGCGGAACGCCGGTGCTTTGTTCCGATGCCTGCGGTTCAAAAGACCTGCTGGATAATCCGATGCGCGGCGAAGCGGTTCAAACCGAAAATATAGGAAAATGGGCGGAGGCTCTTTTGCGCCGGATAGAACGCGGCCGTGTTCCGGCAGGGGAACGGAAACAAATCCGGGAGTGGAGCCTCAATATCGGTGGCCCCCGAGTCGCCGATTACTTCATGGCCGTGCTACGCCATGTCTATTCCGGCTCCCCATGCCCTTTACCACCCTGGAATTCAACAAGTGCGTAATCACCATTTCTTTAGATCGAACCTCCCATGGTGCTGAAAAGCGGAAGTCTACATGTGGTCGGCGGCATCGGCAGCGCCAGCGGCGGGCTGGGGCCGTTTGTGCGGGGCATCTGCGATGCCCTGATCGCACAGGGCCAGACGGTCGGTGTTGTCACCGGCGGTTCCTCCGGGGAGGAGCCCGGGTTCTCCGATTCCCGTGTGGCCGTCACCACAGTACCCCGCCAATCCCGACGGCGGTTTATTCATTGGGACGGGTTTAAAACGGTTCTCCGGGAGCGGATTCAAAGTATGGCGCCGGATGTGATTCACGCCCACAGCCTCTGGACGACCTGCATCCATGCCGCCAGCGTGTCGGCGAGGCGGTCCGGAATTCCTATAGTGATTTCCACCCACGGCTGCCTGGAGCCCTGGGCAATCGGTTACCGCGCCTGGAAAAAGAAACTTGCGCTGGCGCTCTATCAGAGAAGGGATCTGAACCGGGCCGCAGGCTTCCACGCCACGGCGGTTCAGGAAGCCATGCAGTTGCGGGAATTCGGCCTTTGGCAGCCCATTGCGGTGATCCCCGTGGGCGTTTGTCTACCGGCGCCTTTTCAGAAGGAACCCCACTTAGGGCGGCCCCGGACCGCCCTGTTTCTGTCCAGGATACATCCGAAAAAAGGCCTCATCAAACTTTTGGACGTCTGGGCGGAATTGAAGCCCGATTCCTGGGAACTGGTTCTGGCTGGCAACGACGACCAGAACCACCTCAAGGATGTTCTGGCCGGCATCGCTGAACGGGGACTTGAAAAAAACGTTCGGTATGTGGGACCGGCTTTCGGGGACGAAAAGGATCGGCTTCTCAAGAGAGCGGACCTATTTGTCCTACCGACCTTTTCAGAAAATTTCGGCATTGTGGTCGCCGAGGCCCTCTCCTACGGTGTGCCGGTGATCACAACGGACGGCACCCCCTGGGCCGATCTTCGGGACCATGATTGCGGATGGTATGTGGGGAAAGAACGGGAGAGCCTGGCTGCGGCCCTGAAGGAGGCGCTCGCCGCGCCGGATGACGATCTCCGGGAAAAGGGGCAACGGGGTCGCATTCTCATCGAAGAAAAATATCAATGGCCCGCTATCGCAAGGGAAATGGCCCTTTTCTACCGCTGGATCAGCGGGCGGGGGGACCGGCCTTCCTGTGTCCTGAAGTAGGGCGCACGGAGTTGACGATACTATACGAGACGGTGAAAGGACGCAAAGATGTTCAAAAATAAGACATTGCTGATCACCGGCGGCACCGGGACATTTGGAAATGCGGTGCTGGACCGGTTTTTAAATACGGGTATCGGAGAGATTCGCATCTTCAGCCGGGATGAGAAGAAGCAGGATGACATGCGAAAGGCATTCGGCGATCCGAAGCTCAGATTCTACATCGGGGACGTGCGCAACAGGGGGAGCCTGCGGGACGCCATGACCGGGGTGGATTTCGTGTTTCATGCCGCCGCCTTGAAACAGGTCCCCTCATGCGAGTTTTTCCCTCTGGAAGCACTGAACACCAATTCCATTGGAACTGAAAATGTACTCTCCACGGCCACCGAAACGGGGATTTCCCGCGTGATCGTGCTCAGCACGGATAAGGCGGTCTATCCCATCAACGCCATGGGGATTTCAAAGGCCATGATGGAGAAGCTGGCGGTGGCCAAGTCCCGGGTGGCGGGGGATAAAACGGTGATCTCCATTACCCGCTACGGAAACGTCATGGCCAGCCGGGGCTCTGTGATCCCTCTATTCCTTTCGCAAATTCAGGCGGGGCTTCCCATCACCATTACCGACCCGAACATGAGTCGCTTCATGATGACTATCGAAGATGCGGTGGACTTAGTTGTTTATGCATTCAAAAATGCTCATCCCGGCGATATCTTTGTTCAAAAGGCAGCCGCGTGCACCCTGGAGACCTTGGCGAAAGCGTTGATGAAATTGCTCGGTGTGAAGGCTGAGATTCGGGTCATAGGAACGCGCCACGGGGAAAAACTGTATGAGACCTTGCTGACTCGGGAAGAGCTTTCAGCCGCTCAGGATCTCGGCGGCTATTTCCGGGTGCTTGCGGATAACCGGGATCTGAATTATTCCCAATATTTCAGCGAAGGCCGCGAAGAAGTTACCCTTCAAAATGATTATAACTCGCACAATACGGAGCAAAAAGATGTGGAGGGAATGTGTGATCTTCTGATGAAGCTATCGTGTGTGCGGCTGGCGATGCGGGGGGAAAGAGTGGCGGCTTAACAGTGCAATGTAAGAGCATCTTTTTTGCATATCAGGCATCCTGAGAACACCATCAATTTCAAGGGTCTGATAACGAAAGGTAAATAAAGGAGTTGGTTGTGAAAGTATTGGTCAGCGGCTCAAAAGGCTTTGTCGGAAGGAATCTCTGCTCAGTGTTGCATCGACGGAAAGATGTGGTCCTATTTGAATGTGATGTCGATACCCCGCCGGATCATCTCGATGCCGCTTTGCAGCAGGTCGATTTCATCATCCACCTTGCCGGCGTGAATCGCCCGAAAGACCTTGAGGAATTTGAAACCGGTAATTCGGGGTCGCTCGATGAAATCTGCGGCAAGCTCGAAAACCTCGGCCGTGCCCCCAAAATTGTGCTCAGTTCCTCCATTCAAGCTGAACAGGAAAACCCTTATGGTGTCAGCAAACGACATGCCGAAATGCGGTTGAAGGCGTTTGCGGAAAATAGCGGTGCTGAATGTGTGGCATATCGGTTGAAAAACCTTTTCGGTAAATGGTGCAGGCCAAATTACAATTCGGTGACGGCGACATTTTGCCACAACATCGCTCACGATCTTCCCGTCCGGATATCCGACCCGGCCAATGAGATTGAACTGACCTATATCGATGATGTGGTGAAGGCGTTTATCGGCGAATTGGCCATCGGTGAGCCAGGCTTCAGATTTGCCGCGGCGCTTTCAGCCCGCAGGATAACGCTGGGAGAACTGGCGGATAAGATCCTGTTGTATCGGGAAATTCGACAGAGCCTTCAGCTTCCGGACTTTCAAAGTGAATTTGAGCGCGCCTTGTATGCAACCTATTTAAGTTATCTTGATGAAATGGATTTCGCGTATGGTTTGCATATCAAATCCGATTCAAGGGGGAGCCTCGCGGAATTTATTAAATCCCCCGCAATGGGGCAGATCTTTGTGAGCCATACGAGGCCTGGCATTATCCGGGGGAATCATTTTCACCATACGAAGTGCGAAAAGTTTTTGATATTGGCAGGCTCCGCGATCATCCGCTTTAGGCATATCGAAAGGGATCATGTGATCGAATATACGGTTCGGGGTGAAGACTATCGGGTGCTGGATATTCCGCCGGGGTATACCCATTCCATTGAAAATGTGGGGCAGGATGATTTGGTGACGCTTTTTTGGGCCAGTGAGCGGTTCGATCCGGTGCAACCCGATACCTGCTTTGAAAAAGTCTAGCAGAGGGTTATATTGCCTCCAGCGGGGAGGAAGTATGAAAGGGTTCCAATGAGTAAGCTGAAAGTGATGACGGTGGTGGGCACGCGGCCGGAGATCATCCGCCTTTCCCGGGTTATGATTGCGCTGGACCGTTACATGGATCAGGTCATTGTTCATACCGGTCAGAATTACGACTTTGAACTGAACCAGATTTTTTTTGACGAACTGGAACTTCGGAAGCCCGATCATTTCCTCAATGCCGCCGGCAAGACCGCCTGCGAGACCGTTGGAAACGTCATCGCCCGCATCGACCCGGTGATGGAACGGGAACAACCGGATGCGCTTCTCGTCCTGGGGGATACCAACAGCTGTTTGGCTGCCTACGCTGCCAAGCGCCGGAAAATTCCCGTATTTCATATGGAAGCCGGCAACCGGTGTTTTGATCAGCGGGTACCCGAAGAGATCAACCGCAAAATTATCGACCATATCAGCGATATCAATATGCCTTACAGCAGCATTGCAAGGGAATACCTGCTGCGGGAAGGTTTCCCGCCGGACCGGATTATCAAAACCGGCAGCCCCCTTTTTGAAGTGTTGCAGGCATACATGGGACAAGTGGATACCTCCGATGTGTTGAGGCGCCTCGGGCTGAGCATTCGTGATTTTTTCCTCGTAAGCGCCCACCGGGAAGAAAATATTGACGCCTTGCAGCAATTCCAAGGTCTTATTACCCTTCTTAACGGGTTAGCGGAACGCTACCAAAAACGCATTATTGTTTCGACCCACCCGCGCACCCGGAACAAGATAGAATCTCGAAAGATATCCCTTCATCCCCTTGTGGAACTCAATAAACCGTTGGGATTTAGTGACTATATCCATCTTCAGATCAGTGCCCGCTGTGTTCTTTCAGACAGTGGTACCATTACCGAGGAAAGTTCTATCCTCAACTTCCCCGCCCTCAATATTCGCGATTCTCATGAGCGTCCGGAGGGGTTTGAAGAGGGGGCGGTCATGTTGACGGGCATGGATCTGCAAACGGTTCTTCAAGCTCTAAGCATTCTTGAATCTCAGCCGTCGGGCAACAGCCGCCTGCTGCGCATGGTGGAGGATTACAAGGCCGTCAATGTGAGCGAAAAAGTCGTCCGGGTGATTCTCAGCTATACCCATTATGTTCAGAGAAGCGTATATCATAACAGGTAGATTTTTTCCTGCCATTTCAATTCCTTGATCGGATGCGGGCGTTTGTTTCCGACACGGCGAGCGGACTCGATTGCGAATACTGTTTCTCACTCAATGGTTCCAACCGGAACCGTTTTTCAAAGGGTTGCCGTTTGCTGAAAAGCTCAAAGCGCAAGGGCATGAGGTCGAAGTGCTTACCGGTTTCCCGAATTATCCGGGCGGGAAGCTTTACCCGGGATATCGGGTGCGTCTTTTCCGGAGGGAAATCATGCAGGGAATTCCGATTAACCGCGTCGCACTGTTTCCAAGCCATGATCGATCCAGCGTAAAGCGCATCCTGACCTACTTGAGCTTTTCAGTATCCGCGTTATTGCTCGGACCGCTTCTGGTAAAAAGGCCGGATGTCGTTTATGTATACAATCTGATTACGTTGTCATGGGCGGCCGTGCTTTTAAGAAAAATAAGCGGATGCAAAATCGTATATGATGTTCAGGACTTGTGGCCTGAATCCGTGAGTAACTCCGGGATGCTGAATCATCGGATGATCCAGGGCGTTTTGAAACGATGGTGCTGTTGGGCTTACCGCCAGGCCGACAAGATTGCAGTCCTGTCACCCGGGTTCAAGGAAGCTCTTGTTGAACGCGGGGTGGCCAGAGAGCGCATTGAGGTCATTTATAACTGGTGCGATGAGGCGGCCGGTTGGAAAAAAGAGAAATCCGTCGATTTCAGAGAAAAATTCGCCTTAACGGAAACGTTTAACATTGTCTTTGCCGGCACAATGGGACGGATGCAGGGCATGGATACGGTGCTGGCGGCGGCCAGCCTTTCCCGGAACGAATTGCCCGTATTGCGATTTGTTCTCGTTGGCGGCGGTGTTGAGCTCGAGCGCTTGAAATCCAAGGCAGCGTCGCTGATGCTTGAAAATGTGGTTTTCATTCCAAGGCAGTCCCTGCAGGAAATGAATAGAATTTGGTCTATTGCGGATGCATTATTGGTTCATCTAATCGATAACCCCTTATTCAGAATTACGATTCCTTCAAAAACGCAAGCCTATTTGGCTGCCGGTATTCCGATCATCATGGCCGTCAGGGGAGATGCGGCCAGTCTGATTCAGCAAGCGGGAGCCGGTATCGGATGCGCACCGGAAGATCCCGGTGAACTGCTTTCGGCAATTCAGAAATTATTCGCCATGACGATCGAAGAGCGAAAACGGATGGGCGAAAAGGGTAAGTTGTTTTATAACCGGTTTTTATCTTTTGATGTCGGGTATCATAAGTTTTTAAAGCTTTTTTCGTGAGAGATCGTTTCGGCAATCTGCGGTCGGCCGCCATATTGTCCTTGCATAGAGGGACGATTTCATATAAATTGTTGTCATGAATAGTGACAACCTTAAATATGTTCTTCGCCAGTTTGCGGAGCGGACGCTGCCTGTCAGTCGTCCCCGCGAGCTTGTCCTGCCGACGGGATCGGGTAAGGTTGTCGGATTGGCCGGGGTGAGGCGGTCCGGCAAGACCTTTCTTTTCTTTGATACCATCCGCCGCCTCACCGGACAGGGCGTTGACCGTCGTTGTATCGTCTATCTGAACTTCGAGGATGACCGGCTCAATCCCATACGTGCCGAAGAGCTGGATCTGGTGCTGCGGTGTTTGCAGGAGCTGTATCCCGAGACGCTCAATCAGCGGGTGTTTATGTTTTTGGATGAAGTGCAAAACGTATCCGGCTGGGAGAGGTGGGTGCGCCGCATTCAGGACACCGAGGATGTGGAGGTGTATGTCACCGGCTCATCCTCGCAACTGCTCACGCGCGACCTGGCCACCGCGCTGAGAGGCCGCTGCATCACGCTGGAGGTTTTCCCGCTGAGCTTTCGGGAGACGCTTGCCTTCCGTGACATTGCGGTGATCCCCCATAGCGCTGAAAACGATAGTCTCATTCGCGGGGCATTGGAAGCCTACCTGGCATGGGGCGGCTTTCCGGAGATTGTGCTGGCGGACGAAACGCTGCGGCCGCTCATTCTTGAGGAATACGCATCCCTTATGTTCTACCGGGACGTCGTCGAGCGATATGGTGTTCGTAATGAGAAACTGATGCGCGAACTGCTGCGCCACGCTTTTCGTAATACGGCCGGACTGATCAACGTCAGCAAGTTGCACCGGGATTTCGGGTCTCTCGGTTTCAATGTCTCCAAGAATACCCTGTTCGAATATCTTGGCTATCTGGAGGACGCCTTTTTGGTGTTCCTTGTGCCCAGACAGGAGCAATCCCTGCGAAAGCAGGCGCACAATCCCAGGAAACTGCATGTCATCGATCCGGGTCTGGTGGCGGCCTTCAAGGCAAACCCGGGCCGCGATGTCGGCCATAAGCTGGAAACGGCAGTTTATCTGGAGGTGCGGCGCACCCGAAAGGATCTCTTCTATTATATCGACGGAAGCGAAGTGGATTTGTGTGACGGGGAGGGAACCCTTTTTATCAACACCTGCTGGAGTCTGGCTGAGGCTCAAACCCGGCGGCGGGAGTCGAGGGCGATGGCCTTGGGTCATGCGCGCTGGCCACAGGCGACTGGCCGTCTGCTTTTTCACGAATACCCGCCCGGCGTCGAGCGGGAAATCCCTGAGGCCGAGCCGGCATGGCGATTTTTGGCCGAAAAACCATTCAGCGTTCAAGCGACGCCGTCCAGGGCTGTTGCCCGCAAGTAATCGCTGATCTTTGAATCCACTGTTGTCCGCTCCTTCCGGTATTCGTCTCTTCCCGAGACGTTGCATCGAAACGGAATCGGGAAGGTCACCCGCTCAGCTCGGATTCGTAACCGGTCCCCCATCAAAATGTACCGTCGATATATAAAACGGCTGATTGATTTCGCCTGCGCTCTCATGGGCTTGGTTTTCTTATCTCCGGTCCTGGGAATCGTTGCCTTGGCGGTCAAAAAAAAGCTCGGTTCCCCGGTTGTCTTTAGGCAGATCCGGCCCGGACTTCATGGCCGGCCGTTTACGATTCATAAATTCCGCACGATGCGCGATGCCAGGGATGCATCCGGCCGACCGCTTGCCGATGCTGATCGCTTGACTGCTTTTGGCCGGTTTTTGAGAGCGAGTTCTCTGGATGAGCTTCCGGAGTTGATGAATGTGCTCAAGGGAGAAATGAGCCTGGTAGGGCCTCGGCCGTTGTTGATGCAATATCTGGATAAATATACGCCGGAGCAGGCGAGACGCCATGAGGTGAAGCCGGGCCTGACCGGTTGGGCACAGGTAAACGGCCGGAACGCGATTTCATGGGATAAAAAATTTGCGCTGGATGTATGGTATGTGGATAATCGGTCTTTTGGGCTGGATATGAAAATTATTCTGATGACGATCAAAAAGGTGCTTGGCCGCGAAGGGATCAGTTACAAAGGGGAAGCGACCATGGCGGAATTTATGGGGTATGATATAATGCAATAGCGTGGTTATTGACCGGTGCCATCGTGATCGTCGTTTGGGCCATTCGATCAATAAATTTTGACATCAATAATTGCATCGCATACATGGATTGCACATTCGATGCGAAAGGGGGCCTGAAAGATATGGCCAACTTGACTTTGAGAAATATCGACGAATCGTTGAAAGCAAGTCTTCGCGTGAGTGCCGCCGAAAGCGGCAGGTCGATGGAAGAGGAAGCACGGCAAATTCTCAAACAGTTTTTGCTGCGAAAAAGATGCTCCGTAAGCATCGGTTCCTGCATTTCCAAACGCTTTTCCGTAACAACCTACAGAAACGAGAAGGTATAACAGGTATTATTATGAAAATAAGTGAATTTCTTTTACTGTTGGAAGACATTGTTGAAGCTGAGCCCGGAACGATAAAGGAAACAGATATGTTAACTGATTTTGAAGGTTGGGACTCAATGGCCATGCTTGGATTTATTGCGATGCTGGATGAACACTTCGGGCTCATCGTCCCACCCGAGAAAATTTCAAAGGCAAAAGCCGTAACAGACTTGATGGCGCTTCTGGATGGTAACCTAACGAAGTCAGACCCGCTTGATGGAGACCCCTCATGACGCAAGCCGTAATATCCGGGGTGAAACTATCCGGCATCAGTTGCGCGGTGCCCGCCGCTGTGATCACACCGGAAGACAGTGGTGAATTGTTCGGCGTTGAAGAGGTTAAGAAAATAGTAAAAAACACGGGCGTTCATCAAAGGCATGTGGTGTCAAGGGGCATGTGCGCGTCTGATCTGTGCGTCAGTTCGGCTAAGTGTTTGCTGGAAGGGTTGGGATGGGATAGAAAAGAAATAGAGGTTCTGATCAACGTCACACAAACTCCCGATTATCTGTTGCCCGCTACGGCCTGTACCATTCAAACCAGATTGTCTCTATCACAAAATTGTGCAGCATTCGACGTTAATTTGGGCTGTTCCGGATATGTTTACGGATTGTGGGTGATTTCCAACCTGATGAAATGCAGCAAGATTAAAAAGGGCTTGATGCTTGCGGGCGATACGATCAGCCGAATTTGCAACCCGCGTGACCGCTCGACAGCCCCGCTTTTTGGAGACGCCGGCACGGCGACTGCGGTGGAATTGGACGATCGTGCAGAAGAAATGGTTTTTGTTCTAGGAACGGATGGTCTCGGAGAGGATAAATTAATTGTGCCGGGAGGCGGATTTCGAAACCCTTTCGGAATAAAAAACCATGGGGTTTCAGCGCGGGATGAAGGTGAGCGCAGCGACCGGGAGCTTTTTATGGACGGTGCCGAAATATTCACCTTTACATTGAAATGCGTCCCCAAATTGGTTGAAGATATTCTGGGCCGGGCAAATTGGTCGATGGATGATATCGATTACTTTGTTTTTCACCAGGCAAACAAGTTTATTCTGGATCATCTTCGTAAAAAGCTCAAAATTCCGGAGGAGAAATTCATTACCGCCATCGGGTCGTACGGCAACACGAGTTGCGCATCCATTCCTCTTGCGATGAACGCGGTCCTCAAGGAAAAGCTGGTTGCGGAAAGGAAGCGACTGGTACTTGCGGGTTTCGGCGTGGGTTACTCCTGGGCCGGAATCGCCCTGTCATGCGGGCCCTTGTTTATTTCAGACATTATCAGCTGCGAATAGGGAAAAAAATGGAAACAGCTGTTGTGAATCCTATGGCGTTGAATGAAAGACGCATCCTGGTGACCGGTGCATCATCCGGTATCGGCCGCTCTACATCCATGCTTCTGAGTCAGTTGGGCGCCAACCTGGTGTTGGTGGGCCGGAACAAGACAAAGCTGGAGGAATCATTTCACTCTTTGGCCGGTACAGGGCATCACCAGGAAATCATGGAGCTGGACAAAACGCGGAGCATACCTGGATGGTTGAAGGCGGTTTCCGGCCGATACGGCCGGCTAAACGGCATGGTGCACTGCGCGGGCATACATTTAGTCTGTCCCTTGAGATTTCTGAAAGACAACGATGTTGAAAGCATCCTCAAAATCAACCTGGAAGCATCCATTGCGCTTGCAAAAGGGTTTCGACAAAAAACGGTCAGAGCCGAACCCGGCAGCATCGTTTTTATCTCATCGGTTGCGGGTATCGTTGGCCAGAGCGGAACAGCCGCTTACAGTGCGAGCAAGGGGGCTTTGATCTCCCTGGTCAAATCTCTGGCGCTGGAACTGGCGCATGAGCATATCCGCGTCAATTGCGTTGCACCGGCGGTTGTCAAAACGGAGATGACCGAGCGGTTCAAATCGGAGCTGACTGAAAACCAGTTCGACGCTATTGAAAAAATGCATCCTTTGGGATTGGGTGACGCGATGGACGTATCCTATGCCATCGCCTTTCTGCTTGCAGACACGGCGCGCTGGATTACCGGCACAACCATGGTCGTGGATGGCGGGTATTGCGCACATTGATAGGGGCAAAAAAATGAAACGGCTTATGATTATCGGCGCCGGCGGATTCGGGCGTGAGATGCTGGCATGGCTTGAAGCGACTGAAAAGACAGCTTGTTATGAAGCATCAGGCTTTTTGGATAAAAACAGCAAGGCGCTGGACGGATACGGAATTGATCTTCCCATTCTCGGTGATCCGGACCATTACCAGCCGAAAAGCGATGACCTGTTTATTTGTGCGTTCGGGAATACAAGGGAAAAGCTTCGAATTTGTCGGTCGCTAAAGGCGAGAGGCGGCCAATTTGCAACCTTCATTCACCCCACTGCCGTTATCGGAAAGAACTGCAGCATCGGAGAGGGAAGTATTTTATGCCCCGGGGCCGTTGTCACCTCGAATGTCCGGATTGGCTCATTTGTGACCTTGAATGTATTCGCCACTGTCGGCCATGATGCCGTGATCGGCGACGGCAGCACGCTAAGCGGACACTGTGATGTCACAGGCTTTGCATTCCTGGGTGAAGGCGTTTTCATGGGCAGCCATGCAGCGGTGCTGCCCGGGGCGGTTGTCGGGGATTATGCGGTCATCGGCGCCGGCAGCGTAGTGCTGAAAAAGGCGGCTGCGAAGACCACCGTCTTTGGCGTCCCTGCCAGATGCATCGCCGATTTCAGCAAGGAGGGGGGAAGCGGCGGTTGGCAGTGACAGCAAAAATACAGGCTATCGAATACTATTTGCCGGAGGCGGTTCTTACAAATGATCAATTGACGACAGCATATCCGGATTGGTCTGTAGAAAAAATTGGAAAGAAAACAGGTGTTTACGCCCGACATATCGCCGGCGAAAAAGAATGCGCATCCGATTTGGCGGTGAAGGCGGCCCGAAAGCTGATTCACGCCACCGGCATTTCCGCCGATAGAATAGAATATCTTCTATTTTGCACCCAAAGTCCCGATTACTATTTGCCGACATCCGCATGCCTGATTCAGGATCGACTCGGGCTTGGTACCCATGTGGGCGCATTGGACTTCAACCTCGGGTGCTCCGGCTATATTTACGGCCTGAGCATTGCAAAGGGGTTAGTTGAAAGCGGCCAGGCCCATACCATCCTTCTCCTTACCGCCGAGACATACAGCAAATACATTCATCCGGAGGACAGATCGGTCAGAACCATTTTCGGCGACGCCGCAACCGCTACACTGATTGTGGGAGAAGACGACAATGAGCGTGAATCGGAAAGCGCGATCGGGCCATTCGTATTCGGCACGGATGGCGCCGGCGCCGAAAACCTGATCGTGCCTGTCGGCGGTCAAAGATATCCGGATCTTGCCAGTTACCTGGATGCGAATCCCTCATCTCAATGCGCGGAAATTCCCGGAAATTATCTCTGCATGAATGGATCCGCCATATTTAATTTCACACTTCAGGTCGTGCCCCGGTGTTTGGATCAATTGCTGAAAAAATGCGGCAAGGAGATGGGGGAAATCGATCGTTTTATTTTTCATCAGGCCAATAAATTCATGCTGGAGCACTTGAGACAGAAACTGAAAATTCCGAAGGAAAAATACTACCTCAATATCGCCGATTTCGGAAACACCGTATCCTGCTCCATTCCAATAGCGCTGAGGCAGGCCCAAATGGATCGATGGTTGAGGCCCGGTCACTTGGTAATGCTTGTGGGGTTTGGTGTCGGATATTCATGGGGTGGGACACTAGTAAGGCTGGCCTCTTGACGCCATGGCGATCGGATATGGCATCCAAGGCCGCGCCGCCCGCCGGGAGAGAAATCAGAGTCTCCCTACGCCGCGCGTTTATTGCCGCGGGGCATTCGCGTACATGCGATTGCCCGGCTTGAAAAGCGGCATTACCGGCATTTTGGTGTTTTCTGCGCCCCTTAATCATATAAACACTTTTATTTGAGGAATCATGCAAATAGATATTGAAACGCGACGGTATTGGTGGGCAGGTTTTTCGGTCCTTGTCCTTTTAATATTTTATGCGCATTGGCACATTATTACCGCCCTTTATCAGCAGTGGATGGGGAATGAAGATTTCTCCCATGGACTGCTTATCATGCCGATATCGTTATACTTTATTTGGAAAAAGCGCGCGGCACTCTCTTGCGCTGAAATTGAGACCGATTGGCGGGCGTTGCTCCTTATCGTTGTCGCCATCGCTACGCATGTTATCGGCGAATTGGGTGCCGATGTCTTTACCAACCGGCTTTCCGTATTGTTACTGCTGATCGGGTGTGTCTGGTTGTCTTTCGGGTTTGCAGTTATTAAAATTCTAAAGTTTCCTCTTGCATTTCTGTTTCTCATGTTGCCATTGCCCGGTTTTTTGTATCGCAATATCACTTTTCCCTTGCAGCTTTTGTCCTCCAGGCTATCTGTCGATATATTGAATATATTCGGTGTGTTGGCTTATCGGGAAGGTAATGTTATCGACATGGGGTTTACGCAGTTCGAGGTGGCTCAGGCCTGCAATGGGATTCGTTTCATCATGCCTCTTTTAACGGTAGGAATATTATTTGCATTCTTCAGAAGAAGGGCTTGGTGGGAACGCCTGCTTCTTGTCTGTGTGACCATTCCGCTTGCCATTTTTGCCAATGTCCTGCGCATTGCCGGTACCGGCTTTTTATCGACATTCTGGGGGCAGAAGGTGGCGGAAGGGTTTTTTCACTCCTTTTCGGGGTGGGCTGTTTTTATGTGCTGTTTCGGCCTGTTTCTTCTGGTGGATCAATCATTAAGCCGCTTATCCGGATCAAAAAGAGAAGCTTCCGAGACGTTGAATTCGCACCCCATTCAGAAAAAAGGGATGGTGTTAAAAATCATTCCGATAACCATCGCATTTTCGTTGATATTATCGGCAAACTTGATTGTCGATAATTTGGGAAGCGTAAATCCGGTGCCCTTGAAAAAGGCGCTGGCCAATTTCCCCATATCCTTGAACGGATGGCAGGGAAGTACGGATAGGATGGATCCGAAAATATGGGACAGGGTCGGCGCACAAGACTACATTATAATAAATTATCAACTGGATGGCTACACCCCAGTCGCCTTTTATACCGCTTATTATGAGTACCAGCGAAAGCTGGGAGATTTTGTGCATTCACCGAAGCTATGCCTTCCGGGGGATGGATGGTATATTCACCAAAGCCGGGTTCGCGAACTCAATGATGACCAAACAACCGGGAAGAGGGGGGAGACGCTTCGTTTCAATGAGTTGGTAGTCGAAAAAAATGACATTAGACAGCTTGTTTATTATTGGTACCAGGGCAGGGGGAGAAACTTCACCAGCGAATATTCCGCAAAATTTTTTCTTGCTTTCGATGGCGTATTTCGGCGGCGAACCGATGGCGCGCTCGTGAGGCTCATCACGCCGGTCCTCTCGGATGGCTCTGTGGAAAAAGCACGAAAGACGCTTGACGGATTTGCATTGACCGTATCAAAAGAGCTTGAGGGATACCTGCCTTAAAGTAAAGAACATCAAACAGCTTCTAAAGCAGCAAAGCGGGCAACCCGGTATGATCCATTCATAAACAACCATACAGCATACAGCGGTACCGGCGCGGATTTTTCTTTCCCCGCCGCACAAGAGCGGCGTGGAATTTCGATGTGTTATGGATGCGTTTGAGGAAAATTAGGGACAGGGATGATTACCTGGTTCAGGAAATCATGGTTACCGTCGATTCGCATTCGACGGGCCGGTTCTCTCCACGAAGATATAGCCACACCGGGAGATTGCATTGAAGTCACGTCACTAAATGAAATTTCCACCTTCTTATCATTGTTGAGTTAGAACGAACGCAACGTATTTTCATGTGAGGCAGCAAAGGTAAGCACAGAATTTAACCATTAAAAAAGATTTTTCACCACTAAATTCCCATGTCCTTAATTTCAAAAGTAAATCATTCGATGTCTCCATCACCGGGTCGCATTTACCTCTCTCCTCCTCATATGTCCGGCCAGGAAATCCGGTTCGTACAGGATGCTTTTGACAGCAATTATATCGCTCCATTAGGCCCCCAGGTCGATGCCTTTGAACGGGAATTTTCGGAATGGACCGGTTTCGCCCATTGCGTGGCCCTGACGAGCGGAACGGCTGCCATGCATCTGGCGCTTCGATACCTTGGGGTCGGCCCGGGCGATGAAATCTTTGCTTCGACGTTGACGTTTATCGGCAGCGTCAGCCCGATCACCTTTCTGGGAGCAAGGCCGGTGTTTATCGATGCGGATTGCGAGAGCTGGAACATGGATCCGGATTTGCTGAAAAGAGAGCTGGCACGGTGCGCCGAAAATGGAAAACTTCCCGGTGCGGTCGTGCCGACGGATCTCTATGGGCAGTGTTGTGATCTTGAGCGTATTCTGAAAATCTGTGACGGGTACCGGGTTCCGGTAGTGTGTGATTCGGCGGAGGCGGTCGGAGCGTGGTACCGGCGCGACGGGCTTAGCGCGGGAGAAAATCCGGGAGCAATGATGCATGCCGGGGGGGGTGCCAGGGCGGCGATATTTTCCTTTAATGGCAATAAGATCATCACCACTTCCGGCGGCGGAATGCTGGCCTCCGACGATGGGGCATTGATTGAAAAGGCAAGGTTCTGGTCCCAGCAGGCGCGGGATCCTTTTCCCCATTACGAACATACGGAAATCGGATACAACTACCGGATGAGTAACATCGTTGCGGCGATCGGACGAGGACAGCTGCGGGCGCTGGCGGAACGGGTAAAAAGAAAACAGGAAATTTTTGATTATTATCAAAAGGCGCTTGACGGCATTCCGGGAATTGAGTTCATGCCGGAGGCGGACTATGGCCGGAGCAATCGCTGGCTGACGGTGATTCTCATTTCACCGGAGGTTTTCGGCGTGGATCGGGAAGCGGTGAGACTGGCGCTTGAGACGGAAAATATCGAATCCCGGCCGGTATGGAAACCGATGCATCTGCAGCCGGTGTTTGAAATAGATAGAGGGGGCAGGGGGCAGGAGAAAGGACGGCGTTATGGGGCACGGGCGGTTGAAGGGGCTGTGGCCGAGGATTTGTTTGCGCACGGGCTTTGCCTGCCGTCGGGGACAGCGATGACGGAAGCGGATCTGGAACGGGTGGTGGCGGTGGTCAGAAAAACCGGATCTGTAAAGAAAATTTAAGACAAGGAAAAGGGGCGAAGAGGTTGGTAGGCAACGTTGTTTAAAACTTTCATAAAAATATCAATCTGCTGCTTTATAGCGGGGTTTTCCATCCTTTTCATTGAGGCGGCTTATTTTTACCGCATCCTTACAGCCGATCGGGCAATCGAACTGGCGGATGTGGTGGTGGTGTTTCACGGCGCACCCGACCGGAATAATAAAGGGTATCAGCTGGTAAATCACGGATATGCCCCGTATCTGATCATTTCGCCCGCAAGTACCGGTGTCAGAACGTATTACGATATCAAGTATGCTCGTTCGGGTGTCTGGCGGCACTTGGTTGAAGATCGAGCTGACAGTACATTTCAAAATGCCCTTCTTGCCGGCCGGCTGATCCGTGAGCATCAATTAGCGAAGGTGATTCTGGTGACCGACTCCTGGCATATGCCCCGGTCGTCTTTACTGTTGCGGATGATGCTTGTCGGTGAGAAGGTCTCGGTTTTCATGTGCGAGACCGATCCGGGGTCTTTTTCGGGATCGCCCTTTCGATGGTCCGGTCGGCAATGTAAAATGGTCTATAACGAAGCCGTTGAACTGTGGGGCAGCATGATCGAGTGCGTTAGCTATCTGATGCACGGAAAGTTGCCGGAAAAGAGTTTGAAGACAAATCGCTTGGTTGAGTTTCTCAAATCCGCGCTGCTGTTTGAGGTGACATGAAGATAAAGAAAGTTGGGGAAACAGTTCCAAGTATCCACAATCAAAGAGCGTCGATCGCATGATGAAAAAGTCTTTAGCTGTTGATACCTGCGGATATAATGGCATCTGGCGTCGAAGAATGGCCGGCGCGCTCGTTCGACTGATCGTGCCGATTTCCTCAGAGGGAAACCTGCCCGCTTGCCGTGACAATCTCGATCGCCTTACTCTTGTCGTTTCCATGGAGATCAATGGGTATCTACCGTAATCAACCGCTGAACCGGTATGAGTGTCAAGGCCGGGAACAACATTCGGCCCGGGAACTATTTCCATGGCAATGAAAGCATTCTATCGAATTGCATTCGTCAAAAAAATTATCGAGTGGACGGTGGTCGCACGGTTTTGGGTGACGCTGGTTTTTCACGTCATTCTCTTCACCACGGGCTATTTTTACAGTATTTGCCTGATCAATGGGGGCAGCATTGACAGTATCGTGTGGCATACCTTTGCGAGGACCATTATGTTTTTACTGGTCATCCGTATCGGAGTGTTTATGTACCACGATCTGTTTCAGGGCATGTGGCGTTATGTCGGCTTTGAAGATCTGACCAACATCATTCGCGCCGCCATCATCGGCACGCTGTTATTCTATATCCTTGGGCTTTTAGTTGATTATCTGACCGTTTCGGAACACTTGTATTTGGCCGAGATGGTCTTCTGTATTACGCTGAATGGCGGTGTTCGCTTTCTCGTCAGAAGCCTTCGGGAAAGATATTTTAAACAGGCGAGGCCTCACGGCGAAATAAAAAAGATTTTGCTTTTCGGTCCGGTGTTGAAAACCCAGCCCCTCTTGAAGGAACTTCTCAGCAACGCGGAGAGTGATTACCGTCCGGTGGCATTGATTGACCCGGAAATTAAGACAACTTCCCGCGCCTCGAGAGTGAGCGATATTCCCGTGTGGGGGGTTCAGCAACTTCGCACCCTGAAAAAAAAATATTCCGGAATTCACGCCATCGTGTTGTGCTGGCCGGGGGCGACACAAACGCAGATGGATAAGGCGGTGGACGAATTGAAACTGTTCCAGGTGCCGTTCAAAACCATTCCGCAAATAGAAGATCTTTTAACCGAGCGGGTCACCATCAGTGATATTCGGGAAGTTGAAATTGAAGATTTGCTGGAGCGGCCTCCGGTTAATATCGACATGGCTGAAATCGAAAAGTATCTGTGCCGGAAAACCGTGTTGATCACCGGTGGCGGCGGGTCCATCGGGTCGGAGATATGCCGGCAGGTTGCGTCTTACCAGCCTTGTAAAATTGTGGTTGTGGAGAGATCCGAAAACAGCCTTTATGACCTTCAGCTGCAGATGAGAGAGCGTTTTCCGAATGTGCCTTTTCATGGACTGGTTTCCTCAATTAACGATGCCATCGGAATGGAGAAAATTGTAAAGGAAATGGCGGTTGAAGTCATTTTCCATGCGGCCGCCTACAAGCACGTCCCTCTGATGGAACATACGCCCATTGAATCCGCCTACAACAATATCATCGGTACCTACAATGTGGCGAGAGCCGCGATGATGGCAGGTGTCAGACGGTTTGTCATGATATCAACGGACAAGGCCGTTAACCCATCCAACGTCATGGGGGTCACGAAACGGATTGCCGAAATGATCGTGCAGGGCCTCAATCAACAGGGGAAGACGCGGTTCATCACCGTCCGGTTTGGGAATGTTCTCGGAAGCGCGGGGAGTGTGATCCCTATTTTTAAACGGCAGATAAAGGAGGGGCGCTGCATCACGGTCACCCATCCGGAAATAGAACGGTTTTTCATGACGATTCCCGAAGCGGTGCAGTTGGTTCTGCAGGCCGGATGCATGGGCGACGGCGGGGAAATATTCGTTCTGGACATGGGAGCGCCGGTCAAGATCCTGAAATTGGCGGAAAAGATGATAACGCTTTCGGGAAAGCGGCCCTATGAGGAGATTGATATCAAATTCACGGGGCTTCGTCCCGGAGAAAAAATGTACGAAGAGCTTTTCAATACCAATGAGCGGCATACGGAGACCCTGCATCCGCGAATCAGAGCGGCGGTGTCAAGCCCATTGGAAGAGGCGTTCATTCACCGGCAGATTCCGGCCATAAAGGCCTTGATCGAGAAACGGGATAATATTGCCCTGCGTGACAAATTCCTCGAGTTGGTCCCGACCTATTGTACCCCGCCGGAACCGGTTCAGGTGAAGGGCGAGCCGGGGCCGGAAGAATATGGCGAAATGAATAAACAGGGGCGATTTGAAGTTGAAAGGGAATCCGTCATCCCAAAAAAGCTGCGGGAAGCGATTCGGGCGTAGGCCTATAATGGCGTTATTAAGACATTGTGAACGGAAAATTTGGAGGAAAAATGAGACAACTCGATAAAAAGATGATGACAGGCCTGCTCATCGCATTGGCTGTGTTGGGAATTGCCGGATGCAGTTCGCCTGAAGCCAAAAGAGAAAAATTCTACAAAAAAGGCGTGGCTTATTATGAAGAAAAGGACTATGTTCAGGCCTCGCTGAGTTTTAAAAATGCCATTCAGATCGATCCGAAATTTTCGAATGGCTACTACATGCTCGGCATGCTCGATATTAAAAATAAAAACATGCAAACCGCCTACGCTCTCTTTTCGAAAGCCGTCAGTCTCGATCCGAATAATATGAAGGCTCAACTGGAGCTGGTGAAGTTTTTGCTGGCGGAGAAAAAAAACTTCGAGGCGCGGGAAAAGCTTGATTTTGTCCTAAAGGCCGAACCCGAGAGTCCCGACGCCCTGCTCATTGAGGGGTCCGTTCTGATTGCCGAAGGAAGGGATGAGGAGGCCGAAAACCACCTGCGAAAAATCATGTCGAAAGGCGAATGTCGACCGGATGTTTATCTGCTGTTGGCGTCATTGTACACCAAGCAAAAGAAGGAGAGCCAGGTAGAGCAGACACTGGATGAGGGAATTAAGAAGAATCCGGAATCGATTATCCTGCATTTGATCCTCTCAAACTATTACAGGCAAAATAAAAAATATGACCTTGCCCAGAATGCACTTAAAAAAGTGGTTGATCTGGATCCGAATAATATGATGCATAAGTTTAACCTCGCTTCGCTTTATTGGATCTCCGAGCGGAAGGAGGACGCCCTTGGGTTGTTAAACGGCATTATCGATGCGGACCCCAATAATGAGGAAAACAGGGTGCGCCTGGCCAATTTTTATCTTGAGAAGGATCAGGTGAAAGACGCCGAGCGGGTGTTGAAAGTCGGTATGTCGCAGATACCGGAGGGCTATAAGCTCAGCATGGCGTTGAGTGAGTTATATCTGAAGTTGAAAAACCCCACGGTGGCGATTGACACATTGATCGGGACGCTGAATAAATCCAAGGATTCGGAAAAGCCGGAAGTATTGGATATCAAAAATGCCCTGGCAAATATATATCTGTCGCAGCGGGATGTGGCGAACGCGGAAAAATACGTGGATGAAGTATTGGCGAAAAACCCGAAAAGCGTCGATGGCAACTATGTAAAGGGGCAGTTATTTTTATTTCGGAATGATGCCCCGAACGCCGTTTCTTCTTTCAGAACCGTGGTGGATGAAAAACCCGACTTTCCGAGTGGATACGTCAAGCTCGCCGAGGCGCATAAAAAAAATAAGGAGATCATGTTGGCGATCGATACCCTTAAGCGCGGCTTGAAGGTCGATCCAAAATCAAAAATGCTCATGGATGCGCTTGCCCGGGCATATGTGGTGAAACAGGACTTCAAGGGGGCAGAAGCGTTATTGAGAAAGATAGTGACGGATGATCCCAAGGACATTCGCGCCCAGGTAGCCCTGGGGGATTATTATGTCATGCTGAAGGATGAAGGCAATGCGAGTCGTGAGTATAATGAGATTAAAAGAAAAGCCCCCAACGCTCCGGTCGGCTATTTGAAGTTGGGAACGCTTTATATCGGAGGGGAAAACTGGGAAAAGGCCAAATCCGAGCTGGAAGAGGGCTATCGCACAAATCCCAATTCCGCTGAAATGTTTCAGGCCTTGGTGGAGTTCTACGTAAAGCGGAATCAACCGGATCGGGCGATGGCGCTATGCACTAAACGGCTTGAAAGCAACCCGAAAGAATTTTTTACCCATAACCTGATGGGTAAAATCTACTACGCGAAGCAGGATTATAATCAGGCGGAAAAAGCGTTTCAGAAGGCCCTGGATATCAATCCGGAGTGGCAGGAGCCCCATAACAATTTGGCAGCCCTGTACTTAAAGCAGAACAAGACCGGTGAAGCCATACAAAAATTGGAAAAGGCATTGACGGCAAATCCTTTGAATGTCTCTGCATATATGACGCTTGGCGCCCTGTATGAGGAAAAAAAGGAGAGTGAAAAAGCGATTGCCACCTTTGAAACGGCCCTGAAGAATATTCCCAACCTCTGGAATGCCGCCAACAATTTGGCGTTTCTGCTGGTGGAGCATCGCACCGATAAAGCGGATTGGAAACGGGCCATGGACTTAGCCAAAAAGGCGGATCAACTGAACCCGGGCAATGCCATTGTAACCGATACGATTGGTTGGATACACTATAAGCTGGGAGAAACGGATCTTGCTCTGGAGATTCTTGGGCCGCTGTATGAGAAGGCTCCCAAAAGCGGTGTTTTAAACTACCATCTTGGCATGGCCCTCTATAAGGCCGGAAGATTGGCGGAGGCGCGGGAAAAATTGAAGATAGCCATTGACAGCGAAAATAAATATTTCGGAAAAGACGAAGCCTCAAAAATTTATCAGGAATTGAAAACGCGGGGATAATTTTGATTTGAGAAGGAGTCAAACATGAGGCGGCTTTTCAGCGGCGGTATCGCTATACTGATTTCCTGCTTGGTCGGTTGTCCCTTATACGCGGGAAGTGGTCTGAGTCTTTTTCCGGAGGCGGCGATGGATGGTCAGACCCGGCAGATGAAGCAAGGAGAGACTGAAAGCGGTAACTATAGTTATAAAGATGGGTATAATGAAGACAAACCGGCGGTTGATCGAAGTGAGCCCACCCCGAAAGGAGAAAAGCGATCGGGTTCCGGGCAGACCCGGGGGGCCGTGGAAAACGGCAAGGTGAAACCGGAAAAATCCAAGGGACGCCGGGATGATTTTTTTAGCTCTCTCTTGCCTTGGGGTAGCAAAAAGGAAAGGGTTCAGACCATACCCAAACGTGAACCGGCCGAATCGGAAGTGGCGATGGAGGAGAATACGTTGACCGGAGCCGAAACGGCATCGGTGAATTCGGGAGGCGATCAGCCGGGGAAGGAAGATCTTTTCAGCACGCAATATGTGCTCGGCGTGGGCGATGTCATTCAAATTTCCGTTTGGAAGGATGAGTCATTGTCAAAGGTGCTTCCCATTCTGCCGGATGGAATGATCAATTTCCCGCTCATCGGTCGAATAAAGGCTGCGGGAAAGACGGTTCAAGTGTTGGAAACAGAGATGGATGATCAACTCGCCCGCTATGTTCCCGACCCCTTTGTCGATATCAGCGTGCAACAGGCAAACAGCATGTTGATTTATATGATCGGAAGAATCAATCAGCCCGGGCGATATCCGCTTCAAGGGAATATGACCATCTTGCAGGCTCTGGCCATGGCAGGTGGATTGAACCCGTTTGCTAAAAAGGACAGCGTTCAGATCATTCGCGAAAGAGACAATGCAACACAAATTTTCAGGTTTAATTATAATGAGGTCGTAAAAGGGATTAATCTGGAGCAAAATATTCGATTAATGCGCGGGGATGTCATCGTCGCGCCATAATATGGGAGGAGAATGTGAGGAAAAAGGTAACACTCGGTTTGATGTTTGCATTGTTGATGGTGCGCTTTCCGGGGGGACTTTACGGAGAGGATCATTCACTGGTACTTTCGATCGGCGCCAGAGAGGAATATAACGACAATCTCTTTTATTCGGCGTCGAAGAAAGAGGAAGATTTCGTGACCACCGTTTCACCCAAGATAAAATGGGCCATTGATACCGAGACGACGAATGCATCCGCTTCCGCCGGATTGGACCGGATCATGTATCGTCAAAACGATGAACTCGATAAAACCGACCAACTATTTGGCGCCAATGCCTCTCAAAGGCTCAATGAACGGTTTTCGGCGGCTGCGCAGCTCAATTATCTCAAGGATTCACGGAGAGAGCGGGATTTGGAGACCACGGGATTGTTGCAGAACGATTCTCTTCGAAAAAATTGGCAATTTGGGGTGTCCGGAAATTATCTTATCTCGGAAGAAGATGCCGTTGACGGCTCCGTCTCATTTGAGCAGGAAAATTATGAGAATGTTCCCACTTCGGATTATGATTCCTGGAGTGGGACTATCGTGTATTCCCGATCGTTTAATCCGGAAACCCGATGGAGTACGCAATTGGGGTATACGAGCTATAATTACGATCTGTCCGATATCGGGAACTATTGGGTTTCAACCGGCATCAATCGAAAAATCAACGAGACGATAACCCTGGACGCTCAAATCGGCGGACGTTTTACCCGAACGGAGCAAACGGAAAGCCGGATGGTTATTTTATTACCATCGTTCATTCCCGTGCTTCAAACCGAAAAAGTGACTAACGACTCATCGGGACTTATCGGGAACCTGGGTATTACATTCAAGGGCGAATATTCCAGTCTCGATATCTCCGCGAATCATGACGTGAAAAACGCCAGTGGCCGAAACGGAACGACGAATCGAACCGCCTTTGTCGTTTCCGTCAATCAACAATTGACCGACGCCTGGTTTATATACTGCAGCGGCGGCTATTATATAAACGAGGCGAACGCCGGTGAATTGGCCACGGCGGATATCGATGAGCGAACATTTCAAATTCAGCCGCGGATTCGATACCGGATAAACCGGCACCTGAGCCTCGATTCAGCCTTCCGGTATACGCAAATCGAGAACAGAACGAATGATTCAACCCTTCGCAATTCAACCCTGATGATGCAACTCGAATACAGTTACGATCTGCTTGAATAAAAGAGCATGCGGGGACGCCACATCATAGGAACAAGACATTCCGGAAGGTCTCTAACTCCGCGACTCCGGGAAGAAAGGTTGAAATACGTTGGAACATGAAGAATTTTTGGAACAAGGCTCGCTATCACCGGGCGATATTATCAAAATTATTTTTCGAAGAAAATGGAGTATCATTTTACCCGCGATTACAATCATCACGCTTACGGCCATCATCGCATTGGTGCTCGAACCGGTCTATCGATCCACTTCGACCATATTAATAGAAGCACAGGAGATTCCATCGGACTTTGTGCGGGCGACGGTGTCGAGTTTCGCGGAGGAACGGCTTCATAGCATTACCCAGCGCATTATGAGCACTACCCGATTGCTTGAGGTTATCAACCGGTTTACACTTTACCAGAAATTAAGGGAAAAATTGACGACGGAAGAGGTGGTCGCGCGGATGAGAGATGATGTCAAGCTCAAGCCGATCAGCGCGGACATAGTCGACAAAAGAACCGGTCAATCGAAAATGGCAACCATTGCTTTTTCGCTGTCTTATGAAGGCAAGGATACGCCGCAAACCATACAGAAAGTGGCCAATGTGCTGGCATCGCTTTATCTTGAGGAAAATATCAAGGTCCGGGAGCGGCAGACCCTCGAGACCTTCGAATTCCTTGAGGTGGAAGCGGAGCGGATGAAGGAGCAACTGACAGCGGTCGAGGCAAGAATTGCCAAATTCAAGGAAGAGCATATCAATGAATTGCCGGAAATGGTTCAGGTGAATATACAGGGTCTGAACCATATCGAGCAGAATATCGAAAGATTTTCGGAACAACTTCGTGCCATGAAGGAGAGGGAAGGATATCTCCAAACACAACTGGCAAGCATTTCCCCCGGTATTGAAAACCAGGATAGAATCCGGCTCAATGAGTTAAAGGTCCAACTCGTTTTTCTCGAGTCCCGGTTTACGAGTGAATATCCCGATGTGATAAAAATAAAAGAAGAAATCGAGCGGCTGGAAAAGGCCATTCAGTCAACGAAGAGCAATGAGGAAAAGAGTTCGGAACGCCCGGACAATCCGGCCTACGTGACCCTGTCCTCGCAGTTGGCCAGTACCGTCGCGGAAATTGATTCCATTTACCGGCAGATAAAGGAAAGCGAAAGAAAAGCGGTCGATTACCGGAAGCGGATCGAATTGACGCCGCGGGTTGAGGAAAGCTATAAGGAAATGCTTATCGATAGAGATAACGCTTACCGGAAATACAATGATCTGCTGCAGAAATCCATGGAAGCCCGCGTGGCCCAAGGGCTCGAAAAGGAGCAAAAGGGCGAGCGGTTCACGCTGATCGACGCTGCGCGATTGCCGGAAAAGCCTTATAAGCCCAATCGTATTGCCATACTGGTTGTCGGCCTTGTGCTTGGAATGGCAGCGGGCGGTGGGCTGGCCGCGGTCAGAGAGTTAAGTGATCATTGCGTCCGGAATCCGGAATATCTTTCCTATATGACCGGTATGCCGGTTCTTGCCTCCATTCCGGTTATTACCTCGGATGGAGAACGGCTTAGAAAACGAAACCGGCGGTACATCGGAATCGGTGGTGGGATTCTCTTATTGGCGATCGGCTTATCGCTGTTTCATTTTTTTGTGATGGATCTGGAGATTCTATGGATCAAGTTGCTGCGAAGACTGAACCGGGGGTTTTAGTACCTGAGAAAAGTCTCATTTATCGGGGTGAGGGTTTCCTGTCGGGGGAAGGGGCAAGTGATGGAAGTTGACGTAACTATGAAAGAGCCCAGTCCGAGTTTTACGGAAGATTCGGCGGGAGATGGCGTGGCGCCTCTTTCCTCCGACCAGTGGGGGCTGCGGGAAGGATGGCTGTCGCCGGATTATCATAAATCGAGGCGGGTTGAGATTGATCTTTTAAGGGCGGCGGAAAACCGCTGCCTGTGCCTGTTTGATAACCGTCCGGAAACGGAGTATTATAAGGTTCTTCGGACTCAGATTCAGCAACGGACCCGTCAAAACGGCTGGAACACGATCATGGTGACCAGCGTGAATTCGGGAGAAGGTACAACCCTCACGGCCATCAACCTTTCACTGACACTCGCAAAAGAGTTCAGCCAAACGGTGTTATTGGTGGATGCGGATTTGCGGAATCAGCAAATTTGCAGACATCTGGGATATGACAGCCATTTGGGACTGACGGACTATCTGGAACGCGGTGAAGCGTTTGAGAATATCATTTCGTGGCCGGGGATTGAAAAGCTGACCGTTATTTCCGGCGGCAAAACGATACACAACAGCTCGGAGGTGCTGGGATCTCCGCGGATGCAATCACTGATGACCGAGATGAAGTCCCGTTACAGAGACCGATACATTATTTTTGATTTGCCCCCGGTTCTCAATCATGCGGATGCCGTTTCCTTTGCGCCTTTAGTGGATTGCATTATGATCATTGCCGCCGCCGGCCGTACAACGTTAGAGGATATCCATAAAGCGCAACGCCTGTTTCCGGAGGAAAAAATACTGGGTTATGTGCTGAACCGGTATGACGAAATTGAAGTACCCAAACCCAAAGGCCCCCCGGCTTATGGCAGACCGCGTTTAAGATCCCTGGTGCCCGGGATTTTTTGGAAACGGAAAAAGTAACGAACACCGGATTTCCCTTTTTTAATGAGCCCGGATCAGTAATAAAGAACTGATCCGGGTTTTTTATCTTTAAAGGTTAGCAAGATGACAATGTTTCAACACGCGGTGAGGCCGTAACCAGGAAACCACGATGAATAATTTTCGAAAAGGGGCTATTTCTCTTCTGTTTGGCTTAACCGTTTCCCAAGTATTCTTTTTCTTTTTCGTGTATCAGTCGAACCGCACCTTTTACCGCCGACTGCTGGCCGTTGCCGATGCCGGCTATCTGGTCATACCCGGGGAGCGCATTATGGCTACTCTCCCGGATTTCTTACCCGCCTTTTATGGCGCTTTGTTTTTCACCTTCACCTTGGGGATCAGCCTCTCTCTGTTTACGCTTTTCATGATTAATAGGTTTCAAGTTTCAGGTTTCAAGTTGGGATGCTGGCGCCAACAAGGCGCGTGGAGCCGGAGAATTTTTGTCGCTTTATGTCTGGTATGGATAGGCTCCGCTGTAATATTGGCGTTCGACGGCATTAACCCGATTATTACCGCCTGGTTTCTTCTGGTTCCGGTGATGATTACTGTCGGCGACCGCCATGGGATGATGGAATATCCCGGCGGGAAAGCGTGGAACACCCCGGACGTCTGGGTGGTAATGGCCGGAGCCGTCTTCCTGTTCGGGCAATGTCTCGTCCAAAACCCGAGTTCCCTGCTCATCGATATTCGGGACAAAGTGCTGTTGTCAACGGAAACGGGACGGGCCATAAACGATTTTTATTACCGATATACGCTGTATGCCGCTGAGGCCATTAAATCGCCGCACCAAAAACAGATTAAAACCTGCCGGATCGACACCGAACTTCACGCGCCTCTCCATGACCGGCTGGCCACCGTTTTGGCCGCAAATGACTATCTGGCCGTCCCGGTGGGTGTTCCCACGGATTTGGCGGTGCGCCCATGGGAGGGTGGACTGACGTTGTCGGACGGAAACCGTGCCCGAATGGAAATTAGCATGGACCGGTTATTGAGCGACACCGGTGGCGTGCTGAAGGCCTATTCAACCCGGAGTGACCGAAACGGGTTGTTGCGCAAATATACGGCTGTGGGTTTGCTGGTAAGTTTGCTATCGGTTCCCGTTTTCCTTCTGTACGGGGCGGTGCTGGGTCTACGCGCGGTTTTCAAGCGACCGTCCCTGGCATCTCCTCTGGCTGCCGTTGTCTGTATGGTTTGCGCTGTATTATTTCCGGTGCTGCAAGGATTGCATTATGCAGGAGATAAGTTTTCAGAGAGCGAATTGTCCCAACTGCTGGAATCGGAGCGGGAGAGCGAGCGTATTTCCGGGCTCAAGGCACTGGTCCGGCAGGAAGGCGATATTACCCGCTACCCAAAATACCGCTTCCCGGAGAACCCGGCAGACATGGTGGAACGCTATTGGGCGCTCAAAGCCCTCGGGAGGTGTAAAAATGCCGAGGCGTATCAAGTGGTGTTGAAATTCAAGGATGACCCCCACCCCAATATACAATGCATTTTTCTTGAGGCGCTGGGTCGGCTGGGAAGCAAAAAAGACAGGGGAGCGATTCTTGAAAAGATCAAGGCCGCCCCTAACTGGTATGTTCAGTGGTATGCCTACCAGGCATTAAAGGATCTCGGATGGCGGCAACAAAAATCGACCTGAAACTCCTGGTGAGCGTCATCGGGCTGGTCGTGGCCATTGAGTACGCGGGCCTCCTGATATCAATGGTTACGGCAATCTCTCCGCTCCTACGGCTGGGGGCTGTGAGAACAGTTGAGATACTCGTCGTTTCCCTGCTGCTGATGCTGCAAAGCGGCGATACGCTGCTAACGGATGGGGGTAAAGTCTTCTTGACCATCGGAATCGCCCGGGGCGCACTCTGGTCTATGGTCCTCGCCATCATGGCGGTGATCGCCTTTTTTCTCTTATCCGCCTTGGGCATGAATCCGCTCTCAATGATTCGGCAGCCCCTGCCGCACGCCGGGTTGAAAATAGCCGGCTATTTCCTGGTAGGCGCGGTGCTGAGCCCAGTGGCCGAAGAGCTTGTTTTCAGAGGGGTTATCTATGCGGCTTTTCGAAAGTGGGGATTTCTTCCGGCGTTGCTTTTCAGCACGGTGCTATTTGTGCTGGCGCATAAAACCGGTTATTCCGCCATTCCCGTTCCCCAGATTCTCGGGGGCGTTATTTTTGCGCTCTCATACGAGCTGGAGAAAAACCTGATGGTGCCTATCACAATCCACATCTCCGGAAATTTTGCTCTTTTTTCTATTTCCCTCCTGTAATTATTACGTTTTCGCGACTCTATATTACGCATACATCTCATCGCGTATCGATTGGCTTCATTATCGCGGAAAAGTCGAGGCTCGAATGCCCGTAAAGCCGTTTCAGAGCGTTCAGTTCTCAAACCGTTCGTCGAAATCGGGCACCAAAAAAGCCATCCATTTGATCCCGATGCGGCAGTGTCCGAAAAAACCCGCCGGAGGTGAAAAAGGCGGCATTCATCTCCGGGCCACAAGGATAGGGTTCGGTTTTGAAATCCGAATGATCCGATAGAAACCCCTCCACCACCGATTCGTTTTCCTCGGGTTCCGTGCTGCACACGACATACATCAACAGGCCGCCGGGTTTCACTTTGGAAGCCAAATGACCCAAAAATTCACGCTGTCGTTGACCACATCGCGCGAGCTCCTTTTCAGAAAAATACCACTTGGTATCCGGATTTCTCCGGATGACCCCGAGGCCTGAACAGGGGGCGTCCAGCAGAATCCGATCAAAAAGCGCCGGGGAGGTAAAAGTCGGCACGCCGGCAAGATCCGCCTGAACCGTCCGGACAATGGTGATGCCGAGTCGTTGCATTTCCAGTTCCAACCGATGCAGTTTGTCGCCATTCACATCCATCGCGATGATGCGCCCCTGATTGTTCATCAGCTGCGCCAGGTGGCCGGTTTTGCCACCGAGGCCGGCGCAGGCATCCAGTATCGTCTCCCCCGGCAGCGGTGACAGCAGATGGGCGGTCAGTTGCGCCCCTTCGTCCTGGACCTGAAAGCCTCCGGCCAGAAATGCCGACATCCGGCCGATCGGCTGCCGGGCGCCGGTAAAAGAAATCCCTTCGGCGCTGTAGGGGGTGCACCAGAGCTCGGAAACATCCCCGGCCAGTTCACCTTTAAGTTCTTCCCGGCTCCATTTAAGCGTATTGGTGCGTACCGTTGTCGGGGGAATCGAATTGAGGGCCTCGCAAAGGGCTCGCGTTTCCGCCTCCCCGAAGCGCTTTACCCACCGGGTCACCAGCCATTCCGGAAAGGACAGCTCCGTCGCCAACGAAGTGGCGCCGGGTTTGGCCGCGGGCGGTTCTTGAGTCCGCGATGGTTTTTCCGCCATTTTTCTCATCACGGCATTGACGAATTTTACCACCCAGGGAGCGGCAATCGATTTCGTCATCTCAACGCTGGTATTTACTGCCGCTGAAACGGGCACCCGGTCGAGATATAAAATCTGAAAGAGCCCGATTCGCAGAATGTTCAGCACCTTCGGATCGATCTTTTTCAGGCGGATATTTGAAAACCGTCGAATTCCCTCATCCAGCCGGCCGCGCCACCGCAGAACGCCGTACACCAGGGTGTTTAAGAAAGCGCGGTCACGCGGGTCCAGCGACGCTTTGAAATCCATTTCTTCCAGAAGGGAATCGAGTGTTCGTCCGCCCAGGTCCAGTGCATTTAGAATGGACAGCGCCCGGCTTCTCGCGTCATCGATTCCTTGCTTACCGTGTACGCCCGCTCGATTCAACCGAATATTCCCCCGGGATCGATTTTGAAACCCCTTAAAAAATCCTTGACGGCCATGCGTTTTCCGGATTCCCCCTGAAGTTCGAGAATTGATAGTATCCCCCCGCCCGTTGCCACCCGGAGTTCATCCGGAAATCCTCTTACCACGGCGCCGGGCGCTGCAAAGGCGGTATCCGGTAACGCCGCGGCTTTATAAATCTTTAGGCGTTTATTCCCATAAAAGGTGAAGGCGCCGGGCCAGGGTGTCATTCCCCGGATGAATCGCTCCAGCGCGAGGGCCGGAAGATGCCAGTTCATGCGGCCTTCGGCTTTCTTCAAGAGGGGGGCATAAGTCGCGTTTGGATGATCCTGGGCAACGGGGGCAATATTACCCGCCGCCAGGCCTTCGAGCGTTCTAATCAAAAGTGCGGCGCCCAGCGGGGCCAATCGATCGTGCAACGATTGCGCCGTGTCATCCGGCTCAATAACGAGCTTTTCCGATAAGAGCATGTCTCCCGTATCGAGCCCGGTATCCATCCGCATGGTGGTGACGCCGGTTTCGGTTTCCCCGGCGATAATGGCCCTGTGAATCGGCGCCGGCCCCCGGTATTTGGGAAGAAGGGACGCATGCACGTTGATGGCGCCCTTCCGGGGCAGCGCGAGCAAGGGTCCGGAAAGGATATGCCCGTAAGCCACGACGACGAAAAAATCCGGCTGAAGCGAAGCGAGCTGATGATGAACCTCATCTGCTTTAAGGGAGACTGGCTGCATTACCGGATATCCAAGGGCCAGGGCCTTTTCCTTGACCGGGGGAGCCACCGGCAGCCGCCCCCGTCCTTTTGCCCGATCGGGCTGCGTGACCACCTGAAGAATCCTGAAAGGGTGATCATGAAGGGCCTGCAGCGCGGGGACTGCAAACTCGGGCGTTCCCATAAAGACAATAGTGAGCACGGCCGTTACCTGTTTTTAAGTTGTTTTTTCACTTTCCGGGCGAACAACTGCTTTTTCAGCATGCTGATATGATCGACAAACAATTTGCCTTCCAGATGATCGATTTCATGCTGCAGGACGATAGCGAGAAATCCGCTTGCCTCAATGGACAGCGGATTTCCTTCCCGGTCAACGGCCTCCACCAGAATCGATGCGGCACGTTTTACATTGCTTCTGAAATCCGGGACACTGAGACATCCCTCGTCTTCGGAAATGATTTCGCCGTTGCGCTCAAGAATTCTCGGGTTGATGAGGACATGCGAAGATCGTTTTCCGGCATCATCGGCCGTGTCGAAAACCAGAATTTTTTGATCGGATCCGATCTGGTTTGCGGCCAGGCCGACTCCGGGGGCTGCATACATGGTTTCGGTCATGGATTCGATCAGATTCTGAAGTTCGTCATTGATATTTTCTACATCACGGGTAATTTTCCGCAGAAAACTATCCGGATATGTTAATATTTCAAGTATGGGCAATGGGGTAACCTCATGCGTTTGGATTAGGCAATGGGCAATGGGCAATGGGCAATGGGCAATGGGCTATGGGCAATGGGCTATGGGTTATGGGTTATGGGTTATGGGTTATGGGTTATGGACAATAGGTGATCATAGCATAGCTGCTTTCATCAATAAAGGTTAAGTCTTATCGATACCAAGGGGCATTACCTTCCCCGGCTGACGATTGGCATTCTCCGGGGGTATTTTTGAGAGCTGAAGGATATCGACGCTGGCAATCATGGCGGAGATAAGCCCGATAATAATGACCGGAAAAATCTGGATTGCATGGTTTGTAAGCGTAAAGCCGGCGGCTGTTTTTACGGAAACCCCAAACAGCGATAGGGCAAAGACACCGCCGGCCTCCCATATTCCCCAGAAACCGGGAACCGAAGGTAGTGCGATGAACAGGCAGATGATCACCATCAAGGCAATGGATTCCGGAAAGGATAAATTGATGCCGGGGCATCCCTTTGCCATGACGTAATAGGAGAGGGCCGTTCCGCCCCAAATCAGACCCGTAAGCGCCAGACATTCGGCTATCTTCATCGGACTTTTCAAAAGGGAAAATCCGGTTGCAAACAGTTCGATCAGATTCAGGACCGGATGGATGAGTTTTTCCCGGATCCGGTTTTTAAAGGCGGGTCCCGTAAAGAAGATTATTCCGGGAGAAGCCAGGAGCAGGTTTCTCATCAGCGTTCGGGTAAAGGAGACCGTCAGGAGCAAGATGCCCGCCATCAGGATCAGGCAGAGGCGGAGCAAGCTCTTTCCGGCGGTTTCCAGCAGGGCGGAGCTTAATTGATAGCTGCCAAAGGAGATCGAAAAATCGGGTGCAATCTCTACCGTGTACAGAACCATGGTGGACAGGATGATCAGAAAGGCCAGATCCATCAATCGTTCCACCGCAACCGTCGCGAGTCCGGTGGTAAAGGGGAAGTTCTCTTTTTTGGTCAGCACAAAGGGTCGTGCCGCCTCGCCGAGTCGTCCCGGTAAAATGCAATTGAGCATAAACCCGATCATTAAGGGATGAAACGCCTGCCAGAAGCCCAGTTTACGATGGCTTTCAAGAATGATGCGCCACCTGCAGGCGCGCAGCGCAAAGCAGGGCAGAGTAATCCCTCCGGATAATAAAACCCATCCGTAATTTATTTCCTTGAGGTAATCCAAGAGCTCGCCAAAGGGAACTCTGCGAAGCGCAAAATACAGAGCGACGGCGGAAACAACCAGTCCCGCCATGAATGAATACGTCATTTTTTTATTCATACAACCGTTCGCAATCGCCGGTGGGCGGGTGTCCGGTGAAAATAGATCCTGTCATCAAAGCGGGTTTCCGGCCATTTCGGATGAATGTCTATAACGATATGATCTCCCGGGCTTCAACGACATCTTTCCGGATCTGATCGGCCAGTGCTTCAATACCGGAGAACTTTTTCTCATCGCGAATCCGATGGATGAAATTGACCCGAATCTTTTTCCCGTACAGATCCCCCTCAAAATCGAGCAGATGAACTTCCACCGTGAATTGGTGATCCTCGAAAGTGGGACTGTACCCGATATTCACCACCCCCTTGAACAGACGATCGAGACACTCGACCGTGACGGCATAAACACCGTTTTTGGGCCGAAGCGCACCCTGCAAATTGATGTTTGCCGTGGGAAATCCCAGGAGCTTTGCGCCCCTGTTGCGTCCGGTGACCACCGTGCCGCTCACCTGGTAATGGCGGCCCAGCATTTTATGAGAGGCGGATAGCTCGCCCTCCATCACCAGCTCCCGAATACGGGTGCTGCTGATTCTTTCCGGGCCCTCACCGGCAAACGGAATGCAGGGGACCACAATGACGTCAAAGCCCAGGCGGGCTGCATCCGCATGAAGTATCTTCAGATTCCCCTCACGATTTCGGCCATAGGTATAATCTTCACCTACCACCATTGCCGTCATGCCGATTTTTTCAATCAGGATCTCCTCAACAAACGCTTTGGCGCCGATGGCGGCAAATGCGTGTGTGAAGGGGACACATATTAACAGGTCCAATCCGGCCCTGGAGATTAATTCAACTTTTTGCTCATGCAAGGTAATCAGAGGGGGGGGCGGTCCCGCTTTAAGCAGTCGAATCGGATGGGGCTCAAATGTCATGGCGATGGAGGTGCCGCCGATGGCATCGGCTTTGGCTATTGTTTCATGAAAAAGGGCCTGGTGGCCGATATGAACGCCGTCAAAGTTGCCGATCGTGATGACGGACTTGGTATATGGTGCTTTAATTTCATCCAGATTTTCTATTAGTTCCATTTTAATCGTGACTTCTTTGACATCTTTTTATTCCCCGCAACGAGGTGCGGGGGTAACCAACCCATTATTCAAAAGGGGCACTCCCCTACAAATGAAAAGGATTCGGAAAGCCGAATCCAACACAGGCACTCTATTAAGCATTGCCTCGGAAAATGTCAATATTAAATTGTGTTAACAGGCATTTAAATATGCTTTGTAATACCGGGCCGATAGACAAGGGTGCTGAAATCATTTCGCGGACATCCATTAAATTCAGCTTGACAGGGAAAACGGAACGTCATATATAGCCCACCCAACG
Organism: Pseudomonadota bacterium; assembly: GCA_043797445.1. GTDB lineage: Bacteria > Desulfobacterota > Desulfobacteria > Desulfobacterales > JAFDDL01 > JAZDPP01. Next base: position 75,775 of record JAZDPP010000042.1, read on the forward strand.
CACGATGCAAATTCCTTATAGATAGTTGTCATGTGCCGAAGTGGCGGAACTGGTAGACGCGCTAGGTTCAGGGTCTAGTCGGGGTATCCTGGTGGGAGTTCGAGTCTCCCCTTCGGCACCAAATCCCCATTTAACTAAAAAAATTAGTTAAATGGGGATTTATTTTTTGGGTGCGCCCGGAAGAATTCCCGGAAGAATTGAAGAATTTGAAGAATTCCCGAAGAATTCCAGGGACAGCATATTTATTTCTTTGCATGAGGATCAGTTAGAGATATTTTTCTTTTATGGCACGAATGGTAAGAGTAGTGGCAGAAGGTCTGCCGCATCATATCACGCAACGGGGCAACAGGCGTCAGCAGACCTTTTTTTCAGACGATGATTCCTGGGCCAATAGCCATTTCATCACGCCACTACAAAGACCGCGGAGAAAACCACAGAAATAGATATACTGTCCCCGGAATGCCATGCCCATTTGGCGAAAGTTTTTAGGTGGGCCAGAATCCACAAAAAGCACCCCGGCGCTGGTTTTATTGCTGGATAAAGAAACGGTTGGGACAACAGGGAAAAGAAATGGGGGGCTACTTGAAGCTGTGGTTATTTTATGTTATCGATATACGATAAAAACAGATAATAGGAGGTCTCGCCATGCCATCCAGCTATGCCATAGGGTCTCATTTTGAAAGTCTAATAAAGCAGAAAGTCGAAAGTGGACGATACAGCAGCGCAAGCGAAGTTATCCGTGATGCATTGCGCCTGTTTGAGGAGCATGAAGAATTGCGGGCAACACAAATTAAAAACCTTTGTCAGCAACTTCAAGAGGGAAGAGAAAGCGGCCCCGGCATTCCGGCGGATATGATTTTAAATCGGCTTGAAGCAAAATATAGTAAACTCACGGGCGAACCCTGATGCAACTCGTGCAATGCGTTTTTTCTCCGCTTTGTTTGGCGCATAATTCGCCTATTTGCTCGGTAGTGGTTCTAAGAAAATTCCGGGACCAAAGCCGGCCCATATCTGTTTGTCGAACATTGTGAAATTATGTAGAGTCAAAAGTCGCCTTGCAGGGATGATCCGCCAGCCCTGCAGAAATTCAGAAAGGCCGCTTAAATCATAACAGGGGAGAGTCGATGGAAATAGCGCTGAAGGAACTTGAAAATCTGACCGAAAAAGCTTTGAAACACTATGGATATAACGATGATGAGATGAAAATCATTCGCGATATGCTGCTTTATGCCCAGCTAAGGGGTAATAATCAGGGCGTTGTCAAGCTCATCGGTAGTGGCATACCGAAAAACATGAATGCCGGCGACATACGGATTGAAAAAGAAACCGCGGTGTCGGCCCGAATCAACGGAAACCAGAACCAGGCCATGGTGGTTGTCAAAAAAGCCCTTGAGGTGGTACTGGAAAAAGCCGGATCAAATGGTATCGGCATTGCCGGCACCTTCAACACCGCCACCTCTTCGGGTGCGATCGGATATGTGGCATCGGAAATTGCCAGAAAGAACCTGGTCGGTATGGTGTTTGCCAGTTCACCACCGCGGGTGGCAACCGCCGGTTCATACGAGCCGATTTTTGGCACCAATCCGCTTGCCATCGGCATTCCCGCGAAACCCGATCCGATTGTCCTGGATATGACGACCGCTTCCATGGCATTTTACGGGCTTATCGAAGCAAAAACGGCCGGTGAGAGCATCCCGGGCGATGTGGCCTACGATGCGACCGGTCATTCCACGACAGACCCCGCCATGGCCATGAAAGGGGCCCTCCGGTCTTTTGACCGGGGTCACAAAGGCGCCGGTCTTGCCATGATGATCGAAATCCTCGCCGGACCGCTTGTGGGCGCTGCCTGTGCCGGCGTTGGCGACCCCGGCAAAAACTGGGGACATCTGCTGCTGGCCCTGGATCCGGGTCTTTTGGGAAATCGGGATGAATTCATCGGAAACGTGGCAAAACTGATTGAAAGGGTAAAAGGCACCAAGCAACTGCCCGGTGTTTCCGAAATATTCGTGCCCGGTGAACGGGGGAACCGCCAAAGCGCAGGAATCGTTCAATCAGGGAAAATTGAAATCGAGGAAAACCTGCTGGCGGAATTGAAAAAAGTGGTCCCGTAGCGGGCCAATCGGTCTCCGAAATCGGGGGATTATGCGCCACGCGAAATCCCTCTTCCCCGAAGTTCAAATCGGAATGCAAGGGGTATGATTTAGAGGCGCCGGCATGGGTTTGTTGCCCCCATGAGAAAGTTTCGGCGGTTAAATGCCCTCGGGCAGGCAAGGGGATCAGAAAGGGGGTGGCTGGGGATGAATGTGTTTTTAGCTGCAGTTTTAGAAAAACTTGAGGAATGAATCAAATCATCCATATAAAAATAGTGAAAGTTTTTTTCTTCAAGTGAAAATATTTTTCCATAACTGAAAATTCTTTTCTCTTTTACTCACCTCAGTGAACGTTTCAAGTCAACTTTAAAAGCACCAAATACGAATTATATTAAATCGTTCTATTTAATGATCTCTGCCTTTTTGTTCATGGCATGACATTTGCTCTATTTCGCCCGAAGGTGGCAATGAAAATCTCTCGCGGAGAAAGGGGGGGGGTATCGGTATGGGACCGAAAGACCAATTGACAACTCCCTTAATATATGACAAGTACCATACCAATGATGTATGGCAAGTGTACCAACGTTACCATCGCCGGTTCGCATAATATTCTTACTAAGCCTGTTACTTACAACACAACGGTTTTGGACCGTTTTTCATAATAGTTTTGTTTTGCGTTTCGGCCGCCTCCCGTCACCGGGTGCGCGGGTCTAAGAAAACGTCTCAACCTCTCATGGCTTGAAGGTGAAGGTGCTTCCGGGTCGGTTTCGCTCGGAGCGCCAGGAAAGTCCCTTGCATTGATTCCGCTGGCTTTAACGCGCCCTTCGGGCGTTTTGTACGAGGAGAACGCGCGCACCGTCATAACCCCTTCGAATTGAAAAAGGAGAAAAACCATGTCATTACGCAAACGTTTCGGGTTCATACTCACCTGGGGATTGCTGTTGTTACTGGTCTGCGGAGCTCCGGCCTGGGCAGCCAAACCCATCATACTCGGATGTCCGCTTTCCATGGCCTTTCTTTACGGGTGGGATGCGGGAAGGGGAGTCAATCTGGCCGTGGCGGAGATCAACGCGCAGGGGGGCGTCAACGTGAACGGCGAAAAACGCCCCTTTTCCGTGGAAATGATGGACACCCGGGATCTCGAACCCGGCGTCCCGGTCAGCGAGGCATTGCTGGGTGTTGAGAAACTGATTCTGGATAAGAAAGCCGATTTCATTGTGGGGGGGCCGGTACGGTCCGAAGCCGCTCTTGCCGCCATGCCGCTATTGTCAAAGTACAAGAAGGTTTCCATTCTCACCACCGGGGCGCTGACGCCCAAGTATCACGCAATGGTGGCCGAGGACTATGACAAATATAAATATTGTTTTCGGATTCATGGCGAAGCCAAGCAATTGGTGAGTGAAATGTTCGCCAATTTTAACGAGCTTAAAGCCAAATACGGATTCAATAATCTCTTCATCATTGCCCAGGACGTTTCTCACGCCAGGGGTGCTGCTGAAGTAATGCAGAAAGTCGCCGCGCAACAGGGCTGGAACGTTACCGGCGTGGAGATTTATCCCACCGGCGCCACGGACTTCGCTCTGGGACTCCTCAAGGCAAAGGAGACTCAATCTCAAATCATCAATATCTGGATGGATATGCCCGAGAGCGCCATTTTACTCAAGCAGTGGTATGAAATGAAAATTCCGGCCCTCCCGTTCGGCTCCACGCTGGCCGCGGCGGAACAGCCTGGCTTCTGGAAGGCTACGGAAGGAAAGGGCGAGTTTACCCTCTGCAATGTTGTCAATGCCGGAAACGCCCCTTCCGAAGCGACCCCCTGGACCATGAAATTCTACGATGCCTATACGAAAAAATGGGGTGTTGAACCCGAGGGGCTGGGGTCCTCCAGCAGCTATATGGCGGTCTATGTGTTGCGGGACGCCATTGAGCGGGCCGGGTCTCTCGATTCGGACAAGGTGGTCACGGCGTTGGAACAGACTGATGTGATGGGCGTTTACGGCCGCCTGCGCTTTGATCCTAAAAGCCATCAGGTGATCCCGGCTTCCGATCCGAAGGAAGGCGCGGTGGGCTCCATTCTGCAATGGCAGGCGGAAAAGCGCGTGGTGGTTTTCCCCAAGAGTATCGCCAAAGGCGATATTCTGCTTCCCCCCTGGATGAAAAAATGACGTAGAAATGACGAAACGATAGATAAGGGAACACGGCCCGAATGGATATTCTTATTTACGGCATCATCAATAGTGCCGCACTGGCCCTTTACGCCCTTGGATTTGCCATGGTTTACGGTGTGAGCCGGCTGCCCAATTTCGCCCATGGCGCGCTCTATGTGGTAAGCGGGTTTATCACCTGGACCTTTTTAAATACCTTGGGACTCAATTATTTTTTAAGCATCTTTATCGCCTTGATCTGTACCGGGCTGATTGGCGCCCTGCTCTACCAGTTCATCCTGATTCGTGTCCGGGGCATGGAAATATCGGAGATCATCGCCAGCTATGCCATCGGACTGGCCATTCTGGAGGGGCTTCGATGGGGCGGATTTAAAGGCATGACCTACACGCTGCCGGCCTTCGTGGCCGGCAGTACCACCATCGGCGGTGTTTCGGTCGACTATCAGCGCCTGCTCGTGGTGGGAATCGGCGCCCTGGTGGTGGGGGCCCTATGGCTCTTTACGCGCCGGACACGAATCGGGCTGGCATTGCTGGGCATGGCGCAGGATGAACGCGCCGCCCTGATGCTGGGAATCGATTCGGATTTCATGGCCGTTGTGGCCATGGGCTTCGGCTCGATGCTGGCGGGATTGGCGGCGGTTTTACTGCTGCCGCTCGGCAACATCGTGGTGGAGGCGGGGTACAATGTGCTGATTCTGGCGATTGCGGTGTGCATCGTCGGTGGATTGGGGTCCTGGATGGGAGCGGTTATTGCCGCTTTCTTAATCGGTTTTGCCCAAATTCTCACCGTGGTGTATCTGGGCGCGCATTTTCAGATGGTGGTCGCCTTGCTGGCCATCATTTTGACGCTGATTTTAAAACCGTCCGGGCTGTTTGGCCGTCAAAAAGAGCTGGAGGAAAGGGTGTAACGTGGCTACGAATCAACGTCGCAAAGAGAGAATTGACCGGGGCATAAAGGTGCGATCGGACGGTCTTTACGCCCTGATGTCTCCTCTGGAGTTATCTTATCTGATTTTACCCCGAATGCTGTTGATTGTCGGGTTGCTGGTCTTGCCGATGGTCTTGCCGGGCATGTACTGGCAGCGGGTGCTGTCCATTACCTGCATCTATGCCTTGCTGGCCGTCAGTTTCGATTTTCTGGCCCATTACGTGGGGCTCGTTTCCCTTGGGGGCGCCTTTTTTGTGGGCATCGGCGGGTATCTGGCGGCGATCATGAACACGAGTTTCGGGTTCAGTCCGTGGCTTACCGTGCCGCTGGCAACACTCATCGGCGGGGGCCTTTGCACGCTGTTGTTATTGCCCTGTCTGCCCCTGCGGGGTGTTTATTTTGCGATCGTGAGCCTGATGTATCCGCTTTTCTCGGCGCGGGTGATCGAGGCCTTCAATATTTTCGGTGGAACCGACGGCATCATGGGCATCGACAGCTTTCCGGGGCGATGGATGGAGCAGTATGCGCCGATCATCCTCTTGCTGCTCATTCTCTTCGGGCTCCGTCGCCTCGTCAATACCGATCTCGGGCTGGTGTTGCGGGGAGTCAAGGATAACGATCAGGCGATTCGGGCCTCGGGCATGAACGTGACATTCTATAAGTCCGTGGCCGTATATATCGGTGCGTCCATGGGGTGTTTGAGCGGCGCCTGCCTCGTTCACATTTATATGTGGTCGGGCATTTCCCAGTTCGCCCTTGATTTTTCCATTCTGCCCATTGCCGCAACGGTTATCGGCGGTGGAGCCACTCTGGTCGGGCCGGTATTGGGGTGTTTGGTGCTGGTGCCCATCTCCGAGCTGCTGCGGGATTTCGGCACGCTTCGAATCGTTTTTTACGCGCTGATTCTCGTAGGATTTATTGTTTTTCGCAGTGAGGGGTTCTTTCCTTTCGCCCAGCGCAAATATCAGCAGTTTGAGAGGTGGACCCAGGTATGAGCAGTCAACCGATTCTTGAGGTAAAAAAAGTCAAAAAAGTGTTTGGCGGCATTACCGCCCTGAACGGGGTCAGTTTCGATGTGGGGGAGGGAGAGATTCTGGGCATTATCGGCCCCAACGGCTCGGGCAAAACCACTATTGTGAACTGTATCAGCGGATTCATCAAAAAAACTTCCGGTCAGGTCCTGTTCAAGGGAAAGGATATTTCCGGCATGCCGCCCCATCGGATCGCGGACATGGGGCTCACCCGGACCTTTCAGATTATGCGGCCTTATTTTAGTCTGCCTGCCTATAAGAATCTCGTCATTCCGCTCTTTTCACCGCGCGCCAAACGGACGGGCGGCTGGCGCGGGGGCGGGCGGCTCGGAGACAGGAATACGGTGGGGATCGATATCCTGGAGGAGATCGGCTTTGAGCGCGACTCCTATGTCCCCTACAAGCTGGCCGCTACATTGCCCACCGGCTATCTCAAGCGTCTCGAGCTCGCCCGGTGTCTGGCGCTGAAACCCGAGCTCATTATCTGCGATGAGATTTTCTCCGGCTTGAGCATGAGTGAAATCGCCAGCATGGTGCCCCTGATCGAGCGGCTGCAGATGGACGGGATTACCCTCATCATGATCGAGCACCGGTTACGGGAGCTCTTTCGGGTGGCCAACCGGATCATGGTTCTGAACTTCGGCGAAAAACTGATCGAAGGCAGCCCCGAAGTGGTGATGGCCGACGAGAAAGTCAAAGCGGCCTATTTCGGCTCCCAGACCGTCGAGGAGGTAATGACCCATGCTTGAAGCAACCGGGCTCATGGTATTTTACGAGAACATGCTGGCGTTGAACAATATTCACATCACCTGCGCGACGAATCAGATCGTGGGCATTTTCGGCGCCAACAGCGCTGGAAAATCGACGCTCATGTACACGCTCTCCGGAATCATGCGGGATATTCAGAAAAAGGCGGCCATGGCGGGCGGCGAACGCATAACGGTGATGGGCACGGTGACGTATGAGGGGGAGGATATCTCGCAGCTTAAACCGAGTCAGCGGGCCAGAAAAGGCATCGTGTTGTGCCCGGAACGGCGCCGCATTTTCAAGGAGAGCAGCGTGATGGAAAACCTTAAAATCGGCGGCTATCTGGCCTCCAAGGCCCAGGCGAAACAGACGCTCGACTATATTTTTCAACTCTTCCCCCCGCTGGCCAATCTTAGAAAAAGGATCGGCGGTTTTTTGAGCGGCGGCGAGCAGCAAATGCTGGCCATCGGTCGAGCGCTCATGGCTCAGCCCAAAATTTTGCTGCTCGATGAGCCGCTTCTGGGATTAAGTCCCCTGATGCAGTCCACGCTGATACTTTCCACCCGGGATATTCGTGACACCATGGGTATCTCGATCATTGTAACTGAACAATATGCCCGGCCGGTGATGCCCATTGTCGATTATGCGTTTATTTTGGAAAACGGCGCGGCCGTTCTCGAAGGGACCCGCGAGGCCTTGATGGACAATCCCGATGTCCGGTCCGCCTATTTCGGTGTAGAGGAGTCGTATGCCGATTCAAACGAAACTTGATACCGTAACCCATGAGTTGACTTTCAGCCGCTTTGACCGGATGACCGAAAAATTTCCAGATCATTCGGCCGTCATTTATCTCGGAGAACGGTTTTCGTACCGCCGGTTGCGGGAATTGAGCGAACGGTTTGCCGGCGGCCTTAAGGAATTGGGCGTTCAAAAAGGCGACCGGATAATTATTTACGTGTCAAACTGTATTCAGTGGGTCATCTCCTTTCTGGCGATGCAGAAACTGGGGGTTGTGATGGTGCCGGTTTCCCCCATCTACACGTCCCATGAGCTTGACTACATGGTAAAGGATTCGGGTGCAAAAATCGTAATTTGCCTGGATACCAATTTTGGCTATGTCCAGGAAGTATTGGACATGGGCGGATTAGAGCATGTAATCGTCACGAATCTGGTGGATCTCCTGCCGTGGTGGAAACGCAGCCTCGGGATTCTGTTCGATAAGATTCCCACCGGAAAGGTGGGGAGGGACAGCCGGGTGCACGGGTTCAAGTCGCTTCTATCACACGCGCCCCTGAAAGAGCCGGTCGATATCGACCCGATAAACGATCTGTCCTATTTGCTCTATACCGGCGGCACGACGGGATTCCCCAAGGGGGTTCCCGGCAATCACGCGGGGATGACCTCTTATGTCAATGATGTGACCGACGATGTGGCGGGAGATCGGTTGGGCGAGGGGAGTGATGTATATATCGCCATCAACCCGCTCTTTCATATCATGGCCCTGGGGTTTTTCATGTCCATGGGGCTCAATAAAGGCAACACCACCGTATTGATGCCGGTTCCTCAGGTGGATGCGATCATGGCTTCGATCGAGCGCTATGGTGCGCGCTGGATTTTAGGGGTGCCCGCCTTATATCGCATGATGCTGGAAAATGACCGGCTCGACACCTACCGGCTCGATTCCTTAACTTACTGCTTCTGCGGCGGCGATGTGCTGCCGGAGGAGGTGTACAGCCGCTGGCAGGAGCGGGTCGGCACGCCGATTTATCAGGTTTACGGATCTACCGAAGTGGGGCATGTCTGTTACAGCCGGATTGACAAGATTCCAAAGGTCGGCACCATCGGTCTGCCGCTGGGCAGCCGGGAATGTATCGTGGTCAATCCGCTCACGTTGGAACAGGTCCCCACCGGTGAAAGCGGCGAGCTGTTGGTCTATTCTCCCTATACGATGAAGGGGTACTGGAACAAACCCGAGGAGACCAGTAAAACCTGTGTGGAAATCGATGGCAAGGTGTTTTGCCGCATGGGGGATTTTGTCAAAAAAGACGAGGACGGCGAGCTTTATTATGTGGAGCGTTCGGCCGATATCATCAAGCACAAGGGGTACCGCGTATCGGCCTCCGAAGTGGAATCCGTGCTTCAGGATCATCCCACCGTCATCGGGGCCTGTGTGGTTGGCGTTCCGGATGCCCGCGTGGGGGAGCGGATCAAGGCTATCGTGGTGCTGAAAACCGATGCGCGCGGTGTCGGCGGCTCGGAGCTGATCGCGTTTTGTTCGGAGCGGCTCGCATCCTACAAGGTTCCGAGTTACATCGAATTCCGGGACATGCTCCCTAAATCCAAGGTTGGGAAATTACTTCGCCGGGAAGTTCGGGATGAAGAGCGTCGAAAGACAAAAAAAGAGAAGAGCCATGGCGTATAGGTGAAAGGGCCTTGATCATCGTTTCGGCCATTTGCAGCAGAGCTGGCTTACGTTCCTGCCGAAACGGTTTGAGAAATTGAGGAAGAGTGAGATAACCACAAAGGCACAAAGCACACAAAGAAAAAACGAAAAAAGGAAAAACGTTGTGACCTTTGTGCCGTTGTGGTTGATATTGGCAAAACATGATCAAGGGGGGCAATTTGCCCCCCTCCGTATCGGGACCAATTTATAGCCACATTTATTTGATGAGCGAGGGCTTGCACAGATGGCCCTCCTCCATTGCCACTCGACCGCACCCGTCGCAGACATATTTCATTGCCGAAAGCTTGTCCTTGCATATATGGATCGGAGAAGCTTGGGGAGCTCCGCAAAAGCTGCATTTCTCTTTGTCACCGCAGGGATCGCACAGGTGACCCGGATCATTTGCAACCGCACCGCAGGTTTTACATGTATGTGCCATAGGGCACCTCCTTGGAAAAGGGTTACCATATCAACGAGATTTCGATAGATACGTGGCTGTAAATATAAACCGGTATTCGAAAAAGTCAATTTAGCCTCAAAATTTTCAAGGCGCAATAGGCTTCGCAACCAGCTTGACACCCAGTGCCACGCTCACCCGGTTACACGCTCACCCGGTCGAAACGGGGGGGGGGGGGGGCGCATCCGGTCTTAGCGCTTTATACAATGTTTCGCGGGAAATCCCGGAGCCAAACGGCGTGAACAGGGTGGTATTGAGTTTCTTGGATAACGGGACCGGAATAGCTCCGGAGTTCCTGGAACGGATCTTTGACCCATTTTTTACCACCAAGCCGGTCGGCGAGGGGACAGGGCTGGAACTCAGCACCAGCTACGGTATTATCAAGGACCATGGCGGAAACCTGATCATTGAATCCGAACCCGGCAAATATACCCGGGTCAGGGTCTATCTGCCCGCAAGCGCCGCCGACTGATCCAAAATGCGTTTCTTTCCGTCATCGTTTTTTCCGCCCATCCCTCTTCGGTTTTCCCAAAACGAAGTTGCCGGTTACACTTCTGTCCGTTGACACAAGTGTAACATTACATCGCCCTGACGTTTCTTCCGAAGGGAACTCTGAGGCTCCATCCTCATAACATCCTGTTAATTTAAAAAAATATATTTCACTTTTTTAGTCTCACCTTGGCACACTTTGTGATTCCTTCAGTAAGACCGGGCAAAATATGCGGTAAAGGAGGGAGGGTCCCATGGAATCGTTTTTTTTCAAAAAAAAAGCAGCACGGTCTCATTCTCTTCTTTTGGCTGTGATGGTTGCCCTAATCATATCGTCAAGCGGGACCACAGGAGAACTCCCGAAAACGGAATCATCGGCCGCATCCCCAAGACCGGAACCAACCGAGGCCAAGGCGGATCAACCGGATGCAAAAAGGAAACAGGAAGATGAACGCATCTGCGGCTATCATTGCTGGGTTGAGTTCAATACCGAAGGGAAGTGGTGGCCGATTGATATCAGCAAGGGGAATACGTATTCGAACTTGTCACCCCATTTTCTCGATGATCATTCGACGAATGCAGTGGAACTCAGCCATGACTGGGATCTCGTGGTCAAACCCGGACCGGTTTTGGGCCCAATCATTTTCTTTGCCTACCCTGCCTTTGAAATGGGCGAAGATCTCATGGAGCTTAAAACCGGTTTCTCCTTCAATCGAGACAGGGAAACGATCAGCCTATCCATCAATTGACGCTTCCGTTTCCATTCGGAAACAGGGCAAAAACGGAGGACATCTCATGATAAACAAGACTCAATTATGTGAAAAAATCAAATCCATCTATCCGGATATCGGGGAATGCGGTGTCAATATCACGGTGGACTATGATGAGACCAAGAAGGCATGGATTGTGGATCTTAAAAAGGGCGCTCACGAGCTGACAACCCATCTCGAGCTTGAGGATGCCGATCTGTGCATGGCCGGCAAACCCTGCGTGGGCTTGGGGTTTCAAATCGCCCAACTGCGCGCCAACATCGACCGGATGTAGAATCTGACCCTGAATTGCGTTTTGCCTTTGGGGGAGGGAATCTTAACCGTGCAGCGCTTGTCATGCCAATCACCCTGACAGGCCATGGGTACACAATGTAAAGGACTTCGCCATGTCGTTACGTTCACAGATGTTGAAGGATGATACCACGCTCCAGGCCTGCCTGGTGCAAGACAAGAGTCATGTGGTTCCGGGGGCCAAAGGAAACCATGTAGCCAAAATCCAGAAAGCGTTGCTGTTGCTTGAGCAGGCCGGCATTCAGTCGGGAGAACTGCGATCAAAGGTCTACGGCACGACCACGGCGGCAGCGGTCCTTGCGTATAAGCGAAAACGGCGCATCATCAACCCCGCGTATCAGACGACGCCGGACAACATCGTGGGGAAGATGACGATTGCGCGGCTGGACGAGGACTTGCAGGTGATAGAGCGGCGGATCACGCCGAATCGGGTGGTTTGCGGTGGAGTCGGCGGGGGCTCTGCCCCGGCCGGACAGGTGACCGGAATAGTGGAACGGGTGGTGCAAAGACTCAACGCCAAAGTCAACATCCTCTTTCAGGAGACGACGGCAGCGGAGCAGTCGGGCGGAAGCCTTCTGCTGGTTCAGCTACTAGTAGCGCGGGCTCGGGAGTTGATGGCGCCGCATGGGATCGACTTCGCGGGGGGCCCTTTTCCCGATTTCGGGCCAACGGTTCCGGACTTCGAACAGGTGATTCCCGGTTCTCCCGCTTCCTGTTTCAGCGTTCGGGAGATGGCGGAAAATGTGCTACCGGGCCGCGCGCAGGCCCTGCGCGTCATCTTCTGTCCATTTGATGACAAGGCCCAGGCGTTTGGTGTAACGGACGGCGGGGATCTGGCTGGCCGTAGCTTCCCGAAGTTCTGCCTGATCAATGTCAAGAAGCGAAACCCGGATCTGGGGACGTTACTGCACGAGATGATACATGCGGCCAAAGCCGTAGTAATCGCTCACGATAGGAACCTGCTAAGCGTCTTCTCGGAAGAACAAGCCAGAACGTTCCTCCCGGGAAACCATGCAGAATCGATAGCGGATGCGTTCTTTTCGGTCCGGCGATAGTAAGGAAATCATGCTGGCTTCGTGATACCTCAAGGTACTGATACCCTTCAAGGGGGTTCTGAAAAGAGTCCTGTTTATCGTGGTTAGGGATCAGATATTGATGACCTTGTCAGCCAATTGCATGGCGGTGACGATATCCAGCATATTGGTGGTTTCGCCAACCTGCTTTCTCTCCAGCAAATTGAAGTGGGTCAGGCAGGTTCCGCATACCAGGATCTTGAGTCCCCCTTTTTCCAAGGCCTTGAGGTCAGGGAGTGCCTCAGATCCGTCGATCGTCAGCTTGACGCCGTTATTGACGAAAATGAGCCGCCAAAGGTCCGGCCCCATTTCTTTCAATGTGCGCAGGAAATTGACCATCAGTTTCAGGCCCAGCGCATCGTCTCCGAAACCCATGCGGTCGGTGGCGCACATGACCATGTTTTTTTTATCACCGGATGCTTTTTCAACGGGTACCGGCTGCTGCTTCGGCTCTGAACCGCATGAACCGGTCACAAAATAGTCGGCTCCTTTTTGTTCAAGCGTTGTCTGAAATCCTTGCGACTCCAGGAACCGCTGAACGTTCTGCTGGGAGGCTGCGTTGTCCACGACAATGCGCAGGCTATCGGGTCTTTCATCCTGCAATGCGGCTTTGGCTTGAAGCACCGGCGCCGGGCAGGCCAATCCTCTGGCATCGATTTCTTTCATAAAACACCTCTCTTCTTTAATTTACCGCTTATCAGCGTCAGACCGACTCGGTTTTTAAAACCGAGTCGGTCTTTCGGAAAAGCACAAATGATAGTGGAAATATCCAACTTCCTTATTCCAGCACTCCCCCTCATACAATCCATATTTTTTCTTCCGGACCGTTTCGTGTTTCCCCGATCCGCGCCGCATCACAGATTCCCCCATCTTTCAGAGCCGCGAGCAGTTCCGCTGCCTCCTCGGCTTTAACGGAGATCAGCAACCCCCCCGAGGTTTGAGGGTCAACCAGAGCGTCTTGCAGGGACCGCGCCACCGTACCCGCAAAAACGAGCATCGGCTCCCGGAATTCCCTGTTTCGGTAGGCGCCGGCCGGGATGAGTCCCATCGAAGCAAATTCGAGGGCTTCCGGTATCACCGGGACCTCATCGGAAAAGACCCGCACACTTAATCCGGATCCGCTCACCATCTCTGAAAGATGTCCCAAAAGGCCGAAGCCCGTAATATCGGTGCAGGCGCTGATGGAAAAATTAGACATAATCCTGGCCGCGTCCCGGTTGAGCGCGGCCATCAGCCGGGTCACTTTTTCCGTAAGAGCCGGGGAGGCCATTCCCGCTTTGATGGCGGTGTTCACAATTCCCGTGCCGATCGGTTTTGTCAAAATGAGCTGATTTCCCGGCCGGAGGTTTTTTTTAGTCAGCACCCGGTCCGGATGAACGAAGCCGGTGACGGACAGTCCGTACTTCAGCTCCTTGTCTTCGATGCTGTGGCCGCCGAGGAGGACCGCGCCGGCTTCGGATATTTTGTCGATCCCCCCCTGTATGATTTGCCGCAGAACCATTATATCCATTGTCTTGACCGGAAACGCCACGAGATTCATGGCGGTCTTCGGGATCCCGCCCATGGCGTAGACATCGCTCAGCGCATTGGCGGCGGCAATCTGGCCGAACCAATAGGGATCATCCACAACGGGCGTAAAAAAGTCCACGGTCTGGATCAATGCGAGCTCGTCCGAAACCCGGTAAACACCGGCATCGTCCGCCCGGTCCAGCCCGACAATGACATTCTCATCCGTTGGAAACACCATGCCGCAAAGCGCTTTGTCCAGGTCCCCCGGAGCCAGTTTGGACGCTCAGCCGGCACCTGCTACCGACTCTGTCAGCCGTATTTTTTTTATATCCGTCATGGTCCTCAGGCCTTCTTTTTTATTCCGGCGCGGCAAATGGACACGACAATTCACTGGCGTGATACACGTGCCGGCCGCCGCAAAACGGGCAGGGGTCGGTTAACGCCACCCGGGCATCCAGGGTTTTGTTTCCGGCCGCATCCGTTTTGACACCGCGGTTATCGATGATTTCGAAATTCCCGCTGTTGATAATTTGATTCGTTTGCGGGCAAACGAAAATAAGCTTCATCTCAGCCATGTTTTTTCGACCAGTGTATCATTCCGATGCTCAGACGTCATGGATTTTCATCGGTCCATAGTGCCGTGCCGAATGCGCCGAGGCATTGACGACTTGATCCGGGCGCAAGTGTCGTACGTCGCGCGCGTTTCAACCTCCTTTTATTCGGTATAAGGATCCCGGTGGCAAGTCAAACTGATTAAATCTATGAGGTTGTATAGTCTTCATTGAAAAAACAGATACCGAGGTCTTTTGGCTATCGGGTGGTCCGGCGGATGGTTTGGACCGCTGATTTGATGTCATCAAGCGTTTGGTCAGATCCATTGAGGCACGTAGAGACGGAATCAAACCGCGGACAGGCGGATTTTAAGTGGCTGAAACAGGGGAGCTGTTTCTTCACTGGTTTCCCATCTTGAAAACATATTCGATGGCGCGTATGAAACGGTATGTTTTCGGGAAAAAGAGCGGAATATTTGTGACTGGCGCCGAATCAAACCGTTAACAGGCGGTTGCGATTCCAACCCCGAAAGGAAAGTATCATCACTTTTTTGCGCATATCGATGTACCTGGTTCTTCTTGGTACCTACGGTTTTATTGCCAGCCTATGGGATCTGCAATATGCGGTGCCGGAGATGGTGGGAGGAGCCGCGCTTGCAACGGTGGTTCTCGCCGTCATCGGTTATCTTGCCGCAAAGAGAAGAATTTCCTTTTCTCCCGCCATGATTTTATTTCTGGCCGCTTGCTGCAGGCTCCTTTTTGTTTTCCACCCGGTTTCGCTATCGGATGATATTTTCCGCTACCTCTTTGACGGGCGTCAGCTGTTGTTCGGGGTGAACCCTTATACCTTGTCACCTGTCGACGCTGCGCGATTCAATGTGAGCCTGGTTGCCCTCGCCGAAAAGGTAAATCATCCGGAACTGGTCACCATTTATCCGCCTGCCGCTCAGCTCCTTTTTGCGGCCGGAGCACTTTCGGGCAGCGTTACGGGAATGAAGCTCTTTTTGATCGGGCTGGATCTTTTTCTGATCCTGCTGATCCTGCGGCTGCTCTCCGCGCTGGATTTGCCGCCCTGGCGGGCCATTTTCTACGCCTGGCACCCCTTATCGGTGATCGAGATCGCCGCTTCGGGGCATATCGATGGCGCGGGCATCTTTTTCGTGTTTCTGGCCCTGTGTGCCTGTTTTCCCCGGCCGAGGGGCGGGAAAGATTTTTTGAATGGCCCCGCCGATTCCGATTTTACCGGAAACCGCGTTTTTCTTCCCTTTACCGGTGGCGTTGTCTTCTCTATCGCCGTCCTGGTAAAGCTTCTCCCTGTGGTGTTTCTGCCCGGTTATCTGCGGCTTTCGCGCGGCCATGGAAGATGGCTTTTTCTGCTGGGATTTGTTATCGGTTGCCTGCTTCTCATTCTTCCATTCTTGCCGGATATCCGTAATTCGTTTGCCACCTTGCAACGCTACGGCGCCACCTGGGAGTTCTCGGGGTTTCTCTTTCGCTCGCTTCGAAATTTATTTTCTTCCGGAAAGGTGGCCAGAGTGATGCTGGGAGTGTTATTCGTATTGGTGGTCGGTTGGTGCCACGGCCGGGCAGGGGTTGGAAGGAACACGACATCCACCAGCTCGGAGATGTTGCTGGAAGTGCTAAAAACCGGTTATTTCATCAGTCTATGTTTTCTGTTGCTTACGCCGACACTTCACCCCTGGTATGCACTTTATCTCCTCGCGTTTTTGCCCTTTTGTCCTGAGGTCGCCGGAATTGTCTTGTCCTGGTCCGTTTTGTTAGGATATCGGGTTCTGATTGCCCACGGCATTTTGAAGGTGTGGCAAGAGGATTCCGGGACATCCCTGATGATCTGGGCCGCGCCGGTGGCGGCGTTTCTTCTTCTTCAGCTTACTACCCGCTCGCATCTTTTTTTCTCTCGTATCTCCCGAGCCAGGTAGCCCTGCGATCCCGCCACGCTTCCCTCGCTACGGTCCATAAAATTTTACCACCCGCCCTTATCACGCCGCCGAAGGTGCCGCTGATCTTGGATTTTCCGGCCAGACGGGGCAAATACGGCAAGGGAATTTCCCGCACCCGCAACCGGTGTTGCAATGCCTTGATCTGCATTTCGATGGTCCAGCCATAATTCCGATCGCGCATGTCCAGTATTCGAAGCGCCTCCCATCGGATGGCCCGCATGGGCCCGAGATCCCGGAAATCGCCTCCCCAGAAAAATCCGACAAGAAAGGTGGCCAGGCGATTGCCAATCCGTTGCTGTAAACTGAGCGCCGCACGGTTTTGGGGAACACGCCGCGCCAGAACAAGATCCAGTCCGTCATGAACCAGGGGCGTTAGAAGCTCGGTCAGGGTGGCGTGGTTATCACTGCCGTCCCCATCGGCAAAAGCGACAATGGCCGGTGGATTATGCCGCAGGGTGTCAATTCCGGAGAGGCAGGCGCGGCCGTATCCCGGCTGGTTTTCCCGGATAACCGCAACTCCGGCGGCACGGGCAATGTCACCCGTGCCGTCGGTCGAGCCGTTATCGACAACGAGGATGTGATCCACCGCGTCGGGAATATCCCGCAATACCCGCGAAATGGATGCCGCTTCATTGCGAGCGGGAATAATCAGGGCGATGCGGTTCCGGTCAATCATGTTTCCACACGGATGAAAGATTCCGTTCCCGTGTTACGGCCGCCGGGTGATTTCTTTGGAAATAGCGTTTCAGCCGGATCCGGTTGAGATAGGTCCATGGCGGTCTGGACGCCTTACTTTTTCCGGAAAGCAAAGGTTCATGAATCGGCACGAACCGAAAAATCGCAAGCTAAGGTGAGTTCTCAAGGTTTGTCAAGTTCATAATATCTATTCATTTTCGAGACCGGGCGCGAAATAAGATTTTTCAATACCGATTCCCGGTTGCATCGATATTATGTATTGGACGTGTCTTTCGCTTTTTGTTTATTTCTTGTCGTCAGCCATTTCCTGGCGGCATCCTGTCTTGCCGGCGGATGGACACAGCCGGAAGGCAACTTCTACGGCAGGGTTGCTTTCAATTACTACACGGCGGATGAGAATTTCGAGAGCGGGGGGAGCTGGATCGATTTTTCCAACAACGGCGATTTCTCGGATATGAATGCGTGCCTTTACATGGAGTACGGTCTCACTCCGACGCTTACCCTGATTTCGAACCTGACCTACAAGTACCTTATCGAGGCCGGCTACCGGTTCAGAGGCGAGGAACCGGCGGATGAGGTTCGCTATCTGGCCGAGTTGGGGATCGATTTTACAAAAAATAGCTACAGGCGCGTGAAACTCGACAGGATCCTCGGGGTTGGAAATGAAGGACCGAAAAGGGACGCGGCGGGAAATCCTTCCACCACCGACGATTTTGACCTGGGAAAGCTCGATATTTGTCTGGGATGCAATCTGAGCGATACCTTCGGCATCGAGGTGGGATATACGCCGGATAAAACAGCTGCGGGGAAATGCTGATCCTGTCCGAGCGGATGAACGCCTCCACAATGCGCACCAACTGGCAGCAAGATCTCGCGGCTGCCCTGCCAGGTGCTTCATCTGGTCGAACACGTCCCGCGCTGTCTCGAATATAATGCGCTGGGTACGGAATTCGCGCGCCAGACGCTCCAATTCGATACTGCTGATCCGGCTCACATCCGGCTTACCCTCCAGCACCGGTGCCATTTCGGCCACCTGCGCCGTCTGGGCGGCGTCTAATTCGAGCGGGCGTGCCTTTCGGGGAGCGGTTCTTCCGGTTCGGCCTTGCGGTTCAGGTCGTCTTTCACGTCCGGGTCATTGTAGATATGATAGAGGCGCGATTTGTAAGTTTTGGCGTTGGGTACGGCGTCGTCGCGGACCACCACGCGGGGCGTTTTGATCAGCCACGATTCGATGGCGTCATTCAGCCCGAAGTCGCTGACGATCCAGCCGAAGAGTGCTCCTCAAGTAACAGCTACTTTTTTAACCGTTTTCCAAATTTCTATCGATTGCTTATAAAGGGATCGGCGGCTTAAATCAAGGGCGAAAAGAAGGCAATTCCCGGCTGAGCGTCTTGCGGCGCTTGGTGCGGGGTCTATGAGGTCGCATTATCTTCCGGTGCCCATCCGGGGTAAAGTCATTATAGATCCTCCCGGCTCCGGATTTTCTCCCATGCGCTATCGCTCTTATCGCTCGGTTGAATTTCGACGGGGGTTTCTTCGCTAACCCGTTCGAGTCGTAAAAATTCCCGGTAAACCGCATTGAACCGCGTGACAATGAGCGGATCCATTCCAGGCAACGGTGGATCCCACCCCCTCAGGGCAAATTGTCTGCCGCGGGCATTGATCAGAATGATCTCCGGTCTCCCATGATCCGGAGGGGTGGTATCCGGAGGAAAATGAAGCCCGATAATGTCATGAAGGATGCATGCATGAAGGATTCGTCTTCTTGCCTCCGGATCCTGTGGGAGTCTGTGGATTTTTTCTGCTAGCCCTTTTGCGCCCGGACGAACGGTTCGAACGAAAATATTTCCGGTTCCGGTCAACAAAATATCTCTGCCGCCAAAGAGCGGTTGAACATCCCGAAGCTCCATGCGAACCGCTTTCCAGTCGTCCGGAAACCCCAGAAAATCCAGTGTGTCGCAGGGCAGAAAATCAGGTTCCGATTTCTGTTTCAGATTGAAAGCTTCGGCGATGGCCCGGTTGTAGCGCATGGCATAGGTAAGTGCATTTTCCATGGCCAGGCGATAAGCCTGTGGGCAATTGTCTCCATGAATCGGGTCCGTGCATCCGACCCCGATCGAAACGGATTTTGC
This sequence comes from Pseudomonadota bacterium, assembly GCA_043797445.1. GTDB lineage: Bacteria > Desulfobacterota > Desulfobacteria > Desulfobacterales > JAFDDL01 > JAZDPP01. The sequence continues at coordinate 95,108 of JAZDPP010000042.1, forward strand.
GTTCGGGAGTTTTTCAGCTATGGCATCGATTGCAATCAATTCGGGAACTTCTTCAACATCCAGGAAAAAGAGTTTGATGGTGTCATTTTTGATGTCATGCGCTGCATCCGCTGCGGCGTTTTCCGGTTGATAGCGTTTAAATTCAATCACTTTCTGCAACTCATGGTTGTCCATGGCTTCCCGGCAATAAGCTGAAAGGTCCTGGTTGAATTTTGTATCGTCATCTGAAGCGGATCGGTCATTGCACAAGATGAGCATCCAAAAAAAGCTGAAGATGACCGCTTTAAGAATGCGTTTTTGTCTTAACGGCATGTTACGCAACAAAACACGCTTTTTCATTCTATGCCAATCCGTATTTCAAGACATCGCAAGCGATCACTTTTTCTTAACGACTATTGTTTAAAAGAAAGCCTCGTTGCCATCCTTCATCACAGTCGATGCCGCTACAATCATACCACCGCAGCATACCCTTTTCAGGTCCGTCGCTTTTATCTATTTGCTGATCCATGGACATCACCTCTTTTTTCGACCTACGCGCGTGATCCAATATTTGGGAATCCGCATCCGAAAGCGTCGCTTTAAATACGGTTTCATTCTTCACATGCACAAAATAGGCATATTGATCATACCCTTTCGTGCATGACCTATAGAGAAAAAAGAATACGGCAAAAACAATGGCCAGAGTAATGAGGGTCCGCTTCAAGTGTTTCCTCCGATCCGGGTTTCGGGATTTGGATCCGGCTTGTTTCATAAGCGGGAGATTTTTAATCGTTCAGGCATGTTTTGCCCCACACCCCATTGTTTCGATCAGCTTTTTGTGAGAAGCCACTCACTTTCAAAGAGAGAAAGCTGAGTGGATTGTTTACCCGCTGCTTTTTTACCGTTTTTCAAATTGCTAACCATTGCTTATAAATGGATCGGCGGCCTAAATCAAGGGAGAAAAGAAAGGATTCCCGGCAGTTGTTCGCTAATTTCCACCTGCTTGGGAGCTTTTTTCGACAATCGTTCGTACAGGGAGGTGATTTTTTCCGGAGTGACGATCTCTCCGGGCTTGCAATCATCGGGCGATCCGGCGGATGGCCTGAACCGCCGATTCGATGTCTTGAAGGGTATTGAAATATCCCATGCTGAGACGAATGGTGCCATCGGGAAAGGTGCCGAGGGTTTGATGCGCCAAGGGCGCGCAGTGGAGTCCCACGCGAACGAGGATGTTGTCCCGGGTCGAAAGCGTTTCGGCCGCCTCGGTCATCGGTACTCCATCTTCGAACCATTCCAGATTAATCGCTCCGCATCCGGAACCGCCTTCGGCATCACCGTTTGACAGGGTATCGTCGAATCGTATGGATACCACCGCCACCTGCTTTTCGGGATTGAGCGGTCCATGGATGCTGACCCGCTGAAGATCAAAAATGCCATCCAACAGCGCCTTTGTCAGCAGTTGTTCGTGACGCCAAATGGTGGCAACGCCCTCATCCAGAATAAAGCGTACCCCGGCGCCCAGTCCGGCGATTCCCACATTGTTTCGGGTGCCGCTCTCCAGGGCATCGGGCATATTCTCCGGCTGGCGCAGGGTTTCGGATCGGGTGCCGGTGCCGCCCTGTTTCAGGGGCCGAAGCGATAGGCCGTTGCGGACATAGAGTCCACCGGTTCCCTGCGGCCCCATCAGTCCCTTATGACCGGTAAAGGCTAAAAAATCGATAATGGGCGCCCCTACGTCGATGGGAACCACGCCCGCGGTCTGAGCCGTATCGAGGAGCAGCGGAATATCGCCGATCGCATTTCGGACAGTCGCGATATCCTGCAGGGTGCCGCAGACATTGGAGGCATGGTTTACCACCACCAGCCGGGTGTCTTTTCGAAGCAGCCGGGCCAACCCATCGACATCCAGAAACCCCTTGTGATCACACGGGGCGATATCGAGCGCGATATCCCCCCGCTCGCGCAGACAGGTGAGGGGCCGCATCACCGAATTATGTTCCATGGCGGTGGTTACCACATGGTCTCCGGGAGATAGAAAGCCATGAATGACGGTGTTGAGCGCCTCGGTAACGTTAAGGGCGAAGCTGATGCGGGAAGCATCCGGAATATTGAACAGTTGGGCCAGATTTTCCCGGGCCGTTTCCACAATACGTTCGGCCTCCAGCGCCAGGGGATGGCCGGCCCGCCCCGGATTGGCGCCCACATGGCGCATATAATGCACCATTGCATCGACTACCTGCGGCGGCTTATGGAACGAGGTGGCGGCATTGTCGAGATAAATGAGCTTTTTTCCATTCATGTGACATCACCTTCGGGTGCCGCCATGTCCCTCAATCAGCAAATGATCCCCTCTTTTTTCTTGAGGGCATCCAGCACCTTTTCAGGAGTAATGGGCAGGTCGTAAATTCGGACTCCCACGGCATCGTAAATCGCATTGGCGATGGCCGGAGCCGTGGGTACCAGGCCCGGCTCGCCGGCGCCCTTGGCGCCATAGGGGCCGGCTGCGTCCGGATCTTCTATAATCACCGCTTCCACCGGCACCACATCGTTGGCCGTCAATATTTTATAGTCCCGCAGGCTCGGATTGGCGACTTTCCCCTCAATCACCTGCATCTCCTCGGTGAGGCCGAATCCGACGCCCATGTATACGGCCCCGTAAATTTGACCTTTGACCAGTTTGGGGTTGATGGCGCGGCCCACATCGTGGGCGGAGACGAGATTGAGGATGGTGACCTCCCCGGTCTGCCTGTCCACCTCCACCTCCACCCCCGTGGCGCCAAAGGCATAGGTACAGGAATTATTCCCCTTCATTTCCCGATTCAGCATTTCCGTGGGCGGATCCCAGAAGACCTCCGCCACAACGGCTTCACTCTTACCGGTGCCGGCACGGAGTCCGGCAGTGAGGATCTTTTCGACCGCCATCGCAAAATAGGGATGATCCGGCGCCGCCTTGGGAAATATCAGGCGATTTTGAATATCGAGCTTGTCCGCGCTGTCGATCATTTTAAAATCAAGCGCCGGTTCTTCGAAATCCGGATTCTTTTTCTTCCGGTTCCGGAGCTCGTTTTTCACCAGTTTGGGCATATATTGAACCGCGAGATCCAGAATCCGGCGTTTAACCTTTTCCCCAGCCCGAATGGCCGCATTCCCGGCGATAAAGGTGTGCCTGCTGGCGTGCGTGCCCGCATCCCATAATCCAAGCGCCGTATCGCCGAAGATCATATTGATGTCCTCCGGTTTAAAACCGATGGTCTCCGCGACGATCTGAGCCAGGACCGTGGCAGAGCCCTGTCCCTGATCGGTTCCTCCCGAGAGCACATCTACCTCTCCGTTTTCATCGACTTTTATTCGAATACCGGTTCCATCGGACAGGTATACCCGGGCCCCGCCGGCAACATGGATGAGGGAGGCCATTCCGACGCCGCGCCCGTTTCTCCGGCCGTGTTTTTCTTTCCAGCCGATTTTTTCCCGCACGGTGCGGATGCATTCTTCCAGGGGACAGGTCGTGATTTTGAGTCCCATGGGTGTTTCCTCTCCCGGCAGATTGCGGTTTATCAGCCGGAATTCCGCCGGATCGATTCCCGCCGCTTCGGCCAAATGATCCATGGCGGTTTCAACGGCAAAGGCGGCCTGCGGATTCCCATAGCCCCGCATGGCCTGTGCGTAGATATTGTTGGTGTAAACGCAGGTCGCCTTGAAGGACACGTTGGGTACCCGGTACATCGAAGAGATCGGGATCATCATCACCGATGGCGTCGTGGCACCCCAGGAGGTGTAGGCCCCGTTGTCCAGTATCGCCTCGGCCTTTCGAAAGGTGAGGCGCCCGTTTTGGTCACACCCCTGCTCAATAGTGAAGCGGGTGGGCTGACGGGGCGGCAGGGCCATGAATTCTTCTTCCCGGGTGAATTGAAGTTTAACGGGCCGGCGGGTTTTCAATGCCAATTGAATACAGATAAATTCGTAAATATCCGTATTGAGCTTGGTGCCGAAACTGCCGCCCACCACGGGGTTTAAGACCCGGATCCTTTTTCCCTTGAGGCCGATTTTTGAAAAATAGGCGTTCAGGCGCTGTTTGGCGCCGAAAATCACGTTGGTCTGGCTGTAAAAGGTAAGGTTGTTGGCGCCGTCAAACTCGGCGACACACCCGCTGGTGCCCATGCAGCACTGGTTGATCCAGGGGGTTGTCAGCTGGTCGGTGATAATATGGGCCGATTCCCGGCGGGCCTTTTCCACGTCCCCGGCGCTAAATTGCCATGGCAGCGGTAGTATATTGCTTCTCAGTGATCGCCCCCGGGCATCGCGCTCGTGAATGAGCGGCGCATCGGGTTTCATGGCGGCGATCGGATCAAAAACGGCCGGCAGGGGCTCGTAGGTTACGTCAATCAACCGAATGGCCTCCTCCGCGATTTCAGGGGAAATGGCCGCCACGGCCGCCACCTCGTCCCGGTATTGGCGGACAATGTCGCGCTTCAACACCGTCTGATCCCCGAGGAATCCCACCCGCACGTCCGCGATATCGGCGCCGGTGATCACCGCACGCACTCCGGGCAGTTTTTTCGCTTTTTCCGTATCGATGGACTTGATTCTGGCGTGGGCATGTTTGCTGTACAAAATTTTTCCGTACAGCATGCCCGGCCGTTTCAACTCGTCCATATAGACCGCCCGACCCGTCACCTTATCGATTTCGGATGTTCTGGGAACGTTTTTTCCCACATGCAAAAGAGGGGTCATCCTTCCTCCTGATTTTTCATCTTTGCGGCCGCTTGAATCGATTCGACGATCTGAACGTAACCGGTACACCGGCACAGGTTCCCCGAAATGCTCAGGCGAATATCGGCTTCCGATGGATTTGGATTTTGATCCAGCAGCGCTTTGGCGGACAGGATCATGCCACTGGTGCAATACCCGCATTGCACCCCGTTATTCTCGATAAAGGCCTGTTGTAACGGGTGCAGTGTTCCGTCCGGCCTGGCGATCCCTTCAATGGTTTGAACGCACTTTCCCTGAATTTCCATAATCGGATACAGGCAGGAATTGACGGCATCTGCGTCCACAATCACCGTGCAGGCCCCGCATTCTCCTTCTCCGCACCCCTCTTTTACACCGGTCAGCTCAAAATGGTCTCTTAAGGTTTTCAGCAGGTTCCAGGTCGGCGGCACGTCGGCCGACACCGATTCTCCGTTTAAGGTAAAGGAAACACAGACCGTTTTCATGTTTTCTCCTTAACGATGTCTGATCTGATCCGCGGCTCTTTTCGCCACCCGTGGAATGAGCACCCGAACCATGTCTTCCCGATACCACGCCTCGCAGCGCAGGCTGTCACGAGGCGTGCAACACTCGGGGGAGGAGGCCAATTTCCCGGCTTCCGTCAGCACCTCGCCGGTCAGGGGCTTTCCCTTTAGATAGGCTTCTGCTGCATAGGCCCGAATCGGTGTCGGCGCCACCACGGTGAGGCCGATTTTGGCATCCTCGATCAGATTCTCTTCGGTCAGTTTTATGGAAACCGCCACTCCGATGAGGGGTAGATTCAGGGCCTTTCTCCGGGCATGCTTGTGATAAGCGCTGCCGTAATCCACCATCTTCCCGGGAATTTTGATTTCAACCAGGATCTCCCCGGGGGTCAAGGCGGATACGGAGGGTCCTTTAAAAAAATCCGCCAGGGGCACCTCCCGAAATCCGTTTATGCTCCTCACTACCGCCACTGCGTCAAATACCAACAGAGGAGCTGCCGTATCCGCGGACGGCGCCGCGTTGCAGATATTCCCACCGATGGTGGCCACATTGCGAAGCTGAACGCTGCCCACCTGGGAGGCACCCTGCTGCAAGGCCGCCAGCTCTCTTTTCGCCAAGGCGGATTTGTCGATCATGGCGTGGGGGGTCATCGCTCCGATGTGATAGTCTCCGTTTTTTCGGATATATTGCAGATTTTTAATTCCGCGTATGGAGATCAGCACCTCGGGAGCGATCTTTCGATGCCGCATATTGACCAGTACATCGGTTCCGCCGGCGATCAGGGTGGCTTTTGGACCGTATGTGGAAAGCAGTTCGATAGTTTCTTCCAATGAATCCGGCTTAATATAGTCATAACTGATCATTGAAATGCTCCTTTCGATAGTGGACTCAATCCATAACGGTCAGGGGCATGGAGGAGAAGAACCGAAATCGCTTTCAACACATTTCGCACGATCGGCACCCCGGCAAAAAATGGATCATTTTGCTCAAATTAGTTCGATATTAATTTGAAATGTTTGATAAAAAAATATTTAATAGTTAAACTATATATAGTTTAACATCGTCGTGCTGTCAATTCATTTTTGGTTATTCGGGGACATTTTCCGGGCGCGTGGCTATTCTCAATCCATTGGGCCTTTTCGGCTCAATTCAATTGCCGCTCTCGGCCCGGGCGCTGAAAAGAGACCCGTTTGCCGGGCTCAGGGCATGATTGGATACAGCTGACACAATTTCTTGTAGTCTTCCCGAGTGTCCACATCAAAGCAGATGCCCGCATGCCCCACCTCGATTTCCACGATACGCTCCGGATACGTCCGAAAAAGAGCGCGTGCGCCGGTGTCACCCGTAAGCGTACTTAATTGGGGAAACAGCGCGCGGCCGATCAGCACGGGATTTCCTCTCGTGCCGCCGTAGGTGGGAATAACGATATCCGCGTTCCATCGACAAAAGCATTCGACGAGTCGGTTCATTACGGCAGAGGGGATGAGCGGCTGATCGCCCAATAAAAAAAGCGCACCGTCGCACTGCGACGGCACCCGGGAGAGGCCGGCTTTCAGCGAAGCGCTTTGGCCAAGGGCGTAGTTTCTCGCAATGACCACATGGCTTGACTCGAAATCGACTCGATGACGGATCTTATTCGCCTCGTGGCCCAGCACCACGATCAGGGGCGTTAATCGGGTACTTCGGGCATTGTCGAGGACGTGTTCCAGCAGGGGTTTTCCGCGAAACATCAGCAACTGTTTGGGCGTGCCGATGCGCGAAGCCGTTCCCGCGGCCAGAATCACGCCCGCGATTTTTGAGTTGGTTTCAGATGCCGTATTTATCCCGATGTCTCCCTGCCCGTTTGATTTTCTTACCTTCAGCCGCCGGTGGTCATGAGACTTTCGATCCCCGCATTCTCATCGCCCAGACTTCCCATCAAGACGTCGCGGAATTGAATCCGGCCCGCCTGTTTCAAAATTGTTCCCACCTTTCGTCCTGCTGCCCGTCGGAACGGCGTTTGCGCTTTATTTAAGAAAACGAATCGCCCGGCATTCACGGGACATCCTTTCATGATTCCCTCGGGGTGTGTCAATACCTCGCAGATCGATTCCGGCGTGATGGCCGTCCCCAGGGAACAGCCGGTCCTTTGCGCATAGAGAGGGGACCGGAACACCCACTCCTCCGTCAGCGGCTCGCCGACGGCATCCAGACCGATGACAGCGATCAGTACGGTAGTTTCCGCCGGAATGACGGGCTCATGGGTGGCCGGCGCCTTCAGCGGCTTTCTGGCGGCGCCATCGGCCTCGACCAGAATCCACCGAAACCGGCCGGATTTCCACAGGCAGGCAATCGCTTCCGGGGCATAGCCCAAAAGCTTGCCGTTCGTTTCATCGCAGCCGGCGGCTGCCGTGATATGAAGCGCGTCCGCATGAAAACAATCTGCTTGCCGGATCATCTTTATCGGGTCAGCGTCGATGATGACATGGGCGGATTGGGCGGGTGCCGGGCGGAAAATTTTGGTCGTGGTCGTGGTCAGCACCGGCTGACCCGCATTTGCCAGCTCTCCGGCGAGCCGGAACATCAGCGTGGTCTTGCCGCCCGCGCCCACGATGCTGACGATACCCGCGTCTGAAAGCCTGAAGACTACTTGAAGGGATGTGATCATATTTTCCCCCGATTGTGCTTTTTCGGTAGATCGCTCAACGCTTTGAGCCGGCGCAGGGGGGGACCGGCCGGCCGCACGGCTCGTTCACCGCGCGAAACCCACCCTATCAGGGCTTCGAGCACACCGCCGGCGATGGCGCGCGCTTTTTCAGAAATGGTATGGCAGTGGACAATCTCTCCTCTGGGATCGATGTCGCCGAGTTTTCTTCCGGCCGTTACGGGCATCTCCCGAATGAGACCGCGGATGATTCCGTCAATGGATGCCAAAACCGGTGTTTCATCAACGTGGAGCACGAGATCTCCCTTTCTGACCCTGGCGCCGATGGCCATTACATGATGAACGGTTCCGGCATGGGGGGCCCTGAGCAGTCTCTCGCGGCCGAAGCCCCCGATGAGACCGGGCACTCCGGTATGCGGCTCGGGTGTTCCCGCGTAAATGGTCCGGCCCAGGTTATGGCCCCGGTTGCTTTCGACCGCCACATGCACCTCATCCGGGACGGTAAAGCCGGGGCCGACACCGATCACGAGAGGCGCTTCCTCTTTCGTCGTTCCCAGGTTTTTCTTCGCGAGAATCGCATCGATGACCACATCGGGTCTGAGTTCGGGATAGATTTTCCAATCGGGATCCACGAGAACGGCCATGTTCCTGTCGGCCCATATTTCGGACACCTCTCTTTTGTTTCGCGCAAGCAGGGCGCCAACCCCCTCGACCACCGCGAATCCGTCGTGGACGGCTTCACAGAAGGCTACCGTTCGGCGAACGGCGAGGGGGTTCGCAATTTCAGTCAAGCAAATGCGTGTAAAGTTAGCCTGATAGAGCCGATGAGCGATACCGGAAGCCATCTCTCCCGCCCCCTTGATTACGATGGATAAGTCTCCAAAATAATCCAAATGCTTTATTCCTTCTTCAAAATTGCTTCAGTGGCGAGGGGGGCGTCTTCGCCGACGTTTGCGCCGAGTTGCCGGGACAGAGATTTTCCCGCCCGGACAACGGCCGGTCCATACCGGCGGGCCTCTTTTTCCGGGGAGGGAACGAATATCTCGACAAATCCGACAGGGACGCCGGTAAATCCAAGGACTGGAGCGGTAACGACCGTGATCCCGGGGGCGGACTGGGTTAGGGCGCAGGCGAACCCTTCCCGGCGGCATCGGTCAAGCTCATCGGCGAGAAGAAGCCTGTCGAGTCTGCCGGGAGCCGCGTGAAAATACAAATCCTCACGCTTCAGGAGACGATTGCGCTCCGCCTCCGGGAGAAAGGCTACAATCGCCTTTCCGTGGGCCCCATAGGTGAGGGGCATGGTCAAGCCGACGCGCATGACAATGCGAATGTCGCCCTCGGTCTCCCGCTTTGCGGCGATATAAACGGTTTCGCCGGTGATGAGGCCGAAAACGGAGGTGCTTCCCGATTCTTTCGTAAGCACTTCAAGAACCGGCTCCGCCAGCCGGGAAGGAATGATATCATCAAGGACTTTCCGGGACAGCGTAATCAGGCCCGGGCCGAGGGAGTATCCTTTCCCCTCCTTGCCTCTCTTAATGAGCCCCGATTTTTCAAGAGCGGCCAAAATGCCGAAAGCCTTACTCCCGCTTACCCCCACCTGACGGCAGATTTCGGTCAGGCTCAATTCCGCGGAAGTACCGCCGGCCAGAGCAAAGAGTATCCGGCTCGCCTGTTCAACGGCCGGCGCTACATATCGTTTATCCGATTGTGGTTTTGTGCGCTTCGTTTTTGGATAGTCTGGAATCATATACCACTTCATTATGCTGAAATAAAATTCTCTATGGTAAAGTTTGAACGATGGCGGCAGGCGTGTCAAGCAAAAAAATGCGTGATACAGGGAGGCATGGAATTCCACTTCGGATTCTCCCGGCAAAACCGCTTTTCCGGCACTCGATACCGGGGCGCTGTCAATGAAGGAAAACTTGCTGTTTATATGTAAATAAAACCAGCTTGAAACGCAAAGAAAATAGTCGGATTTGAAGGATTGACAGATACAACCGGACCCGATTAAAGTGAATCATATCGAACACGGTCTGCATATTTTAGCCGAGCAAATAAGGGTTTTTTTTGTACAAATTATATAAGATGTTTAGGCATCAACCCTGCCGGAAGCACATGTTGAAAATGGCCCCCGAGGCGCCTGAAAAACGAAAGGAAAAAGCGTGAGCATGTTGCTTGCCGGCCCCGAACGTGAGCAATCTCATGGGGAAGAGATCGCGAACAGCATTAGCCATGGTATCGGGTTGATCTCCGCTCTCGCGGGAACCCCTCTTCTCATCCTGCGTGCAGTTCGACACGGGGATACGGGATGCATAGTCGGCACGAGTCTCTTCTCCGCGACCATCATACTTCTTTACCTTGGCTCTTGCCTCTATCATGCGTTACCGATCGGCAAAGCCAAACGGGTTTTCCGGGTCATCGAACATTCCGCAATTTTTTTCCTTATCGCCGGTACGTACATGCCGTTTACGTTTGGGGCGCTTCGTGGCGCATGGGGCTGGACGCTGTTCGGGATTATATGGGGTCTTGCCTTGGTCGGGGTAACGCTGAAGTCATTCAATAAGATTCCCCATCCCATCCTTTCCACCGGCCTTTATCTGGTGATGGGCTGGCTTATCGTTATTGCCATTGACCCGCTGGTTGCCGGGGTGCCGAAAACGGGTCTGTTTTTGTTAATTGCTGGTGGCGTGTCTTACACCGCCGGTGTTGCCTTTTTCGCAACCGATTCGCGGCTTAGATATGGTCACTTTATCTGGCATCTGTTTGTCATGGGGGGAACCGCATGCCATTATTTCGCGGTATTCCGGTATGCGGCATAACACGCCGGTCAACGGGCATATTTCAACAACGGAGGCACTGAAAATGAAGCAAAACAAGAACGCCGTGGTGACCGGCGCAGGGTCCGGCATCGGAAAGGCGGTGGCGCTTGCCCTACTGGGAAGCGGATATCGGGTGATCCTGGCGGGGCGTCGTCGAGATCCGCTTGAGAAAACAGCAGTAGAATCGGTCAACCCGGCTCAAGCGCTGGTCGTGCCGACCGACGTGCGGGACGCCGGCGCGGTGCAGGCTCTGTTTGGGAGCGTGAAAGAGCGTTTCGGCCGGCTGAATCTGCTCTTCAACAATGCCGGGATTTTTGTTCCCGGCATTGAAATCGATGAACTCTCCGTGGCACAGTGGCAGGAGATGGTGGATACTAACCTTACCGGGGCTTTCCTCTGCGCCCGGGAAGCTTTTCGCCTGATGAAGGCACAAAACCCGCGTGGCGGGCGTATCATCAACAACGGTTCCATTTCCGCGCATGCCCCGCGGCCCAACTCGGTCCCCTACACGGCGACCAAACACGCCATAACGGGGTTGACCAAAGCCATATCGCTGGACGGACGCCGCTACGATATCGCCTGCGGCCAGATCGATATCGGTAACGCCGACACCGGCATGGCATCCGTCTTTGCCAAAGGCGTGCCGCAGGCCAATGGACAGATGGCGGTAGAACCGCTGATGGATCTTTCCCATGTGGCCAGTGCGGTGATCTATATGGCCGGTTTGCCGCTCGATGCCAACGTCCAGTTCATGACCATCATGGCAACGAAAATGCCGTTTATCGGGCGGGGGTGAGGTCTTCTCAAGTCCGAATAAGCCGCGTCATCCACGGACCGTCGCCTTGATGACCTCAATGGTTTTTGTTTTCGGTGTTGTGATGTTCTCTACAATTGGGTATAACTGCGGCCATGACTGATTCGACACCCGATACTGCGCCGGCTACTACCGCTGGCACCCTGCCAGGCACTCGAAAGCGTTTTCTCCGAAAGGTGCTTCGACTCGCGGGTCCATATTGGAACTGCGAGCGGGCCGCAAAGGTTCGGGGCGTGACGCTGCTGTTGCTGTTGCTTACCATGGCGCAAGTCGGGCTATCCGTATGGGGCAATTACTGGCACGGAGCGCTGTTCGACGCGCTCGAACAACGCTCCGTGCGGGGCGTGCTGATCCAGGTGGCGGTTTTTGCGCTGATCTTTGTAATTTCCATCGCCGTCACGGCGGCGCACATGATGGTCAAGCGCTGGCTGCAGATCGACTGGCGGGCCTGGCTGACCGAGCAATTGGTCGGGAGCTGGATGGAAGATGGTCGTCACTACCGGCTGCTTTTCAGTGCCGGCAACCATGACAACCCCGATCAGCGTATCGCCGAAGACATCCGCATTGCAACGGAAAGCGCTATCGGGATGGCCCACACGCTGATTTACTCGTTGCTGAGCCTGGGGCTTTTCATCGATATCCTGTGGTCGGTTTCAGGCGCGATTGCCATGCCGGGCACCAATGTCCAGGTGCCGGGTTATATGGTGCCGCTGGCCTTCCTCTATGCGATACTGGGCTGCGCGTTCGGATGGATGTTCGGCCGACCGCTGGAACGTGCGACAAACGCCCTGCAGACTGCGGAGGCGACGTTTCGATTCGGCTTGTCACGGGCGCGGGAGAACACGGAAGCGATTGCGCTCATGCGCGGAGAGCCCTTGGAGCGCGCCGGCTCGTCGGCCCGATTCAGCCAGATCGTGCGCGACTGGACCCGGCAGTCGTTTGCGTTTTTGGGCCTTGTTTCGTTCGGGACGGGTTATGGCATGCTGCTGCCGGTATTCCCGATCCTGATCGCTGCTCCCCAGTACATTCTCGGGGTGATGTCGCTCGGTGCGCTGATGCAGGCCGCGCAGGCTTTCCAGCGTCTGACCTCCTCGCTTTCCTGGCCGGTGGACAACATCGGTGAGATCGCGCGCTGCCGCGCTTCGGCTGACCGCGTGCTGTCACTCTACGAGGACTTGTTGCAGCTGGATACCCTCGCAAAAGCGACGGGCGCTCCAAGGATCATCCTGGAGCAGTCGGAACGGCCCCGCCTCGTAATCGAGGATCTGTGCATCGCCGAAGCCTCGGGGCGCATTCTTATGGAGCACTTCAGCGTTGACATCCGACGCGGCGAAAGGGTGCTGATCACGGGGGACCCCACGGTGACGGGGAGTCTGTTCAAGGTGATCGGCGGACTCTGGCCCTGGGGCAGCGGGCAGGTGTCGCTGCCGGGTGACGGCGGCATGTCGTTCATTGCCCAACGGCCATTTTTGCCCGAGGGGACCCTGGCCGAAGCGCTCTGCTATCCTCAGCCGCCGGATGCTTTTCCCGCCCCCGCCATCCGCCACGCGCTCGAACGTGTGGGCCTGATCCGGCTCGTCCCGCGAATGGACGAGCGGGACAACTGGGAGCAGGTGTTGCCCCAGCGCACCCAGCAGCAGCTCGCCTTCGCTCGAGTTCTGCTTCAGCGACCAGCCTGGGTGCTCATGGAAGAGGCCACCGACGCCTTTGACCCCAAGGGCGAGCGACTGATTCTCGAAATGCTCTGCCGCGAGTTGCCCAACACGACCCTGCTGAACATCAGTTTTCATCCGGGTTTAAGGCAGCTTCACCACCGCACGCTGGTGCTGAGCCGGGAAGGGGAAACGAAGGTCCTGTTCGGCAAACATCGCGGAAACGGTTGCACTCAATGACATCTGGGGGGCAACCAGCCTCTCTCGACGCACTCGCGAAAGCACCATTCCGGCGTGGTCTCGGTGCGGTAGCTCCAGAAAAACCATCCGTGGTAAAGCTCGAAGGTCAAGAGCTGTGCGGCGGCGAAAGCGCGATACGCGACATCCTGCTGGAACTTGTCCATGTGCCGTAGTGCGTAGTCGAACGGCCCCTCGGCCCAGAGAGAAACGACCTCCAGGTTAAGCCCCAGACTCCATTCCCCCACGATGGTGGGGAGTTTTAACTCGTTCCGGATATCGTTGGCATCCTGCCGCCACAGGTTTCCGGCCTTGTGCAAGTGGCCGTGGATGTCCATTTCGATGTCCTCGTGACTGAAGCACTGGTAGCGATGGATATCGAAAATTACGTTCCGGTACCGCGGCGGCTGCATGAAGTCCAGGTACTCGCGGTGTGAGCGGAAGCCGTCGTGGAAGATGATGGCCACCCGCTCCGGCGGGCAGTGCGCGCGGATCGCAGCGTAGGCGCGAAGATAGTACGCCTTGAGCAGCTCCGTGGACAAGTCCCAGCGGGGTTCGTTGAGCAGTTGAATCCCGTAAAGGGCGGATGCGGTGCGGTAGCGCTCGGCAAGCCGTCCCAGGATTTCAACCGAATGCGCAATGTATTCCTCTCGCGTATGCCACTCGCAGACGTCCTTGATGCCGCCGTTGTCAAAACCGTTCTGGCAGCCGGGAGCGGCGTGAAGGTCGAGAATGATGCAAATCCCGAATTCCGCGGCCCAGTCAAACGCCCGGTCCAGCACGTCGATGCCGCCTTCGACGAAAGGATGCGGGTTTGCGCCGTACTTGCTGTGATACGGATACGGCGGGCCGAAGATCCAGTGGCCGATCGGGATGCGCACCGCGTTGATGCCAACACCCGCAAGCCACTCGAAATCCTTGCGCGTGATGAAGTTCTCCCAGTGAGCGCGCAGCCGCGCCGGGGCCTCCCGGCCCAGTTCCGCGCAATAGGTGGTCTCGTCTGTCGCCGCGAGCCCCTCGAACAGGCTTGGCTTCATCCATTTCTCCAGCAAGAGCCAGCCGCCGAGATTGACGCCGCGCAGGTGGGGGCGGGGAGGTGAAATGACAGTATCCGACATAGAACATCTCGCAGTCCCATCGGCGCGGATTCCGTACCTCGCAGATCCCGCCGATGGATCGGAATCTGCCGTTCAAGAAATATAGCAACTTGTTTTTTATGTAAATACTATAGAAAAATAGCGATAATTTCAATAGCAAAGCTGGCCGGCGCTGAATCAACGACGTCAGTTGTGCGTAACTAAAGCTGGCTATGCCCGCAACCCCGTAGGGGCGAACCTATGTGTTCGCCCTGGTTACGAAGGGCGAACACATAGGTTCGCCCCTACGGGTCGTTCTCCGAAATCAGGGGTACGGGATTAAAATTTTCTTCTTTTTTCGACAGGAATGAATCTTTAAGGCGCTAAAGGCCTCGAGGTTGAGGCGCGCAAGAAAAATCTCTTGCCGAGCCCACCGATATTTACTTTAAACTCCCCGGGCTCCAGTATCCACCGGTTGTCCCGATCCACGAAGGATAGATTGCGCATGGGCAATTGAAAATTCACGGTCTTTATTTCACCGGGTTGAAGTGAAATTTTCTGAAAGCCGCGCAACTTTTTGACTGGCGGCACCATGCTGGCGACAAGATCGCTCACGTAAAGCTGGACTACCTCCTGGCCGGCGCGGTTTCCCGTATTGGCGACATCGACCGATACGTTCAGAACATCGGCGCTTGCGAGTGTGGTCCTATCCAATTTCAGATCCGTGTAGGTGAAGGAAGTATATCCAAGTCCATGGCCAAAGGGATATTGCGGACCCGGGCCGGGGACGTTTTTTTCCGTGCTTTTTTGATCGTAGGTGCCAAGCGCATTCGGAAATCGGGGATAGGTAAAGGGCAGTCTTCCGGACGGATCGGCATCGCCAAAAAGGATGTCGGCAATGGCGTCTCCCCCTTCGTTTCCGGGAAGGCAGGCGAGAAGTACCGCCGCCATCCTGCCTTCAAACGGGCTGATGACGCGGGGCCGGCCCTCGGTGAGAACCAGAATCACCGGTTTTTCCGTGGTGGCGAGCCGCCGGGCAAGATGCGCCTGACTTCCCGGCAGGGAAAGGGAGTCGATATTTCCGAAATTCTCCGCATAGGGTTCCTCCCCAAGGCATAAAATCACACAGTCCACCTTGGCCGCCGCCTTTACGGCCAGTTCGGTATTCCGGTTGGTTTCATAGTCGGTCTCGACGTGCAGGACCCTTTCTTTTCCCACCTTTTTCTCGATTGCTTTCAGGATCGAGTTTTTCCCGGCGGCATAGGTGTCGGATTCCCGCCCCAGCCAGGTATAAGTCCAGCCGCCGTTTAACGCCGTCATTGCGTCCGCGGCAAATCCCGTGACAAGAACGCTCGCGTTTTTGGAAAGCGGCAGCACGCCGCCCCGGTTTTTAAGGAGTGTTATGGACTCCCGGGCTGCCGTCGAGGCGATTTCCCGAAATCTCTCCGACCCGAATTCGGAATATTCCCCGGGGGAGTCAAATGGCCGATCGAAGAGGCCCAGGTCCAGCTTCATGCCCAGCACCCGGCGCACGGCGTCATCGATCCGGCGGGGATTAATCTCGCCCTCCTTGACCAGCCGGATCAATATTTTCGGGAAAGAGACATCGTAGGGGACCATGCTCAGATCGACGCCCGCGTTAATTGCAAGTTTCACGGCTTCCTTTAAATCCCGGGCGACGTGGTGTTGCAGGAAAAGCGCATAAATGGAAGCCCAGTCGGAAACCACCACGCCGCCGAAGCCGAGTTCCTCCTTAAGAAGATGGGTGATCAGCCGCCGGTCGGCATGCACAGCAACCCCGTTGAGTTCACCGTCGGACAGCATGATGGCGGGCGCTCCCGACTTAATGCCCGCTGCAAAGGGGGGAATAAACCACTCCCGGAGAATCGGCTCGGGAATCCATGCCGGTGCGTGATCCTTGCCGTTGTGCGGCATGGAATAGCCCACGAAGTGCTTCAGGGTGGCGCCGACCCGATACTTGCCCGAGATCCCTTCTCCCTGATACCCCCGCACCATTGCTTCTCCCATGGCGGCCGAGAGAAAGGTGTCCTCGCCAAAGGTTTCATAGAAACGGGCGTGCAGGGGCATGCGGCCCAAATCCATTGTGGGGGAGAAAACCCACGGGATGAAGGCGGCCCGGGTTTCGTAGGCCGTGACTTCGGCCACCTCCCGGGCGAGCTCGGGATTCCACGTAGCGGCGAGTCCGATCTGATGCGGGAAAATAGTGGCGCCGACTGCGTAGTTCATGCCGTGGATGGCATCGATTCCATAGAGGACGGGAATCTTGAGGCGGCTCTGAGCCGAAACCTCCTGAATCGCAGTCACCATCTCACGCCACTGATCCGGTGTGGAGGCGTGCAAGCTATAATTGAAAATCGAACCCACCTTATATTCCAGAAGTGTCTCGTGCAACTTCGATATGTCAAGCTTATAAGATTTCGGAAGGTCATACTTCAGGACGGTATCGATCGTGAGCAGCGTCATCTGCCCGACCTTTTCCTCCAGTGTCATTTTCTCCAGGAGCCCGTCTATCCTTTCCGCTCGCCCAGCTGCCTGCGCGCCGGCGTTGAGTGACGACACCAGCATGGCGAGGAGAAAAAAGAGAATCCCGATTGTGCCTTCATGCGGTTTCTTTTTCATGAATATAATCTGTTCTCCCTCCCTCTTCGAGTTTGCCCGGCCCGGTGGCAGGCGCGTATGGTGTTTAATTACCGGACGGGATATAGGGGGCTTGCGGTTGAAAGTCAATACGGCCGCTCTCGCAAGAGGCACCGGAATGGAGTTGATTCCATTCGTGCAATATGCGACATAATTGCCTGTTTGGATATGCAAATTGCACGAATAGGAGCAAGGTCATGATCAAGAGCGAAAATAAGGGTGAAAAACCGAGGCGTTGTTGCCCCTCCCGATGGAATTGGATCGGGGCTGGGGAAGGCTTTTTCCCCGTATGAGGATTGACCGATGCATCAATATACCCTTGAAGAGTTGAAACAGAAACGGGAAGAAAATTTGTTGGGATCGGAAAGGGCAATTCGTCATCAGTGCGATACCTACCGGGAGTTGAAACAGCTGCTGCATGACATCAATACCGGTCCGCTGGATGTGGCCGATTATTACCGGAGCGCGTCCCGGCTGGGATCCCTGCTTTCCCAATTGAGTGCTTGCGACAGCCATACGATTTTTCACTATTTCGCGGAACAAATCGATCCCGGAAAGGCAGCGGATGTCCGCTGTTTTCGCCTTGAATGCCTGGATCTTGCCGAGCAGATCAAGGACCTCGATCAGTGGCGGGCGCAGCGGCACCGTCTGAAAAGGATTAAATAGGGGGATAACATCGAATTCGGGCATGGAATGGATTTATCCCCCTGCAGACCCAAATCGTACGGGAAGCGCTCATCGGGTGGCGTTATCGGGTTCTTTTGAGCGGCGAAGTCTGATAGCCCATAGCCCATAGCCCATAGCCCATAGCCCATAGCCCATAGCCCATAGCCCATAGCCCATAGCCCATAGCCCATAGCCTATAGCCCATAGCCTATAGCCTATAGCCTAAAGCCTAAAGCCTATAGCCTGTCCTTAAACTCAGCCACCCGCACTTCGACACCCATCGCCTCCGCCTTGGCATAAAAATCTTCCATCAACCGCGTCAGTGCCAGTTCATGGTCCTGCGAGTAGACACAATAAAAACCAGCTATTTTTCTCTTTTCGGCCGCGTTTTCAGCATAGAAGGTCTGGTACCTTTCAAGCAAGGGCCTCAACCCTTCAAACGCCTGCCCCGCGGACAGGTATCGCTTCCCCGGGTCGCGATGGGCGGCTTTCATAATGAACTGACGTAGCGATTCCGGTATTTCCGGTGTGAATTCAGCTGGATCGGGCAGGTTTCCTTCCGCATGCATCCCCAGGAGGGTGTTGAGATCGGCATGCTGGTAGGGTTTTATGCCGGTAATCATCTCGAACGCGCAGATGCCCATGGCATAGATATCGGTCCGGCTGTCCACCGGATCCCCTTCGATCTGCTCGGGAGCCATGTAAAAGGCGGTGCCGGTATTGCTGAAATCCTCGGTACCGATGGGGCATGACAGCCCGAAATCGAGGATTTTCAGCTGATCGTTGGCTTTTACGATCATATTGGACGGGTTGATGTCACGATGGATGATCTGTTTCCCGTGGGCATAGCTCAACGCGGCGCAGATTTGAGACAGAAAATGAATCGTCAGGCCCGGGGGGATTTTTTTTAAATTGGTGATCATCGTTTTGAGCGAGGTACCCGCCACATGTTCCATGACGATGAAGACGGTTCGATACAATTCTTCGATATCGTATATTTTAACGATGTTTTCATGATTCAGGCCGGCAATGGTTTTGGCTTCGTTATGAAAGCCGGCGAGAAATTCCGGGTTCATCGCCATGTCATGTCGCATCATTTTAATGGCGACCGGCATATTCAGCCCCTTGTGGATGCCTCTATAGACGATGCTGAAGGCCCCTCTGCCGATGATATCCGTGCAGATGTATTTACCGATGCTTCGATATGCCGTGGGGCGGCGGGAGTCGAATCGATCGGCCACGAGCTCGGTCAGGAAGGTTAAAATGCCGGGGTCCCGGGCCGAGAGATCCTCGAAATCTTTTCGCTTCAGGACCCAGACTTCCATATCGGTTTCGGCTTCAACATGCGCCCGCCGGGGCTCGCCGGTCAGAATTCCCAGGCCACCGACAATGTCGCCGACACCATAGTGATTCGCTGGATACAGTTCTCCCTCTTTTTCGACGATGACAATGCAGGAGCCTTTCTGGATGATGTAGGCGGTGTCTTCCATGGCGCCCTGTTCGACGAACCTCTCCCCGGCTTTTATGAAAGCATACGTCATCCGGTCATATACGGGCCGGCCGCTTTCATCGATGATATACCGCAAAAATTTGGTGCTCTTATCGGCATTCCCTTCTTCTTCACGCACTTGCTTGTAAAATTCGCACCCCATGCAGGAGGCGCGTTTTTCCGCAAACGTTCCCTGGGGTTGGCCGTTGCAAAAGGTGCCGCTGACGGCCCAGCAAAACCGCCCGCCGCAATCGCCGTCGTTAATTCCTTTAAAAGTCTGATCGCCGGCCGCCGGGCATATGCCGAGCGAGTCGGCTTTTTTCCCACCCGGTTCCCTCTCGCACCGCATGAACTCCCAGCAGTTCAGTTTCTTTTTTACCATCCCGTCCCCCTCTGTCGGGCTTAACCGGTAAAGCCCGCACCGGTTCTTCCGAGCGCTGTCAAATGCTGAAAATGAAAAAGGCCGGCCAATCTGGTTTAACCCCTGCGCCGTGCACAACCGATTTTTAATAAAAATTGTACCAGACTATTTCGACGGATGAAAGTGCTGAGAAGAGTTCCGGAAAACCAGCTGATCCCATCCGGCCCTGAATGGAAAATTGCGGTATTTGATGATAGGTGAATGGAACAGGAGTCATTATGGCTGTCGGTTGGTCTCTGGATCGCGGATACGGCTGAAGGGGAGCGATCTTTGTGACGTTTATTGAATGCTTACCATTTATCGCTCTCCGTTGCTTGATGGAATGCCGCTTCCCGGTGAGGCCGTCCCCGGCGATTATCCCTTTTAAATTGCACGGGCATCTCCTTTGTCTGACCGAAATCATACATCTTTTCATCTTTGTCATGTTGCTCTGCCATCTCTTTCATTGCCTGCTTGAGCTCCTCGTTCTGAATTTCCAGCTCGGCCAGATGTATTTTGAGTTCATGAACAACCTTATGCAAGTCCAAGTGTGCGTGGGGCGCCAAAACCGGCCATTGCTTGACGCGTTCTTCCGCCTGGCGCCGCAGGCGGGCGAATTTTTCCGGCAGCATTTCATGAGTCATTTTTGTCTTGATTTCCATTGTCGTTCCTTTAAGTTGACACCAGACCCCCATCTGATTCAACGATGGGGAGATAAAGATCAAAGGTCGTTCCTTTTCCGACTTCACTCGAAACAAAAATCCGTCCGTTATGATTCAGAAGAATTCCATAAACCACTGCCAGTCCGAATCCCGTGCCCTTCCCAACGCCTTTCGTGGTAAAATAGGGGGTAAAAATCTGATCCAAAATTCGGGGATCAATTCCATTCCCGGTGTCCTTCACGGAGAGTTTAAGATAACAGCCGGGAAGCAAATGCCGGGGGGAAAAAGCGGCGTTTTTTCCGATGACCTCATTCGTCAAACCGATGGTGATTTGTCCACCGGATTTTCCAATTGCCTCCACGGCATTGTCGCATAAATTCATCAGTACCCGGTGAATCTGGGTTTCGTTGGCGACAACCGTATCGATATCAGCGGAAAACTCCCGCTTAATTTCAATACCGGGCGGCAATAATGCGCTAAAGCGTTTCAGGGATGCGTCGACAACGGCGGTTATTCTCACCGGCGTGCCCGGCGTATCTTTTTGCCGGCTGACGTGGAGTATCTGTTTTACAATTCCAGCGGCACGCGAGGCGGCTCTTCGGGCCGCATCCAGATGGCTCGCGATATTGCAACTCTTTTGGCCCCGATCCTCGGCAAGCTCTATATTTCCAAGAATTACCATGAGAAGATTATTAAAATCGTGGGCAATTCCACCGGCCATGATACCGATTGCCGTCATTTTATGGGTATGACGGAGTTGCGTCTCACTTTCCCGCAGCGCTTGTTCCAGCTTTTTCCGCTCGCTGATGTCCGATACCGCCGTTCGGGTCTGCGTTAAATCGCCCAGAGTATCGGCAACCGGAATACTGTCCAGCTGGGCATCAAACCGGGATCCGTCCGCTTTCACCATGACAAGCTCGCAGGTTCGGTCACCATTGGATTCTAACAGATTTTTCCGATGAAAATAGAAGATATCCTGAGCCTCTTTTGAAACAAACCGGGACAGCGGTTCGCCCATCAATTCCGATTTTTCAACCCCCAGTAGGGTTGAAAGGGTCTTGTTCGCCTTTAAGATCACCCCGTCGGCCGACGTCGTGCAATATCCCACCGGAGAAAAGTCATATAAATCAGCGTATTCATCGCGTGCCGCCTGTAATTCGAGTTGTGTCCGCCGGAGTTCGGTATTCTGCATTTCCAGCTCAATCTGGTGAACCCGAAGCTCATGGATCAAGGCTTTAATTTCCTTGCCGGAAAGCCCTGTTAAGTCAAACGCTTTATTCTGATCAGTGGTCATCCACGCTTCAGCTTTATCGCGAACGCTGGACGAGTACCATTTTCGGGGATGATCTTTCATTTCCAACCTCTCGGGAGACTTCATCGGTCAGCTTCCCGGCAACAGGACTGACGGTCCTCGCGGATATCGATGATGGCAGTTAGTAACAGGCTTACGCCCTCGTTTTTTCCGGAGCAGTTATAAACCTTCCCGGAAAGGGGTTTCCATAGCCAAGGGGAAAACGCTATCACGCCAGGCCGATCCCTATTTTCCGGGTCGACTTGGTTGCGGCGGCGACGGTGGCGAGAATATCCGCTTTTCGCACCGGTTTGATGAGATAGGCGAAATTCCCGAACCTTGTCGCTTCCGCCGCGGATTCAAACGATGGATAGGCGGATATCATAATGGTCTGGCAAAAAGGATGACTCTTTCGAATGGAACGCACCAGATCCAGACCGTCTTCGCCACCGGTCAGCATTCGGTCGATGATGGCAATATCGACGTCATGCGTTTTCAAATACACATAGGCTTCAGACAAGCCCGAAGCGGTATTGACCTCGTAGCCGGCGTCTCTAAGGCATTTGTCCAGTGTAAACCGTACACATTCCTCGTCATCCACCAGAAGAATATTATACTTATCGTTTAGCGACATTGATCGTTCTCGTGTTATGAAGTATCATCTTTAGTGTAATGTTACACTTCCGTCCAGGGGCAAGAGTGTAACAGGTTACAAGATCGGATGAAGCCGCTTGAATAACCCCGTTTGCGGTTTGACGAAGAGCCCAAGAGCGCGTCGTATCGTAGCACGTTCCTGGGCTCTTCAAGTCTGCCATGAGGTTCTTCTCACTCTTTTCAGTATGTTATCGGGGTTAGGGGTTGGAGGA
Organism: Pseudomonadota bacterium; assembly: GCA_043797445.1. Classification (GTDB taxonomy): domain Bacteria; phylum Desulfobacterota; class Desulfobacteria; order Desulfobacterales; family JAFDDL01; genus JAZDPP01. The sequence continues at coordinate 117,593 of JAZDPP010000042.1, forward strand.
CCGCATTTCACGTTCGATGACGATCTCCACGCGGCGGTTGTTCGCGCGCCCTTCGGGTGAGGCATTGTTCGCGACAGCGTTCCCCTCTCCCATTCCGCGTGACTGGATGCGCTCGCCTGGATAACCGCCCTGCACAAGGTAATCCCGGACCGCGTCGGCCCGGCGTTCCGAGAGACCCTGGTTGTATGAATCGGAGCCTTGGGAATCGGTGTGTCCTTCCACGAGAAGGTTACGCGCTCTGATCGCCAGCAGCGCATGGGTCACCTGGTCCAGCTTTACCCGTGCGGAGGACAACAAGTTCGACTTGGCGGATTCAAAAAGAACACTCCCGGAAAGCGTCACGACCAGTCCGCGTTCCTCTTCCCTGACCGCTGCGAGCATGGCAAGTTCCGCCAGTGCCTCGGCGGTCCGCCGCTCGGCGTCGAGCAAGTCCTGTTGTCTTCGCTCGGCTTGCAGCCTCTGGAAATCGGCATCCGACTGGTCCTTGGCCGCCTTTATCGCGGCGAGCTTGTCAAGTTCGGCCCGGGCTGCGGCCGTCTGCTTTTCGGAGTCAACCAAGTCCTGCTTTCCCTGCTTTACGATCTCGGCTTGTTGTTTTTGGAAATCGGCGTTCGCTCTATCCTTGCTTGCCTTGTCGGCGGCCATGGTGCCAAGTGCTCCCGCCTGTTCAGATTTCCGCAGGGCGACGTACGCGAGATCTTTCGTCTTAAATGAGTCGGGTTCCGTCAGGAATGACTGTTCCGCCCGGTTGAGTGCCTCATGCGCCTTGTGTAATTCCGCCGGGGCGAGTTGTCCCGCGGGTCCCTCGCTTGCGTACCGGTAGGCCGAACGGGCGTCGACGAGTTCATTGGGCGCCAAGGTGGCGCAGCCGAAAAAGAGTGCGACGAACGTGATCGGGATCAAATATTGTAGCGTTTTCATTAATGCCTCCTTTGAGGTTATGAATGGAATCATGGGTTGTCTTTCCGGAGTTGGCGTACCCGCTCCACCGCCGCGATGGCCTCCGATTTTTCGGCATCCTCGTGAGATAGCACGATAGCCAGCTCGGCGTCGGCTTCGGCCCGCGACAGCATCGACCCGGCCTCGTCCCGCTTATCTTGTGCCGCTAGCCCCCTGGCGAGGTCGAGTTCCTCTTTGGCCAGTTGCAAATGAAGCGAAGCCTTCGGTACTTTGGCCGCCCCGGCCTCCTCGGCGGCGCGGATTCCCGACGTTGACGATTCTGTCCGCAATGGGGGGGCGCTTGCGCACCCCGCGACGATTGTGGTGGTGGCCAAGACGGCCACGGAACATACTATAATGCCGATCCGGGATACATGTTTCATTGAATGCTCCTTCTTCTCTTTCGATTATTCTCGTACTGGAAGTATTTCCTTTTCGCTTTAAAGGAGTTCAAAAAACATGCCAGTATTCAGGAAATAAGTCCAAAATATTTTATTTTAGTTTTACGGTTAGTTATACACGATGACGTGTCCGGATATCGTGCAATGGAAACATCATATCCGTTCAATGTTACACTACTGTCCACAGGCAAAAGTGTAACAGGTAACACTATGCCGGAAAGGATGCCGCTCTGAACCACTTCTGCACTTCCGGTAGAGCATCCTGAAAGACATATAGAGAATTTCTGAAGATCCATAGTTGACAAATCCGCTCTGCTTTGAGAGAATTCGATAGTTGCAACGGTCTTTCATTTCTATGCAATTCACGATTGCGCATTGACCACTGACCCTTGAGAGACTCGGGACTGTCTTTTATGACCACGGATTTCTTCGATCCAAAAAGAAGAAGTGCACAACCGCCGGAAATGCGATCGGACCCCGATCGTCAGCAAAGCGCGGAAGAAACGATCTGCATGCAAGCACTACCGAACCTGATTCACCTGCTGCGCCGGAGGGTGGAAACGGATAGAGAGAAAACTGTCTATACCTTTCTAAAGGATGGAGAATTACAAGAAGCCAGACTGACATATGGTAAATTGGAATGCCGGGCTCTCGCCATTGCTGCCCACCTCCACTCTCTTCTCTCTCCGGGAGAAAGAGTCCTTATGTTCTTCCCGCCGGGCATCGAGTTCCCCACGGCATTCTTCGGGTGCCTGTGTGCGGGCATGGTCGCCGTGCCGACCTATCTGCCATACTCCAACCGCTTTATGGCAAGCCTCGGCACAACGGTATCCGACGCAAGACCCACTGTTGCGCTCACTACGACGTCTACTCTGAATGAATACAGGCGCCAAATAGATCAGATCCCCGGGTTGATGGCGTTAAAGTGGATACCCACCGACACTATCCCCGACGAGCTGGCGACTGACTGGAAAGAGCCTCTTGTCGGCGCTGATACTCTCGCGGTTCTCCAATACACATCCGGTTCCACGGGAAGTCCCAAGGGCGTAATGGTCAGCCATGGAAACCTCCTGCATAATTCTTCTCTCATCCACGCATTCTTTGGGAATTCACCGAGTAGCCGCGGCGTTATCTGGCTCCCCCCATACCACGATATGGGGTTGGTCGGAGGGATCGTGGGGACGGTTTACGCCGGTATGGATACGATCCTGATGTCGCCTGTTCACTTCATCCAAAAACCGCTCCGCTGGCTTATGGCCATCTCACGCTATCGGGCTACGGCAAGTGGCGGGCCGAATTTTGCCTATGATCTTTGTGTCCGAAAGATCACACCGGAACAAAAGTCGGGGCTTGATCTGAGCAGCTGGGAGGTCGCGTTCAACGGCGCCGAGCCGGTCAGGCGGGAGACGCTTCACCGCTTCGCCGCTGCTTTCGAATCCTGCGGCTTTCGGAAAAAAGCATTTCTACCCTGTTATGGTCTCGCGGAAACCACCCTGATCGCTTCCGGATGCGACAAGAGCGCCGAACCCAAATTCCTGCAGGCGGACGCGCAAGCGCTAAAAGCGGGCCGCCTTGCCCTGATGGCGGAAAATAGCGCGTACGATCTCCATCTGGTGGGAAACGGAGGAACGCCGCCGGGCCATCGGATTGTTATCGTGGACCCGGAGAAACTGACGCTTTGCAAGAGCGATGAGATCGGAGAAATATGGATCGCAGGGCCAAGCGTTGCAAAAGGCTATTGGGGTCGGCCCGAAGATTCGGAGCAGACCTTCCGGGCAAGGCTTGCCGATAAGGGCGAAGGCCCCTTTCTGCGCACGGGAGACCTCGGGTTTATCCACGACGGCCAGCTCTTTGTCACCGGACGTCTGAAGGATCTCATCATCATACGGGGCCTCAATCACTATCCTCAAGACATCGAGAGGACCGTTGAGAGGAGCCATGAGGCCTTGCGGGCGGGTGGCTTTGGGGCGGCGTTCAGCGTTGAAGTCGGGGATGAGGAACGCCTGGTGGTGGTGCAAGAGATCGAGCGGCGATATATCAAGAATCTGGATGCAACGGCGGTGATCGGAGCCATTCGTCAAAGTGTGACCCGAGAGCACGAAATCCAGGCCTACGCGGTTGTGCTCCTCAAGACCGCCGCTCTTCCCAAAACGACCAGTGGAAAGGTCAAACGCCAGCTTTGCCGGGAGCAATTTATCGAGGGTCGCTTGAAGGTTGTTGCCGAGTGCGTGGGGTATTCCCAAAAAGTTGCGCCGGAGATGCCCCGCCGGGAATGGGCGGAATCCCGCCCGGTCCAAAAGAGAGCCGATATTTCGGTTGCAAACCGTCCCAAGGTTTTCACGTTCAACGCTGGCGGATTGGAATCGGATGGCATGAGGCGGGAAGACGCCTCGGAACTTATTCGTGTCATTGAATCTTACATTATAAAAAAAGTGGCCGATCTTCTGAAGATTCCCTTTTCCAGAGTGGATATACGCGACCCTTTGAATACGCTGGGCATCGACTCTTTGATGGCGGTGGAGTTGAAAACGGCCATTGAGGAAGACTTGGGAATCGGGTTTCCCATTGAGGCGCTCTTTCTGGGGGCCGGGATTACCGATCTGACGGCGCATGTTCTCTGGCAAAAGACGTCGGGAGGAGGGCTTGAAGCTACGGATGGACCTTTGGGAAAGGTGCTGTTATCCGGCAATCGGTCCGGAGACACGACGGAAAAAGGCTGTGCCAAAAGAAATAGCCGTGAAATACAACCGGAGTGCCTGCCGTTTGAGGACTACCCCGAATACCGGAACCTCCAGCAGATCATGCTGGGAATGAAAGAGCGCGGTATCGACAATCCTTACTTCAGGGTTCACGAAGGGCTCGACGTCAATGGCGCCATTTCAAAAGATCGTGAGCCCCTTACCTTTTCCCGGTACAATTACCTGGGGATGTGCGGAGATCCGGTCGTATCTCAAGCCGCCAAAGACGCCATCGACCGCTACGGTACCTCCGTTTCGGCAAGCCGCATTGCTTCAGGCGAAAGACCGCTGCATCGCGAAATCGAAAAAGAAATTGCCGGCTTGATCGGAACGGAGGACAGCCTTGTCTTTGTGAGCGGGCATGCCACCAACGTGACCACTATCGGCCATCTCTTCGGCAAGCCGGACCTCATCGTCCATGATGCCCTCATCCACAACAGTGTTCTTCAGGGATGCCAGCTTTCCCAGGCAACGCACCTTTCTTTTCCCCACAATAACTGGCAAGCCCTGGACATGATTCTCAAGGAGTCACGACCCCGTTTTCGGCGGGCTCTCATCGTTATCGAAGGCGTGTACAGTATGGATGGCGATATCCCGGAGCTGCCTGAATTCATAAAGATCAAACAGCGCCACGGCGCCTTTCTCATGGTGGACGAGGCCCATTCCATCGGTGTATTGGGGAAAAGGGGAGGGGGGATCGGCGAGCATTTTGGAATCGATCCCACCGATGTGGAACTTTGGATGGGCACCTTGAGCAAATCCTTTGCCAGTTGCGGGGGCTATATCGCCGGATCCCGAGCCCTCATCGAATACCTGAAATACACCGCGCCGGGTTTTGTTTACAGCGTGGGAATGTCTCCGCCGAATGTTGCGGCTGCGCTGGCCGCCATTCGATTGCTCATTAAGGAGCCCCAACGCGTGACTCGCCTTCATGAACTCTCCCGGCTTTTTCTCATGCTCGCCCGGGAAAGAGGCCTGAATACCGGTGCCGTCAGCGGCGATTCCCCGGTTATTCCGGTGATCGTAGGCGATTCCCTGAAAGCGTTATCGCTCTCTCAAGCCCTCCTCAGGCAGGGGATCGATGTCATGCCCATGGTCTATCCGGCCGTTCCCGACAACGCCGCCCGTCTGCGCTTTTTCGTCAATTGCACCCATACGCCCGAGCAGATTCGCTTTGCCATGGATGTCCTTGCTCCTGAGCTGGAATCCATGCAACAGGCGAAGAACTAACGTGATTCTCAATGCACGGGACAGGATAACGAGGTACCTGTTGTCATTGGCCAGGACGCCTCTGCTCTATTATCCGTACTACCGGTACCATCTCCCCTTTCCCTCCGTGATTCTGATCGAGAATACGAACTGCTGCAACGCCCGGTGTGTTATGTGTCCTCGGGACACGCTCACCCGGAAACGAGGCTTCATGGCGTTTGAATTATTCGAAAAGATCATGAAAGAATTGTCCGGTGCGCGCCGAAAACCCGTCGTCCATTTGCACGGGTTCGGCGAACCGCTTCTGGATACCTTATTGCCGGAAAGAATCAAGCTCGCAAAGGCCTGCGGGATAGCACAGACCTATATCGTGACCAATGCGTCGTTACTGTTTCCCGAAACATCGAGGAAGATCATTCATGCGGGATTGGATGCGATGAAGATCAGTTTTTACGGCACCGATGAAGACTCCTATCAAGCCACCATGAGACGGCTGGATTTCAAGGGGGCGCTTCAAAACATCAAAGCGTTTTTGAGGATAAGAAAAGAGCTGAAGAAAAGGACGCCGAGGTTAATCCTTCAATACCTGCCTCAGGAAGCAAACGGGGCCAAGACGAAGGCGTTTCAGGCGCTGTGGCGCTCTTTACCGGACAAGACTGCCGGCGACTGCATGAATATCAGCTCCTTGGACAACTTCGGGGGCGGGAGGTCTTACCATATCGTGGGAGAAAAGATCGAGTCCGTCTGTTTTTACCCCTGGTCCGCTCTGTCGGTGCTCTGGGACGGCAGGGCCGTTACCTGTTGCGTGGACTACAACGGCGTTCAGGGCGTAGGAGATGCGAACTCCCAGAGTGTAAATGAAATCTGGAATGGCCCCGTGTTGTCCGCGATCAGAAAAAACTTCGGGAAGCTCGACTATAGCGGGTTTCCGACCTGCCTTTCCTGCGATTGGGTTTGCCGGCGGTAGCGACGAAGGCCCGATCACCCGCCCTCCTCCCATCGGGTGACCGTTATGCCAAGGACAAAGACAATGGCCGCAATAGCTCCAATGATCGCGGCGTAACTCAGTGCGGTCCCGTTGTCATGAAACAGCATGGATGCCCGGAGACCCTCGTTGACATAGTACAGCGGCAGCACCTTGGCGAAGGCCTGCAGGAAGTCCGGCATCATCTCGAGGGGAAAGAAGCTTCCCGAGAGGAACATCATCGGGAATAATACGGCGTTGGCGGCGGCTGAGGCGCTCTGCGCCTCCTTTACGATGCGGGTGAGGATCATCCCGATTCCGACGAACATAAAAACGTCCAGCACAATGAAGACCGGAAGCCAGCCGGTTATCTCCAGGTGAACGTCAAATACGGCGTAGCCTACCAGTAGCATGGCCGTGGTGGAAATCACCGCGAGAATGAACTGGTGCAGAATGTTCGACAGTATCCAGTCGGCACGGGTGATAGGCGTGGTGGAAAGCTTCCGGATGATACCCTTTTGCCGCAGCTCCGTGTTCACGTTCACCGTGCCGAAGAGACTCTCGGTCATCACCGCCATCGCGATGATGCCGGGGATGAAGAACTCGATGAACCGGTATCTGCGGGTGTGTATCGATACTTGCGCCGTCCGGATGAACGGCGGCTTTGCGGACAGTCCCTGGTTCAGCGTGGCGAATACCATGTTCAGCAGTTGCATCTTCGTCACCACCGAACTGGAGCTCGGATCGTACACATATGTGAGGGCGGCGAATGCATTGGGGTCGTCGAATTGCAGATATTGTGTGTAAGATTTTTCATAATCCTTGGGAATAACGAGAACCAGATTCACCTTGTGGTTTTTGGCGTATTGTGTGGCGTCGATGGTGGGTTCGACCCGGGTTATCTTGAACGTGCCGGTGAGGGCGAGGGCCTTGGCGATCTCCGCCGAGGTTTCGGTTTGGTCGAGGTCTTGCACGCAAAGGGTAAAGTTCAACTCGTCATCGTCCATGAAAATGCTGCCGAACACCAGTATCAGCAGTATCGGAAACGTCATCGTGAAGAACATGGCGGTCTTCTCGCGATAGAAGCTCTTGAGGCTGACGACCAGACTTGCGTTGACGACGCGCAGGTTCATTATGCCCCCTTTCCCCCATAGGCGCCTTCATGGAGCGCCTCTCCGGTGAGCTTCAGGAAAACCTGTTCGAGGTTGGGCTTGCGAACGTCCATGCTGACAAACGATGCCCCGGCGTCTTTCAGGGCGTTCAGTATCTTCCGGATATCCTCAGGGCACTCCATCTTCACAGTGATGTCCTTGTGGTTGTCAGGTTCGGGCATAAAGCCCATTCCCCCGACGACTTCAAAGGCTTTTTCATTGACGGACTGGAGTGTGAGGACCAGGTAATCCGCGTTGCTCTCTATGAGCTGCACAGGAGTGTCCATGGCGATGATCCTTCCCTTGGAGATAATGGCGACCGTGTCTGCAAGCAGCTCGGCTTCCTCCATATAATGTGTCGTGAGAAATACGGTCTTTCCTTCTTTCTTCAGGCCCAGCAGGACTTCCCACACTTCGTGCCGGGCGCGGGGATCGAGCCCCGTTGTCGGCTCGTCGAGAAACACGACCTCGGGGTCGTTCACGAGCGCAATTGCAATGCCGAGGCGTTGCTTCAAGCCTCCGGAGAGTTTCATATATTGCGCTTCGGCTTTGTCCGTGAGGTTCACGAGCGCTATCAGTCCGTCGATATCGGCGTTCCTGCAAGAAAAAAGCCGCGAGTAGTACTGCAGGGTCTCCCGGACCGTTATCCGGTCGAACGAGCTGAACCCCTGCGGGAGAACCCCGATGCGGGGGACGATGTCCCGTTTTTCCTTCGTGACGTCCATCCCGAGAAGGCGCACCTTTCCCGATGTGGGCCTGCGGATCGTCTCGACGATTTCGACGGTGGTGGTTTTGCCGGCGCCGTTCGGACCCAGTAAGGCAAAAACCTCGCCCTTCCGGACGGTGAACGAGATGTCATTGACTGCCGTCAGGCCCCCGTAGCACTTCGTCAGGTTTTCAACTTCGATGGCGTGTTCAACTTCTTTTGTCATGGATCGACTTTCCGTCTCTTTTCATCCTTCCCGTCTGCCAATTCAAGATGGCGATTGAAATCCACATTTTCGCCAGTGGAAATGACCGCACCCATATGGGGCCGGTGCCTATGGGAAAGCGCATCAGCGCCTTCCGTGATAAGCGGACGGGGAAGGTATAGCCAAAGCCGCCCTCTGAAGTCAATGAATGAACGCTGATCTGCAGCGGGTCAACCAAGTGAAACGCGCATCCAATGGCCTTGACGACGGCTTCCTTGATCGACCAGAGCAGGGCGGATGCGCTGCCTAAATCTCCGTCCACCAAACTCAAGATATGATGAAGCTCCCGGTCATTGAACACCCGGTGAAAGGGGTAATTTTTTTGGAATTCATCGGTGCCCGCCGCATCGATGCCGATATCGGACTCATCGCAGCAGAGGGCGGCCCAAACGTATCCGCCGCCTTCACTAAAGGAGATGGCCGGGCCCCGGTCCCGGTAGCCTCCCAGCAGGAGATGGGGCCTTCCGAGCGGGCCGTGGACGATGTGAGGGGGAAAAGCAGTTTCGTGGGAAGCATAAAAACGTTTCCAAATAGGGTTTTCCATGGCCATCAGGTGTTCCCACAGGAGGAATATCAGGCGTCGCCTGTCTTCAGATCCGTCCGTCCGATGTTCTTTGAACCTATCGGTGGAACACGGCAAGGATGCATAGAAGACCGGTCCCCCTTGATGATCGAAACTCTCGGCATGGATGGCGGCCCTCTCAACGTAGTACTGTTTTGTATTCAACATGCTGGTATATTTATAATTATGTTCGTTAACATTTGAAAAGGTTAAAAGGGCCGATTCCATGGTTGATGATGTTACGTGGGTCTCTGAAGGAAATTATATCCGAATCCCAAGTTTTTAAAAAATGCCTTCGAACGCTGTGTTTTTGATTGATTTAACATAACAATTTATACTAAATGTTCTCGTGTTTTGATGGTTCATATGAAGTTTCCTCCTGAATGATTTATTGAGGGGCAAAATGCTTTGATTCCATGTCCCTTTCTATGGAATTGGTTTTTAAATATCGAGTGTCCCTGCAGCGCTTAGAATCGCCCTTCGACCGACAACTCGATTTTGAATTTCCGTGCAGTCGATATTCTTCACGATTCTGAGATGATAGAAATTGAGCTATCAGATTTCAACCATCCCCTCAACTGCTGGGCTACCGCTTCAGAATTACTGTTTTTTCTCTTGATTGCACATCCCCAAACTACAGCTACCCGCCAGCCTTTTTCAAGCAGTGCTTCAGTGTTCCGTCGGTCTCTGGCGACGTTCTCATCGAATTTTTTAAGCCAGAAATCTCGATTTGTTGCTGGGGTGGTCGTTGCTTTGCACCCGTGCCTGTGCCAAAAACATCCGTGAACGAACAAAACAGCTCTGTACCGAGGGAAAACTACATCAGGTGAACCGGGCAGTCTTTTGTCGTGGAGTCGGTATCGTAGTCCGAGCCGATGCAACGCTTTGCGAAGTTTCATCTCCGGGCCTGTATCCTTTTGCCCGACCTGGGACATTATCTTCGAACGTGTGGTTTTTCCCACGGTATCCACTTCCATTCACCTGCATTCGTTGATGGATATGCCCAGCCGACGAACTCTTCAAGCATGTCCGGTTGTTTGCCCCCATTCAGGTACTCCGATTAAGCACGGGTGCCTTGAATAAGAAAATCTTAGCGTACGATCTCGCTCCAATTTCCATATTCATCGCTCGATGTCATCGCTCACCTTTTCGACAACCTTGGTGGAAATCAAGGCTTCCAGATGGCGGTGGAGTTCGGACGGCAAATCACCACCCTTGACGAGAACACCGAGTTCCATGTTTCGTTCCATCGCGGCGGCGGTGAGATTCGCACTCGTAATGAAGGCCAGGTCGCCATCCGCAACGGCGCACTTCGCATGAACGGCACCGGACAGTTGTCCATGTCCAGCCTTTTTTCCCGAAGTCCAGACATAGATGTCGATTGAAGGCAGGATGTTTTTTATGGCCCTCACCGAGTCGTGACTGACTTTACCGCCATGCGCGGTCGACGATTCCAGCAGAACATCGATTTGGACCCGCCGACCGATGGCAGCTCGGAGTGCCCTGATTATCGAATCCACCTCGTAGGCGACGAAACTCACAAGGAAAAGCCGCCGCTTTGCCGAGTCGATCACTTCGCAGAGCACCTGTTCCGTGTGCCGAACAGGAACCTGACCGGTCGAAGGCCCGGTCCAGACCAGTTCCACAGCGCCCCGGTTCTCCCGCAAGATGGCTGTTGCCGATGCCCCTCTGAGGGCGGAAGCCACATCTCGTGGAGAAGTGTTTTTGGCGTTCTTCCATGCCCGGTCCAATTGACCTACCAGTTCCTTGTCCGCGTTGGGTCCGAAACTTGATTTGATCAGGGCGAATTGTTCGACCGACCCGATGGTTTCGAGCTTTTCAGCGATGGTGGCGATGCGGTCGGGATGCAACTCCAATCCGAGTTCGGCAATGATGTCATACAGTTCGTTCACACATGATCCTTCTTCGTCCCATAAGGTGCCACGGCTTCCTTGACCGCGAAACCCCGAGTATCGATTTTGAAATAGGCCGTATCGGAGTGCTCGAAAGTATCCACCAACAATGCACGATCCAGATAACGATTTCCCCTCTCGCAGGAGGTTTCGGCAACAAACGAGCATGCGTGGCAAGCAGCATTATGCAAAGATCGATCCAGGCTCGGATCGTGCCTGGAGCACAATGGGTCGGAAGAACATATGGTAGAACGGGTCAGTGCTTGCTCGATTATACGTCCAAGATTTTCCGGTTTCCCGAGCTCCACCAAGCCACCCAACGTTCCGTCGGAATCGGCTGCGGCCGTATAGAGCAACACACCGGCCATGGGGGACTCGATATCGCTTTTGGCATAGATGCGCTCACGGATGCTCGCCGCGTTGTAACCACATTCGAGCGCGAATTCCCGGATGAGGAGATGGGCAAAGGTATGCAGCATGGCATATCTGATGCGCGGATACCCGTCTTCAGGGTCGAGCCCTCTTGCGTTACGCCACCCTTTATGGCCAGATTCCAGCTTTTTGTCCCTGAGACCCACAGCATATCGTTGTTCCCACGCGGTAACAGCCGATTCGTCGAATCGTATGAAGATCCCTTCGCCATGCACCTCGCTCGCGGGCACCCATTCCGGCCGGCTTCGGCAGAGATCGGCCATTGGCGGTCGTTCGTCCGGGTCGGTCGACTCCTCCGGAGCTTCGACACGGGTGTAACCGATAAGTGCATTCACCTCACGAAGCCGCTCCAGTAGCAAAACACTGGCTATTCGGTCCTGGTATGCATCGGGCGTGTCGGTTTTGCTGCTCAGAAAATGCGGCCAATCGGTCGGAGGGTTATCGGAAGTCAGGACAGTCCACTCGGGGTCCTTGATATCGCCCTCGGAAATGGCAGTGGCGCTTGTCTTGCCTTCCTTCCGGTCCTGGACGGCTCTCCAGATGTCCCGGTGATCCCATTTGTCAATTCCCGGGAGACTGCCGCTTTTAACCAAGGTTTTGACGATCACCTTTATCTCTTCGGCAGATTCCGCGTCCGAGAAATACTCCCAACCATCGAGAATCAACTGCCCGAGTTGGTCTTTCTCCAGAGGAATAGCCAGAACAGACAATGTTATCGGAAACCAGCCGTTGGTCGCGCCCAGAAGGATCGTTCGCGGATCTTCGTCACATTCTTCGTATTTGTTGAGATGGGGGTGTCGCCCCCGACATGCCGGAAGGTTTTCCCGTGCCTCCCGGCCGAAGGCATGGACCAATGACCTGGCGGCATCGCAGGTGTCACATTTGACCCAAAGGTTTTCGGTCTGAAGAGAAGCGCCTCTTTCGAAAAAACGCAGCGTACCCTTGCAATCGGAGAGACCGCCATGCACGAACCAGTGCCAGGGAAAGTCGTCGAGATGGCCATTCCGGCAAGCAAGCAGGAAACGGGCGGGAACGGCGTCGGCGTTTTTGCCTTTTTCGCAGTTCGAATGAACGAAATGCGTCTGTTCAGGACGGTACGGGTTGGCCTTGATGTCGAACAAACCCGAATCGTACTCGGCCAGCAGGCCACACTTGACGCATCTGAGCCATCGGGGAAACGGGCGGACCGGAACGCCAATCTTGCTTTCTGCCGATAGCGGATCGACACCGTCCTCCCTCAGGAAAGGGGGCATACGAAGTCGTTGGACTTGAGGCCCGAGCACTCGGCGTACAGCAGCGAGCAGACGAGCCTCCTCTACCGGTGGGCATCGGTCGGTGTCCCAACGATCCAACCCCATGGTCAGCACCGAAAGATTCGGCAGGTCGATCAGGGCTCCGGGACCATAGGTCCAGAGCAATTGACTGGGACGAACCTGCCCGACGAGATAGATGTTCATTTTTCACCTCCGTCCGATTTTTTGATCTTCAATTTCCACGACGGAGGTTCGATGAAATGTTTGGCAGCGTCCATAATCAACTGCACGCCCGGCTCCACTTCGCGCATCGACATGGGGACCGTGAATTCGTCCCACGCCAACGCTCCAGGTTTCTTCAGGAGGGCGGCGAGGTCTCCCTGGCCGCGCTCGGTTTCGTAACCCAGCCTGCGCCCGGCCTTAACCGACTCTTTCACCCACCGGTCGATCCGATCGGCGGTCATGTTGTCTGCGGTTGTCCTGGCAGCCTTGTCTTTCACCTTCCAGGCACGTTCGGAAAGCACCTTGCGTGCTCTCATGGCTTCTCCCTTTCCCGAGCTGTCAAGTGATTGCGCTCCCGGGTTCGGGTTCATGGAATCGTTCTCGAGCCGGAGGAGACTCACCATCGCTCCGGTCAGGCCCCGATCCAGTGCTCTGGCAGCGAACGGTGTCACCGACTGCGCCTCGACATGCTTGTAAAATGTGGCGTGATAATGCTCGAAGGTTTCGTAATGCGAGAGGTCACGAGGCCGTGACCAGGTCAGCACGGTACAAACCAGTCCCGGGAAGAAACGGCCGATGCGGCTCGTTGCCTGGATGTATTCCGCCGTGTTCTTCGGCTGTCCGTTCACGACCATCAGTCCGATGCGATTGACGTCGACACCGACCGACAGCATGTTGGTGGCCAGCACAATGTCGATGGCCCGGGTCTCGCCCTTTTCCCAGGTGGGTTTGAACTTGACCTCCAGTTGATCGAGTTTCTTGGGAATCTCCTTGTTGGAGACCCGTGAGGTCAGTTCGTCCACAATGCGGACCGAACGTTGACTCAAGCCCGGTCTCTTTACGTCACTCATCTGGACGCGATAGGCCCGGGTCTGCACATCGTCCTCGGCCAGCCGTCGCATGCCGCCCAGCTCGCGCAAGGAATTGAAATATCCCACCACGGTCATGTAAGGGTCGGCTGCGGCACCGAAACGTTCGAATAACGATTGTGCAGCGGTCAGCAAGGCGACGTACACGCGGATTAGAACGGCCGGACGGGAGCTGCCCGGCGAACAAATTCCCATATAAAGACGCCCCGGCTTGTCTTCAACCGAGCGCTGCACCGAAAAGAAGTTGTTTCCCACATCGAGTCCATGCGGAGGGAACACCGATACCTTCCGGAGAAAGACGTTGTTCACCTGCTCCTCGGCCTTACGAACGGTGGCCGTCGAGGCGATCACCTTCGGCCGGATCGTCTTGCCGTCGATCGACCAGGTGGACAATTCATCGACGGCGGTCTCGTACAAGGCCACCATGGTTCCGAGCGGGCCGCTAATGAGATGGAACTCGTCCTGGATGATCAGATCCGGCGGCCGAATCGGTGAAATCTGTTTGACGCTGACGCGAGGCAGACTCCCCTTAGCATTGTGGTTCCCCTTACAGCCGGCACCTGGCCAAAGCAGGCCGTGACGCGGACACTCCCGGGTCGCCTTGCCGAAGAGTGTGCGCACCTGTCCGCGCCAAGCCATCATCGCGAATTTATCCACGGTGGCGATCAACATCGATGGCGGGTGGTGATAAATCTCGTCGTCGACCACCAGCACCGGCAGCCCCAGATTCTTCGATTTGGCCTGACTGAATTCACAGCGGCCGTACTTGTCACCGCAGTAAACGAAGGTGCGGCCGAGCTCCCGATTTACTCGAATTTCTCGGCCCGGAGCGATATCGGAGCCGCACCATGGGCAACTGGTCAACTGCGCAGGGGTCGAACCGGTACCGTATTTGCCATCGCGTTCCTTTTCGATCGCTGCATGGCTATCGTCTGTGGTGTTCGGCGTGACCCGTTGCCCGACCCACAGGCCGATGGTAAAGGGTTCCTTTCCCCAGATATCCGGCTCGGCTCGACGGAGCACCTCCATGGCGCAGATGAGGGCGGTGGCACGTTGAAATTGTTGCAGGGTCAGCAAACGCAAGGTGTAGCGCATGATGACGGAGAGCCCGCGTCCGCCGTCGAGTCCACCAATGTCACCCTGCAGGCGGCGAATACCCATGGTAAAGGCTGCCACTCCCAGGTAGGCTTCGGTCTTTCCGCCGCCGGTGGGGAACCAGAGCAGATCTGCGAAGGCCTCCAGGGGTTGAGTTCGGTCCCGATGGGTCGGATCGGCGAGTGCAGGTATTGAAAGCAGCATGAACGCCAACTGGAAAGGTCGCCACGAGCGGTTCTTCCTTATGTTCAGCGCCTCGACGGTGATTTCGTCGCCACGACGTTTCCCGAGTGCATAGATGCTGCGGATACGCTGCGATGCCATGGCTCGGTTGGAGAAACGGAAAGCTGCCAGTGCCCGGTCGTCGGTTGCGAGAACGTCGATGCCTTCCTTCAATCTCTCCAGTACGAGGGCGCATCGATCCATTGTTTTGGTGGCGGTAATCTCGTAACCTATCATGCCACTGCCGACGAGAGCTCGACCTTCGGATATCCAGGAGGCATAGTCGTTCGTGATCACCTTCAGTCCCGCGACCAGTTCCTCTTTTTCGAGTTCTGCGAGCCGCTCCATGTCCAAAAAGCCTTCTTCGATCATTCGGCGCATGGCCGGCCGATCTCCCTGCTCCATGCCGGGCGTCTCGGTGACTGGGTTCTCGTATTCCGGAAGGACTGTGGTTCTGACCTCCACGGCTCGTTCGGCATCGACCGCCGACACGGTGGCGTGAACCGAAACGCCATGACCGACTGCAAACTCGACGCGATCCCGGTAGATCATCTCCAAAGCTTCACGCTCCTCGTCGAACTCGTCGGACCTCAAAATGGGACGGCGTCGGAAGACCCCTCGTCCTTCGAGGTCTCGCACGGAAAGTTCCGGCTGGAAGATCCATGCCTGATCCTGATTCTGTTCGGGTATGGTTTGGGTGTTGATCAGGAAGAGGGTTACCAGCCGGTCGCCGTTCTTTAGAGGTGCACTCACCGAACCTTGAACGACCACGGAAGGACAGTCGGCGTCGAGCCTTATGGGATCGATGGTTCTGCGCTTCAACGAGACGACGGCCGATCCGCCGGAAGGAATGCGTTTCCAGCAACGTCTGGTCTTACCTGTCTTTTCGTCTTCCCGCTCGCTTTGTGTCCGTTCGTAACGTCCCCAGTTGGCGAAGAGCTGCACGTTCTCGAGATCGGCATCGACGCAGAAGGTGAAACCCATGGATGAGGGCACGAGAGAATGGCTTGAAGAGGTCTCGATCTCCTCCCCCGGATCTTCCGGATCAACCTTCCCGGATGTTCCAAAATTATCCGACTCTGCGGCATCTGGTTCTGTGTCCATCGGAGCCAGCTTGCCGACCAGATAACGGTCACGGACGCTCATGCCCATGATCTCTTCGATCGGTCCGTCTGCCGGTCCCAGCAGATCGTCGATCACGGCCAACTGGAGCAGCTCCCGCACATAGGCCTGCTCATCGGCGGATTCACCGGACAACACGGGCAATGCATCGAAGGCAATCCCACAGGCTGTTTTCAGGGCCGCCTCGAATATGGGCCATTCCAGGTGCAGCATAGCCAGTTTAGATTCAGGAGCCGTCACGCCGAGTTCCGCGAGGGGTTTGTCGCCATTGACCAGAAGGACGCCATCGAAGAAGAATGTCGTCTCGTCAAGTTTCGCCCTGATGCGATAAATGCGGGCGAAGGCAACTGCCCCCAATGGATCGTCGTCAGCTATTAAGACGCCGTCGCCTTCCTGGACACCCCGCAAGATCGAAGGACCGTGGTCGACAGTTACCAAGAATCGCTGGCGTACAACTTTGTCTCCGATACGAATGAGCCAGGCGTTTTTGTTCACATTTTGATCCATTCTAAGCACCCTCACGAGCTACAAATTGAAACAAGAGTTCCGAGATAACTCATATTTTGATCTCTTGAGTTTTTCACGTACCCAAGGGCATCACAGATGGATTCAATCTTCTGGCAGAAAATATCTGCGTTTAAACGAATCATCCATAAATCACCCTTGGTTGGCTCTTGTCTGTTGGTACTTTGCCACTGCACTTCATCGTTCAGAGGATGTTCCGGTCTGAAAGGATGAATATTGAAAATCTTGTGGTCAATTTGCGTGATCCATGAGGCGCCGACCTCCGTAATGGCACCCCATGATAGTTTGGTATTTTCACTCGTCACGAAAAGGACAAATATCTTTTGGGTGGAGTAGCTCTCTACGAAAAAATTTCTCAAGTAATCGTAAACACCTCTTCCTTCCGGCACACGGCAGACTTCATCATCACAATTTGTGTATAAAACGTCATCAGATGGAACATTGTTGTGCAGGAGCATTTGATAAATGATATCGGAAAAAGGCTTATCTGGGTATGTTTGGCTTATGAGTATCTTCTTTTTCTGAGAGTCCACCACAGTCTTCAATCCTAAATCTGGGCTATTCTCGTTGATTGACTGGGAGACAGCTTTTTCGATTGCTTCATTAGACAAGTCAGAACCAAGTTCTGCTATGCTTCTAGCAGCACTCTCACTCGCTTTCTTACGGAAACTATCAATTGCCTTCCTTAGCTTATGCTCATCACTTCGCTGTGATTCCACCTTCTTTTCTTTCTTCTTTACTTTCCCTAAATCGGTGAAAACCTCACGTTTCTTGAGAATGTCGGCCAACAATTCTTTTCTGATATAATCTAGAACGGCCGCATATCGTGGGTCATCAGATTTATATCCCTGTCTGTTGCTCAAAGCCATGTCAGGCAACTCTGTCAATTCAAACAAATTGACATGGAGCTGACCAACAACATACACTTCATTCAATTTGTTCTGTCCAACAACTGGAAGAATATTGAATTCCCCCATCTTTTTGTTTGCAAAAATAGAGATGAAATTATCTGGGAAATCAGTCATTTCAGCCTTACGGCCACGTGTTGTCTTGTATGTGCCGATCCAACCTAAAATGTGGAGAGTATATTCATGCTCAACACTCTGATTATCCTTCATGACCAGAGGAATGGCTTTTGTGTCCTTTGCGACAACCAAATCAGATCTTTTGGAAGGATATAGATTGGGTACCAATTCACACAATGGAGAAAATTCATCCCCAAGGGTGATCAATGTACTCAACTCACCCATGATATTCTTGTCAAAGTCCTCAATTACCGCCGACTCACCACCCCTGATGATATGTATGCGAAAATCTGAATTGATCAGTGGAAATATCTTCAAGAGATTACGTTTTACAGAGGCAAGGGTTTTGTGGAGCCTATATTGAGGATTGCGCATGATAATGGCTGACCCATGATTTTCGATATGGTCAAAGCTGATATCCAATTCTGAAATGGCTTTTAACTTGTTGCTCTCCTCCGGGTGCCTTGAGAGGATAAATCCTGACTTTTCCCCGTTGGCCACCGTCATGATATCGACATTCTCTGACACGGATAATGCGGCTAGCTTTCCAACTCCTTTTCGCCCCATCTTTCGCCGTGTTCCTGACTTTGAAAAAGACTCATTTTCTGTTACTCTCGAAACACCTGCAACGTTCAGATATCTCTCAATATCTCCAGCCTCATAAGACATACCATGCCCATCATCTTCAACCCGAATGTCATCTTTATTCGCAATGATGTATACGTTGTTAGCATCTGCGTCATAAGCATTGGCAATCAATTCCGCTAAGACATAGTAAATATTTGTATATAAATTTGGCCCCAAAAGCTCTAAAATACGGGGATCGACATTTAATTGGTATTCTTTCATCCCTTGATTCTCCATATCATTTCGACCCCTCCGGCGTGACGTTCATAAAGTTGAACCAGTTCATGTTGCTGTTGTCTTTGGCCGGGGGTTTTTTCTTTTTATGGGGTGTCGAGGCCTTCTTTATCTTTTTGTCACGCAGATTTTGTTCCATTTCTTTCTCGAAGCGTTCGTGGTTCAATTTGAGCAGGCGTTGCAACACCTCGCGACGGGCCTCTTCCGAAATGGTGAAGCGAATACCTTGTTTGGTCTCGTGGAAACCATGTCTGAGATCCAAATCATGCCAGCCATAGGCGGACGCAACGGCAGAATCTATTTCTTGATGTATTACACGTAGTTCAATTACTTCTTTTGGAGTTTCATCAGAGGCATGGTAACAGTTGTAAAGACTATTTAACGCTTGCTGTGTATCCAGTCGAAGATGATCACGGCAGTCTCTAATCTTCTTCCCATAATTTGTGAGGTTGTCGGGACAAGGGAATGGGAAAGTATCAAAAACTCGGCTTGCTGTATATCGCATCAAATCTAAACTTGTTGAGCAATACTCTCGTACCCAAGCCTCATGAAAACATGATAAAAGCACTGCATATAATGCTGGTGATGTTTTTGTAATGACAACTAAGGGATGGGCAAATACAGCTGGTGATTGAACATAAGAAAAATTAAGATATTTTGCTGTAAATGGCTGGACGATGACTTCCTCAAGATTTTCTATAGCTTTCTGAAGTCCAGGACGAGCTTCAGCATAGCGCCACCACCTTTCACGATACGCCGCCCGGCTTACTAAATCGCGCTCAGGTTTTACTATATTTTGTATCCTATTAAGACATTCCGGGTATTTGTTCAGAATCTCATGATAATCCCGCATGCCAAAGTTTATCGCCATATTCTTTGTTGTTTGAGTCACTTCGTTGTTGATATCGTCTCCTCGAATATATGGAAATATGACTTGAGAATTATTTGGGTTTATTGAAATTAGTTCTTCCTTTAATTCGTCAGAAATAACGAATCCTTGCCCCATCAAATAGTGACCAGTAAAACAAATTCCGGCATTGGCTTTTAATTGATGGATCTCACCTGCTACTTCACCCTCCTCACGAAGGTAGGAGGAAATTCTATTCACAATTTTTCCATTGATCAGAGAAAAGCCGTTCCATATCCCCTTACATATATGAACTTGAGCGACCTTAACACCGGCAGAACCAGGCCAATGCCGAGAGGTAATGGCATTAAAAATTGTCCCACCGTTTTCTTCAATGTAAAGCAAACCTGTTTCTCTAGAATCGCCCTGACCAACAACATCACTAAGTAACAGACCAATGCATTTGCTATTTCCAACTAAAAGAAAAATTCGACGAAGAAAATAAATACATAAATCAGTCGTTGCCACAGAAGAGCCGATTAAACTTTTTATAAAAGAAGAATAAATTGGACTAAGACGCAGTGAAATTCTCATGCCTCCTAAAAAAGGTGGATTTCCGACAACTACATCGAACCCGCCACGTTCGAACACCTCTGGAAACTCCAATGTCCAGTGAAATGGCTTGCGAGGAGGTTTTCCAGCCGGAAGATCAAGGGAAAGGGAATTTCTCGTTTGGGCTATGATCTTTCTGCCGGTTTCATTGTCACCTTCGATATAGGCAGCTGCCCAAGTGGAAATATTGTCCATGGCCATTTCGAGGGTTCGAGCGTTGCCGCCACACCGAAGCGCCTCGCCTATCATGGCGTCGGCAACCAGCTCAACGGATTCGAGTTTCTTCTTCGCTTCGCGATCCAACCGGGCCATGGTTCCCACGTCGTTGATGTCCCGAATCGTCATGGCTCGTAGCCGCTTGCGCAGGTCGATGGCCTCCTTGACCGCCGCCTCAATGTTTTTGCTGAAAATACGAAGCTGGTGTTGCCCAGTCTCGGGCTTCACGCTCAAACGGGTGAGCTGTTCGAGACGGTGGATGCCCAGCAGGCTGTCGCCGGAGCGCAGGTTGTGATCAAGGAATCCGAACGGATGCCCCTTGGCCAGGGTGACGAGCCAGATGGAGAGCTTGGCCAACTCCACGGCCAGCGGGTTCACGTCCACCCCGTACAGACAACGCTCGGCCACCAGGCGACGTGCCATCGTCAACCGTTCGTCGAGCTGTGTCGGCATCGGCTCGGCCGCACCGAGGTCGTCGAGTGCCTCGCCGTCGACGGAGATCGCCTTACCGGCTGCTTCTTCGTGCAGCCAGGATTCCACTATCTTCTCACCAAGATAGCGACACACCTGGACGAGGAAGGCTCCGGAACCCATAGCCGGATCACAAACCTTGAGTTCGAGAATTTCTCCGGAAGATTTTAGCTTCCATTCCTCGCGGGGCTTTCCCTCGGCGGGTCCGACATACACCACCGGTTCGAGGGTGGTTGTGACTATGCTCTCTGTGAGGAATTTCGGGGTGTAATGGGTGCCGGTTTCGCGTCTGGCCGCCCCCAGCGTCACCATAAAAGAGTTGCCCCGGTAGACGATGGGGTCTTTCCAAGCATCGGTGCGAAGCAGGTTCGCGAAAGGCCGGATGCGCTCTGCAAGCGTGGTGTTGCCACCACAGACGCCCAACACTATAGCGAAAGCCGCTTCGTCGACAGATTTTGTCAGTCCATTTTTGATGGCCGATTCGATTCGGCCAGTAATTTCGAGGACGATTCGCACTAGCGTGGCGTCACCGTCCAGCCGAGCCGACTCCAGTTCGGCCAAGGCGACATTCGGATTTTTCGCTTTCTGTGATCCCTGCAAGCCTACCGTCACGCGGGGAACGCGCACCACGGTGTGTTCGAGTAGACCTTCGTAGACGTGACCGATCTGTTCGACATCCAGCGCCCGATAGGATAGCAACAAGGCTCCTCCGGACTGTTCCAGAACCTGCAACGAGTTCAACAGCAGCAAGACGGTTCGGTTATCGATGGGCAGTGGAGCGGCGGAGGTGTTCCGCCAGCCGGTTCCTTTGGCCCGGCCCTCAAGGAACGGAAAGCGGTCCGGATCGAACAAGGAACCACCCAGCGCAGGCATCCGCAGACTTTCATGCTCAATGCCGCCATAAACGGCGCGAAAAACCGCCAGTAACCGCGCCCAGGCATCGTAACGCCGATCGAGAACCTCCGGCCCGTGCCGATCGGCATCTTCCGCCAGATGACCGCGCAACGTCGAGACGGCGTAGCATTGGTCGTAGGCCGAGTCTCCTGACAACAGCAAACCTCGCTCCTCGGCACAGAGGACGAACACCAATCGCATCATGACGGTCAATCCGGCCTCGTAAAGCTCGGCGGGTTTCACGTCACGGAGAAGTTCACGGTTGCGGTCTTCGTCGGCTTTGTCGAGGCACTGGACGAGAACCTCGACCGCACGGCGAACCTGTTCGCCGAGGGTATCGGTGACTTCTTCGTGATGTTTCAGCGATTCGTCGAGCAGCGTTTCCAAGGTTTCTTCGGACGGGCCGAAACAGCGCCGTACGCCAAGCAGGGACTGGAAAGCCTTGAGCGTGACCGGTTCCTGGAACCACAGACGGGCATACCAGGAGGCCTGACTGGAAGTTGATCCGATCGGCGCGTTGACCAACATCCAGCGTTCGCCGTCGGTCAGAAGGCCGACACGAACACCGTGAGCGCGGCACAACAACGTCATGCGCTCCAGCAGGGAAACGGGCCAGCCGTCCCCGCGCTGGATCGACTCGATATCGGTGTCCGGTGGCAGAACGGAAACAAACAGGCGTGGTTTCTCGTTGGCCAGTGAGCGAACGATCCAGTCGGGCGCGAACGCCCCGGCGTGCTCCTGAGACGAAACGGTCGGAAGCTCGCCCTTCCAGTCGACAGCCTGGATCAAGGATTCGTGGCCGTATTCAAGCATTTCCGTGAGTACGAGACGAATCCACTCTCGATGCAACTCCGTCAACAGGTGGTCACCTTCGTCCACAGCCTCTCGCCATTCCTCGTAGGCGGCTTTGAGTTTCTGACGTCTGGGTGTTTCCACCGCATCCAACCCTTGAGGAAAGGCTTTTTCCAACATGGACACGGTAAGAAACGGACCGGATATTTCGATTAGGGAGAGCCATTCGGCATGTCGGGACAAATTTCTTACCATTGCGGCTCTTCCTTCAAAAATTCGATGGCAACACCGTCGTGGGTAATGTGCCATCCATGGCCACATCCACACACCACGGATTTACCTGTTTCTATGTACATCTTCATTCCGCAATCCTGGCAATGAACCCGCGCACTCTTGCATTCACGGCACTGACCTGCCAACCACCAAAAGATCAAGCCGTTCTGAAGCTGAGTCATTCCCTCCTGATCGAGAACGATGCAATCAGCGTTACATATCGGGCACATTTTCCATTTGTCAGGGACTATGAGATCCAACGCCTCCTCGACGGTGAGAAGTCTCAAGTCGCACTGAATGAACTTGGCCTTCGTCATCGCAGGAGATGTAAATCCATTCGCCGCAACTATGATCGTTTTGTTGGCCCCGACCGATTGTGAAAGCGCCGCAACTTCTTCAACGTCTTTCACATCAAGGGGTGTCGAATGGAATTTGGCGTCAACGAGCATACGAAGTGAATGGCCCCGCTCTTTCAAATCGATCATCACGTCAATTTGCCTACGCTGCCCGGTGACAAGATCGGGCAAGCAAACGTTCCGAAGAACGTTTCCGAATCCTTCCAACTGCTCATAAAGAACGGCAACCGCCTCCTGGTATTCCTGCCATTTCATTTTTGTTTCCCCGATTGTGAACTTGGAACGAGGAAAACGACGGCCACGGGGAATGTCCGGTCCACGGGATTGGCATAATGCTTTTCTACCGCCCTCTTTTCCTCCTCGCGCTCTTCGGGAATACGCGCCAAACGTGCTTCGAGAGCATGGGTGTCCTTCTTGATTTGGCCCAGCTCTTCTTCGTTGAAAAGAGAGAGTTGAACGGGTTGGGCATCCTGCACCAGCTCCTTTCGGATACTGCTTTCGAGTTCGTCGAGGATGGTTTGGACATCGGCGATCTCGCTTTTCTTGCGCCTATCGAGTGTGTTTTCCAAAAACCTCAGCCGGTCGCGGGAGCGGGCTTCGAGGGCGGCCATGACGGCGTTTTCCTGCCGACCGAATCTATCTTTCAGAACATCGAACAGAGCCTGGTCGGGTTCGAATGGGGAACCATCGGCCACCATGGCTTCCAGTTTTCCGACTTGGGTGATGCGACCGAAACCATTGTGCTTGAGCTCGCCACCGGCGAGGGTCAACTCTTCGTGCAAACGGTGATGGCCTCCACCGGTGATCACCAGGCGGGACCAAACCGCCACGGCGGGAGTGCTCAGGTTGCTATCGGGGACGGCGCGAACGGCAACGCGGTGGAGGCGCTTTACGTCGTCGAGTTTCCAGATCTCTTCACGAAGGAGCCGCAGGCACATTTGCACCAGGCGGTGATTGAGATGGGCCAACACGACATCATCCCGGCCTTTGGCCACTTCGTGGTCGAAGGTGATGGGACGGCGTGTACCCGTATGGGGATGCTCCAATCCAACGGTCGCTCTTCCCCAGGAGCCAGGCAGCACGGGCACTTCGTAGGCCGTCCCGTTTTTACCGTCCGCCAACGCGGTGGGTTTGAGTGCGGGCTTTTCGGCGAGATCCAGACCGACCTTTACCGCGCGCGCCATATGTTCCGGTGACAGATGGAAATCGTTTTTCGCCTCCATGAGCCTTTCGTGCAAACGGGTGATTCGTTCCTGGAGTCGTTTCTCCGCCGTAACGAATTTTCTCGCCTTGGCGGCCTTGGCTTCGGCCGTTGCCGTGTCCATGAAGCTTCGTTTGCCGAGCATGGCCTCTTCGATTTGTCGGGCGATGACCGGTCCGACACTGCCGAGGTCCTCCCGGATGGTGTCGATCTTCAGGACGGCACGCATCAGGTACTCATGATCGCCCGCGACGTCACCGGGTTTGACTGCCTTTCCCGTGGTCCGAGCGGAAAACCCTTTCCCTACCGGATGCCAAACGAAAACCGTGTCTTCCTTCTGGCCGTGTCGATCGATTCGGCCGTTGCGTTGTTCCATGACGTTCGGATTCCAGGGAATTTCGACATGGATGAGGTAATTACAATGGTTCTGCAGATCGATGCCTTCGGAGGCCGCGTCGGTCGCCAGCAGAATGCGAACCGGTGAAATGTCCGGATGTGCTTGAAAGGCGGCTTTCACCGATTCCCGCTCGTCGGGTTGCATGCTGCCATGCAGGAACATCAATCGCTCGCCACCATAGCCGTTCGCGGTCAAAATCTGGTGGAGCCAGGTGTGGGTCGCCCGGTATTCGGTGAACAGAATTACACGCTTTCCGTTCCACCGGCCGGCTGTTTTTAGATGGGTCTCGAGCCAATCGAGAATGGCACTGGCCTTCGAATCGACACGGTTGCGGGCCTTTTCCCCCCACGAGGTGAGCCGGTCGAGCATGTCTCGTTGCTCACGGGAGAGTGGGGGCTCGAGTTCACCTGCGACTTCGACGGCCTCGTGCTGGGCTTCCTCGACCAGGGAGTCGTCCGAATGCTCCTCTTCGGTTTTAAGGATCGCCTTGCGTAGAATGCGATCGTCCATAACATCGCGATCTTTTTTGGGTCCGCCACGCTCGAGCGTTTCCCGATGCTTCGCCAGTGTCAACGCAAAAGCCATGGGCGAAGAGAAAAGGCGCTTCTTGAGGAGCATGTGGACAAAATCGGTTCCATACTCGAAGCGGGTTCCCTTGACGCTTTTCGAACGAGCGGCCGTGTATTCTCTAAGCAATGCGTGGGCTTGGCGTTCGGCATCGGAATAATCGATCTCGAGACCTTCGAGTTTGCGCACCGGGAAGACCGGTTTTCCATTCGCATCGACGATGTCGCTCTTGAGGCGGCGCACCATGACTCGGTGGAGCTGCTTCTCGTCCGGCATCACCGTCCTTGCGAATCGTTGATCGTCCAGCAGTTCGAGCAGGGAGGTGAAAGATTCCTGGTATCCGTTGTGCGGCGTGGCGCTCAAAAACAGCCGATGCGTGAAGTGCGGGGCGAGCGTGCGGATCGATCGGGTCCGCTGGCTCTCCAAGGCGTACATCGAAGCCGCTGCGGGTGAGACGTTGTGCGCTTCGTCGACAACCAGAATATCGAATTTTCTTGGATAGGTGATATGAGGCGGAAGAACGTCCTTCAGCAATCGGAAACCCTCACCACTCTTCATCCAGTCCATCGACGTTATGAGGCGCGGATACGAGGTCCAGGGATTGACGTGGATTCCGCGCTCCCGGCGTAAACGCTTGACGTATTCGGTGTCGATTATGCGGAACTCCAAACCGAATTTTTCCTGCATTTCGGTCTGCCATTTGACCTGCAGGCTCGCCGGGCAAACAACGAAGACGGCCCTGGCACGATGGCGAACCAGCAATTCCTGGATTACCAGACCCGCTTCGATCGTCTTTCCCAAGCCAACGTCGTCGGCGATCAGCAGGTTGACTCGCGCCATATCCACAGCCCGCACCAACGGGTCGAGTTGATAATCCTCAATGGTTATCCCGCTGCGAAAAGGCGCTTGGAGGAAAGAGCGGTCCGCATTTGTCACGGCTCCCCAGCGTACGGCATCGAGAAAGGCCTCCAGCCGATCCGTGCTGTCCCACCCGGTAATCGAGGGCAACCCCGCTTTTTCCAGCACCTGGGCTCCGGGCTCGATCTGCCAGACGACCTGAATTTCCTCACCGAGGGAGTCTTCGTCGAGTGAAGAAAGTCCGACAAGGTGTTGGTCCTCGTGATTGGAAGGCGACAAAGCCCCCCCGGTGACATCGGTGACCACCCATTGGCGCCGACGAACTTCGACAAGTTGGCCAGGCTCGGGAACGACTCCGAAACGAACGACACCGCCCATCGAGCTTGGATTCGAAATGGTCATTGTGCCAGGCTCCCCCGCCTTTTCCGATAGGCTTTCTTGGTCGCTTCCGAAACGTGCACGAGCAAACTCGCTCCGATAACTTCCCCGAGCGTGACGGGCACGGCATTGCCGATCAACCTTCCGATGGACTTTTGGAAGATCGGTTCACCCGGTGGAGTGAACTCGTAATCCGGAGGAAAACTTTGAAGAATCGCACCCTCGCGCAGCGATATCGCTCTGTCCTGTTCGGGATGTCCGAAACGCCCGTTCCCGAAACCGAAGAACTGGGTAGTCATGGTTGGTGCGGGATCGGTCCAAGCCATCCTCCCGTAAACGCTCGGATAAGTTTTCCCGGATTTCTTCTTGTGACAATCCGCGACCAGTTCTTCTGGCCAGTCACGCCAGGTTCCGCCCGGTTTGGAGGCTTGGATACGACGCAAATTCGTTTCCGATAGTGCGGCGCATTGGTGAAGTGGGTCTTTCGGGTGGCTTGTCCCGGCGTCGAGAGGCGGGAGATTTCCAATAGCATCTTTGACCGTTCTTGGTTTCTCGCCGAATTCGGATGGAGACAACAGTGAGATCGGTCCGAGTTTCGACGCGAGCAACACGAGCCGGTTACGTTGCTGAGGCACACCGTACTCGGCACAATTGACGACTTGGTACGCGACCGAATATCCGTTGTTTTCGAGATTGGTAACGAACTCGTCGAAAACATTCTGCTCGATCAAACGAGGGACGTTCTCCATTGTCACCAGGTCGGTTGACAGTTCCTCCACAAGCCGAGAAAATTGCAGCAGAAGCCACCAGCGCTTGTCGGATTCCGTCGCTTTCCGATTGTAGGTGGAAAAAGTCTGGCATGGAGCACATCCCGCCAGGAGTTTGATTCCGTTTTTCCTGTAGTGAGATTGCAATTCCCTGGCTTCCAATGCCTCCACCGATTTGAGCAGAAACCGGGTATCGTTGTTTGCGGTATAGGGATATTCACAGGTAGGATCGATATCCACGCCAAGGCGCACGTCGATACCGGCCTTCATGAGGCCATGAGTCAATCCACCAACACCGCAGAACAAGTCCACCGCATAGACTTTGCGACCATACGCCGTTCCCTTTTTTGCCCATGATCCGTTTATCATTTTTTCGAATCCCTACCTGCATCTTCCTTGGGAGAATCGGCGGTTGCACCTCCGGCCTCGACCCATGCGTCCACCTGCTCTTTCTTGAATTTCCAGAGTCGGCCCATGCGGTGAGCGGGCATTTCGTACTTGTCAATCCACTTGTACACGGTATCATTGCTGACCCCAAGATACTTGCATATCTCGTTGATCGATAACCAGCGGTCTTCCATTTCGGTCATTTCATCAAGCTCCTCGTGGGCAATAGGGTGACCAGCCATGCGCTCAATGGAGGTCAGGGCGGATGAACACGCGCAAAAATCGCTTATGAATACACAAATTGGTCCCCTGATGTCAAACGATCTTTACCGATTTGACCCGATCATTTGCTTAGACTCTTCTGGAAGCTCCAGTATTATGCCCCTGCCTTTTCTGAGCCCCGAAGGCTCAATCCGAAACCCATTGCATCCGCATGCGGCTCACCTGCATGATCGTGCGGCCGTTATCGTCAATCCCTCTGGCGTCCCAGATAAGCCCCTGATCGTTTTGCGCCCACAAGCGGGCCTCAAGGAGGATCCCCTCTCCTTCCCGGCATTTTCGGAAAAACCGCATCTCCCCGATCTCCATGGGAATCATGGACCGTTTTTCCGGCATCTTCATGGCCACGCAGTAGAAGGCGGTCAACTGCAAAAGAGCCTCGAAAAGATAGGGATCGTATTGGTATTGCGCGTTGTTATGATTTGCAAAATCAATGGGTTTCCGGTAGATGGTTTGACCCCGCACCACTCCGGGTCCGGCGCCGTGAAGGCGTTCCAGCACGCGATACCTGCCTTTGAGACCGCTGTGTTTCTTGTACCATTTCAGCATATGTTTGGGATTGATGGGGGCCGTCCGCAGTTCGTCGCTCCGGACGGGAAAATCCGGAAATTCTTCCCCTGAATTTCTTTCTCCGCCATCGAGAATGACCTGACCCGTGCAGTGGGGAGTGAAGCGGTCCGTCACTCTTCCTGTGGGAGAGATCTCCTGAGTTGTCAGAGAGACCTCGCATACTACCTCCGGAAGACCGCCGTTTACCCGGCTGCAGGAAATCCGGGAAGGCCGCGGCACCCCGGGGGGACATTGGATCATGTTCAGAAATCTCACCTGGCGGGCGCCTCGCACCTGCAGGTAAGGATACAGGATTCGGGCGGTTTCCATGAATGTCTCTATAAACATGGCGGCTGAGACCAGCGGATGCTTGATGAACGGCAAGGGACTGTGATCCTCGATCCAAAGATCCTTCTCCCGGGAGAAGGATCTGAAAGCCTCGAGTTTTCCCAAGCGAATGTCCGGGCCGGTAATTCCCTCTATCATCGGAAAGTCCTCGGGTGTGAAGGTCATACAGGCCCCCTCCGGGTCTCCAGGAGGGGAAGGCGTGTCATCGAGCCTTGCCGTCTTCACGGGGGGAAGTGTTCTCATGAACAAGACCCAATTATCGTCTGCGGGGGATAAGAAGAGTTCCCGGCAGAAAAGCCCTGCAAGCTCGTTTACATGGATGTAGGATACGCCCATTCGTCTCATCAGCTCCCGGATATCCGGATTCTCGGCCATTCCCGCCCCCTCGATCGGGGGAAGCATCAACGCCTTGAACCGGATGGCCCCATTTTCCCGCCGCAGGGTTCTGATCAACGCGGACATCATCCGGTTGGCCGCGGTGTAGTTGGTTTGCCCGGGATTCCCCTGAATTGCGGCCACGGAAGAAAGGCCCACGAAAAACCGCAAGTCCGCCTTCTCGGCAGAATTGAATAGATGCCACGCTCCGAGAAATTTAATGTCCATGACCTGGGAGAAATCATCCGGGGTCATTTGGCTGAGAAAGCCATCCCTGAGGATTCCCGCGCCGTGGATAATCCCGCGGATCTTGCCATACCGATTTTTCACCTCGTCCATGACGGCGCGGACCGCCTCGGGGTCTGCGACATCGCAGGGATGGTAGGCGGCATCGATCCCCGAGGCGTGCAACTCCGCGAGGGTCCGGGAAATCTCCAGCGTCCTGTCTTTGGAAGCAAGAGCTGCCGAAGGCGGCTGCGCGGAGTGGGGGGGGATGTTCATGACCGGATTGGAAGGCGTTCGCCCCAGAAAGACCAGGCGGGGCTTAAAGGGCGCAAGCGCCCGGGCCAGATGGGCGCCGATTCCCGTTGCGCCCCCGGAGATGACGACAACGTCTCCCGGATTCAGATGAACGCTTGACGGATCCCGAAAGTGCGACGGGGCGACGTGTCCCTCCGAGGTAAAAACCCTGCCGTCCCGATGGATCATCTCCACCGGCGTGTATCCTCTGTCCAGAGCAGCGCGCAAGGCGGCGCGAAGATCGGTGTCACGGCCGACTTCCAATGTGCGAAACTGTACGGCCGGGTATTCCTGCGCGGCGCTTAAGAATAATCCCAGCATCCCCTCCGCTGCCAGCCGGACCGGTGTTCCGGTGTTCTCCCGGGAGTGGATCAGTAGCACGAATTTCCCGTTCGGCGCCTGGAGAAATGTGTTGAGGAGGACAAAGAGTCCTCTTAGAAATCGTGAAACATCCTCCATGCTTTTTAAGCTTTCCGGTACGCCTTGAGGCAAGGAGACAACCATCCCAATCCGTGACGTTTGGTCCGCTATCTTGTCGGCAGCCCCCTGGGCGCCTTCATCCGTTCGAATGTCGTGGTCCGCTTCGCCCGGGGTCAAATTCTTCTGCATGAACGGGAGGGGAAATATGTCAGCCCCATGATCCAGCCGGAAGATGTCCCCCACAGTTGCTGTAACGCCCTCATACCCGTCCGATGAGAGAAGAAGGACGGAATCTCCCGGCTCCCATTTTATGGGAAGGGGAGCCCCGAGATCGATAGGGACGGTATCGAATACGAGCCGCTTTAAGCTCGCCTCATCGTCCGAGGGCTTCAAGACTTCCCTTCGCGCCGCGCCGGGATCGAGAGCCTTGGCCGCCGGATCTATCCCGGAGCCTTCCTGTCTGGCAATGATCTCGGAGATCCGCTCCGCAATGTCTTTCACGGTACGGACAAGAATAAAATCCTCCAATTCGATCGTAATCCCGAAGTCGCGCTCTGCTGCGTCCATGATGATCGGAAGTCGACTGGAGCGGATGGAGAGATCTCTCCTGAGATCCATTTCGGGTCGAATTTCGTCCCGTTCGAATCCCGTGGCATCCATGATGATTTGAATGAGGCGCTCCAAGTGATCCGGGTTCCCGGGCGCTTCCCCGGAGGCTTGTGCTTCCATCGGGGCGGATACTGCAAGAGTGGGCGCGATGGGGCGCACCCTGTGAACCTTCAGATGCCCCTGCACGAAAAGCTGAGCGAGGGCTGACTTGCAGGTCACACTTTCCGCCTGGGGAAGGCAGGTCTGAATGCATCCCGAGTTCGGGATTGTGTCTGCGATGAGATTGCTCAGGGTGTCACCCGGGCCGACCTCCACGAAAAGGCGCACCCCGTAATCGTTCCAAAGCGTCTGAACGTTATGCATCCAATGGACGGGAGACTCCAGATGGGCCATCAGAATTCGCCGGATCTCTTCGGGATTCGATGGATACGGCGCCATGGTAGTATTGGAGATGACGGGAATTTGCGGCGAATGAAAGGCAATGGGGTCAATGAACGCTTCGAGCTCATCATGGATGACGCTCATGATCGGAGAGTGAAAGGCCATGCTGACGCGCAAAAGACGGGCCCTGTATCCCATCGCCTTGAGTTTGTTACCAAAATTTTTCACCGCGTCGGTCTTGCCGCTCAGAACGACCTGGCTCGGTGAATTGATATTGCTGATGTGGACATCTTTCTCCCGTCCCTGAATCAGCTCTTCGAGCTGATCTATAGGGGCGTCAACAGCCATCATGACACCCGGGTCCAGGTGCATGCCGGCGGCCTTGTCCATGCAACGGGCTCTCATGTTCACGATTCGCAGCCCGTCCTCCGGGGAATAGACCCCGGCGAGACACAGGGCGGTCAGTTCGCCCAAACTGTGACCGGCCATCGCCACCGGGTGGATGCCGAGGGAGCGCAGATATCGCGCCATGGCATATTCCAGGACAAAGAGGGCCGGCTGCTGCCACCGGGTCTTCTGAAGATTCTCGTTCCGATCATGGAACAGCAGATGAAGGAGGTCGAAGTCCGCAGCGGCCGCAGCCCGATCCATCCACTCTCTGATGACGGGAAAGGACGCGTAAAGATCCCGCCCCATACCGCTATAGTGGGTGCCCTGACCGGGAAACACCAGGGCGAAGGGTAGTGCGGGTGAATCCTCGGTCCGCAGGAAGACTCCCTGTTGCGCCAGGGACCTCAAGGTCTTGGGGGTGACGATGTTGCCCGCTGTAAGGCGGCGTGATTTCTCGACGAGAATGAGCGCCGCCTCCTCCGATTCCGCCACGACGGCAACCCTGGCGTCATGACCGCCCAGTCGGGTCCGGAAAAAAGAGATGCCCGGAAGCCCGGTACCCTCGCCGTTTACCTCTGCGGCGGAATCGGGCCTTTCCTTCCAATCCGAAGTTCGAAGCCCGAAATCCGAAACGTCGTCCGCATTTTCCGGGGCGAGACCGGATTCACCGTCCGCGGATACCAGAATCCTGTCCGAATCCGCCATGGCCTGCTCCAACTGCACCACGTAGTTGGAGCCGCCGAATCCGAACGCATTGACCTGAAGCCGTCTGGGCCGACCGGCCCGACTCTCCCAGTCAAACGGCTCGGAGGCGATGAGAAGCCCCGATCCTTTCAGATCGATTTCCGGGTCCGGCGTTAGATAATTGAGGGTAGGCGGGAACACCCCCGCCTTCATGGCCATAACGCCTCGAATGAGGCTGTTGATGCCCGATGCGCCCAGCGTGTGTCCGATCTGGGATTTAAAAGAGGTGAGAACGGTGCGTTTGGCGGAATGGAAGAAGGACTTCAGGGCGCGGACCTCCTCGACATCCCCTTGCCGGGTACTCGTGGCATGGCATTCCACGAGGTCCACGGTGTCCGGCCCATAGGGTGTCCCCTGGAAGGAGGCGCGGATGGCGATCTCCTGCGTGACATGGGAGGATTCCACCATGCCCAGATGGTTGTTGCTGGCGCCCATGCCCGTGATCACGGCGTGGACAAGTGCTCCTCTTGCGCGAGCCGAACTTTCCCGCTCGATGACGATGATTCCCCCGCCTTCGCCCAGGACCATTCCGTCTCTGTCGGCATCGAAGGGGCGGGAGGTTTCGTGAGCGGGTCTTTCCTTTCCGGACAGCCCGAAAAGGGCGCCCAGGGCTGAAAATTCCAGAAAGTGCAGGTGTCTCAGCTTCTCCTCGCCCCCGCCGACGATGGCGGCATCGATGATGCCGGTTCGGACCATCTGGATGGCGCTGTGAAGCGCGACCAGTGAGCTCGCGCAGGCTGCCGAAACGGAATAACTGGGTCCCATGAGCCCATAGCGGTTGCAAATGAAGCCGGCCGCCGCGGAGTTCAGACGGCCCAGGAGGGTGGTATCGTCCGGGGCCATGCGCTTGGACTTCACCTCCTGTTCGATGGCGCTTAGCTGATCAGGGGTGAGGGAAACGGCCTTCCTGATGTCGGCGAGGATGTCGTGAACGTATCCCCGGATGATCATATTGTGGAGGGTCCCGGCCGTTTCTCCCGAGTTCTGGGAGATGAGGACGCCGATTCGTTCCCGCGCAATGTCCGACTCCAGGAGGCCGGAGGCCCGGAGGGCCCGGTCCGCCAGCCACAGGGTGATCTTTGTGGCTTCGGTCATCGTTCGGAAATCATGGGGGGGGATTCCAAGCTCATTGCGCGAGATCTGAAAATCCAGGAAGGCGCCGACCCTGCAGTAAGTCTTGTCCGGAATGAAGGGGCGGGGGTCATAAAAATGCGTTTGATCGCACAGGGAAGGCGGCATCAGGGTAATCCCGCTTTTCATGGTCAGGCTTGAAGCCCAAACCTCCTCCGGATCTTTTCCCAGGGTATTGAGAATCGCCATCCCCGTGATGGCGACCCGGTCGTGGGGGTATCGTTGCGGCGTTGCCTGTTTCACCCCATGACCCATCCCGCGGACTGCAGTATTTATGGGGGGCAAAGCGCCGGTTGAAAGGGGGGATATCTGCTCGGTGGGCCCCTCAAATGGCGGATGCAACAAAAGAGGGCCTTCGGTTATCCCGCGATGGAAGGAGGATAGCGTCATCACCTTATGGAGGAGGCCGGCACAGGCCCCACTCATGAATTGTCCGCGTTCCACGCAGGATCGCTCATCCAGAGGCGCCCCGCCGGGTTTGTTCATGCCCCGGGCGGCTGTGAAGAGGCTACCGGCCGTCATCTCTTCAATTCTCTTGCGGAAGGAGCGCTCGTCCTGGTGACCCGCTGCAAACTCCCTCTCCAGGGACAAAACGGCGGCCGCTCTCGGGGTTTTCAGGGATCGCACCCGAAGCCCCGTTTCCCGGCCTGAAACGACCGTCCCCCCCGGCGGCGACTTCAGAATCATGCGCTGATAGAGCACCGTCAGGGCGCCCGTTTCAACGATCTCCCGGGTGGCCAGATACGCGGTGCCCATCTGGATGGCATCCGCTCCGAGCATGGCGGCGATGAAGGCGGTCTCCCGATTGAAGATGCCGCCGGCAAGAATAATGCGACAATCCTGGAACAGGGAAGGATTCACCCGTTTCAGATCCAGGACCCTTTGTGCCAGGGTAAGGGTGCTGTGGCGTCCCACGTGCCCGCCGGCTTCATATCCCTCACAGATCACGTACCGGACGCCGGCTTCAAGGGCAATGCGCAGCAGCGCCTCGTCCGGGGCGATATAGATGACCTCCAGGCCGCATTCTTTCAATTCCTTCAAGGGGGAGAGATCCCCTCCCGCGATCACCACAAAACGGGGTTTGTGCTTTTTTACCCAGGCCAGATGGGTTTCCCTGAAAGGGTTTTCCGCCAGAGAGACGATATTCACGGCATAAGGCCGTCCTCCCATGATCTCCGGGAGCCGTTCCATCTTCTGATCGAGGTTCTTTTCATTGATCAGGCCAAGGGCGATGGTGGGTAATCCACCGGCCTCGGCAACTTTTAAGGCAAACTCGGGGACATCCGTGATGCAGGACATGGCCCCCTGAATAAAGGGATACCGGGTTCCCATCTCTCCGGCGACAGGGCTGTTCGGAAAGCAGTCTTTTTTCACCTCGGCCAGGCCGCATACCCTTCGAATTTCGTCCATGAAGGACATCACGGCCTTTTCGGTTCCGGTTCCAAAACGATCGGCGAAGGACGCGGCAAAGGCGGTTTCCACCCCCAGCGCAATGAGTTCCTCCGGGCCGAAGTTACTCTCAAGCGGGGGGATGGCTGCCGCATTCACCCGGTCCGCGAAAGAGCAGCGGCTTTCCGCCGTGATCGTTTCACCGCACAGCGAGCTTTCGAAGTCCTTCATCTCCTTGAACGCGATGGAGTTTCCCTTGTTGAAAAGGCGACAGGGAACATGCAGGTCGAGGCCGATCAGATCGGTGGAATCGAGGCGGAGGTTGGCGAGACGCCGGCGTTGGAGATCATCAATGGCAACCAGGTCCGTCAGCCAATGGACGCTCTCAAAGACGATTCCCCTAGCCCCCGTGGACAACAGCGCCGCTGCCGCCTCAGGGGTGGCGATACTCCCCCAGATGAGAATATCGATAGAATTCGAGGCACTATACAGCATTTCCTTGACCGCTGCATATAGCGCCAGGGTGGTTTCACCGCTCACGAATCCGGAGGCCTCGCATCCTTTCAAAACGATGCGCCCGATTCCCGGGCGCTTTGTCAGCATCGCCGCCGGAAGGGTAAGATCTCCGATGATGGGGAAGACACGGAGGTTTTCCGGTAGTTCCCCCATTCTCTGCATAAAGGCGGCGCAATCTCCGGGGAAAAACCCGGGGTGATATTCGACCCAGATGTTCTGAACTCCCGTTTCTTTTAACACCGGTTCCAAAGACGGATCCATCAAGGCGGGGGCGGAAATCTTGATATCTTCGATTCCGCCGGCGGGGCCGGTTCTTTGTAAAAAAGTGCGGAGCGTTTCCCCCCCCATCCTGGAAACATCGAAGATGGCACGGCTTCCTGTGCGGTGCGCCATTTGGATCACAGGCGGGATCATCTCTTCAGGTCGCCAGACGAAAGCAATAATGGGTACCCGGTGTTCAGTCAATAGTCAGCCCCCCCCGTTTCAACGCGATACGATCGCCTGCAGTCGTTATAAAGACTTTCTAAATAGACTATACTTCTTGTGGATTCTCGCGCCGGCTTCCTCTACCAAGAAATTGATCGACTCGTTGTCCTCCAGGGTCCATCCCAATTCCAGATAGCGATATTTTTCTTTCTTCCTCACCACCTCATACAGGTGGCGGAAGGCGAGCAGGGGGAGTCCCAGTTGTCGATACTTCTCCTTAACGCCGAAGAGCAGTCCCCGCAATCCGGTAATCTCCCGCTGATATAGGAGGAACTTCAACACCCCCGACAGGCCGATGCGCCCGTTGAGGCGCTTGAGCAACGGGTTGATGTCGGGCAAAATCACGCAGACCCCCGCGGGTTCATCCTCGTAATAGATGAAAAAAGCCAGGTCCGGATCCGCGATTTTCATCATGCTTTTACCTATCTCCCGCGTCTCCGGATCACTCAAGGGGACGTACCCCCAGTTGCCGGACCAGCAGTCATTGAATATTTCTCTGACCAGCGCCAGCTCGGGAACCGGATCCTTCAGCCGAAAGGCCCTGATGCGGATCCCTTTTTTTTGGGCCAATCGTTCAGCAAGACGTTCCAGCCACTCGGGAAGCCGGTAACTCCCATCTATCATGAAGGAAAACAGGTCTTTTTCTTTGGTGAAGCCGAACGATTCAATCAATTCAGGATAGTAAACCGGGTTGTAAGTCATCATCAAGGCCGGCGGAGTATCAAACCCGTCAACGAGCAAACCCGCCTCGTAATTGAGGGAGGGGTTCAGCGGGCCTCTCAGGAAGCGCATTCCCTTTTGGCGGACCCAGGTCTCCACGGCAGAGAAGAGGGCGGCCGAGATCTCCGGATCTTCGGCAGATTCGAAGAACCCCCAGATGCCCATCCGTTCGCTGTGGAATTCGTTATGATGGCGATCGATGATGCCCGCGATCCTTCCCACCGTCTCCGAGCCGCGCCGGGCCAGAAAGAGGATCCGCTCGGAAAACTCCCAGAAAGGATGGATGCGGGAGTCCAGCATCCGGCGGACCTCTTTCTTAAGGGGGGGGACCCAGTTGGGGTCATCGGCATAGATTTTCCAGGGCAGGTCGATAAAGTCCTTGAGCTCTGATTCTCTTTCCACCGTAATGATCTCAATACCGGCCATAATTGCTCTTATTAACAGGTTAATACCAAACCATCCCGGCCCTATTCCCTACAGCCACTTTTCTCTTTTATACCAGGCAACGGTCAATTCCGCACCCCGGGCAAGAGAAATCCGGGGCTCGAAACCCAGCAAGGTTCTGGCCTTTGTAATGTCACAGCACCAGTTTTTTTTAATCATTTCGGCTACCTTTCCGCTGTTCAGGATCGAAGGCTTTCCGGAAATTCTGGAAAAACATTCCGCAAAAAAGGCCATACCGAACAGCACCTGCCGGGGAAGGCGGAGCCGGAGAGCGTCGATCTCCATCGCCTGCGCGAAGATGTCGCCCACTTTCGCCATTCGGTAGTCCTGACCATCGGACAGGAAGAATACCCCTCCGGTCTCTGTTGGGATCTCAGCCGCCAATAGAATCGCCCGGACAAGGTCCTGAACATAGCACAGGCTGATATGTTGATCGGGTCCGAAGAGACAGGGGTTGATACGCTTGGAGAGGGATTTGAAAAGCGGATAAAACCCCTTATCCCTTGGCCCATAGACGGCACAGGGACGCAAGATAAGGAGGGGAAGCTCCCAAGCGTGGGACAGAGCCTGCTTCTCCCCCAGCAATTTGCTTTTCCCATAGGGTGAAACCGGCTCGCAAGGGTCGGATTCCTTTTTCTTCCCTCCGCCCCGACACGGACCTGCTGCCGCCTGGCTCGAAAGATAGATAAATTTTTTAACGCGGGGATTATGCTCAATGCAGGCCTGGATAAGGTTTTCCGTACCCAGGGCATTCACTTCAAAATAGGTGGTTTCTTTGATGGCCGTTGTTGCACCCGCTAGATGAAATACCTGATCGATGTCTTTTACGGCCTGTATCAGGGAATTTTTATCCCGGCAATTTCCGGCTACAAACTCAACCGGGGCGTTTTTTACCCATCCCAATTGCCGCCGATTCCGAACGAGGCACCGGACGCGGGTTCCGCGTTTAACGAGGGCTTCCACCAGGTGGCTTCCGATAAATCCAGTCGCGCCTGTAACCAAAACCCTCAATTCTCCTTTCCTCTCTCTTCGAGAACCCGGCGGCAGACAGTGGCGATGTTGAAAGCCGCCGAGTGGTTCTGAAGCGGCATCAGCCGCCGCAATTGATCCATATCGAAGTCGGCGTAAGTCTCCTTACCGAGAGCAACGCCGACGAAGGCAGTCGATGAAAATCGAGTGATCAGGACATCGCAGTTGGCGATCATTTCTTCCGCGCTGCCGGTTGCGAACACCATGGCTCCAGGTGCGTGTGCTCTGATTTCCCGGGTGGCGCGATCGACATTTTCGATCGGGTGAAGTTTAAAGATAAGCCGCCGGCCCCCGGCAATCTCCACAGCCTTTCGAATGAAGGCCTCGCGGTCCTCGCGTTGGAACACCTCCCTTAACGCCGACGTACAGACCAGCACATAGTGCCTGTAGGGAAAGTCGTTGGTGCTATATTGGCGGCAGTTGTCGAAATTGGGTATTCCCGTAACGACGATCTTCTCCGCGGCCGCGCCTCTTTGGATGAAAAAATCACGATATCCTTCGCTTGCGACACAAAAAGCCCGGTATGCATTGCTGAGACCCGTCATCCCCGTATCCGCCATCCATCGGGGAAGGAAGCGGAGGCGCTTGACGAGACGAAACATAAAGGATTCCGGGTCGATAATCCCCTCCTGAACCAGTACGATCCGATTGTCTCGAATGTTTTTCTGGAGGTATACGTCCGTGCAGGTAACCACCAGGTCGTAGGCTCGATTCTTTCCCTGGTAGTCGATGGGAAGTTCGTGATTCTGCAGGTACGTTCGACAGCGTTCGACCGCCCTGTTCCCCGCAATCGTGAATTCGGTCACCCCGAGTTTTCGAAGCATCTCGTCAAAGCCGTGGCAGTAGAAAGGTGAGAAGGAATGCGCGTACTCGGAAAGGTGTTTGGAAATCTGATGCATTTGGGTTGTCTGATTCATCGATCCACAGATGAAGAAGATCCTTTTCCTCATTGACGCCATCCGACGCCTATTACCAGGACCACGCAATAAAGTCAACCAACCGCCTCATCTCCCAGCATATATCGGCGTGCATGAATTCCCATAGATCAAAATCCGTCGCTATTGATAAAAGGATGGGGTGTTTCGTAATGGATCCTCTTGAAATCGACATGCCCCTTTTCCACATCCGTGTGGATGAGCTGCACCCGAAACCGGTCGCCGACATCGACGCCTTCATACCCGTAGCATAGTCGACCTTCAACAGGTGGTTGAAAGATGCGCACCCAAGTCCCTTTGCCGGCAGCACCCGTGCACATGGCGTCAAACGGATCTCCGATTCTCGAAGAAAGCAGCATGGCTGCCGCCGATTTGGCAACGAGCCGCTCTACCTTATTGGCATCATTTTCCTTCTCCGTACAGTGCCGGGCCAACTCGACCAGCTCGTCCCGGCTGTAGGGCATGGGAGAACCGTCCAGGGCGGCTTTCAGAATGCGCTGGGTGACCAGATCCGGAAACCGCCGGTTGGGCGCCGTTGAGTGCGTATAATCCTTGACGGCAAGGCCGAAGTGGCCGGGCGCCGTCTCTTCCGGGAATTCGACGACATATTCACCCGGACCGAGCAGTTTGATGATCGATAGGGAAAGATCGGGAAAGCGAAGCGGATCGGCTGCTTTTCGGACAGCCAGAAAATTCGTGAGCGCCTTCGAATCGGGCGCCGGTGGAAGCTGAAAATTGTGCCGGGCTGCAATCTCGATGATTCGGCTCCACCGCTTCGGGGAACGGACCATGCGCCTCAGAGAGGGGATTTTTTTCCCGTGCAGGAAACGCGCGGTCGCACCGTTGGCCACGATCATAAAGTCTTCGATAAGCGCTTTGGCCAGGTTCTTCTCGTCCACCCGCAAATCCTGAATTTCGTCGCCGACTAAGACCGGACGCGCTTCGAGCGTCTGGAGATCCAGGGCACCATGCGCATGTCGCAAGCTTTTCAATTGCTGCGCCACCCGATCCTGAATGCGGAGATTCTCCGCAAGTCCCGGGACAGCCGCCACGGCCTCCGGCATGCGCCCTTTGCCTTCCAGCCAGGCCGCCACGCTATTGTAAGCGAGTTTGGCATGGCTGCGGACCCAGGCGCGATAGATACCGGATCGCTGTACTTCCCCCTCACCGCTGATCCGGGCCTCAATGACAATGACCGGTCGGTCTTCATCGTAATTAAGCGAGGTCAGATCCGTGGAGAGTTTTTCCGGAAGCATGGGGAAAATTCTGCCGGCCGTGTAAACCGAAGTCGTGTTATGCCGGGCGTGTTCATCGATAGCCGAGCGTTTCTTCACGAGGGCATCCACGTCGGCAATAGCCACAAAAATATTTACTGTTTTATCCGGCAGGGTTTCCGCCACTGTCAGCTGGTCCAGGTCCAGGGAATCATCGTTGTCAATCGATGCCCAAAGCAAGTGGCGCAGATCTTTTCCGGGAAATTTCGTCCCTCGATCGACCCGTGCCATTGTTTCCGCTTCGTTAAGGGCCGCCGCTGAAAAATCGACGATAAACCCGCGTTCCATCATTCCCCGATGCGCGATGCGATCGAGGATACTTTTCCCTTTATTATCTTTATTATTCTGATGATTCGACATAGGCTTACGGTTACCCTCCCCCTTCCTGATGTTCCACTGGCGTTCAATCATGATCCGGCACCCCTATGACGGCGCCGATGTTCGACAGCAAAAAGGCCATGCCGTATTTCCAGTGAATGCATTCAACCGGACAGGTTTCGATTGGGTCAGGTGCACCCGCGCAGGAGAAACAGTACCAGCAGGACCGGGATCGGAACGCCCAATGCCCAAAGTAAAATCCACCCCAACTTGCCTTCTTCTGCCGTCGTACGGTCTTTCGGTTTTTCTTGTTCGCCCGGCCCGTGGCCCCGGGACTCGCCGTTTGCCATATACGCAAATGCCCCTGCCGTGATTTGTGCTTTTTCTTGTGGTTCCGTCATGATGAATACCTCTTTCTCATAGTTTGAATTGGGTCTAATCCAAATCCAATTCTATTTCGCCAACCGTATCCTCTATACCGTACAGAAGTTGATCGGCCTTTGCGAGATTCCAGTCGGCGATATTCTCTTGAATAAGCTTATGCAGGTTCCGAAGCTTCTCTTGATGCCGGAGAAGCACCTCTCTGAGCGGGGTTCCCTCAAAGTGATAAAGCAGTTGATCCAGCTGTCCCACTAATTCATAGAGCGAGGGATTCCGGTCGGTCAGACCCGAATCCAGATAGCTTAGATGGCGTGCCAGGTTGGGGTAAGTCCCTTCAAGATCTTTTGGATAATAAGGCCGTACCGTAACCGTGAGTTGCATGTATTTGCTCATGGTGGACCCCCTTTTTCACATTTTTTCCGGTGCTTCACCTTCCAATATGAAGTCCGGAGAGGGAGCTTAGCACCCCGAAGACTCGTAATAACCAGAGAATCACTACAATAACCACGACCGCATTTAAGATTTTCTTTATGGTACCCTGCATGGGGATGTAGCTGTTAATCAGCCATAGAATCACACCCACCACAATCAACGTAATCACTAAATTAATCAGTGGCATAGCTCTTTTCCTTTCCTATTCACTTTGTTTTGAATGAATCCAAACCCTGATTTGAATCTCTCCAAAAAGCGTGCCAGAATCAAAGGAAAAAATAAGAAAACGTTTGTTAATATTTACGGTTAATTGCAAATCGAAGGGGTCCGTATGATGCAGAGAGAAAAAAGCCCCGTCAGTTTAATGTTACACTTCTGTCCATTGACATAAGTGTAACAGGTAACAATATCGGCCGGAAAGGACGCTGCGCGAGCGACACGGGTCCTGTCCCCCTCAGGGGGGGGGGCGCTGAAAAGAGTCCCGTTTATCGGGGTTAGGTTCCCTGTGACAGCATCGGGACACTGAAATTGCCTGAAGTATCATCTTGACAACCATCGAGGGCAATGGAAAGCTGAACCGTTTTCTTATGGTATGGACATTGCAATAGGTGTTGCAAAAGATCTTGATCAGGATTCCGGCCACGCCAGGACATTTTTCCCGGCCCGGCAAGAACTCGCTATCGCTCAAACAATAGGAGACTGAAACGAGCTCCTGATCCGTAGAAGGGAGGTTTCCGATTAACACTTCACCGGTTCGCGTCGTATTCATCGCATCAGAAGCGGCCCCCTTTGCCAAAACCGGGGGACTGGCCGATGTAGCAGGCAGTCTTCCCGCTGCCCTGCGGCGATTGAACGTGGATATTCGGGTGGTTCTGCCGGGTTATCGACAGGTGTTTGAACACGGGTTGCGTCATGAGTCGCTCTTTCCCAACCTCAGCACATGGCTGGGGGCTCAGCGCCTGACCTTTCAGGTGCGCAAACTGTCGATTGAGGATGCCGCCTCGATATATGTCATCGACCGGGAAGATATGTTTGACCGGCCCCATCTTTACGGGAATGCCGATGGCGACTATTACGACACGGCCGAGCGGTTCATCTTTTTCTGTCGAGCCGTTGTTTCGTTGATGCAGGCCTGGGAATTTGCCCCCCATGTGGTCCACTGCAACGACTGGCATACCGGTCTGATTCCGGTGTATATGCAGCTGGATCCGGCGTTTCACCGATTCAAAACCCTGTTTACCGTGCACAATCTGGGATATTCGGGACTATTTTCAAGCGATAAATTTGCGTTAACCGGTCTGGATGCGTCGCATTATCAGCCGAACGGACTGGAATTTTACGGAAAGTGGAGCATGCTGAAAGCAGGGCTGGTTTACAGCCGCGCCGTTTCCACGGTCAGCCCGACCTATGCCCGGGAGATTCAAACACCGGAATATGGGAAAGGTCTGGATGGCGTTCTTCGCAATAGGCGGGCCTCTTTGTTCGGTCTTCTGAACGGTGTCGATTATCAGTTATGGAGCCCTGAGACGGATGCCATCATTCCCGCGCGGTTCACGGCTGACGACCTGTCCGGAAAACGCATCTGCAAAGCCGCCCTGATTCAGACCTGTCAACTGGACGAGAGCCTGATGGAACATCCGCTCATCGGCATCGTATCCCGTCTGGACATTCAAAAAGGGATTGATTTGATCCTTCCGATACTGGGCGAGTTGATGGACTCCCTGAAGGCGGGTCTGGTTATTCTGGGGACCGGTGACGAGACGATGCAGCAGCGTCTTCAACTGGCCGCTGAATCCTACGGCGGTAAGTTCGCACTCATTCAGCGCTTTGATGAAGCGCTGGCCAGGGGGATTCTGGCCGGCGCCGATATGCTTCTGATTCCTTCTCGCTATGAACCCTGCGGCCTGACGCAGCTTTATGCCATGAAATACGGAACGATTCCCGTGGTTCGTGCCACCGGTGGTTTGAATGACACGGTATTCGAGGGGAATGAGCGTACCGGCGAGGGAACTGGTTTTACATTCAAGCTTGCAGATTCCAGGGACTGTCTGACCGCGATTCAAAAAGCCGTCGGCGTTTACCGGACGCCGCCGATCTGGAGGCGCATTCAGGCCAATGGCATGTCCATGGATTTTTCCTGGGAAAAAGCCGCACGGAACTATTTGTCGCTTTACCGGGAATTGATGATGGACAGTACCATCTGAACCGAACACGATTTCGATTACTTTGTTTGGCTTTGATCGTCGTTTCGGCTAAAAAAATGCCCTTGCGCGGCCGGAACGATGATCAAGACCCCTTGTTTAAAGGAATGGCTATGGACAAGATCTCCCGGAGCATGGCAGGGATGAGCGATGATCCGCTCTGGTTTAAAGACGCCGTCATTTACCAGTTGCATGTCAAAAGCTTTTTCGACGGCACCGATGACGGCGTAGGGGATTTTCAAGGTCTCACCCGAAAGCTCGATCATTTGCAAGACCTGGGCGTTTCGGCCATCTGGTTGATGCCCTTTTGCCCGAGCCCCCTGCGCGACGACGGCTACGACATTGCCGACTATCGCAACATCCATCCCGCCTACGGCACCCTGCGGGATTTTAAAAAATTTCTGACAGAGGCCCACCGCCGCGGCCTGCGGGTGATAACGGAGCTGGTGGTCAATCATACCTCCGATCAGCATGCCTGGTTCCAGCGCGCCCGCCGCGCCATGCCCGGCAGCACCTGGCGGGACTGGTATGTCTGGAGCGACACCCCGCAGCGTTACAATGATGCCCGGATCATTTTCCAGGACTTCGAGACGTCCAACTGGACATGGGATCCCGTGGCCGGCGCCTATTTCTGGCACCGGTTTTATTCTCATCAGCCCGACCTCAACTACGACCATCCCCCTGTGCGCAAGGCGATCCTCGCGACGCTGGATTTCTGGTACGCAATGGGCGTCGACGGGCTGCGGCTGGACGCCATCCCCTATCTCTTCGAGCGCGAGGGGTCCAATTGCGAAAACCTCCCCGAAACGCATCGGTTTTTAAAAGAAATGCGGGCTCACGTGGATACCAAGTTCAAAAACCGCATGCTTCTGGGCGAAGCGAATCAGTGGCCCGAAGATGCCGTGGCCTATTTCGGCGACAGCGATGAATGTCACATGGCCTTCCATTTCCCGCTCATGCCGCGTCTTTTCATGGCGCTGCACATGGAGGACCGGTTCCCGGTTCTGGACATCCTCGATCAAACCCCCGCCATTCCGGAAAACTGCCAGTGGGCCATTTTTTTGCGCAATCACGATGAGCTGACCCTGGAAATGGTCACCGACGAAGAACGGGACTATATGTACCAGGTCTATGCCCAGGACCCCCGTATGCGGATCAATCTCGGGATCCGCCGCCGGCTTTTTCCCCTGCTCGGAAACCACCGGCGGCTTACGGAGCTCGCAAACGCGCTATTGTTCTCCCTACCGGGGTCACCGGTCATTTACTACGGCGATGAGATCGGCATGGGGGATAACGTTTATCTCGGTGACCGGGACGGCGTGCGCACGCCGATGCAATGGAGTCCCGACCGCAACGCCGGGTTTTCACGTGCCGACCCCCAAAAGCTTATGTTGCCGATCATCATCTCTCCGGAATACCATTACGAAGTCATCAACGTAGAAGTGCAGCACGCCAATCCTCACTCCACACT
Source organism: Pseudomonadota bacterium (assembly GCA_043797445.1). Lineage (GTDB taxonomy): Bacteria > Desulfobacterota > Desulfobacteria > Desulfobacterales > JAFDDL01 > JAZDPP01. The sequence continues at coordinate 162,424 of JAZDPP010000042.1, forward strand.
GTGGGGGATGAAGCGCCTGATCGCTCTGCGGAAACGATTTAAAGCCTTCAGCCGGGGCGCCATCGACTTTCTCACCCCCGATAACCATCGCATCCTCGCGTTCATCCGCCGTTACGAAAATGAACGGCTGCTGGTCGTTTGCAACCTGTCACGGTTCGTGCAGCACGTCCAGCTGGACCTGTCCGCATGCATAGGGATGATCCCGGTGGAGCTTTTCGGCCGAACCCCTTTTCCGCCGATCGAGGCAACCCCTTACTTTTTGTCGCTCGGCCCCCACAGTTTTTATTGGTTTTACCTGACACCGTCGCAGACGGTTACCGAGGGAACGCCGACACAGGCCGGGGAGACAACCGTCCCGGAGGTGGAGGCCGATTGTGAAGAAGAAGATTTTTTCAGCGGCAAAGCCGTTGCCCGGATAGAGGCGGTTCTGCCCGGCTTCCTCACCCGCAGCCGATGGTTCGGCGGCAAAGCGCGCCCGCTCAAGCAGGCCGTCATCCTGGACATGTTCTCCTTGACGAAAGATTCCCGGCATTGGGCGATTGCCCTGGTGCGGGTGAGCTATCTATCCGGCGATACGGAAATGTATACCGTTCCGATGGCACTGGTGCCTGAAAACCCATCGAATCGCCTGTGGCAGGAGCATCCCGAGGCCGTCATTGCCAGATTCAAGCTCAAGTGCAGCCTCGCGGCCTTTTTGCTTTGCGATGCCATGGCCGATGCCGCCTTCGGCGAAGCGTTCCTGGCGGTTCTATCCCGTAAACGAGTCCTCCACGGGCGCTTTGGACAGATGCGGGGGTTTACCACGCACGCCTTCCGCACGCTGATCCCCCAAGACAACCTCCTGCCGTTGCCGACGATGTTAGGGGGTGAGCAGAGCAACACATCGATCCGGTTCGGCGACCGGCTGATTCTCAAGCTCATCCGCAAGCTCGTCCCGGGGATTAATCCGGGCCTTGAAATCGGGCGGCTTCTCACCGAAAAGCAATTTCCGTTCTGCGCGCCGACATTGGGTGCGATCGAGCTTCGGTTGAACCAGGATGAACCGATGACTATCGCCATCCTGCAAGGGTTTATGACCAACCGGGGCGATGCCTGGGCCTACGCTCTGGATTGCCTGGGGCATTATTTCGAGGCTGCCATGGGGCACCCCCCATTGGACCTGCCGGCTGCTTTCCCTGTCGACCTGCTGGACGCGTCCCCTTCCGTCGAGGTGGCGGGGCTCATTGGAGAGTTTTTGGAATCCGCCCGCCTGTTGGGCCGGCGCACCGCTGAAATGCACAAGTGCCTGGCATCGGAACCAAGTCTGCCGGAATTCAGGCCGGAAGCGTTTTCCAAGCTCTACCAGCGGGCATTGTATCAGTCCCTGCGCAATCAGGTCGGGAAGGTCCTGCCACTGCTGCGGCGACAATTCAACCGGCTGCCTGAGGGGCTGCGCCCGCTGGCGGTTACGATCATGAAGCGAGAAAAGGATCTGATGAACCGATACAAGGAGTTGCTCGAAATCAAAATCGGCGTCGAGCGCATCCGTTGTCACGGCGATTACCATCTCGGGCAGGTGCTTTTCACGGGAAGCGATTTTATCATCATCGATTTTGAGGGCGAACCGGTCCGCCCCATTACGGAACGGCGCATCAAGCGCTCCGCCCTGCGGGATGTGGCCGGAATGCTGCGCTCATTTCACTACGCCGCCCATACCGCAGGGCGCTGCCGGCAGGAAAACGGGATCGCGCCCGAGGCCGTCGTGGAGCTGGCGCACCGGGCGGAGTTCTGGCAGCGCTGGGTGAGCGCCGAGTTTCTTAAAAGTTATCTCCAGGAGGCCGATGGAGGCCGGTTCATTCCCGAAAGCCGCAATGAGCTGCGCGTTTTGCTAAGAGTGATGCTTCTGGAAAAGGCGGTCTACGAGCTTTCCTACGAACTGAACAGTCGCCCGGAATGGGTGGGAATTCCCCTTCGCGGAATCAGTCAACTGCTAGGCGACAACGACACCTGACGCGCCGGAAAGGATACGATATGCTTGCACGCTCCAGCGGCGTTCTGCTGCCCATTTTCAGCCTGCCGTCCCGTTTCGGCATCGGCGATCTCGGTCTGAGCGCTTTGCGCTTTGTGGATTTTTTGCACGCCGCCGGACAGCGGATCTGGCAGCTCTTACCCCTGAATCCGACCGAGGCGGCCGCCGGTCACTCGCCCTACCACAGTGTATCGTGCTTCGCAGGCAATCCGCTGCTGATCAGCCCGGAAACCCTCGCTGCAGAAGGCTTGGTCGATCTTACGGATCTGCATCCGCCACCCCGCCTGCCGGAGGGCCGGATCGACTACGCGGCTGTCGGGATGTTCAAGCGTCGGTTGCTGGAAAAAGCCTGCCGGCGATTCAAACAGCGCATGCCCGACAGCGGCTATGAGCGCTTTTGCGCCGAAAATGCTTTCTGGATCGAAGATTATGCCCTGTTCTGCGCGCTTTCTGCGCGCCACCCGAATATCTCCTGGGACCGGTGGCCGCCAAAGATTCGCTCCCGAAGGCCTGACGAAATCACGCGTCTTCGGCAAGCGCTTCAGGATACCGTTGAAAAACTGAAGATCGAGCAGTACCTGTTTTACCGTCAGTGGCTGAATCTTCGGCGCTATTGCCGGGAAAAACACATCCATCTGTTCGGCGACATCCCGATCTATGTACCGTTTCACAGTGCGGATGTCTGGTCCGATCGGCAGCTCTTCAAGCTGGACCGCGCTCACCGCCCCCTGGGCGTGTCCGGTGTCCCCCCGGACTATTTCAGCGCCGACGGTCAGCTCTGGGGGCACCCCGTGTACAACTGGGAGGCCCACCGGGAGACCCGGTACGAGTGGTGGATCCGCCGCATTGCTCATCAGATGGCCGTCTTTGACGCCGTACGCATCGATCATTTCCGGGGACTGGTGGCGTATTGGGAGGTTCCGGCCGGGGAGATCACCGCCAAACCCGGCCGGTGGGTGGAAGCGCCCGCCGAAGACTTTTTTTCCGAACTCCAGCGACGGTTCGTTTCGTTGCCGCTGGTCGCCGAGGACCTGGGGGATATCACCGCCGATGTTCGCGAAATCATGCAGCGGTGCGGGCTTCCCGGGATGCGGGTGCTGATGTTCGGTTTTTCCGGCAACCCGGCCCTCAACGCCAACGCCGCCCACAACATTCCGGAGCACTGCGTGGTCTACACCGGAACTCACGACAACAACACGGTGAGGGGATGGTTCGCAAAAGAGGCGTCGCGCAGCGAAAAACAGCGCCTGTCGATTATTCTCGGCCGCACGGTCATGGCCCGGGAGGTCGCCTGGGAGTTGATTCGCCTCGCCATGCTGTCCCCGGCCCGATGGTCCATCATCCCCGTCCAGGACCTGCTCGGATTGGGCGCGGCCGCACGCATGAACACGCCGGGGCAGGCCCGCGGCAACTGGGTTTGGCGCATGACGGCAAGGCAGTTCGACGCCCTGCCGGTGAAACGCCTGCTCGAAATGGCCATCACCTTCGGTCGTGTCTGATTCAGCAATAGCATCCCTTTACGAGACCATCAATCTTGACGCAATATTTTTCGGCGAGCCGGATGGAATTGAAGGTAACACATGAAATACCATGGTTAAAACGCAGGGGGGTTCTTCGGGGGGGGGGGGGTAAAAAAGGGTTGACTTAATTCAGCCGTATGGCTATATTTATTACGCCAATAGGCCACTAACCACTTGAAGGGATAAACCATGACCATGTATGGACAAACCATCGGGGTGCGCTCACACAACTTAGGCGATCTTATTCTTCAATTGAAACAAGGATTGCCTGTCGGCTCACTTTCCCAGTTGAGCAGACAACTCGGTATCTCCGAAAGCCGGCTTGCCGACACAATCAGCATCGCACAACGCACGCTAACCCGCCGCAAAAAAGAGGGCCGCTTTAAAACCGATGAATCTGAACGGGTCCTGCGGATTGCCCGCCTTTTCGAGCGCGCCATAGAAGTCCTCGGCAGCGACCAGGCGGCAAGGCAGTGGTTTCAATCACCCGTAAAAGGGCTTGGCAACAAAACACCGTTGGAATTTGCCGACACCGAACCTGGAGCCCAAGAGGTCGGAGCGATGCTTGATCGTATCGAAGATGGAGTTTTCTTTTGATAAAGGTTTGGCGAATTGTTCATCAAAGAAATTCCGTGACGGCTTTTTCAGGGGAGGGTGCGCGCAAAAGCGGCGGCCGTTGGACAGGGAGGGGCTATCGGGCCGCATATACCTCTGAATCCTTGGCGTTGGCCACTCTTGAAATCATTGTACATGGGGTGACCCACGAGACTTTAAAACATTTTGTGGTTTTCTGTGCAATGGTGCCTGAAAAGCTGATTCAAGAAATCAGCCTGGGCCAACTGTCCCCCAATTGGCGAGAGGACCCTCCGCCGGCGGAGCTGCAGGCTATTGGAAATCAATGGCTTGATCAAAAATCTTCGTGTGTGCTAAAAGTGCCCAGTGCAATTATTCCCGTTGAATACAACTTTGTTATTAATCCGGATCATCCTGATTTCCAAAAAATTGAAATCGGAACGCCGGCGAACTGGTCTTTTGATCGCCGGTTAGACTGAAGTTCCTTTATCCAAGGCTCTCACAATTTGTGTATTTCGGCAACAAGGCGGCTGATCGTTTTTTCAAAAGTATCTTTTCAGCTTCAGGCTTAAATCATCTTCTCGGCCACGCCAGGATATTTTTTCCAGACCGGCAGGAACTCGCTGTCGCTCAAACAACCTGCCGCTCTTCCAAGTGTTCATTACCCCTTTATCTTGCGGGAAATGTCAGTGCTTTGCTTGACTGACGTTTCGGCCCTGTAGGCACATTTTGCCTGATTTTCTGAAAATTTTTCAGTAAATTCAAAAGCGCTTCCCGTCTTATTCGTCCTATCAGTCCTCTTCGCCCTAATGTGATGGTGATTGATTCACTTTTTATATAATACGCGCCGCCTGAGTTAAACCCGCCGGTGCACCCGCCCATTTTTGAACGCCCCCAAAAACCGATTGGATTTTTTACGGCCACCTCTTTTTTTGTTTGACATAAAAATCAAAATAATTTCTAAATAGAAACATTTTCGTATAGAAACATTTTATACATAAACTTTTTGCGGGACAGGTTGAAATGCCGCCGGTGAGAATGGCCGGTGACGTTGAATTCGAGTGCAATAAATCGAGAAGGAGGAAACGGAATGAAGGAAGTCAAGACAGTAGGCGTCATCGGCTTTGGGGTGATGGGAGCCGCCATCGGGCTCAATGCCGCAACAAATGGTTACCGGGTGATTTTCAAGGAGCTCAACGATGAGCTGGTCAAGACCATGTATGACAAGTTCGTGATCAAGGCGCTGTCCAAAAGGGTGGCGCAGGGCAAGATGGCCCAGGCGGATATGGACGCTGTCAGCGGGAGAATCAGCGGCACCTCCGACAACAAAGACCTGGCCGAGTGCGATCTGATTATCGAAGCGGCCATCGAAAAAATGGATCTGAAGACTAAAATTTTCGGAGAACTGTCCGAAGTCTGCCCCAAGGATACCATCTTTGTGAGCAACACCTCGACCTTTCTCATCGAAAAACTTATGGAAAAGGTGATCAATCCGGCGAGGACCGCCGGTCTGCACTATTTTTTCCCGGCAAACGTCAATCGCCTGGTCGAAGTGATCCGTCAGAAAAACACCAGCGATGAGACCTATGAAGCCCTCATGGCCTTTGCCAAGCAGAATAAGAAGGTGCCGATTACGGTCATGGACTTTCCGGGGTTCGCCATCAATCCGATTTTTATCACCAGCTACATGGTCCTCGACTCGTTTGCGGGTGAAAAATACAATGTCGCGACGCTCGAGGATATCTCCCAAAAGGTCTTGGGCGTCAAATACGGTATCATGTGGGTGCAAAATGGATCGGGCCTGGGCACTCCCTACCATGCGGGCGTTTCCATGGTTGAATACCTGGCCAATACGGACGTCGGGTTCCCGCCGGTTCCGGAACAGCTGAAAGTGGCTTTTGAAAGCGGAAAGGTGTGGGACATCACCGATGGCCCCATTCTCGAAGATGCGGCAGCACGTGCCGTTGTGGGAGACCTTCTGCTGGGCTCCATATTCTGTATCTCGGCGCACCTGATCGAAAAGAAGGTGGTGTCCGTCAAAGACCTCGAATTGGGTGTCTGCACCTCGCTTGCATGGCCCAAGGGACCCTTTGCCCTGATGAACGAAATGGGAATGGAGGAGACCGCCAAGCGGATGAAATTGGCGGTGGACGCCGGCTATTTCAAGATGCCCGCCAAGTTTGCCGCTGGCAAGGCGACGCCCTGGGATCTCTAATTTCACGGTTTTAATTCAACGGCTTACCGGTCACTCAAAACGGCCGGGAAGCCGTTTCCCTCGCCGCTTCTGAAAAAAAGGTCTGCCGGCGCCTATTGCCACGCTGCGACGCCCTCATACGTATGTTCCGGCAGCCGACGGCTCAGGCTCGGGAAACCCGGTCTGTCATTGGCCGGACTTTGGCAGCGGCAAAATTCCCAAACGGTTCATATTTTTATAAAGAGCGGTGCGATGGATGCCGAGCAAGCGGGCAGCCAGGGTTCTATTCCCGTCGGCCATTTTCAGGGCGGCTTCAATGGTGGCGCGTTCGGTATTCACCAGTTGCTCTTCCAGGGTTCCCGAAATGTGTGCAACCTGACCCTTGTGCAGGGGCGGCGGCAGAAATCTAAACAAACCACGGAACAAAAGGCCGGTGATATTACCCAACCAGTTACCCAACCAGTCGCCCCACCAGTCAAACGATTGCTGGCGTTATTGGCCGAGAAAGGCGACATGGGGAATGCGGAAATCAGACGACAGTTCGGACTCAAAGATCGAACTCATGTGCGCAATCTTTACGTTGATCCAGCGATGGAAGCAGGCTTGATCGAATACACCTTACCCGACAAACCCAATAGCAATTTGCAAAAATACCGGCTTACCGGCAAAGGCCGCACCTGGTTGGCCGCCGTTGAAGAAAAGCGGGGAACGCCATGATCTATCCCAGCGTTCGCATTGAAGGAGCTATCCTCAGCCCGGATATTCTGGAGCGACTCCGATCTGCGGCACCTCCCAGAACGCGGTCTTATACCGGCTTTTATAAATCGGATCACTGTCTTTATCGGCCCAGTGCAGCATTCCCAGAACCCTTGCCGTCGGCTATTCCGTGGACAGTATATCTATGTCGGGACTAGGGCATCGACCTCCCCAAAATCCGTTATAATCAGATTAAAAAGTCACGCCAAGCTTCCGCAACATCGGCGATTTTTGCATAACCGCTTTCACTTCTGTGCGAAATGCGCTGAACCGGTTGTATTTCTCGCTGTAATAGGTCCGAAGCAGTTTTCTGGATTCATCTTTTTTCCCCGTCACGGCAAGCGCCTCGGCAAGACATCCCAGCACCCGCGCCGCGCGGTCATAGGCGCCTCTGCGTTTGTTGGAGACGATGCCGTCGATTCTTTTTGCACCGATTTCCATTGCCCAGGAACGCATTTCGGCCATTTCCGAATCAGTGGGCCTGCCGCTTTTCAGCCCGTTAACGATTTCCCGGTAAAAAAGGGCGGGGTCTTTCCGGTCATCGGTTGTGATTCTGTACGAATAAGCGATGGACCTTTCGCTATAATACCGGAGCAGTTCCTGAGTAACGCCTGCCTGATCGGTATGACCGGTCACAGTCGATAAGACGGCCCCGAAAACGACTCCGGCGTTGCCGGTTGACCACCCGATTCCGGACTCTTTCCGGACCAGCTCGAATGCCGGTTTCAACCGCCCGGCCATCAACAGCAGACGGACCTGATAGCTTTTCCGGTAGTCCGATGGCGCCCGGTCACCGATAAAACGTAGCACCGTTTCCAGTTCCGCTTCTTTCACCTTCCGCGCGATGGCTTCCGCCAGTAGGTCCTTTAAATGTTCGTCGCGGAGCCGGGAAAAAAACCGCTCCCGTTTTCCAAGCAATATGGCATCCCCATCCTTCAGGGCGGAGGCGGCCTCAATTATAAACTCCGAGACCTTTTCCCGGTAGTTGCCTTCCGGCAACACGCCGAGGGCTGTTTTGCTTTCCGTTATGACGGTTTCCCATTCCTTCCGCGCGAGAAGCCGTCCGATCCAAAAAAGATATCCTCTGGGTTGTTTTTCTTTCCATGTCTGGGCGAGCTTTCCGGCGCCCGCTATCCCCTCCCGTTCGAAAATGGCTTCGAGGAGCAAATCCGCGATCCGGTTCCCGGTTATGTCCCGGCCGGATAGAAAATCACACCAGTCGGTAAAGAACTGCGTCAGGCCACCTATATCTCCCGGCCTTGCGTCAATGATATCCCTCATCAGCGGAAAATCTCCGGACAGGGAGTTTTCCAGGTCTTTTGCCTCCGCTTCAATGTCCATGGCGGCAATGAATGCATCGGTAAGCTTTCCGGCGCCGGCTTCGAGAAGACATCGGCAGTAACGAGCCCGAGCCTCCCGAAGCTCCAGCGCACCGGGAAGATAGAGGCGCCTTGTTTCGCTCAGGTTGCGAATCAGGGTGAACAAGGCGGCGTAGATCCGACGGGCCTCCGTGAGTCGATCCTGTAGAAAGAGCGTCCCGGCCTCATCGAAAAACGCCTGCAACTCTTCGATATGATCCTCCGAAAGATTGTCCGGATCCTCGTCATCGTATCGATCTTCCTCATCCCAGTACTCACCGTTTTCAATCGATTCGATCCGCTCGATAATACTTTCCTCGAGGCCGGTGATTTGCTCGATCAGGGATTCCACCGCGTCCGCGGGAATATCGGGTTCCGGGGCGACACGAGGCAGGTTGGATTCGATTTCGGATATGAAATCCTTTCGCTCCGCCATGGGGACTTTCCGGGCCATGGCGATGATAAGCGCCAGCAGGTCCTCCCGGGGTAGCTTTTCACACAGAGCGGTGATCTTGTCGAGGTACGGTTTCAAGGATATTCGGTCTGGATACGTCATTCTTGTTTTCTCCTATGGATCGACGGTTCGTCCTCATTTCAGCGCATTTTAGAAAAACGGCTTATTATGCCGGGTCGGTAATGTCACCCCCGGGGGGTATCCGCTTATCCGCGGAGGCATAGACGATATGCGCGACGCGGCAACCGGCGCTATTAAAACACAGGGAAACCGAGTTAAAAAGAAAAAAATAGCAGGCGATTGGTTTGTAAAAGACGCATAGGGCGTAAATCGAGACCCAGCTGGCAGGCGCCATAGGTAAATGCGATCAGGCCGGCCGCCAGTATTATGAGTTGGGCGATCTTGATCACCGGACGAAAATAACGGATAATGCCGCCGGCGTTTCCGTTGGCGAAATGAGCCATCGGGCTTTCGGGTTGGGGGACTTTCTCCGGTTTCAGAAGCTGTTTCACCATGGAGTCATCTCCCGAGTCAATCCCAGGCGATTCAACCGGGCTGATCGGAATTTTCCTTAACTTTCGAAACCAGTCGATCCGCTACGGCTTCACTCAATGCGTCCTCAGTGGCGATGTAGATGCCCTTCATCCCCAAAGGCCCAACTGTTCGATTTTCCGGGGGCGGGTTTGGGGCAATACAACATCGGCAACAGACAATCCCGACTCAAGGCCCTTTTTCTCCGCTTCGTTTACGGGGCGGATCTGCGAGCCCTCCTGACTCATCTCAAGAACGACAACGCTACGAGCATCAATTCCCTTGTTATCCAACATGGCTGCGCTGTGAGTGCTGATAATAATTTGGCGACGTTGCTTGGTCGTTCGCTGAAATTCGCTGATCAGCAGCGGTATTTGTTCAACAACGGCCTGGTGCAGAGACAACTCCGGCTCTTCGATGAGAAGAAGCGAATTGGCTTCCAGAAGAGACCAGAGGATGCCGAGAAGACGCAGGGTTCCGTCGGAAAATGTTCCTCTCGCGCTGCCACCCAGCATTGGGTGGATGGCGCTCATAAAGCGCCTCACTTCCGTTTGATGGTATGGGTTCTTTTCTCAGCCATATCCCTTGCGTGACCTTCAAGACCAAGTTGCTTGATCTGTGCGATGCAGGCAGCCCGATCGGACTGGAACACCAGAGCAAACAGCTTGGCCATGAAATTGTTTAACTTTTTGCAGTTGCGCGGATCGGTAAATTCGGCGCACTCGGCACAACTCGTAATTTGGTGCTCCAGGCAGCACGAGCGCACCTTGCACCAAGTGGCCTTTGAGTTCTCGTGACAGCCCTTGCACTTTCCCTGCAGGAAGGATCGGCAGGCGCCGCAATAAAGCCCGCAATAGGCGACAAGTTCAGCATTCACCTTTATGTCCGACATATGCAAACCTCCAGTCCGTTCTTATCAACCTCCCAGCTCTTGCCAGCGGAAACAGTCGACCGTGTGGTCGTTGACCATGCCCACCGCCTGCATGTGGGCATAGATGATGGTACTGCCGACGAAGCGGAAGCCCCGCTTTTTGAGATCGCGGCTAATGGTGTCCGACAGCGGTGTGCTGGCCGGGACGTCAGTAAGATTATGCCACGCGTTCTGGATCGGCTGGCCGTTCACGAAGTGCCACTGGTAGGCAGCGAAAGAGCCGAATTCCTCCTGGATCTTCAGGAAGGCGCGGGCATTGGTTATGGCGGATGCAACCTTGAGGCGGTTGCGGACAATACCGGGGTTGCTCAGGAGTTCCGCGACCTTGGCCTCATCGAAGCGGGCCACCAGTCCGGGGTCGAAACCGGCGAAGGCTTCGCGGTAGGAGGCGCGTTTACGCAAAATGGTGATCCAGGAAAGCCCGGCCTGTGCGCCTTCGAGGGTCAAAAACTCGAACAGAAGGCGGTCGTCATGAACCGGCACTCCCCATTCCCGGTCGTGGTAGCTCCGGTATAGCGGGTCGTTTCCGGCCCAGGCGCAGCGTTTCAGGTGGGTGGTGTTATCCATATAATCTCCATGCAAATAATCCGGTTACGTTTACCCTATATCGGGTGTGCCGCCCTTTTGCAATCATCTGATCCCCCTCAAGGCCTTACGCTTCCGGCAGTTACTTGCGACATGCAATTGCCCTGTGAACGGTAAGAGATCCGCTTCTACTTTCTGAGTTTTTGGTGTATGATTTTTATCATGAGGAAAAATCGCATGAGGAACGTCGGTAGTTTTTTCTTCGGCAGCGGCATTGTTCTCGAATATCATTATCGTTTTACATTGCGCTCTTGCACATGGGCCGGGATGAGGATGCGCTTTTGAGCCGGAAGTTTCCCCGGTTACTTCGGAGGGGTTGACGCAAATGGATCATAAGGATGGCAAAATGGGATGGGTGAGTCGGAAGTTAGCGATAGGTGCCGGTGTATTGTTCTTGCTTGGCGCCCTTTTTCTGATCAGCAGTTTTTTGACCATCGATTTTATGGTGGACTACTGGTGGTTTGACTCCCTGGGGTACGCCTTTTATTTTTTGCAGCGGTTGCTCTACCGTTACCTGGTGTTTCTGGGCGTCACCGCTCTTTTTTTCTGCATCTTCTTTTTAAACTTCTGGGTCGCATCGCGGTATCTGGGAACCGGTGGTTCCCAGGATGAAGATCTTAAATTAAAATCAAAGGCATACAGAAAAGTGTTGGGGATGTTCCGCACCGGTTCCATGCTCGTTTATACCCCTGTTTCCCTGCTGCTGGCCATCGTTATTGCATTGCCGCTGTTTGAGCATTGGGAAGCGTTTCTCCTGTTTGTTTTCGGGCCGAAGGCCGCTATTCTCGACCCGGTATACGGAAAGGACATCAGTTACTACCTTTTTTCATTTCCGATTTATTCGTTGCTTCAAAAGCGAATCGTTATCTCTTTTGCCGTTCTGTCCGCCGGTGTTTTTTTTCTCTACTGGCTGGAGCACCGCCTGCTCAAAGCACAGGAACAGGGGCTTCAGGAGGGAGCAAAAATCCATATCTGCTTTCTGATTCTTGCTGTTTTTGTCATCGAAATATGGGATTTTTTCCTGCAGCGCTATGGGTTACTGTATACCTCAATATATGAACCGCTCTTCTCGGGACCCGGATACACCGAGATGCGCATCATCCTCCCTTTCATCTATGCGTGTATTTTTTTGCTGGCCGTCACGGCGATTTCTGTCGTTTATTTCATTTTGACGCGCAGGGGAATCAGGACCGTCATTATTTCAGCGATTCTATTTTCCCTGGCATTGGGAGCGCGTTATTCCGAGATGCTTCCCAAGGCCGCCAATGATTACTGGGTCAATCCCAATGCGATATCCAAACAAACGCCGTATCTGCTCAATAACATAGACGCCACCTTGTCCGCCTATAATTTGAAGGGGGTCGAGACGCGTCAGATCACACCCGCGGTGGTTCCGGAAGGCATTGACGAGAAGATGGTTCAGGGAATTTTCCGGAACATCCCCGTTTGGGATGGAGAGCTCCTGAACGACGTTTACGAGCAGTTGCAGGAGCTGCGCACCTATTACGATTTCACGAAAGTCGATGTCAGTCACTACAACGTCTGGGGAAACAATCAGCAGGTGTTTCTGGCTGTCCGCGAAATGAACACCGCCGAATTGCCCAAGGGGGCCCGCAACTGGGTGAACGATCACCTGGTGTACACCCATGGGTATGGCGCGGTGATGACCCCCGCCGGGCAGGGGGGGGATGAGCCGATGACCTGGTTTCTAAAGGGAATCCCGCTCGAGTCGGAGTTTGGATTCAAAATCGAGCAACCGGCGGTTTACTTCGGCATGCTGGAAAACTATCCGTATGTGATCGTACCAAACGATGCGGGGGAGTTCGGTTACCCGAAGGGCGACGTCAATGTGACGGAAAACTATGATGGGTCGGAGGGAGTGTTTATCAATTCCGCTTTCAGGAAGCTGATGTTTGCCTATTTTCTGAAGGATACGGATATTTTTTTTACGGCAAAGACCAATGAAAAAAGCAGAATTCTTTTCCGGCGCAATATTCAGGAACGGGTTCGGGCGATTACGCCTTATATCTCACTGGACCATGATCCTTACGCCATTGTTACCCCGGGCAATCTGTACTGGATACAGGATGGCTACACAACGTCTCCCTATTATCCGAATTCGGCTTATCACGGCGCCGGAAACGACCGAATCAATTATATCCGCAATTCCGTCAAAATTGTGGTCAATGCTTACAACGGAAAGGTGGATTATTATATTTTCGACCCCCATGATCCCATCATCAATGCCTATCGACGGATGTATCCCGGACTTTTCAAGGATGAAAGCCAGATGCCGCCGGAAATCCGATCCCAGGTAAAATACCCGCAGGATATTTTCGATATACAGATGTCCATTTATGCAAAATATCATCAAACGGATCCGGAGGTCTTCTACCAGCAAGAGGATGTCTGGGATATTGGAATTCCCGAGTTTTCCGCCGAAAAACAACGGGCTAACCGATCGTATTACCTAACGCTCGACATGATCGATCCCCTTCGCTTTGATTTTGTGCTGGTTTCTCCGATCATGCCAAAGGGACGGGCCAACTTGAGGGCGATGGCTTTGGCCGGTTCCGACGCGTCCAGTTACGGCAAATTGATAGTCTACAGCTTTCCGAAAGGAGAACTCGTTTACGGACCGGCTCAGATCAATTCCCTAATCAACCAGGACACGATGGTTTCTCAGCAGTTCACCTTGTGGGACCAGGTGGGCTCGCAGGTGGCGCGGGGCAATATGATCATTTTTCCCATCGGGAAGATGCTCGTTTACATTCAACCGGTTTACCTGAAGTCATCGACGAGTTTAAAAATCCCCGAACTGAAACGGTTGATCATGACACAGGGGCAGGTGGTTGTCATGGAGAAGTCCCTGGAGGAGGCCTACGCCAAAATGATCGAGCGGGTAAAGGCGGAAATGGGAAGAATCGATCGGCGCTTTGCGCCGTTGATTTCGGTTCCCCAGCCGGCAGAACCTCAGCCGGCAATTATACCGCCGGTGACGTCTCCTCCGGCGGCAATTGCGCCGACAACACCCCACCCGGCGCAGATGGAGCCGCAGCCGACGCCGCCGCAAGTGCCCGAACAGGAAGGGCAATAATTTTGCACAAACTCAGGCGGATGGGCGCTTATCCAGGGGCGCCACACCGTTATTCCAGATCCGAAAGGGGATTTTCCGGCCAGGGCGGCTGAAAAAACGAGTCCACCAATGCTGTGGGCACTTTCCGAATGGAGCGATATTGCCACTGGGGGGCTTTATCCTTATCGATCAATAATGCCCGTACCCCTTCGGCAAACTCGGGATACCGCACGAGGTGGGTCGAGAGGACCAGTTCGGTCTGAAAAACCTGCCGGAGACTTAACGTCCGGCATTGTTTCAGGTGACGATAACTCACCACGGCACTGAGCGGGGAACCCTGCATCAGATTGTCCCCGGCGCTGGCGAGCCAGCGATCTTTGCTTGAAAGCGCCTTAATTGCATCGGAAACGGCCATCAGATCGCTTCCGCCGCAGAGTGAATCGATTCTTTCCCGATTCGGCTCGATATTGCCTTCGGGTAAAGACACCCGGGAGTCCGCTTCAAGATCGGCCAGCAGCCTATCGACAATGCCGTGATTCTCCGCGGCCGTATCGGCCCATGCCTGAACCCGCAGCATCTCCATCATCGCCGGCAGCTGGTCATCGCCGAGACAATAATCGGCAATACCGACATACAAAGCATCGGCTGCATTAAACGTCGCTCCGGTCAAGGCCAGAAACAGCCCCGTTTGTCCCGGCATTCGGTTGAAGAACCAGCCGCCGCCGACATCCGGATAGAGTCCGATCGTTACCTCCGGCATGGCCATTCGGGTTTTCGGGGTCACCACGCGGTGACTGCAACCGGATAAAATGCCGAGACCTCCCCCCATGACAATCCCGTTGCCCCAGGCAATCACCGGTTTGGGGCAGGCATGAAAGAGAAGGTCCATTCGGTATTCATGTTCAAAAAACGCCTCTGCATACACGCAGGGCCCGCCGATCGTCCCGGTGGCGGAGCGATGCAGGCCGATCACATCCCCGCCGGCGCAAAAGGCTCTGTTGCCCGCACCGGTGATGAGGATGCAGGCGATGTCCTCATCCTCTATCCAGCGCGCGAGCATATTCCGGATACTCTCCACCATTTCAAGCGTCAGGGAATGGAGTCTCTTTTCGGCATTCAAGGTTATTACGCCGATGCGCCTGTCATTGCCGGTGGCGAGTTTCTCAAATAATACGGGTTCAGTCTCCATAAGGCGCTTTTCCTTTTTTCGGCCTTGATCGTCGTACCGACCACGCCAGGATATTTTTTCCAGACCGGCAGGAACTCGCTATCGCTCAAACAGCCTGCCGCTCTTCCAAAAACACCCTGGCGCGGCCTGCCTGCCGTGGGAAATTGGCCGAAACGATGATCAAGGTCCTTTTTTCTTGCAAATGCGGCGATAGGAATGAACAATACCACCTGCATTCTTATATAAAAGCCCGACGGAATTAAAGGTTGTGACGCTAAAAAAATTTAAAAAAATCTATATCGAAATCACCAACCGGTGCAACCTCTCGTGCAGTTTCTGCTACCGGAGCCATCGACCCGCCGGCTTTATGGATGTTGCGGAATTTGAAACCATCCTCAAGCGAATCCAGGGTTACACGGACCATCTTTGTCTGCATGTACTGGGAGAACCCCTGCTTCATCCGGATCTCGGTCTCCTGCTCGACAGCTGCCATCACTATGGCGTTAAGGTGAATCTTTCCACAAATGGCACCCTCATATCCCAACACAGCGCTATGCTACTGAATAAACCGGCCTTGCGGCAGATCAATTTTTCCCTTCACAGCTTTGAGCGACCTGAAACCGGTATCGCCCTGGCGCCTTATATGACTTCTGTTTTTGAGTTCATTCGCGCGGCTGTTGCTGAAATGTCGATGATTATCTGCCTGCGGCTGTGGAATTCGGATGCCGCGGCAACTGACGACGAGGTGACCCGAAACCACCTCATTTTAAGGTGGATTGAATCTTATTTCTGTCTGCCGTTTAAAATTTCGGGTGCGTTAACGCCGGGAAACGGGATATCGCTGGCCCCAGGCGTGTTTCTCAGCCGGGACCGTCGATTCACCTGGCCCCATATTCCCGGACCGGAGCTTGGCAGCCGCGGGTCTTGCCGGGGGCTTCGTGACCATATCGCGATTCTCGTGGACGGCACGGTCGTACCCTGCTGTCTGGACGCCGAGGCCGACATTCCGCTCGGCAATATTCACCAGCTCCCCCTTTCCGAAATCCTTTCGGGCCCGCGCACCAACTCTCTTCGGCAGGGATTTTCTCATCAGAAGCTGGTCGAACCGCTCTGCCGACGCTGCACCTATCGGCAACGGTTTCTGCCCGCCGGCAGGAAAAAAACAAAAAGCGCCCCGTTCCCGGTTATTCTCACCGGTTAACGCCGGCTTTTTTCAATTGCACTTCCAAAACCGCTTTTTCTATAAAACCATACCCCCGGAACATTTCATTTCCCGCTTTATCAAAAAGCAAAATGGTAGGGGTTGTATTTGTCTCAAAGCGGTTTGCGATATCCGGATTTTTCCAGAAATCAACTTCAATGACCTCAATTTTTCCGGAATAATCTTTTTTTAATCCCCGAATCACGGGCAACATTTCTTCGCATGTATCACAGTGTTCAGAGGATATGTCAACCAACGTGACTTTCCCTTTGACGGGAATTTGATTCAATTCGTTTGCATGGGCAGAGGTGACACAGTTGAAAAGCAGCACTGCAATGAAGCAAATAAAGCTAATCGCATCAGGTCTTTTTCTCATATCGATCCTTTTCATATGTTTTCCCCTGAGAAAGACAACCGGGGAGGGTAGGAACTTCAGCAACATAATAACCTGCTTCGTCCTGTTCAATTTTTACATGGAGTTTCATTGCGTCTCCTTGTACTGAAGGTTACAAGAATTCGAAAATGGTTAGGATAGTTGAAAGCTAACCTAAAAACTTTACAGGATGTTTATACGGGTGGTATCTGAAATGGTCGTCAAAGGCGAAGACGGCGTTGATGCCGAAATGGTTAATCAGGGCAAAACTGGTGCAGTCGGTATAGCTCAATTTTCTGTCCTCAAATTTCCTGAAAATGGCTTTTGCAGCTTCAGTGATATCATCCGTGACGGAGAGGAGAATTATTGCTATAGTCTCAAGCTGGGTCATGAACTTAACGGCGGTCTCATGACTGCCTCTCATTTTCAGGAGTGTGTAGGTTTCATCAAGGACATAGTCAGACGTGTAAAGAAGGGCTTTTCTCTTGTGAATTTGTGTGTAATGTGATTTTGCGGCATCGTTGTGCTTGTCGTGGGGAATGGCAAGCGCACAAAAGGCGCTGGTATCAATAAAAACCTTCAATTATGCTCACTGTACAGAAATTTATCATGATGCACAGAGATATCCGTATCGATACAATCCGTCGCAATGTCAATGATCCCGGCAAGGGAGCCTTTCTTTTTGACCGGGGCTTCAGCTTCAATCTCAATAATGATCTTGAGCTTTTTGTGCTCAGATACATGAACCTTTTCAAGTGGCTTAAAAACGCCATTTTCAAAAATAGCATTTATAACTCTGAACATTACGGTAATATCTCCTCTACGGCCGGAAACTGCGATTTTGCTTCAGTGCGCAGTTGCTTCTTTGCCCGTTTGACAGACTCTGTGTTCATTTTTAGGGCGGACAACTTGTTTTGTCAAGATCAACAAGCCGCGAACTGTTAACGTTGAGGGTGTTGAATTTTTCCGAAATACCGTTTGAGCCCATCTCGAAAGACCGTCATGGTTTTGAAAACCGCAACCTCATGGCCACCCTGGACGGCAGAGGCCTTCGGCCGTTTAATCCGGGGGGAGACTATTTAACTATATTCAATCTCGGAGACGGCACCGGCATCTTCCAAAAGCGGCGGGTTCTCTTTAACGCTCGCCTTGCCTTCATCATCAAAGACTTTATTGATCGCCGGGTTATGCGGAAATTTCAGGGAATCGAGGGATGAAAAAATAATAACGCTGAAATTCAGGAGCCGTTACGAAACAATCAAAACATTTCTCGCCATTTCGTTACGGCTCCTTGTGCCGCCGATGGTATTTCAATGTTGCGGGTATCCTTTTACATCGGCTTACCGTTACTTCCGGGGTCTGATCGGTTCGGGAGTAAGAGGGGACGGGCCCCAGAGCTGAACATCCAAATTGGTCACAAATTTTCGAAATTCATCCGTTAAATTTTGAAACTCGGGCTGCTGGGCTACTGCCGCCCAATGCGCCAGGCTTTTCCATACCGATGTTCTTCGCACATGCGGTGCTCCGAGCAAATTCCGGTGTGCGCGAAACTCTACGAATCCATCCGCAGTAACCATCATCGCCGTTGCTTTCCTGGCAAATTTGGCATACGCCGCTTCATCTATCCCCGGTAAAAAATCGTATGTGAATGCAACTTCAATCATGTCATCCTCCTTTACTGAAAAAAAAACCGGTTAACCATCGATTTCCGCGATTACGTATGTCTTAACGATACCAACAAATAGGTTAAAATGAAACCAAATATTTGCTCTTAGATATTTTTTTACAATTATTACAAATTGTTAAAACCTATGTCAACGACATGAGCGAAACGCCATGCCGGTCCGCGGACAGTCAGCAACCAGCTATCAGCCATCAGCAGTCAGCTTTTTCATGCTACTCACGCCGGTTCGCTAAAATATTCAGCGTTACGGCAAAACCGGCCTGGATCGGGAGCCATCGGAATAGATGATATTTTCCTTAAGCGGCGGATCTTTCCAGATACCCGGCTTGGGAAGGATGTGTTGAAGCCCGACGGTGAGCCAGTACGGATCCGGGTTTATCTCTCTTAACCGGCCGTCATCGGGAACTCTTGCGTGATTTGTATGGGTATAGGTCGTCTGGAAAATACAGATCACATTCTTTTTTTCATGTCCCACCACGTAATTCTTATAAAACCGTCTTATCGTGAGACCATGCGTTTCAACGATCTGATTGACTTCCTCCGGGGAAAACTTTACCAGAATCGATTTGCTGACCCCCCGCTCGCTGATGCGGATCAGCGCCCTCGATTCGCTGCTGGCCGCATAAACCGTGGAGATAAACGGCAGCCGTCTCAGGTACTGTGCCCCAACGATGGCGGCGGTCCTTCTTCCCCCCGCC
This sequence comes from Pseudomonadota bacterium, assembly GCA_043797445.1. GTDB lineage: Bacteria > Desulfobacterota > Desulfobacteria > Desulfobacterales > JAFDDL01 > JAZDPP01. The sequence continues at coordinate 181,534 of JAZDPP010000042.1, forward strand.
ATTACGGGCAGCCCGTAATATTCGAAAAATTTTTTCTGAATGTCCTCCGCATATTTATCGCCTTTTTCATAGATATCCTTTGAAATATAGCGAAGGGTTTGCGCCAGATCCTCGGCCGCATCGGCAATGGGCCAGTCTATTCGAACATGAAAATGAGAAAGACTGTAGCGGTCCCTGACCGTACAGGCCGGATCCCGTTGAATCAGCAGCGCATAATCGACCGGAAGCAACTCATGCATGAAATCAAAAAATTTGGTCGAATCGAGATACTTCTGATTTCTGTCAAAGGCGGCGTCGAGGGGCAGGGACTTAGACTGCAACAAATTCACCTTGGTGGTTCTGTTGACATCAAAAAACCGGATGTATTTTTTATGCGCATCCGGAATGGTGTCTTCCAGGAAAATAACCAGAAACGCGTTTTGATCACTATGCTCCGAGACCGGTATTCTCGCACGGGGTTTTAATTCCCGTTTTTCAACAAAGGGGTAGGGAATCTTTTTTTCTCTGAATTGTGCAAAAGAATCCACCAGGGCGTGTTGGAGCAAAAACTGATCCAGCTCATCCCGCAGCAATTCGTAATAGGATCGTCTTAGCCGGTTGGCCTGGCTCAGCTCTTCGCGGATACTCCAAAACAGCAATTTATTGCCCCCTTATGGTCACGGCAGGTTCAACGCGCTTTAGGATAAACAACGGCACCGGCGATCGGAAAAGTTGATTTTTCGGCATTTTTATTACTGGTTACCATCGTTTGCCTAAACCGTCAACCGATAGTAAGGCAGGTCCCGGGGCTATCGCATGCAAACAAACGTTGGCTGCGCCCCGCAACCCTGTAGGGGCGGTTCGCGAACCGCCCCTATTGGGTCTGTGCCCATGAACCAGGGGCGGGCTATATTTTTTTAAAAAATTCTTGCCTTTTGGTTTTTTGTCATTTATAGGACCTCTCACGAAGTCAACGCTGACTTCCGCTGCAGTGCGGTCAACGTCTCAATGAAGAGATGCAGCGGGTTTGCCGGATAATCATGGCGGCAGGAAAAAGGGAAGTCCTTTGAATGCCGGGTCCGAGACTATCCTTCGTGCATGTCAAAAAACCCCCGACCGATTTGAACTCCTGGACCAATGCTGTTCCTACCCGATTTAATTCAATGACGAAACGAATCGAATGTGCTTGGCCGGTTTTGCCGTGCTCTTTTTTTGTTTGGCACGGCGTTGCGATCACTGATTGAGCGATCCGATACCCGTTTCGCCCGGACCCTTGCTTTTTTAGGGGCCGGACTCAGGTTTTTACGCACAGCGGAAAGGAGTATCCATGAAACCACGAATTGACATTTTTTGTTGCACCAACTCCTCGGTGCTTTTGGAAGAAGATGCGGGAACAATCATTCCCGAAGATCAGGCGTACCTTCGGATTTCCCGCTTACCCTGTTCCGGACGCACGGATGTGCTCAATCTTCTCAAATCCATTGAGACGGGAGCAACCATGGCGATGGTTGTTGGCTGCCCTGAAGACCATTGTCAGTTTCTGGAAGGAAGTCAGCGGGCGGGCATGCGGGTGCGTTATGCCAACCGGTTACTGGCGGAAGCGGGGCTCGGAAATGAGCGTATCCGCATGATCCAAATTGCCTCCGGCGATGAACTTTCATTTGCCGCGGCGCTTCGGGAAACGGTTGCCAAAGCTCGGGAGTTGGGTCCATGGGTAGCCCCGGAAGCCAGCGCCTGGGTGACGCAAGCCGCTTAAGCCGGTTTCGACGGAAGGTTCAAGGGTGTCACCGATAGCAACTCTGTCCCAAGATCGCATACAGAAACGAGGTAGATAGACAACATGCCCAAGAAATATCATATTAAACCAACGCCCGAGGCGCCTCTTTTCATTCCCGTGGGCCGCTCGGGAATCATTGACTGGGAAGAGGACTGCCTGAAATGCACCACCTGTGTCAAGAAGCGCTGTCGTTTCGATGTTTATAAGAACCGCGCCTATGATGCCAGAACCCTGGTCGATTCGATTGATTATCAGTGCAAGAACTGTTTCAGCTGCATTCAGAATTGCCCGCGGGGGGTCCTGTCCAAGACCATCAACCCCGAGTTTCTCAGAATGGGCGATGAGTACTGGAAACCGGACATCATTCATGGGACCTGGTTCCAGGCCGAGACCGGAAAGATTCCGGTTTCCGGCGCCGGTTATCGCGGCCCGTTCAGCGGTCCGGGATTTGACGCCATGTGGACCGATATGTCGGAAATCGTCCGGCCCACCCGCGACGGCATCCACGGCCGGGAGTACATCAGCACCGGCATCGATGTGGGAAGAAAGCAGCACCACCTGGAATTCGACGCTGACGGCAACCTTTGCCGGGAAATGTTCCCCCTGGTGGAAATTCCGCTTCCGGTGATTTTCAACGTGTTGCCGTTTGGAAACCTGGGGGAAGGAATCGTTTTGTCCATGGCCGAGGCGGCCCGGCAGATCGGCACGCTGATGTATGTAACGCCTGAAACCTACGGCCCGTTTTTAAAACCGTATAAGGCCCAGCTCGTTCCCCTGCTGACTTCGGAAACATTTGATCCGAGCATGGAACTTCTTGAGGGCGTGAAAATGGTGGAACTCTTCCATTCGCCCGATGTTTCACGGCAGGTTCAGCTGCTGAAAAACCGCTATCCGCGGCTGGTGGTATCCATTCGTCTTCCGATAAATCCGGAAGCAAGGGCCATTGCGGCCGCGCTGGCCGCCGGCGGCGCGGAGGTGATTCACCTCTTTGCCGATTTCCGGGGGAACGAATTTGTGGAGGGGGATCATTATCGTTTCGTCAAGGACGCCCTTCGAGACATTCATTGTCATCTCGTGGATGAGTCCTTCCGGGATGAAGTGACCCTGATCGTGAGCGGTGGGATTGCGCTCGCTGAGCATTTACCGAAAGTCATCATCTGCGGCGCCGATGGCGCGGCCATTGACCTGCCGCTCTTGATCGCGGCCGAATGCCGGGTTTGCAAACGCTGCATTGCCGGGAAATCCTGTCCCGTGGAACTTCAGAATCTCGATCCCGGACACGGTAGTCAGCGAATGGTGAATCTCATGTGCAGCTGGTGGAATCAGCTGATCGAGCTGATGGGCGCCATGGGAATTCGTGACGTTCGACGGGTGCGTGGGGAAACGGGCCGCGCCATGTTCTTCGAAGATCTGGAAAGGGATACCTTTGGGGCTATTTTCGGCGAGCGGAAAACGCAGTCTTCATTGCCCTAACCCCGTTGCCCTGACCCGTACGGGCGGTTCGCGAACCGCCCCCCATAGACCATATTGCCGGGGCGGTTCGTAAACCGTCCCGGTATAGAACATAAGGAGTACGCAGACCGTGCAGGCAGAGATCAGAAAAACAGCTTCACGATTCCGTCACAACATCGGAAAATACCGGGTCCAGCGTGGAAAACAATGCAAGAGTTGTTCCGGCTGCGTGGTCACCTGCCCGCAGGGCGTTCATTTCAAGGCCGGCACCCGCATGGGAACGCCCATGGATTATCTGTGCGTCGGACCGGAGGTGTGCAAGGAGAAGGGGTGTTTCTGCGTTGAGAAATGTCCCAACAATGCCCTGAAAGTGGCCATCAACCCGCAGGTAAAGGCTCTGGGCGATTTCCGCTGGACGGCGGATCTGCTGATGAGCACCTGGTATCAGGCCGAAACCGGAGAGCTTCCCGAGGTGGACCTGGAATATCGAACGGGCAATTCCGGCGGCGGTTTTGATAAGCTGCGGTTTCGATTTCCCGAAAAACCGATGCCGGCTATTCCCGCCGCTGAAGTCGATACCAGCATCGAGCTCAACAAGCGCGGGGACAATGCGCATCGCATCACCATTTCCCTCCCCCTGTATCAGGGCGGTATGTCCTTCGGATCGGTCAGCGATAACACCATGGTCTCCCGGGCCAAGGCCGCCATGCTGTGGAATACGTTCTGCTGCACCGGGGAAGGCGGCTATCCGGAATTTCTCTATCCCTTTGATAAGCAGATGATCACCCAGGTGGCGACCGGGCTTTTCGGCGTAAAGGAGGAGACGGTCCAGCGGGTGCGCATCATCGAGTTTAAATACGCTCAGGGCGCCAAACCGGGCCTCGGCGGGCATCTTCTGGGGGACAAGGTGACGGACCGGGTGGCCAAGATGCGGGAAGCCGTCAAGGGCAGCTCGCTTTTTTCTCCGTTTCCGTTCCACAGTGTCTATTCGGTCGAGGACCATAAGAAGCATGTTGACTGGATCAAGGCGATGAATCCCAAGGCCCTTGTTTCGGTGAAGGTCTCCACGCCGGCGGATGTCGATATGGTGGCCATCGGCAGCTACTATGCCGGCGCCCACATCGTTCATCTCGATGGCAGTTACGGTGGTACCGGCGCGGCCCCCGATATCGCCAAAAAGAATATTGCCATGCCGATTGAATACGCCATTCCCAAGGTGCATCGCTTTCTCGTCGAAGAAGGCGTGCGCGACAAGGTGACCCTCATTGCCAGCGGCGGCATTCGGACGGCGCATGATGTGCTGAAAGCCATTGCGCTCGGCGCGGATGGTATCGTCGAAGGAACCGCCGGTATTGTGGCTTTGGAATGCACCCGGTGTGGTTCCTGCGAAAGCGGCAGTGGGTGCCCGCGCGGTATCGCCACCACCGATCCGGAACTCGGCGAGCTCGTCACCGTCGAGTGGGGTGCCCAGCGGGTCTATAACCTTTACGCGTCCTGGCGCAAACAGATCGTGGGTGTTCTTCAGCAATTGGGCATGCGCAGCATCCGTGAACTCGTCGGCCGAACCGATTGCCTGCGGCATCTGGATTACGGTGATTAGAGCGATTAGCTTTTAGCGATTAGCTATTAGCTTGAAAGGTTGGTTTCATGCCGCCCGGGTTGTTGCTTAACAGCTAACAGCTAACAGCTAACAGCTAACAGCTGACAGCTGACAGCTAACAGCTAACAGCTATAATGTTTAATATTGGAGACAGTAAATGAGTACAACCAGCAAAGCACTTTCTATTGCTGAAAGGATTTTATCTTCACGGGAACGGCTCATAACCCAATATCCCCCGCTTTCCGGTGTCAAGGTGGAGGAAGAGGGGGGCTGCGGTGTCACGGGGTTTGCCTGTTCCATCCCGGTGGGCGGGAAGCATATTTTCGAACCGTCCAAACAGATGCACAACCGGGGGAACGGCAAGGGCGGCGGTATTGCCGCCGTGGGGTTTGTTCCGGAAGCTCTTGGTGTAACCCGGGAAGTTCTGGACAGCCATTATATGCTTCAGGTGGCGCTGATAGATCCGAAGGACACGGCCGTCGCAAAGGCGGTTGAGGAAAAATTCATCCTTCCCTATCTCGACATTGCCCATTCGGAAAAAATTCCAACCGTTCGTGACTACCGGGATATCCCCGGGCTTGATGTCCGGCCTCCGGATGTCATGCGCTATTTTGTTCGCGTGAAAAAAGACGTGCTTCAGGATTTCACGGTGAAGAATCATTTTGAAAAGCTTCTGCCGGACCGGGCCGAGGACGAATTCATGTCCCAGAACGCCTTCAAGTTGAATACGCTCTTTTACTCCACGCTGGGCGATAAAAAAGCCTTTGTCATGTCTCACGGGAAGAACATGATGATTCTGAAAATCGTGGGGTTCGCGGAACTCGTGGCGAGCTACTATCAACTGGAGGATTTTAAATCCCATATCTGGATCGCTCACCAGCGCTATCCGACCAAGGGCCGGGTCTGGCATCCGGGCGGCGCCCACCCCTTCAGCGGGATGCACGAAGCGCTCGTTCACAACGGGGATTTTGCCAATTACCATTCGGTTTGCGAGTATCTCAAGCAGCGCAGCTTTTTTCCGCTGTTTCACACGGATACCGAAGCGTCCGTTCTGATGCTGGATCTTCTGAACCGGGTATACGAGTATCCGCTGGAGTACATCATCGAGGCACTCGCACCGACCACGGAAGCCGATTTCGATCAGCTTTCTCCCGAGAAACAGAAGATCTACCGGGCGATACAGGCGGCGCATGTTCACGGATCACCGGATGGCCCGTGGTTTTTCATCATCGCCCGAAATGATCCTTATAAAAAGCAGTTCCAGCTGATCGGGATTACCGACACGGCCATGCTGCGACCTCAGGTCTTCGCCCTTCAGGACGGAGAGGTTCAGATCGGGCTCGTGTGTTCCGAAAAGCAGGCCATCGACGCGACGCTCGACAGTCTTTCCAAGGAAGACCCGCGCTTCTGCACGGTGTGCGATAAATACTGGAATGCCCGCGGCGGCAGTCATACCGACGGCGGGACCTTTGTCTTCACCGTAAAACCGGAAAACGGCGTTACGCGTCTGACCTGCTCCGATAAATTCGGAAAGGCGGTGACGCTTGCCGCCAACCGGAAGCTCTGCGATGCCACGGCTATTGTTACCGCACCGTCACGGGAATCTGAGATTCGCGACAGCCTGAGCCGCCAGTTTGACGAAGCGGCGGCCGAAACGATGTTTTCGTATCTGGCGGCGGGTATTCCCCTTTGGGATTACAACACCTTACGCTGGGCCTGCGGGGAGATGGTGCAGGCGGCGGGAAAAAGCGATGCGGACAAGGCAACGGCCATCGAAGTGCTGACGCTTTTAAATGACCGCCGGTTTTTCACCGGCGACAAGAAACGTGCCTGGATTCTATGGATCGTTCGCGGCGCCTTGCGCGAAATTTTCAGCCAGACGCCAGGCTTCGATCGGCCGTCCGCCGGTCGGTACCGGTATATCGATTTTAAGTCGAGAGAGCTTCTGGCTTCGCCCCGGCCGGGAGAGGAAGTTCTGGTGGTATATACGCGGGAGTTTGAGCCCGAAGGCGATGACTGTGATGCCCGGCTGCTGTGCGAAGCCTATTTCAAGGGGTGGAAACGGTTCATCGTTTACGGTTACCGGGGCCAGCGCTTTACCGGAAACGGTTTCGGTCCGAACACCTCGGATGTTCGCATCGATGTTTATGGAAGCTCCGGAGACTATCTGGCATCAGGCCTGGATGGCATGGAAATTCGCGTTCACGGCAATGCCCAGGACCAGTTGTGCCAGATCATGAAGGATGGAAAGCTGGTGGTATTCGGCGATGTGGGGCAGACCTTCATGTACGGCGCCAAGGGGGGAAACGTTTATGTCATGGGTAACGCCGCCGGAAGACCGCTCATCAACGCCGTGGGTAGACCGCGGGTGGTCATCAACGGGACGGCGCTCGATTATCTGGCGGAATCCTTCATGGCAGGGGACCCCCATGCCGGAGGCGGATTTGTCATTTTAAACGGGATGACGTTTACCGATGAGGGCGGCCTGGAAGAACTTCCCACCCCCTATCCGGGATCGAATCTCTTTTCCCTTGCCTCAGGCGGCGCCATTTTCGCTCGCGATCCGCACGGCAAGCTGGTGGAAGATCAGCTGAACGGTGGCGAGTTTGCGGCGTTTTCGGATGCGGACTGGGAGCTCATTTTACCGTATTTGAAAGAAAACGAGCGGCTTTTCGGCATTTCCATCGAAAAGGATCTTCTGACCGTCGGTGGTAAAAAACGAAAACCGTCGGAAGTCTATCGTAAAATCAGGGCTGCTCAGCTCTCGGTTCTCAGTGGGGCGGAGACTCCGTGCGAACCGGCGTTGGAAATGGCCGTCGATATTTGAAGACAATTATATACGAGGTGTTAACATGATCGTTGCGGAACGAAAACCATTTGATGAAATCAAAGCCATGCTCGCGGACTACCGGAAAGTCTTTATTCTGGGCTGTGATACCTGCGTGAGTGTCTGCATGGCGGGCGGAAAGAAGGAAGTCGGACTCCTGGCGTCCCAACTGCGCATGAGTTTTAAAAAGGACGGGAAAGACGTTCAAATCGATGAAAGCACCGTGGAGCGCCAGTGCAACCGCGAATACATGGAGCAGACGCTGAACAAGCTGCAAGACTATGAGGTCGTGGTAACCATGGCCTGTGGCGCCGGCGCGCAGCTGCTGGCGGATCTATCCGAGCCGCTTCAGATTCTGCCGGGCGTGAACACCCGCTTTATCGGCATGACGCCACAGGACGGCACCTGGGAAGAGCGCTGCCGGGCCTGCGGGGACTGTGTTCTCGGAGAAACCGGCGGCATCTGTCCGGTGACGGTCTGCGCCAAGGGCATCCTGAACGGTCCCTGCGGCGGCACCGATCATGGCAAATGCGAGGTGGACAAGGAAAAAGACTGCGCCTGGACGCTCATCTATCGACGCCTCGAAAAAATGGGCAAACTCGATAATATCCGGAAAGATTTTCCGCCCCGAAACCACCTGATTCAGCGGCATCCGGCAAAGCAGGTGCACGAAGTTTACAAAGGAGAATGACAGATGGCCGTTTCGTTCAAAGACGCACTTCAATCAGGAGATTTCATTGTCACCGCGGAAGTCGGTCCTCCCAAGGGAACCGACATCGAGGAGATGAAACAGCATATTTCGCTGCTGAAAGACAAGGTCCACGGGATCAACATGACGGATAACCAGAGCTCGGTGATGCGTCTTTCGTCCCTCGTGGGCTGCCATATCATTAAAGAGATGGGCGGCGTTCCGATCCTGCAGATGACGGGCCGGGACCGAAACCGCATGGCCCTGCAATCGGATCTTTTGAGCGCCAGCGTGCTCGGTATCGATACGGTGCTGTGTCTCACCGGGGACCACATCACCATGGGAGATCATAAGGAAGCAAAACCGGTTCATGATCTCGAATCGCTTCAGATTCTGAAAGCCATCAGAAAGCTCGAAACCGGCATGGACCTGGGTGAAAATCCACTTAAAGGAACCCCCCGGTTTTGCGCCGGTGCGGTGGTTACGCCCGAAGCGGACCCCCTTGAACCCCAACTGATGAAGTTTGAAAAGAAGGTCCGGGCCGGCGCTGAATTTTTTCAGACCCAGGCGGTTTACGATCTAGACGGCTTGAAGCGCTTCATGGATTTTGCCGGCAAATTCGATGTGAAGATTCTGGCAGGTATCGTGCTTCTCACATCGGCGCGGATGGCGACCTATATGAACGAGCACGTGGCCGGTATTTTCGTTCCGGAAAATCTCGTTTCGGAAATGGCGAGCGCTCCCAAGGGCGGCGCCCTCAATAAGGGAGTTGAAATCGCCGGCCGGATGATCCGAAAAATCAAGGAAGAGGGTATTGCCCACGGGGTTCACATCATGGCCATCGGCAAGGAAACCGTTGTCCCTGACATTCTGCAGGCGGCAAACCTATAGTTTTTCTGTACTGGCATTCCCTTCACTTTTCTCACAGCCGGGGGCTCCGTTTTTCCGCTGAATTACCGGAACCCCTGGCCTGTTTCACGCCACCCGCCTGATTTCCTTCAGCTCACAAGCGATTCAAGGCACCCCCGGCAAACCAATTTCCCGTCGACATTCGACAGCTTCGATTTCATCACCGGCTCCGCGCAGTGCGCGCAGGGTTCGGAAGGCTCTATTCTCGCCTTTTTCGGTAATATCATATTCGTGGCCGTGATCGTGAACATCTCAGCCGCCGGGGCTTCGAGAATCCGGCAAACGCGATTGTGAGAAAGCTCCTGAAACCGTTTCCGCTCCGCATCGGTCATTTCACCGGTGGACATTTTCTGAATCAGGGCCATGTGCTCCTCATCGGGCCGAGCCACACTGTTTTTGCCCGCGACCCGCACCCCCAGGCCCGTGTTGCGGCTCAGCAGCGTAAGCACCATCTTGCCGTAGTCCTTGAAAATAAAATTGCCCTTACCGAAGGTGCAGCCGGTCAGCACCTGAACCGCATCCGCGGAACAGGCATCGGTTTCCACAATGGCGACGATTTCTTCATCCTCGGAGCGGTTTTCCGTCAGCCACGCCATGCCGGCCCTGGCCGCCTTGTAACCGATGCAAAGCCCCGGACAGACATGCCCGTGAAAATCGGCGCATTTTTTAAAATCCTCGCTGTTCATGATCTGTTCTGCGTTCATAATCGTTTCCTCTGTTGGAAAAACTTGCTGTATAACTATTTAAATTAAAACGATAACACGTAATGCGGTCGGTGATCGCCCCTGGGCCGGAAGTCCTGATCACCGGGTACCCGTTAAGCGATATTGACATCAAGTACCGCAAAGCCCATTCTTTCATCGATCCTGAAGCACCCATCATGAAATTCAAGATTTTCGGCCAGGGTGCTTTCAAGCAATGTGGTATCCATCTGTCGCAAGGAAAACATTTTTTTATATCGTTTGACAAATTCCGGCAGCACCCATTTCGTTAAAATGGGAACCTGAAAAACCCGCATACTGAACTCCAGCGACATGGCGGACAGTATGTTCACCAATAAGGATGCGGGAGGGAAATAGCAAGGGGGGGCGGCATGAAAGGCGTTTGCCACCCGGTAGTCGATATCCCAGAGTCCGTTTCCCGCAAGATGAAGCAAAACGAGGCGTTTTCCCGTTGCGCGAATCATTTTGATCAACGCATCCTCAATATGGTAAAAAACATGAAGGCAACCTAAAGCGAAAACATACTCATGAGGTTCGACGATTGTATTTTCCCATTTCTCATTAATGACATGGACATGGGTTATTTTCTGCTGAACCAGTTGTTTTTCAAGCGTGTTCAGCATGGCAGTGGAAGGCTCCACAACGGTCATCCGTTTAAATCGCCGGGACAGGGGGAGAGTAAAGGTTCCGGGCCCCGCTCCGATTTCGATAGCTGTTCCACCGGGGTCATCAATATTGGCGATGAGATGCGAAAGTATCAGCTGCTGTTGAGATCCGGAATAGCTATTGATGTCATAGGCTTTAACCTTTTTCCCCCAAATCGACTCCTCACCGTTCATGGCCGCCTGCCGGTACAGGGGGCTATTTTCCAGGTAGCCCTGCCATTTTCCGACAGCCTGGGATAATCGTACCGAACCCATTGGATACTCCTCCCCGTAATATTCCTCCAAGTCATAGAGGTTGATCTCGTTTCTGTCAATATACTTTGAGCTGATATAGCAAAATGATGCGCCGGAATCGCCAAGGACCGGATCAATCCGGGGAATTTTCATCCGTGCCCCGACAAGCCATGCCGAAAGCCCGAACTGGTTAAGATTTATGGTATAAAGTCATGAAAGAACGTGGTAAGTAAAAAAGAGCGACATCACCCGATTCGTTACAAAGGAAGACGCATGATTGAAGATTCCCAGAAGCCGATGCTTCGCTTTCTGTCGGTTCTCACCGCCGCATCGATGATCGGCATGCAGGGCTATATGATCCTCTTTAATAATTTTGCCGTTGAGGCGGTGGGGCTGGAGGGACGCCACATCGGTATCATTCAGTCTTTTCGGGAATTGCCGGGGTTTTTATCCCTTCTGGCCGTTTTCGTGATGCTCTTCATAAAAGAACACCGCCTTTCAGCCCTTTCCATCTCACTGCTCGGAATCGGCGTGGGGTTGACCGGCACGCTTTCCACCTATGGCGGCGTGATTTTTACGACCCTCATCATGAGCTTTGGGTTTCATTATTACGAAACCACCAACCAATCGCTTACGCTCCAGTATTTTTCAATCGGAATCTCTCCCATAATTCTGGGACGGCTTCGAAGTCTGGCGGCGGCGTTCAGTATCATCTCGGCCTGCCTCATTTGGGTTCTGGGCGGGTTTCTCGACTATCGGGGGATTTATCTGACCATTGGGTCCCTGGTTTTCCTGGCCGGATGCTGGGCCTTTTTTCAGGACCCCACCCATCAAAGCGTTCCGGTCCAGAGACATAGGATGATCATGCGAAAACGCTACTGGCTGTTCTATCTGTTGACCTTTCTTTCCGGGGCGCGGCGTCAGATTTTCATGGTCTTTTCGATGTTTCTTCTGGTGAAGATTTTTCACGTCTCCGTCCGGGAGGTAACCTGTTTATTTCTGATCAACAACACCATCAACTGGCTGATGAATCCCCTGATCGGCAGGGCGATCATCGCGTTCGGCGAAAGGACGTTGTGTACCATCGAATACACGGGCGTGATTCTCATTTTTCTGACCTACACCCTCAGCACCTCGAAGGAGCTCGTCGCCGGCCTCTACATCCTCGATTCGCTTCTTTTTTCCTTTTCCGTTTCGATCCGCACCTATTTCCATAAAATCGCCGACCCGACGGACATCGCTCCGAGCACCGCGGTCGGGTTTACCATCAATCACATCGCGGCGGTATTTCTGCCGGCGCTGGGGGGGTATCTGTGGATGATCGATTTCCGGATTCCCTTCTATATGGGGGCGGGACTGGGAGTGGTTTCCCTGATAATGGCCCAGTGGATACGTCTTCCGGAAAAAGCAAGGGGTTAACGTCAACAACAATATCATCATCGGGAGCTTGCGAATGGTAACTCGAAAGAAGAAGATTTTTGTTTTGGATACCAATGTTATTCTTCACGACAGCAGTTGTCTTTATCAGTTTGAAGAGCACGATGTCGTCATTCCGATTACGGTGATTGAAGAATTGGATGGTTTCAAACGCGGCAAGGAGACAATTCACTGCAATGCCCGCGAGTTTCTGCGTGATCTTGATATGCTCTCCGGTGATAAACTATTCGGCGACGGGGTGAAAATTGGTGAGGGAAAAGGAAAGATCAGCATTCATCTCGGCAGCGAGTTTCATGAGAAGCTGCGGATGAATTTCTCTCCGGCAAAATCCGATCATCAGATATTGAACACCGCCTATCATATCGCCGAAAAACAATCGTTCAGTAAAACGGTTCTCGTGACCAAGGATGTCAATCTGCGAATGAAAGCCAAGTCCATCGGTCTCAAGGCGGAAGACTACACTACCGATCACGTCAAGAATATTTCGGAAATATATAAAGGGCGCCGGGTCCTGGAAAATATTCCCGGCCACCTGATCGAGCAACTTCACCAGGTTCCATTTGAAGTGGCTCTGAGCGAAAATTTGACGGACCCGCCCATGATGCCGAACGAATTCGTTATTTTAAAAAACGGCAGTAAATCGGCGTTGGGCGTGTTTGATGCCGATACCGGTCGAATTCGCCGGGTTGACAGCAAGCCGTGCTCGGGCATCAAGGCCCGAAACGCGGAACAGGCCTTCGCGCTCAATGCGCTGTTGAATAGAGACATTCCACTGGTCACCCTTACCGGAAAAGCAGGAACCGGGAAAACGCTTTTGGCGCTGGCGGCCGCGCTGGAAATCAAGAAGGATTTCCGGCAGATTTTTCTCGCCCGTCCGGCCGTGCCGCTCAGCAACAAGGATATCGGGTTTCTGCCCGGCGATATCAAGAGCAAGCTCGATCCTTACATGCAACCGCTCTTCGATAACCTGTCGGTGATTGAAAACCGGCCCGGCGGTGAGAGCAATCGGAAAATGCAGGTCCGGGAACTGATGGATTCCGAAAAAATCGTCATAACCCCTCTTTCGTATATCCGTGGGCGCAGCATCGTCAAGGTGTTCTTCATCGTGGATGAGGCGCAAAATCTGACGCCTCATGAAGTGAAAACGATTATTACCCGGGCGGGGGAGGGAACCAAGATCGTTTTTACGGGAGATATATTTCAGATCGATCACCCGTACCTGGACAGCCAGTCCAATGGGCTCAGCTACTTAATCGAGCGGATGAAAGGGCAGACGCTCTATGCCCATGTCAACCTTGAAAAAGGGGAGCGATCCGAGCTTTCAGAGCTCGCAATCGAGTTGCTGTAAACCTAACCCGGACAAGCCGGAACCAAAATTCGAAATCAGAATATCGAAATCAGAAACAATACCAAATATTGAAATGATCGAAATCCAAAACATCGCATTCACGCACATAAGGGTAACAAGTTTTGGTCATTTGCATTTTGGT